>DVDT01000005.1 GCA_015296085.1 Trichormus sp. M33_DOE_039 | reverse complement strand
GAATCATTTTGTCACTAAGTTTCACAAATGAGATTAATCTCAACAACATGCTTTATTGAGAATAGATGAAAACATAGCTTCAGACCGAACAACGAGAACTCAAGGGTTTCGAGGATTTCTTATCCCGAACTCAGGTTAACTTAACTCTATTCACCTCAAATTCCTTAGTATGTCATCAACTCACACTCACCATCATCATCCTAATTTTCATCCACCCAACTATAAACAACCAGGCGCGTTTGATGTTCTCCGTCCTTTGCGTCGTTGGGTTGATAATTTTCCGGTTAAAAATGCTCGTTTCGCTCATGTCGTTTGTCAGCTAATTCCTTGCTGTTGTCCTTTTGAGCGAAATATTAATTTATTTGGGCGGACTATTCATATTCCAGCTTTGTGTAAGCTTAATCCTCTGTATGACGAGTTTGTAGGATTGCGTTTCCGTGCTTTGTCTTATCTGGCTGATGAATGTGGAGAGGATGTGACTAAGTACATTTGCTAATCTTTCTTGCAAAGGTCTATATGAAAATGCGGCCATGAATAAGTTTTTAAACGCATACCTCCAAGGGCGGAACCCGCAGGGTTAGGGTCGCAAAGGTTAACGCAAAGGTACGCGAAGGTGTATTTTGCGGGGTAAGAGAAGATTTTTGCAAGATGTTTATGATGAATGGTCATCAGTAATTAGGTTGATAACTGATTACTGATGACTGATAACTGAAGATTTAAATGTCGATCGCGTGCGAGAAGAGAGAATGAACACCCAAGGAAAAATTAATGAGCTGCTCAATCAGCCTGGATGTGAGCATAATCAAGAGAAACATGGTGCAAAGAAGAATAAGTCTTGTACTCAACAAGCACAACCGGGTGCTGCTCAAGGGGGTTGTGCTTTTGATGGGGCGATGATTGCGCTTGTACCTATTGTGGATGCGGCTCATTTGGTTCACGGGCCGATCGCCTGCGCTGGTAATTCTTGGGGTAGTCGTGGTAGTCTCTCTTCCGGCCCACAATTATATAAAATGGGCTTCACTACCGATATGTCAGAAAATGATGTGATCTTCGGTGGTGAGAAGAAGCTATATAAGGCAATTCTAGAAATTCATAAACGTTACAAACCCACTGCGGTATTTGTCTACGCTACTTGTGTGACAGCCTTGATTGGTGACGATATCAATGCTGTTTGCAAAACTGCAGCGGAAAAGATTGGTACTCCTGTGATTCCCGTATTTGCGCCTGGTTTTATTGGTAGTAAGAACTTAGGCAACCGTTTCGGCGGCGAAGCTTTATTGGATTATGTTGTCGGAACAGCAGAACCGGAGTTTACCACCCCCTATGATATAAACTTAATCGGCGAATATAACATTGCCGGGGAAATGTGGGGAGTCCTGCCGTTACTGGAAAAATTGGGTATTCGCGTCCTGTCGAAAATTACAGGCGATGCTCGATTTGCAGAAATCCGCTATGCCCACCGCGCCAAGCTGAACGTAATGATTTGTTCGCGGGCGTTGCTCAATATGGCGAAAAAGATGGAGGAACAATACGGCATCCCCTACATTGAAGAGTCTTTTTATGGCATCGATGATATGAATCGATGTCTGCGGAATATTGCCGCCAAATTGGGCGATCCTGATTTACAAGCACGTACTGAACAGCTGATTGCGTCAGAGATGGCCGCTCTTGATTTGGCACTTGCTCCTTACCGCGATCGCCTCAGAGGTAAGCGAGTTGTATTATATACAGGTGGTGTCAAGAGTTGGTCGATTATCTCGGCAGCGAAGGACTTAGGTATAGAAGTAGTTGCTACCAGTACCAGAAAGAGTACGGAAGAAGATAAATCTAAAATCAAGAAGTTGCTAGGTACTGATGGCATCATGCTAGAAAAAGGCAACGCCAAAGAACTCCTACAACTGGTAAAAGATACGCAAGCAGATATGTTAATTGCTGGTGGTCGTAACCAATACACCGCCCTCAAAGCCCGGATTCCTTTTCTCGATATCAACCAAGAACGTCATCATCCCTACGCTGGCTATGTAGGTATGTTAGAGATGGCGCGGGAACTCTACGAAGCCCTCTACAGCCCAATTTGGGAACAAGTCCGTAAGCCTGCACCTTGGGAAGAAGATATGGGGACATGGGCTAACGAATATACCAAAAATCAAAATCGTGTTTTTGAGGGACTGGGGATTGGGGATTAGGGACTGGGCATAGGGTGTAGGGTATGGGGCATGGAATTTTCCTCCCCCTGCCTCCCCTGCTCCCCCTGCCTCCCCTGCTCCCCCTGCTTTCCCATTTTCTACCCAGGAGTTAATCTAAATGGCAGTTGTTACTGTTCCCGAAAAATCAGTTGCAGTTAATCCTCTCAAGCAAAGTCAAGCTTTGGGTGCGTCGCTGGCTTTTTTGGGATTGAAGGGGATGATTCCTCTGTTCCACGGTTCACAAGGTTGTACAGCCTTCGCCAAGGTGGTGTTAGTTCGTCACTTTCGGGAAGCAATTCCCCTCGCTACTACAGCGATGACGGAAGTAACAACTATTCTCGGTGGGGAAGAGAACGTAGAACAGGCGATTCTTACCTTAGTTGAGAAATCCAATCCCGAAATCATTGGTTTGTGTAGCACTGGACTCACAGAAACCAGAGGCGATGATATTGAGCGATTCCTTAAGGATATTCGCGATCGCCATCCAGAACTTGCTCACATTCCCGTAGTCTTTGCACCGACACCCGATTTTAAAGGCGCGTTGCAAGATGGTTTTGCAGCGGCTGTGGAGAGTATAGTTAAACAAATTCCCCAAGCAGGTGGAATCAGAAGCGAACAAGTCACAATTCTGGCTGGTTCTGCCTTCACTCCAGGGGATTTGCAAGAAATTAAAGAAATCGTCACCTCCTTTGGATTAATCCCTATCTTTGTACCTGACATCGGTGCATCATTGGATGGACACCTAGAAGATGGTTACAGTGCG
Organism: Trichormus sp. M33_DOE_039; assembly: GCA_015296085.1. Lineage (GTDB taxonomy): Bacteria > Cyanobacteriota > Cyanobacteriia > Cyanobacteriales > Nostocaceae > Trichormus. The sequence goes on along the minus strand of DVDT01000005.1, from coordinate 241,674 downwards.
ATAACAACTAGTGGTACGAGTGTGTCTCAACTGAAAGATGTAGGTTGTTCCGCCTTTACTATCGCCTTGGGTGAAAGTATGCGGGGTGCAGCCAAAATTCTCGAACAACGGTTTGGCATTCCCTACGAAGTGTTTAGCGAACTCACTGGACTAGAACCAGTAGACGAGTTTTTGCAAGCATTAGCCATTCTTAGTAGCCACCCCGTACCCGAAAAATATCGCCGTCAACGCCGTCAATTGCAAGATGCAATGTTAGACACGCACTTTTACTTTGGTGCGAAGCGAGTATCCTTAGCATTAGAACCGGACTTACTGTGGTCAACAGTGCGCTTTCTGCAATCGATGGGGACACAAATTCATGCAGCTGTCACCACAACACGCTCACCCCTGCTAGAAAAACTCCCCATCAAAAGCGTTACCATCGGTGATTTAGAAGACTTTGAAGAATTGGCAGTTGGATCTGACCTGCTGATTGGTAATTCTAACGTAGCTGCGATCGCCAAACGGCTTTCCATTCCTCTTTATCGTCTCGGTATACCTATTTATGACCGTTTAGGCAATGGTCTCTTCACCAAAGTAGGATATCGCGGCTCAATGGAAGTCTTATTTGGCATCGGCAACCTATTTCTAGAAGCAGAAGAAGAACGAGTGAAACATCTGTGGGGATTAGAGACTGGGGACTAGGGACTGGAGACTGGGGATTAGAGACTGGGGACTAGGAAAAATTTTCCCAACAGTATCTCCCAATCCCCAATACCCAGTACCCAATCCCCAATGCCCAGTACCCAATCCCCAATCCCCAAAAGCAGGAGAATAAAAGTGAAAATTGCCTTTACAACTACTGACCACGTTCATATTAATGCTCACTTTGGTTGGGCGAGAGAAATTGATGTCTACGAAATTAATGCAGAAGGATATCAATTTTTAGAAACATTGAACTTTGAAGGTGACTTACAACAAGATGGTAATGATGATAAAATCACACCAAAACTAGACGCATTAGTTGATTGTGCCATTGTTTATGTCACAGCAATTGGTGGGACTGCTGCCGCTAAATTAATTAAAAAAGGTGTCACCCCAGTAAAGGCACGTTCCGAACAAGAAGAAATTAAAGAAATCCTGACTAAATTAGTCCAAACCTTAAAAGGTAATCCCCCCCCTTGGTTACGGAAAGCATTGCAACCAAAAACCACAACCTTTGCAGATGAATTAGAGGATGAAGCAACAGTATGAGCGCAGAAAATAGTGTCAACGATACCGCAAAAGATGTAGTTGCCACTTCTCCCTTCCTGAAAACATTAGTATTACAAATTCGCGGACAAGACACTTACGGAATTTACCGTAGTTGGTCAGATGAACTACTACTAAAACCCTTCATTGTTCCCAAAAAAAAGAAACGAGAAATTTCCATTGAAGGTGAAGTAGATGCCGTCACCCAAGCTCGGATTATGTCATTCTTCCGCGCTATAGCTGCCCGAATTGAACAGGAAACAGGTCTCATTTCCCAAGTAGTAATTGATTTAAGTCATGAAGGCTTTGGTTGGGCATTAGTCTTTTCTGGTCGTCTATTACTCACAGTCAAAACCCTCCGCGACGCTCACCGCTTTGGTTTTGAATCCCTAGAACAACTAGCAGAAGAAGGCGAAAAATTCGTCGCTAAAGGACTAGATTTAGCTACCCGCTTCCGCGAAGTCAGCAAAATCTAAAAGTAGGGAGTAGGGAGTTATTAAACAAATCCAAAGTAACGCTGTGTGCAAGACGATATCAGACCTAACCCCCAACCCCTTCCCTACTAGGGAATGGGAGCAATAATAAAAGCCTCTCTCCTTTTAGGGGAGAGGTACCCTGCGGGAAGCAAGCTATGGAGAGGGGTTTGAAGAATAAGTTGCACATTGCGTAAGGTTGCACAATACCCTCTAACTCAAAAGAGAATCCAACAATGCAAATAGAAGAAACAAGCATTGAGGAACTACAAACTAAAATCAAACGCCTCAACAGCAAAGCCGGACAAATGAAAATGGATTTGCACGACTTAGCAGAAGGCTTACCCACAAATTACACACAATTAATGGATGTTGCCGCCGCAACTTATGAAATATATCGTCAGCTTGATGAACTGAAACAATATCTCAAGCAATTGGAGAACGCTAAATGACTAACACTATTGAAGAATTCAAAAAACTTACCGATGCAGAAGAATATTTTAAATTCTTTGCATTGGAATATGACCCCAAACTTGTTAATGTCAATCGCTTACATATTCTGAAAAAATTCTCCCAATTCATCAGTGAAATTGACAGTAATTCGGAATTGAGCAACGAAGAAAAATTAAATCAATATTCATTAGCACTACAACAGGCTTATCAGACTTTTTTGGAATCTTCACCCCAAGAACAAAAACTGTTCAAGGTGTTTAAAGACAAGCCAAAAAATGTAATTACGCTGACAGAACTCACGTCTGATTAGGAGGTATAAAGTGATCAACCTAACGCCTACCGAGTTAGAACGTTATAGTCGCCAAATGATGCTCCCAAATTTTGGCGAGGTAGCTCAGAAGCGTCTGAAGTCAGCGACAGTTTTAGTGACTGGTGTGGGGGGATTAGGCGGTACGGCTGCGCTTTACCTAGCAGTAGCGGGCGTTGGGCGGTTAATCCTAGTCCGGGGCGGTGATCTGCGGATGGACGATATGAATCGTCAGATTTTGATGACGGATGATTGGGTAGGTAAACCGAGGGTTTTCAAAGCGAAAGAAACCTTACAGGCGATCAATCCTGATATCCAGATCGAAGCAGTTCATGACTATATCACACCGGAAAATGTAGACTCTTTAGTGCAGTCTGCTGATATGGCTCTTGATTGCGCTCACAATTTTACAGAACGTGATTTGTTGAACGCAGCTTGTGTACGCTGGCGGAAGCCAATGGTGGAAGCAGCGATGAACGGGATGGAGGCTTATTTAACCACAATTATTCCTGGTGTGACTCCTTGTCTTTCTTGCTTCTTTCCAGAGAAGCCTGAGTGGGATCGCCGTGGTTTTTCTGTGCTGGGTGCAGTGTCTGGAACACTGGCTTGTCTGACAGCACTAGAAGCCATCAAGCTGATTACTGGGTTTAGTCAACCTTTGTTGTCACAATTACTCACAATTGACATGAATCGGATGGAATTTGCCAAGCGGCGTTCTCAACGCGATCGCTCTTGTCCAGTATGCGGTAATAGCGCGCCTTGGCGATATGCACAATCCAATTCGATGGAAACTAGTAGCAATTGCACACATAGTTAATGGCTGAATTAGGTAGTAAGGCGATCGCTACAACCGCTTTTAACATCACTACAAACAGCCCACATCAAGAATCACAAAAACTAATCGCTACAAATCAGGAGTTTCAATGACCGTTACTTTAACAGAAAAAGCAGAATTTCGTCTGCGGGCATTTTTACGTGGTTCAGCTGGCGACAGCGATGAAACAATTACTAAAGGTGTCCGCATCTCTGTCAAAGACGGTGGTTGCAGTGGCTATGAATATGGCATGGATATCACCAGCAAACCACAACCAGATGATATCGTCATCGAACAAGGTAAAGTCTTGGTTTATGTAGATGCCAAAAGCGCGCCTTTATTAGAAGGACTTGTCATCGATTTTGTGGAAGGGGTTGTAGAAAGTGGCTTTAAGTTCACTAACCCCAAAGCAACTAGTACCTGCGGTTGTGGTAAATCCTTCAAAGCTGGTGATTGTTCTCCCGAAGGCGTACCTTGCAGCTAAAAAGTTTCCCTTAGACAACACAGACGCTTGCTTGTATTTATTTCGCAACAAAAGCAGTGTCTTTCTCCGCCCCACTTCTCGAAGAGTCAAGGGAGATTTATTAACTTCGAGAAATTAATTCCATCCGATAAATCTTGAGGAGAACCGGAAAATGGCAACATATCAAGTTAGATTGATCAACAAAAAAGATAACCTCGACACCACAATTGAGGTAGACGAAGAGACTACCATTTTAGATGGTGCAGAAGAAAACGGTATTGAATTACCTTTTTCTTGCCATTCAGGTTCTTGCTCTAGCTGTGTAGGTAAAGTTGTTGAAGGTGAAGTTGACCAATCTGATCAAATCTTCTTAGATGACGAACAAATGAGCAAAGGGTTTGCTTTATTGTGCGTTACTTATCCTCGTTCTAACTGCACAATCAAGACTCACCAAGAACCGTATCTCGTTTAATCAATTGCTGTAGTTACTAATATTCACAGCTTTTTTAATCATCTCATCTTAAATCAGGATGAAATACGTGCTTCATCCTGATTCCTTCTATTTAAAACATAGGAATAATACTATTTCAGTTTAATCGTGAATGATACAAACACATAGTTAGATATTTCAGTACTCTTAAAATCTCACGAAGCATCTGTGTGTGTCAGGATTTTCTTGGAAAAGCATCACACTTTATGCAAGTTTGAATTTTGAATTGTTTCTAGGTGAATACTAATGTTTACCCCATTTAGTGTAGCTGGTTGTTCATTAGAATTGCTCAAATTGGGAGAAAAAGGTATTGTTACTTTCTGCAAAGTCCAAGATCAAGCGGTTCTGCAAAAACTTCGCTCACTAGGCTTAACAACTGGTAGTTCTATTACTATAGAACAGGAATTTCCTTCATTACTCATCAAAGTAGGTAGCATTCTGCTGGAAATAGATAAAGAATTAGCACGCGATATTTATGTGCGAATACTCTAAATATTTCTAATCACATCGCGTTATTTTATCATAAAAAATGATTGCTAAAATAAAAAAATATGTATTTTAAAAAATTACACTGGTTGTTGCTAACTAGTAGGGAGAAGCGAATTTCTCCCTATTTTTATAGCTGTTCCCTGTTCGCTTTCAATGATGAGTTTAATCAATAGCTACTATGACATCTGAGGATTTGATCAGAGCGTAGGCTTGCTTACCCTCGACAAGTTGTAACTTGTCTGCTGAAGACTTGGTGATAATAGAAACTATCTCTACGCCAGGTGCAAGTTCTAAAGTTACCTCTGTGTTGACTGTACCTGTTACAACTTTTTTAACTGTTGTTTTGAGGAAATTACGCGCACTAACTTCCATGTTTTATTGAGCCTTAAGCGTTTACACCTGATAGAATACCAACTTTTTAGGTAGTAAATCAGCAATTTTAGATTCTCTTAAGAATCTTGTTAGGTACAAAATTAACAGCAACTGAGCGGAATAGTTACTGAATTATGTAGTTGCATGAATAACAAAATATTTAAATTGCATCTGTATAAATTAGGGATATAACAAAATAATCATGTTGATTTTATTGACATATATCTAACTCAACGATAGTCGAAAAAAGTAAATTGTATCTACAAAAACAAATAAATTGCATAATACAATACAACTGTCAAAAGGGTGATTATTTTCGTAATTTGTAAGCGGTTTTAATCAATGTACACGGGAATATTTATAAAGGTTCATAATCTAAACTTATCAGAGTGATAATATATAAGTAAGCTAAATTGTTGCCAGTGAACTGAAACCTTAGCAAAGAGCGATGACAGGGTGATTTCAGACATTCCTACCTTAATACTGGTCAAACTCAGAAATTTCATAGAAAGTCAAAAAGCTTCATTTAGGTAATAACTGCGTAAATTGTCGGCAAAAAGTAACCAGAATTATTAAGGTGTGAAATAGTTACATAACTGTATAAAAGGTATGTCTATTTACCTGAAACGTTTTTCCGCAGGTAGCAAATAAATTAACTGAAAATTCATTAGGAATTTAAGTTAAGTATGCAGCCGATGCAGAATTAGTTTTGGCAAAATTGCAGCAGTTTAGAAATAATTTCCTTCCTTGCAAACATAAGGAGCAGTAATTATGAGAGCCAAACAAATTATGACTCAAGATGTAGCTACTATTCGCAGCTCCGCAACTGTAGCAGAAGCAGTCAGACTATTAAGGCTCAAAGGACTGCGAGCGTTAATTGTAGAACCTCGTCATAGTGCTGATGCTTACGGTATCGTAACTGTAGCTGATATTGCAGGTAAGGTTGTGGCTTATGGTAAAGATCCTGAGAAAGTTCATGTCTACGAAGTTATGAGTAAACCCTGCATTGTGATCGATCCTGATCTCGATGTGGAATATGTAGCCCGATTATTAACAAATACAAATGTGTGGTGTGCGCCTGTAATTCGTGGTGAGTTATTGGGTGTAATTTCTGTGACTGATATTGTCAGCAAGGATGACTTTATTGCTAAACCAAAACTAGTGTTCTTGCGTAAGGAACTGCATAAAGCTGTTTCTGATGCGCGGGCAATTTCTGCTAACTACGGCCCAGATTCTAAACGAGCTATGGAAGCATGGGATTTTGTCGACGAACTCGAAACAGAAGCCTGCTATTATGGCTTACCGAAACCAGAGAAATCTGCTAGAGAAATATTTGCTGAGAAACCACAATTTGCTACTGTGTAGCAACAGAAGTAAAAGATAAAAGTAAAAAGATGAAAGTAAAAAGTAAAAAATAAAGCTACTTGTTTACTGTCTTTTTACACTTTAGACTCTGAGTTTACAACTCTCAGCTTGAGAAGTCTATAGCATTGTGTTTAGAAATGGTGGGCATTGCCCACCATTACCTTTATTGCGTAAATTGTTTCTTAACACAAGAACTCATGATGAATAAAAAAAGTAACTCTAGTTTAAGTACAGAAACTCAGCGATGGTTAACTGCAAAAGGTTACAAGAGTACAGATTTAGAGCAGACTGGGGGAAATGGTGATACAGCTTTAATGAAAGCTACACGAGACGGAGTTTTTACAGTTGTCGAAGAATTAATTAATGCTGGTGCAGAGATTAATGCTAGAAACAATGATGGCAATAATGCTTTGTGGTTCGCTTGCTTTGGTATTCACTACGATTTAATAGATTTTTTACTAGCCCATAAGATTAATATTGATAATCAAAATGATAATGGTGCGACTGTTTCAATGTATGCTGCATCATCTGGAAAAGCAGAAGTATTGAAATTACTTTTACAATACCATCCTAACTTAGATTTAAAAAATTTGGACGACTATAGAGCTATAGATTTTGCTAGCACGATAGAAGTTTTAAGGATATTGAAAAATGCGGCAAAATAATATTTCTGATCAACTCTGTCATCGAGCTACCAAGCATTCTTACTTATCTGTACAGCTTGATCTCAGTTATGTAGATGCTGCAACTAAAGCATCTGAATTTAAAGTTTATCCCAAGTTCTATAGAAGGGTGAAATTAAATCTCAATAATAAAACTCACTCTTTGATTTGGTTAACTAGTGCTGTTACTTTGGAGAAGGTATATAAAAATGTTCCTTACACATTGCGGGTAAATCCGTCAGCAGGCGCAATGTACCCTAATGAGGTCTACGTACAGATTCGTGGAATACCGACAATAGTGGATGGTATTTATCATGTAGAAGTTGAGAATAATTGTCTAACACTCATCTATGAATTAATTGATGATGGCTTGGAGAGTTATATTATACCGAGCAAAAGTATCAGCGGATTCATTTTTTTAGTTAGTTCTGTTTATTATAGGTCTAGCTGGAAATATAAAAACAGGAGTATAAGGTATTGTCTGTTAGATAGCAGACATTATTTGGGTGCTATTGCAGCATCAGCTTATCTCCGTGAACGTGATATCCAGTTAATCTTTAACTTTGATAAACTCGCTCTCAATACAGTTTTAGGATTTGAGAATAAAGAGTTTATTACTGCTTGTGTAATATCTGGTGAAGCACAAGCTAAAAAAGTCAGACAAATGAGGCTAAAAGTTACTTTTGTTTGTAGTACAGATTATTTTGAAGCTAATCAATTTATTGAAGATAGCTATCAAGCGACAGCTTGTCAAACCAGTCGTCAACAACAACTTAAGCAGCCTCAATTTGATTTTGAGACTAAAAATTTCTACCAAACTGTCTGGAATAGACGTTCAATTAGACGTTTCCGGAAAGAAGCTATTTTGCAAGAACAATATTTATATGTCTTGCAAAAACTAGATCAGCCAATCCCAACGGCGAACTTTGAAGAAATAGAAGTTTACTCGGTGGTGCATCGTGTTGAAGGAAGGTATGTCACCAGGGTTATATAAAGGCGGGAATTTGGTGAAAGCAGGTAACTTTAGTGAACAGACTGGTTACTTGCGTATTAATCAAGCGAACACCTTCGGTGGGGCGTAGCCCAACGCTAGAGATTGTGGTGTGATTTTCTTTCTTGTATGTGAATCTACCAGCTATCAAACTGTTATGCAAATAGCTGGATTTCTGGGACAGAGAATGTATCTGGTGAGTAATTATGTAGGCATTCAATGTAGTGGCATTGGTGCTTTTTATGATGATGAAACCCAGGAATTCTTAGAAACAGATAAGGATGTGCTTTATGCAGTAGTCATTGGAATTTAACTTAGGATTGTAATTAGAAATGAAAGGGCAGAGTTATTATTTTAACGGTGATGACCATCATCCTATGCAGCCATCATCGGCTGATATTATTTTGAGACAGCAACTAGAGTATTCGATTAGCAGGTACTTTTATGAAGCTTGCGATCGCACCCTACAAAATTTGTTGTCTAATTGTCGTTGGTATGTGACAACTCAAGCCAATGCTATGACATTGGTGATTGAATGTCCTGATCAAGTTACTAATTGGCGAGTTTTACAAAGACTTGTACCAATGGGTAAATTACTCAACCAAATAGTTAGCAGTGCTAAAATTCGGGTTTGTCCCCCAGAGAGTGAAGGCGTACCTTTTGAAATGAGGGTAGATGAACTTTCTGTATACCGAGATATGGCTTGAGAGGAAAAAAAGGGAGACGGGGGAGAAGAGATTGTTCCTAATCCCCAGTCCCCAGTCCCCAATCCCTCATTATTTTAATTATTTTCTCAAATACTAAATCAGCAGCATTCTGAACTACAGGACTTAAATTTAGTCCAAAATCAAGACTCGCCGCTTCAATTAAATAAACAATTACATCTTGAGGAAAATCATCTTGAAAGATTTTTTTTCCAGCCGCTAAAGCATGATCCCAACGAAAATCATGCAAATTATAACTTGGTTCTGGTAATGCTGCTAATTCTTCGCCAGGAACTTGAAAGACTGCACCAGGTTCTGAACCTGTGGAACTAGCATCAATAATTACTAATTTTTTACTCCCCCTAGCTTGAAACATTACCTCCATTCCAGCTGTTCCACAGTCATATACTTTTACATTGGGGTAGGGATTTTCAGCTAAGTATTTTTGTAGGCATTGGGCAATGATTACGCCTACAGCATCATCACTGCGATTTAGATTTCCACAGCCAATAATTGTTAGCATAGATCAATTAAGTTATTAGTTTCAGAGCATCTAAAGTGCATAAAGCTAATTGTGGGAATATATGATTACTTGTTGATTTTCATCATTACCCATAATTAAGGTATCAAGCTAAATGGCTCACCCACAGTTCTCAATTAGCAAAATTGCAATATTTATTACTACTTTAGTTACCCTCAGTTTTTCTACTACGCAAACTTACGCGTCTTGCGCTGCTCCCCTTTCTGATGGCTATTTTGAGGGACAGACTAGCCAAAGAGTTACTAATCCTTGGATTCCTGAAGGCAGAGTTGGTATCGATCGCGGATTGGGATACAGTAATTCTGGGAGAAACAACGCTTGGATGCGAAACATTTCGGGATGGAATGGTATCCGTCAACGTGTCAGACTCCAGCCTAACACCCAATATCTGTTAACAGCCTATGTACGCACTTCCGGTAATGTGACAGATGGTTACTTTGGGGTGAGAGATGCTAGACAGAAGGTGTTTGCTGAACTTAAATTTGGTAGCTTACCTCGCTATGCACCTTTGACTCTCAGATTTAGAACAGGTAATGAAACTGAATACAATGTCTTTACAGGATTTTGGGCATTGGGTCAAGATAGTTGGGTGCAAGTAGATGATTATCGTTTAACTGGTGGTTCGTGTAATGATGTGGATTTAGTACCAGCAAATAATTAAGTTTTGCTGAATTTTTGTCTTGAAACTAGTGTAAAAAATGCGATGGCGTATTGATTGACTGTAGGCGATCGCTTTACATTAGTAAACAATTTCATTTACCAATTGATAAGCTTGTTCTTAATTTATTCTTAATATAACCAAATTAAGCTGCCAGTAATTTTTCAAGATGACAGGATGTCAAACAATGAAATTGAAAAAATGGCTGGGAGTCCTAGCTTTATTTTTACTGTTTAGTTTTTCGGCGGTTTTTGTGTCTGCAACCAACGCACAGCCACCATTTAATTTTCCTGGACGTAGCCCAAAAAGTTTTGACTTCGCACTCATTGGTGATATACCTTATGATGCACGACAAGAAATAGAGTTCCAGAAATTAATCAAAGATATTAATAAATCTTTGGTGAGCTTTGTTATTCATGACGGAGATTTTAAGAGTGGTTCTAGTCTCTGTTCTGATGAGCTTTTTAATCAGCGATATCAAGAATTTCAGGAATTTAGACATCCTCTCATTTATATCTTTGGTGATAACGAGTGGACAGATTGCCATCGTCCCGCCGCAGGTGGATTTGATTCAATTGAGCGGTTAGCAAAATTACGTGAAATCTTTACCAAAGGTGACAAAAGCTTAGGACGAAAAACAATCAAGCTCAATCGCCAAAGTGATGAACTTGCATACAGTAAATTCCGTGAAAATGTTTACTGGACTAAAAATGATGTTCTCTTTGCAGGTATCCACGTTGTTGGTAGTAACAACAATCTAGGACGCAATCCGGCAAATGATTTAGAATACGCTGAACGTAACGCTGCTAATTTAGTTTGGTTAAAGCAAGCATTTGCTACAGCTAAAGCTAAACGTAACCTGGGGATGGTAATTGTTATCCATGCTAACCCCAATAATTTTAGTGTTCCAGCTAATGCACAACAAAATGGATTTCGTGATTTTATCGACACTTTGAGGGCTGAATTAAAAGAGTATGATAAGCCTGTCATGATTGTGAACGGCGATACTCATTACTTCCGCATTGACAAACCTTTAAGTATTGATACTGCACCTAATACAGTGGTCACTAATTTTACTCGTGTTGAAACCTTTGGTGATCCCAATGTGCAATGGTTACGAGTCACAGTTGATCCCAAAAACCCAAATTTGTTTGAAGTAAATAAAGAGATTCTTCCGGTAAACTGAGATATTTGATAGGTAACAGGTGACAGAGAAAATGACAATTAGGAAAGACTGCAACCTGTTACCTATTTCCTGTTACCTATTTAAAAAGTTACATTATATTTATCAGCAAGTTCCGAAAGCTTTTCATACTGTTGAATAGCAGCTTCGGTAATTAATGTTTTTGCTTCTTCTGGAGTAGTGCCATTTTCTGGAATTAAATACTTAATATAGAGGGCAAGAAAATCTACCATCACTGCTGAACCAATCAAACCATGACTATCAGCTTCTTGTCCAGCCATTGCAGATACTAGACCTGTTTTGATGGGATCTGGTCTGCTTTTCATAAACTGATCAATCAGTTGCCAGATGTATTCATTGGGTATGAGATTTTCTAGTTTAGTTGGATCGGGTGTAAATTCTATTCCTGCTGACTTTGCCTGTTCTAAAACACACCATTCTGCAAATTCTTTGAGTGCTTCTTCAGGAAGTTTAGGCAAATATTTGTGTAGTTCTAAATTAGACACAGGCTTACCTTATATATTTGAGTTTTGTTGTAGTGCATTAAGGAAAGCCTAACTTAATATTTCCAGAAATTTTAGTGTGTTACGCTACGACTGCTCAATAAATAGATGAACTGAGAATTTTTAATGAGTGCGATCGCACTCAGCGAAAATCACAGTATATTATTTTGTTTCTCTTATTTCTGTACAAGCTAATAAAAGATTTTTGCTATCACTCGAATCCTTGATTTGTTACTTTGATTATATAAGCTATTTCTACTACTGCTAACATCATTTTGAAACCACAAAGAAGTTTATCTTCCTAAGCCGTAGCTTGGGGTGTTTGATGAACCGACACAAAAACTCCCAATACCATCTTTTGCTGATTAGCTCAATTTGAGTGGGAAGACTGTATTTAGCTGGTTGGTAAAGTAAAAGCCGTGACTCGATGAGGAATTTGATACTATTAACAAAACAGGCGATCGCCTCCTGTAAGTTGGAGAGCAACGCTTCAATGGCAGATTAGCTATAAAATTATGACAAAGCGGAAGAAAAGCAATCTCCAGTGGATTAAAGAAACTCTAGACCTCAAGCCTGATCATCGTTGGGAATCTCCATCAGGCTACAAGATTTTTGTCGCCAATCGGGGGGCTGTGCGCTTCAATGTGCCGCAGGATTGGGCATTTGAGCCACAAGAAAAATCCTTCAAATTTATGGATAAAAAACCGCCCAAGGATGATTGCTGTCTAGAAGTATCATTTAATCAACTACCTCCCCGTGATTGGAGTTTGTTTCCGCTTAAATCTACCTTAAAGAAATTGGTAGAAGACGATAGCCGTGATGTCATTGAAAAGGGCGAAATTATTACTGTCAAACGCCAAACCGCTAAGATTGTCTGGACAGAGATTAAATTCATTGACACCCAAGAAGAACCACGAGAAGCTTTTTCACGGATTTGTATCGGTTTGGGGTCAAATGTGCAGTGTTTGATTACATTTGATTATTGGGCAGATCAAGCCGAACAGTTAACACCTGTTTGGGATGAAGTAATGCGCAGTTTGACACTAGGTTTATATATCCGTGATCCCCAGACTGGTTTAGCGTTTCCAGACTAGTGCTGAAAGGGTGAGGGGCGCACTGCGCCCTGAATGTGCGCTTTTATCTTGCCCATTGCTGCAAAATATAAGCGTAAAAAGCATCTTTATCTACCTGATCCATAGCCAAAATTTGTCGCCCACCCGTAACAACTTTAGTGCGTCCCTGACTCACTCCAGTAGTAATAATTTCTGTTTCCCACTCGCGTAATTGATAAAATTTTGGTTGTCCTAAATAAGCGGTTGCTAAGACATCCCAGAAATAATAATCTTGGGGAATTACTAAGGCATAACATTGTCCTGCTAAATCAGAAATAGGGTAATGGCGTTGTCGTCCCATTTTTTGAACTAAATCTGACGTGACTGGCACATTGTTAGTTAAATCTAAAGGACACATAATAATTTCAATTTGGGTTTGCCACACTCGCGCCGCCGAAACTGCATCCCAATAAACATTCCATTCCGCAGAACCATCTTGTCCAGCTTCTAAACTTTTTTCCACATTCCCAGGAACATTTAAAGCACCGCCCATCCAGACAATTTTTTCAATTTTAGATTCAATATCAGGTGCTTGATCTAAGGCTACAGCTACAGTTGTTAAAGGCCCTGTAACCATGATTGTGACTGGTTGTGTAGCTGCACGTAAGACTTTGACCATAAAATCTTGACCAGTTTGTGCAACTAAAGGCGTGTTTATAAATTCCTTTTGATTAAGAATAGGCAGATGGTCAACAATTAATGAGTCACGACGATATAAACGCGGAAAAGGATTAATGCCACGAACTGTACTTTCTGCTACTGGAATGTGAGAAAATCCCATCAAATCCATAATTTTGCGTGTAGCACTGACGGCTGGCTGCACATAACAATCAGCTGGTGTGACTACGACACCGAGAAGTTCAATATGTTCCATCGTTAACAGCAGCATAGTCGCTAGATAATCGTCTACACCGCCATCGTGATCCATTAACACAAGTTGTTTGTTCATATTAGGAGACAAAAAGATGGATGAATTTATGCAAGCTGCAATTCAAGAAGCACAACAAGGTAGACAAGAAGGAGGAATTCCCATCGGTTCGGTGCTTGTCAAAGACGGCAAAATTATTGGTAAAGGACACAACAAACGGGTGCAAGACGGTGATCCTGTCACTCACGCCGAAATTGACTGTCTTCGTAATGCCGGTAGAATTGGCAGCTACAGAGGTACAACATTATATTCCACCCTCATGCCGTGTTATTTATGTGCTGGGGCTGTGGTGCAATTTGGTATTAAAAAAGTTATCGCCGGAGAATCCAGAACTTTCCCTGGCGCAAAAGATTTTATGGTGTCCCACGGTGTGGAAGTAGTTGATTTAAATCTCGATGAATGCGAACGGATGATGAGTGATTTTATTACTAACAACCCTGAGTTATGGAATGAGGATATTGGCAAGTAGTTATATGGCGGAGTCTGAGAGTGCGATCGCGATCGCCCAGTGTCCCCGTCAAGAAAAACCCGCCTTTGGCGATCGCTTTTAGTTCTTCTCCTCTGCACCCTTACACCGCTACACCCCTTTCTTTCAAAAAAGCATCAAAGGTAAATCTGTCTGGTAAAGAAGTTTGCGCGCCTAATTTGGTTGCAGCTAAAGCACCTGCGGCTGAACCCCACACCACTGCTTGATGTAAGGAAAGTCCATGATATAGTGCGGCTGCTAAACCGCCGTTGAAAGCATCGCCAGCCGCTACAGTGTCCACTGCATGCACTGTAAATGCTGGCACAAAAAAAGTTTCTTCAGGAGTGGCGCAAATAGCACCTTTCGCACCGAGTTTAACGATCGCAGATTTTACTCCTTTTTGCAATAACACCTCGGCGGCTTTGGTGGCTGTTTCCTGACTATCGACTGGAAAACCAACTAGTTGCCCAGCTTCTACTTCATTGGGTGTCATAATATCTACCAACGGATAAAGTTCGGCTGGTAAATGAGATGGTGTTGGAGCAGGATCTAAAATTACTTTAATATTGGCATCATGTGCAGCTTGAGCGGCTGCAACGACGGCATGAATGGGAATTTCTAATTGCAGGAGTACTGCTGTAGCTATTGGTAATAGCCGAGATAATCGCCTCACATCTTCTTGATTGACTTCTCCATTAGCACCAGGAATGACCACAATGTGGTTTTCCCCATGATCAGCTACAGTGATGATTGCTATTCCCGAATTGGCGGTTTCATCTAAAAAAATATTTTTTGTCTGCACACCAGTATCTTGTAAATGTTTAACAAGTTCTGTACCAAAACTGTGCGCGCCTACACGTCCTACCATCTGCGTAGGAATTCCTAATCTTGCTAGGGCTACGGCTTGATTTGCACCTTTACCGCCAGGAATTTTGAAAAAATCTTCTCCCGTTAATGTTTCACCTGTTAGGGGTAATCTGGGGGCTGTTACTACTAAGTCTATATTGATACTGCCGAAAACGATAATACTCATAAAAACATTGAGCTATTTGTATAAATTAGCCATTTTCCCAAAGTAATGTTCGCCAAATCAGAATTTTTAATCTTTACGTTATTTTTCTATACACATAAATATTTTCTATAACTTTAAATAAGGGATAGCATTTTTGGGGAAGCTGAACCAATCTTATTTGAAGGGTTTGGAGGAGAAAGTGTTAATTTTGCTGTACTTAGAAACTAGCATCTGAGGCGAAAAAGAAACAATGCAAAAAGGTATTTTTGCATGAATAAGCTAAAAATGTCTTTTTATAGTCTAAACAAACGTTACAATTCCATGTGTAATTGGAGCTTACACTGATGTTAACTGCACTCTCACCTTACTAACAAATAAGACACGCATCAAGAATATCACTGATAATCTCTATGGGACTCCCGATGAGGACGAGGGACGTTTTGTCAGCAACTTTGCGGCGATGCAATTGATCGCCACCAGTACATATCAGAATGACAGTGGACTCTTTGAGTTAAATCTGGTATCTAAAAGCTTAGTGCAATTGTAAGACTTCCGTCACCACAGGCTGTGTTAGTCGTCCATTAACAAGGTGATTGTCCTATGAAAAAAATCTTGATACTCTCTGCTAATCCCAAAAATATGGACAAATTACGCCTCGATGAAGAGGTCCGGGAGATTCAAGCAGCACTAGAGCAATCGAAAAATCGTGACCAGTTTCAACTCATTACTCGTTGGGCTGTGCGAGTGGACGATCTACAGCCAATCCTCCTAGATCACACACCCCAAGTGGTGCATTTTTCAGGACATGGCACTGGAAGTCATGGGTTAGCCTTAGAGAACGAGTTGGGAGAGACGCAGCTTGTCAGTTCAGAAGCACTGGCGGGTCTATTCCGCTTGTTTAAAGATGAGATTGAGTGTGTATTTTTGAATGCCTGTTACTCTGAAGCTCAGGCAAAAGCCATTCATCAATATATTGATTGTGTGTTGGGAATGAATAAGGAAATCGGGGATAAGGCTGCAATCAAATTTGCGCGAGGGTTTTATCGAGCCTTGGGATCAGCAAAATCTTACAAGGAATCCTTTGAATTTGGTGAAAATGCGATCAACTTACAATCCATTCCTGAATCTTCAACACCAATGCTAAAGCACCGATCTCGTCGCCAGCCTCGAAAAGCTCCTACAAAAAGTAAGAGTGCATCACCATCAGAGACGGAGTTTAAGGTGGGCGATTCAGTAACGATGGCAACTTCCCGTACCACTGCACGAGTTTTCATCAGTTACCGTTCTCAAGAACCAGACCGGAGTTTGGCGCAACAGTTTCATAAAACACTTGAAGCAGCAGGACATCAGGCATTTATGGCAGGGGAGAGTATTCGCTTAGGTGAAACCTGGCCACAACGCATAGATGCGGAACTGAAACAGTGTGACTATTTCTTGCTGTTGCTATCCGAACTATCAGCAGTTAGTGAAATGGTGACAGAGGAGGTGCGACGAGCAAAGCTATGGCGAGATCAAAGGATTGATAAACGCCCCATTATCTTACCGATCCGGGTGAATTTTCCACTAAATTCACCCCTAAATTATGACCTACGAGGCTACTTACAGCAGATTCAGCAACGAGAGTGGGCATCTCCTGAAGATACACCCTCACTGATGCGGGAAGTATTAAGAGTAGTTGGTGAGAGGGGTCAATGGGCTATCAACAACCAAGAACTCCTAGACTTACCAGTTTCTACACCATTTGAAGACAATCCCGACTATTTACCCTTACCAGTAGCGTCACCAGAATTGTACCGAGAACCGGGGGGAGCAGTACCACTAAGTTCAGGATTGTATATCGAGCGATCGCCTATTGAAACAGACTGTTATCAGGAAATACTGCAGCCAGGGGCTTTAATTCGGATTAAAGCCCCCCGCCAGATGGGTAAGACTTCATTGATGGCGAGGATTCTAGATCATGCCAGAAGCCAGGGTTGCGAAACGATTCCTTTGAGTTTTCAGCGAGCAGATAGTAAGCTGTTCACAGATTTGGATCAGTTTTTGCGCTGGTTTTGTGAGCAGATAGGGCGGCGGTTAAAGCGATGGCATCGGTTGGCAGATTATTGGCAGGGATACGGCAGCATGGATAAGTGTAATGCCTATCTGGAGGAATGTATTTTAGAGGAAATTGATCACCCGGTTGTTCTGGGACTGGATGAAGTAGATCGGGTGTTTCCCCACCGCGAAGTTGCCGATGATTTTTTTGGTCTGCTGCGATCGTGGTATGAATCAGCACGATATGGAGATGCAAGTAGTGAACTGTGGGAAAAATTACGACTGGTGGTGGTTCATTCTACTGAAGTTTATGTGCCTTTAAATATCAATCAATCGCCGTTTAATGTGGGGAAGAATGTGGAATTACCAGAATTTAGTCCCAACCAAGTACAGGACTTGGCGCAGCGATATGGTTTGGCTGGGAATAGTGATTTGGTTGCTCAGATGGTGGCATTAGTGGGCGGACATCCCTATCTAAATCGGAAGGCGTTGT
Source organism: Trichormus sp. M33_DOE_039 (assembly GCA_015296085.1). GTDB lineage: Bacteria > Cyanobacteriota > Cyanobacteriia > Cyanobacteriales > Nostocaceae > Trichormus. The sequence continues at coordinate 223,931 of DVDT01000005.1, read as the reverse complement.
ATCATTTGCGTCGCAAGGATGTGACGCTGGAACAGCTCGTTTTGAATGCACACACGGAGGCGGGAATTTATATCGACCATTTGCGCCGCCATTTGTTGAATTTACGGCAGTATCCCAAGCTGGTAGAAGCAATGCGTCAGGTAGCGATGAAAAATCGACCAGTAGAACTGGATTCAGAAGCGGCATTTAAGTTAGAGAGTATGGGATTGGTGCGTTTGCAAAGGAATGATGCAACCGTGCGCTGTAATCTCTATCGTTCTTACTTTCAAGATCATCTACAAGAGTAAATTAATTTTCCACTATAAATTCCTGTGCATTTATTTATGAGAATTATTTTTTAACTTTTTACTTCTTAAAAAGATGAGTATGACATCAGAGCCAACGTATAAATATAAAGTGGGCGGAGGACTGGAAAGCCATGCACCTAGCTATGTGATGCGTCAGGCTGACCAGGAATTTTATGCTGCTCTGAAAGCGAGTGAGTTTTGCTATGTTTTCAATTCCCGCCAAATGGGCAAATCCAGTTTGCAGAACCGCACCGCGCAACGATTGCGGGCAGAAGGAATTGCCTGTGGGATAGTCAACTTGAATCAGTTAGATACTCACAATGCTGCTACTGCCGGATGGTATCAAGGTATTGTTGGGCGATTGAGAAGTAGCTTGGGAATTAAAATTCGACATCGCGAATGGTGGTATGAACGGGAAGATATACCCCCTGTTCAACGCTTTGTAGAATTTTTGGAAACGGTGCTGTTGGTCGAGATATCACAGCCGATTGTCATCTTCTTCGACGAGATCGATAGTGTCTTGAAATTTGACTTTAAGGATGATTTTTTTGCGCTGATTCGAGCTTGTTATGAGCAGCGATCGCAACAACCTGAGTACAATCGCTTGACCTTTGCTCTGCTAGGAACAACAACACCTTCTGATTTGATTCAAGATAAAAGTCGCACACCTTTTAACATTGGTCGAGCGGTAGATTTGGGAGGCTTCCAACTCCAAGAAGTGCAGCCATTAGTGCCAGGATTAGTCAATCATGCGGATAATCCTGAAGCTGTATTAAGTGCCATTTTATTTTGGACGGGTGGACAACCATTTCTTACCCAAAAGTTGTGCCAACTGATTCTCGACACTCAGGTGAAAGTTAGTGCAGGTAGTGAGGTTGTAACAATAGAACAGTTGGTGCAATCGCGTATACTGGAAAATTGGGAGGCTCAAGATAACCCAGAGCATTTGAGGACGATTCGCGATCGCATTCTCCGAGGAGCAGAACAATACAAAGGTCGATTACTGAGTCTCTATCAACAGTGTCTGCAACAAAAGGAAATTGCAACCAATGACAGTCCGGAACAAATGTATCTGCGCTTAACTGGACTCGTGGTTAAGCGAGATAATAAACTTACTGTCTTTAACCGCATTTATGGAGCAGTCTTTGATCTAGCTTGGGTAGAGCGATCGCTTTCTGAGTTACGTCCTTATGCAGATGCTCTAAGTGCTTGGGTTGTTAGCGATCGCCAAGATGAATCGCGCCTGCTGCGGGGACAAGCCCTACAGGATGCTCAATCGTGGGCAGAAGGCAAAAGCCTAAGCGATTTGGACTATCAGTTTTTAGCTGCGAGTGAGGCAGTTTCTAAGCAAGAAATTCAACAACGTCTGGAAACAGAGGCAGAAGCAAAACAAGTTTTGACCGCAGCCAACCGTAAAGCCAACCGCAGAATACAATTTGGTTCAATTGTGTTAGTCGCTACCCTTCTTGGCGCGATCCTTGCAGGACTGTTTGCGCGTGAGAGTATTCGGCAGGCCAATTTAGCTAAAGCCGAAACAGAGCAAGCAAAAACAGAATCTAATCAAGCGAAAGCAGAAACTGTGGCAGCTCGTCGTCAAAATGAAACACTCTTACAGCAGGTAGCAACAACAAGAAAAAATCTTAAAGCTGCTGAAGATAGCCGTAAGCGTGCAGAAGCCAATGTGCAGCAGGCAAAGAGTGAGTTGGCAAATGCAAAGCAGCAAGTTACTGCTACCACTCAACTAGTTGAGAATGCTAAGGTGCAGTTAGCCCAAGCCAAACAAGAGCAACAAAAGGCAGAAAATGAGGCAGTTCGAGCGCGGGATGAATTACGTTCTGCTGAAGATAGTCGTAAGCGTGCAGAAGCCAATGTGCAGCAGGCAAAGAGTGAGTTAGCAAATGCAAAGCAGCAAGTTATTGCTACCACTCAACTAGTTGAGAATGCTAAGGTGCAGTTAGCCCAAGCCAAACAAGAGCAACAAAAGGCAGAAAATGAAGCCGTTCGAGCGCGGGATGAATTACGTTCTGCTGAACAGTCCCTTAAGCAGGCACAGCAATCTCGCCAAGTTGCTTTGGAGGGTTCCCGCTTAGAAAGAGCAGGAACAGATGCGTTAAGAGAATTTGCATCTACAGGTCAGCTTGAAGGATTGATGTCTGCGATGAGAACAAATCATGAGCTAAAAAAGCTAGTCCAGGATCAACGTTCTTTTGCTGAGTATCCGGCAATTAGTCCTGTATTTACTCTCTTAGAAATTCTCGGAACGATTCGTGAACAAAATCAATTCGTTGATAGTGCCGATCGCAACTTAGTAACAACAGTAAGCTATAGCCCAAATGGACAGTTGATAGCCTCTGGTGGCTTTGGCAGAACAGTCAAGTTATGGAAAGCGAATGGAAAACTAATTGCAACATTAAGAGGACATAGTGACTGGGTTCACGAGGTTCGTTTCAGTCCTAATGGGCAAATGATTGCATCTACTAGTAAAGATAAAACTATTAAACTGTGGCGATTAGATGGCTCACTCATCAAAACACTGAATGGACATCAAAATTGGGTAAGAAGTGTCAGCTTTAGCCCAGATGGACAAACCATTGCTTCTGGTGGAATGGATGGAAAAATCAAACTATGGAAACGAGATGGTTCCCTAATTAGCACTATTGATAGCAAACATGGTGGCGTTGAAAGTGTAGTGTTCAGTCCGGATGGACAATTACTTGCTTCTGGAGGAGATGATGGAAAAATCAGGCTACGGCGGCTAGATGGTTCTTTGATCAATACGCTCACTCATGGGATTGAAGTGAATAGTATTAGCTTTAGCCCAGATGGACAACGGATTGCTTCTGGAGACTCGAATGGCACAATCAAGATTTGGCACCGACGGGGAGAACTAGTTAATACTCTTTTTAGCAGTGCGGGAACGAATGATGGCATCAACGATGTGAGATTTAGTCCCGATGGAATTAGTCTTGCTTCAATCAGAAGAAATGGTGAGATAAATCTATGGAGTCGAGATGGTAGACCAATAGCTACACTTCTTTCCAAATCAACCTATGCACTTTCGGAATTGGCATTTGCTTCAGATGGCAGCACCTTAATTGCCACAAGTGGTGAACAAATTAAACAATGGCAACTGCAACGAAATGATGATCTATTCACCACTATTAGACATGGAGACAGATACTTCAGTACAATTTTCAGTCCAAATTGGCAAACTATTGTCACTAGCGGCCGCATTGGCAATCTTGAAACAATCAAGGTTTGGAATCGTAATGGTACATTGATGAAAACCTTAACTTCCAACGGTGTTACAGAACGTAGAAGTGGGAAAACTCCAGTGTATTACGGCCCAACACTTGCTTTCAGTCCAGAAAGACAAATACTAGCTTTCTCTGATATCAATGATATTAAGTTGTGGAATCAAGAAACTGATCGCACGACCTCACTCACAGGGCATAGTGCTTTTATTGCGAAAATTGCCTTCAGCCCTGATGGACAAATTATTGCTTCTGGCGATCGCAGTGGCGTGATTAAGCTTTGGCAGATTAATGGTACACCCATCGCTACGTTAACCGGACATCCTTCGTGGGTTTTCGACCTCAGTTTTAGCCCAGATGGAAAAGTTTTGGCTTCAAGCGATGGTGGTGGACATCAAACTGTCAAGCTTTGGACTCGTGATGGAACTTTGATTGCAGACCTCTCTGGCGGAGATTTCAAATTTAGTCCTGATGGGCAAGCGATCGCCATTGCAAAAGGGAAAACTGTCGAACTTCGAGATCAGAATGGGACTTTGATCAGAACTCTTAGCGGACTTGATCTTGGAATTTCTACACTAAATTTCAGTCCTGATGGACAAATAGTTGCGGCTGGCACCGGACACTTTTTCTCAGGTCGAGGAATGGTTCAACTTTGGAAATTGGATGGAAGTCCTATCAAAACTTTAACCGGGCATCGTGAATCAATCAGCAACATTAGCTTTAGCCCAGATGGTCAAACTGTTATGACTACAAGCGAAGACAGCGTTAGATTTTGGCGAATTAATGGGACTCTAATTGCAACATTACCACAATACCTCAATTCAGGTGTCAAAAGCAGTCCAGATTGGCAAAATTTTGCATTTTACCACGATAATGAATTAATTTTATGGAATTTTAACCTAGATAATTTATTAAACCGTGGATGCACCTGGCTTAAAGACTTTCTCTCTAATAATCCTAACGTCAGCGAGAGCGATCGCCAACTTTGTCGGCAAAAGAAGTAAAACTAACTGGATGCCTAAGCCAGAAAGTCACCCTCCTGACTCGGCTACAAAACTATCCATGAGGTAGGGTAAATTTCTCAACAAGAGCTTAGTTTTTTTGTGGCATTATGTTCTCTCACCATTCCCTGATTGCTTGGCGAACAAGCCGTCTTCCTGCCATGTGGTATCTTTCAATTAGTGATGGAATTGCTTGAATATTCAGATGAGGAAACACTAAACTTGTTTCTCTTTCAAGGTATCCCTCAGCCTGCAACTGATAAATTTTGATTTTTCCAGAATCATAAGAGCAAATCTCAGTTATACCTAACCTTGCATAGATGGGAAAACGATCTAAAGATTTACTAGTAACATCAATTTCTAAAGCTAAATCAGGCGGTGGGTTTTGATTTAAGTCAAACTTGAGTTTACCTCGAATTAAGGCGTTATTTTGGAAGTAAAAACAGTTATCAGATTCTATTCCAGCCTTTTTTAGTTCTCGTTTCTAGGTAGTTGAACCATAACATTCATAATCTAGCTCTAGAACTTCAGCCGTATCTTTGATGATGTCACCAATTATTTCTTTATAATATTCGTGTTCTGGTAATGGGGTTATAATCTCTAATGTGCCATCATCGTAAGCAATCCTAGCTGCTCGACTTTCACCTAAATCTACTAATAAATTCTCAAATTGTTGCCAATTGATATTATGGAGAACTATCCGATTAGCACAATATTCAGTTAACAGCATAATTCCTCGCAGCATTAGTGAGCAATCAATATTAGTCCGTAATCACTGAGAATTTAGTATAAATTCTAAAAATCACAGTTGATAACTGACAAAATTAAATTTTTCTTCAAAAAGCTGTTTCTTAAACCCTGCTTTAATAAATTATTATCTTCAGATAATGCCCGTATGTTAATTAGTAAGCAACAAAACCTCTGTATTAGTTTTTCAATTTTTTAGAGAAGAGAAAATGAAAAAGTTTAGCAGTTTGATGATTGTCGGAGCAATATTGTCGATGGGTGCGCCGGCATTGGCTGAAAGTCGTGCTGTTAATATCAGTATTGGCAGTATTGGTGGTGCATTAGATGATGCTGCTTTGCGAACAGTTCGCCAACTTATTGGCTTTGGGGTCGGTACTGGCACTGTCGATAAATTTATTGTATGTAGCCCTAGAAATGGTTCTCCTATTCCCATTGAAGGAGGTTTGTCTGCTTGTGCTGAAGCTGGCTTCGGTATAACTGATGCCAAATTTAAAGCTTTTGTTCGGCAGTTGCGTTCAATTACACCCCGCTCAGGAACTTTCTTAAATGTAGAACTTACTACAAGCTGTAACCCCAACTAAAAATGTTGGTAATTAACTCTCTTGTTTGACATACTCACCGCACCTTCAGGTGCGGTGAGTATGTCAAAGCTATACTTGTTGATCCACTAGCCAGCAATACTCGTGTTCATTGCTTTTATGAACGCCTCGGCTTCAAATTCATCTAGCATCGATGCTTCGGTGAAAATGAGTGCTTTGTTTATCGTTTGAGCCGAGCAGATTGGCACTGTAAAAGTGAGATTACTAGCTAAATTACTTGCCGTGGCAATGTTAGCAGATGAGATGTATATGATCTGCGATGGCGTACAGCCCACGCCCTGACGAGATCGCATTAGTCGGGTGTATTTCAGTGGGCTGGAGGAATTGGTGCAAAGGTTTTTGGAGTCTTTGGAGAGACTGAACCAACGCAATATTTTGCAAATCTTAGATTTTCTCGATAATAATCATAGATTTAAGTATATACATCAGTTTTTATACAATCTTTATTAAAAATTTATTCCTAAAAATAGGTACATAAGTGTATTCTCGTATCACAAGACATAAGACCACATTAAATCTCATTTCTACGTGTATACATCAGTGCAATATGATTGAAAATTTTCAAGTTCAAGAACTGTTGATTGCGATCGCCGTAAAACAGCAAAACCCCAGTATTATGACCGCAGATTTTCTCAAGTATACGGGGATTGTCCCCAGTGATTGGGAATTAGCTAGACCACCAGTTTTAACTAATACTGCTGCTCAGGTTGTTTACCAGAATGGTGTGAGCATTGTTGCAGAGGTCAATAGAGTGATTTTTGCGGAGGCAATCGCCAATAAAGAAGTAAGCGATGTCCAAATTGGGGCGATCGCACATAAATATATTCAGACAGTCAAACAAGTGAACTATCAGGGTGTGGGAATTAACTTACGAGGACTTGCACCTTACGACAAGACAAATTTGAGCGCACGCAATTACACGTTTAGTAAACTGCTCCAAGCTGGAGCATGGCAAGATTTTGGCTCTGTACCTGTGGAAGCGTCGATAAGGCTCGTTTACACACTTGATGAAACACAGCTTTATCTGGATATTAATGAAGCTCAATTACAGTATCCAGACCAAACTACTAAGTCAGCACTTTTGTTTTCGGCTAACTTCAGTCGTGCGATAAATCAAGAAGAACCAACAGCACGTTTAGCGGCTATAGGTGCAGTAATTGACAAGTGGCAAAGTGATGTAGAAACACTCAAAGAACTTGTCAACAGCAAGTTTTTGGATGATCAAAGCTATTCCATCAGTGTAGCAACAACTGAACCGCTTCAGTTTCCCACGGCGATCGCTAAATAATTTCAAGTCCAATTTTTGATCAGTGTTGCTTAAGGGCTATTTAAAAATAGCCCTTGTTTTCATAATGATATTGAATATTCATCGAGTTTTTTATGGAATTATAAATAAAAATAGTTGAACTATTTTTGATTTCTAGTTGCACCGAATCTATACGCGAGAGCAAAATTATTTTAAAAAAATAAGCATACAAGTATTCTTTTTGCAAGAAAAATAAAAAAATGTAAAACTTCTCGTGGTTGAACTACACATTTCTTGATAATGAAGCCAATAAGGTTATTTTTTTTAATATAAAATATTTTTATAATTTTATATATTGATTATACTTTTGAACTCATTGTATTATGGCTAAGGTTATGAATATACTCGGCTAAATCTAGAAAAAATGGCTTGCATAAGCTGTGACAGCAATGTATGAGCAGAATTTTACAGAAATAGTGTAAAATTAATCGCTTTTCCCTAATCATAGGCGCACAAAACGCAAGTTGTCTTTTTGGAAAATACTTGTAGATATAGTGCTGTAATGAATTTATTGTTTCCCTACGTTAGTTTTTATTGACATTAACCACATTACTCACTAAGGCTTTATTTTAATCTCAGATTAAAAGACTATCCCTATTTATATGAATTAAAAAATAGCAACATAATTCAAGGCTTTGTGATTATTTTCCTCGATGTCGAATGAGGACAAAAATCTGTAACTCTGAATTTGCTTGTAACTACTTTGTGCTGAATTTAGGTTCAGTTTTTAATTATTTTTTAATCAGTTTTTAACCATATAAAGCCACTATCTATTTTAGAGGTGTTTATGTTGATTTTTAGCTGAATTTTTCAGTCAAGAATAAAGAAGTTTCTCATGATTATCATGACATGATCTTTAGACATGTAAATGCAGTCCTAAAAATCCCTATTATAAATTAATCTAGAACTTCAAACTAGAACTTCAGAGGATAGAAACGAGAAAAAATTAATGAACAAAGCTTTAAAAATTCAAGAATTAGCTATTATCCTAACTGCGAAAAATCTCAACCCAACTATTTTGAATCCAGACTTTTTGAAATATACAGGAATTGTGCCAGCAGACTGGGAATTAGCCAAAAAACCTGTATATACAAATGGTGTGGTAAAAATCCTATTCAATAACGGATTAGGAATTTTTGCCCAGCCTAATCAGATCACCTTGGCAGAAATTTTAGGAAACAAGAGTTTGACAGAATTAGCGTTAGCTACAATTGCCAGAAAATTGGCAGAAAAGCTATCGCAAGTTGAGTACCAAGCAGTAGGGATTAACCCCAAAGGCTTCGTCACATTTGATTCCTCGACAGCAGCTTACCAGTACATTTGTCATCAGCTTTTATCTCCTGGCTCATGGCAAGACTTTGGTGAAGAAAAAATGAGTGCTGCTTTGCAGTTAGCTTATCCTCTCCAACGCGGACAATTAATTTTAAGTATCAATCAAGCAAATATTCAATTTTCAGAGCAGACAGTGCCAGTAATACTGTTCTCTGGTAATTGTAACTATCGACTTGCTGGCGACTCCCCAGCAGAGCGATCGCAAAATTTGTACCAACTACTGGAGAATTGGCAAGAATCTGTAACCACATTCCAGAAATTAGTAGAAGAAAAATTCCTACCCCTAGCAAATCAGCCAGCCACTATTCCTGTGCTTACGCCAGTAGCAATTTCCTAAGTCAATATTCCTGTGACTATGAATCTACGGTCATTAGTTTTTGAGCAGCGATAGTAACTACTATTTAACCCTTCTCCAACAACACCCCAACAACACCCCACCCACAGCCACTAAACAGAAGATGAATAATACTTACATCATCAACCAAAATCTGCTAGTAGAATCATCCTTCATTATCGATCCAGCTTTGTTAAATCCCCTAGAACAAGCTCTCATAACCGTGCAGGAAAGATTGCAGACTTTTGCTAATGATATCGACTTTACTCAAAAAATGGCATTAGCTTTTGGAGAAGAGAGCGAAACTGCTTCATTAAAAACAGCATGGTTAGCAGGGGATTTCAGTCTTTTTCCTGTAATAGAAATTCTCGACGCAGCCAAATTAAATGGCGCGAATGGGGCTTATAGCGTCAATACTAATCGGATTTACCTATCTTGGGAATTTTTGCAGGGAAATCAAGGGAATATTGAAGGTTTAGTTGGTTTGTTATTAGAAGAAATTGGGCATCGAGTTGATAGTGTCTTAAATTTAGAAGATAGTGTTGGGGATGAAGGAGCGATTTTTTCTGCATTAGTGCAGGGAGAAAGCCTTTCTAATGAAGTGTTAGGGCAGTTAAAAGCCGAAAACGATCACGGGATTATTAATCTTAATGGACAAATCCTGCAAGTAGAAAAAAATCAAGAGGCATGGGAACAGTTAGCAGATGTTCCCTTTACCTACGGTGTGAGTGCAGGAGGAGGTTTAGCGACTGACGGAACCTATCTTTATGCGGCTGACTTTAGTGGTGACGCAGATGATGATTATATCGACTTAGACAGCGATTTAGCCGATGACTTAACCGAAAGATTAGATAACTTAGGTATTGCTAACGGTTCTGTTAGGTTTGCTCGCTACAATCCCGAAACTAACACCTGGGAAAAATTGCCGACTTTGAATGCTGCTGGAGTCACAGAAGATACTTTTTCATCAGGAAATTTAGTTAATCCTCTGTTTGTAGCAGAAAATAAACTTTATTACTATCAATTTCGCTCTGGACAACAAATTGCTGCTCTTTACTCCTATGATTTAACCGCAGATACAACAGGAACTTGGACACAAGAATGGGAGAAAACTAGCGACGATTTGCCCTTGATTGATAGTAATGCCGGGATTGTAGGGATAGAAGTAGAAGGAGAACCCGTAATTCTCCATCATACAGGGGGTGGCAGCTATAACTTTGCGCGGACTGATGAAATCAGCAGTGGTGGTAGCCATACTCAATTAACCCCAAATTGGGACTTTACAGGGTCACATTTTCCTAGAGGCGGAGACTGGGAATATAATGCCGCAAGCGATCGCTTATTTCATCTCAGTGGCGATCAATTGGTAATGTGGACTCATAATGAAGGAAATTATCCTGGGGGTAGCCTTTTAACATCCACTCCTAACGGGGAAACTCCTTTAGCATCTCAAAATACCTTAATTTACTCATTAAAAAATGATTTAGGTTGGACAAATAGTGGCGGTGGGACAAGCTTATGGGGTAATTCCGTCACTTCCGTAGGCAATGTTTTATATTTACTGCGAGGGGAAACCAGCACTGATGAGTGGCCGTTCAATGAAGGACGGGGATTGATTAACAATGCAGATTTTGCGCGGGTAACGGTTAATCAAACTGGGGATGGTTATGTTTTTGTAAGCGATCGCCACAACTTACCCAACGTACCTTTTAATATCGGTAAAGGTAGTGCATCTGTCTATTTAAATGGTTATTTATATGTCACGCAAGGGGACACCCTAACTGTAGCAGATGATCCAGATAATGTAGAACCCTTAAACATAGAAGGTATTCGACGACCAGGAACAGGATTTGCTCGGTTTGCGATCAATACCACTGATGATAATTATGAAGAAAATGATACTTTAGCAACTGCTTATGATTTAACTTCATCGGCAGGTGTTTTATTAACTGGCATTTCCTATGCAGGCGATGAAGATTGGTATAAAATCACCGTCGATACTGAAGAACAATATTTCTCTGCTGTTATTACTTTTCCCACTAACTCCCGCTACATCGATTTAGAACTTTATAATCCAGAGGGAACATTTATTTCCTCTGCTGCTTATCGCCCCGGTACTGTAGATGATTTTCGGCGAGAAATTAAAACAATTCTTGCCCCTGGAGACTATTATTTAAAGATTAATTCTCTCTATAGCGATCCCAATACTAACCAGATTAGTAGTAGTTATAATCTGTCTTGGGAGACACAGACAATTAGTAGCGTCACCGATGAATTTGAAGATAACGATACACGAGAAACTGCTACTGATATCCGCAACCTAGAAGGAAGTTATTTTACTGATCTGCTTTTAATAGATGAAGATTGGTATCAAATAGAAGCAGCTAATGGGGAAGCGTGGTTAAAACTAAATTACGAAGTCGGTAATTCAGAAAACCCCATCACATTTAATCTTTACGACGGAGACGGAAATTTTCTCATCTCAAACGTACTAGAAGGCAGTCCCTATGCCCAGGATCTTGATATAGCCTTACCTAATGATGATACTTATTATCTACAATGGATTCCTTCAGAAGCTGGCAATACTTACTCGTTCATTTGGCAGACATTTGCTCTGCCTAATTTGACAGTAACAGATGCTTCAGTTTCTTCTAGTAACCCTGATCCTGGTGATACCATTTCTGTTTCTTGGACTCTTGAAAATAATGGAGATGGTAATATTTGGGAAGGGTGGTCAGATGTTGTTTATTTATCTGAAGATGGAACATTAGATTTTTCAGATATCATTCTGAATAGTACTTATAATTATGGGTTAATTTCCGGGGCAATTTACACTCAAACCCTTGATGTAACAATTCCCGATTATGTTGAGGTAGGGAATAGCTATTTACTCTTTGTGACGGATCGCAATCAAGAACAACCGGAAAGTGACGAAACCGATAATGTTTATAGTCTTCCCCTTTTTATTAGTGGAGAAGCACCCAATTTAGTTATCACAAATGTCACAGCACCCACATCAGGTAGTCGGAATAGTTATATTGATGTGAGTTGGACTGTCCAAAATCAAGGTACAGCAGCAACTACAAGTAATTATTGGTATGATGCAGTCTATTTTTCAACAGATCAAACCCTAGATAATGGGGATATTTTCTTAAGTTCTGAATGGATCGAATATTATGATTCCGGGAATGGAGAAATCTATAATCCTTACAATCTGCCTCTAAATCCCAGCGATAACTACACGGTAAATACTAGTTTTTATTTACCATCTTATTATTATGAAATTGCAATATCTAGCAGTGGATATTTAATCTTTGTTACTGACGCAGAAGATTATCAAAACGAAATCGATGAAACTGATAATACTTATGCTGTTCAGTTTGAGTTTCTTGAGCCTAATTTAATAATTACTGAATTTAATGCTCCTGACAATGCAATAGCCGGACAAAGTATTAGTATTGATTGGACAGTTAAAAACGATAGTTCTGTTCCTACAGTAAGTTATGACTGGTATGACCGGGTAGTATTCTCGAAGAATGAAATTTTTGGGGATGATGATGATATTTATCTGACTCAAGAATATACTTACAATGAAGATAGATTAGTACCGGACGAGACATATACCCTCAGCAGTACCCTCACTTTACCTGGGGAAGTAGGAGGAAACGGCTATTTACTCCTGAAAGCAGATTATTATAACTATCAAGAGGAAAGCAACGAAGACGATAATGTCTATGTCCATGCTATTAATATTGCTGCCCCGAACTTAGTTATTACCAGTGTTATAGCCCCAACTACAGCAATAGCCGGACAAAGTATTAATCTTGCTTGGACAGTTACAAATGAAGGTTTAGTAACTACAGGAAGTTCCTACTGGTATGACCGAGTAGTCTTCTCGAAAAACCAAACTTTTGGAGATAGTGATGATGTTTATTTAACTGAAGAGTATATCTACAGTTTCTATGGGTTGCCCCTAGAAGCGAATGAAACCTATACAGTAAACACTACCTTCAATTTATCAGGACAAGCGATAGGAAACGGATATTTACTATTTAAAACCGACCAATATAACTATCAAAGCGAAACGAACGAAAACGACAACATTTATGTTCATGCCATTGATATAGCTGCACCAAATTTAGTTATTACGAATGTCACAGCACCCACAACTGCTGTAGCAGGACAAAGTATTAATCTTGTTTGGACAGTTAAAAATGACGGTTCAATAACGACAGGAAGTACTAATTGGTATGACCGATTAGTATTCTCGAAGAACCAAATTTTCGGCGATAGCGATGATATTTATATTACTCAGTCATATATATCTAGTTCCTATGGGTTGCCGCTAGAAGCAAACGAAACATATACGGTAAATCAAACTGTAAATTTACCAGGTCAAGCGATAGGAAGCGGATATTTACTATTAAAAACAGATCACTATAACGATCAAGGGGAAACGAACGAAAACGACAACGTTTATGTCCACGCCATTGATGTTGCTGTTCCTAATCTAACCATTTCTAGTGCTACTGCTCCTAGTGCCGCTATTTTAGGAGAATCAGTCTCAGTTACTTGGACAGTTCTCAATAATGGTTTAGTTCCAGCTAATGCAGATTGGTATGATTCAATTTATGTTTCCAATGATCAAATCTTAGATAGTGGAGATCAAAGAATCAATTCTTTCTATCAAAGTGCTAGAAGTCCACTTGCTACTGAAACAAGTTATACAGATACTCGCAATATTACCATTCCTAATAATGTTGTCCTAGGCGATCGCTACTTAATATTCGTCACAGATTACTATTCCTCTTTTGACAACAATTATCAAGGGGAAACAGACGAAACAGATAATACTTTCGTTCTTCCCATTAGTTTCAGTGCGCCGGATTTAATCATCTCGGAAGCAACCGCACCAAGTACAGGAATAGTCAACGGTGCAACTAATGTCTCTTGGACGGTGAAAAACCAAGGAACTGTGGCTGCACCTGCGGATTGGTTTGATTATGTTTATCTTTCTACTGATGCCACTTATAGTTTCAATGACACCTTCATCGCCTCTCAGTCCATCAATACCCAAACACCGTTAGCAGCCGACGGAAGTTACACGATTAGCCGCAGTATCACGTTACCCAATGTTACCGCAGGCAACTATTACTTAATCTTCCGTGCTGATGGTAACAATGCTCAAGGAGAAACCAACGATAATAATAACGATCGCGCCGTTCAAATTAGCATAGGCACACCCGATTTAATTGTTTCAGATGCTACCGTACCAGTATCGGGAGTATTAGGAGAAGCAGTTAGTGTTTCTTGGACGGTAACTAACCAAGGAACAGTCGAAGCCCCGGCTGATTGGATCGATTATATTTACTGGTCAAGTAATGACACTTATGATGGTTCTGACAATCTCATTACCACCATCTCCGCCACCGCCCAAACCCCAGTGGCCGCAGGGGGTAGCTATAGTAAAACCCAAAATATCACCTTACCGAATCAATTAGGGTTCGTTGGTAATGGATATCTGATTTTCCGCACTGATGGGAATAATGCCCAAGGAGAAAGCAACAATAACAATAATGATCGCGCCGTAGCTTTCCGTGTTGATGCACCAGATTTAATTGTCAGTAACGCCTCAGCACCAGAATCAGTGACAGTCGGTGCAACCTTGAGTATTACCTGGGATGTCACGAATCAGGGAACAGTAGCAGCCAATGCAGATTGGTGGGATAGAGTAGTCATTTCCACAGATCAAATCTTTGGTAACAGTGATGATACTTACCTGACGGAAGCTTGGGCTGGTGCTTCGACTCCTTTAGCCGCAGGTGGCACTTATACCCGTACTGCCAATATTACCCTGCCCACTACAGCTACAGGCGATCGCTATTTACTCTTTAAAGCAGATAACTATAACAGTCAAAGCGAAACGGACGAAAATAATAACGTCCGGGCTGTGGCGATCAATATTTCTGCTGCTGACTTACAAGTTACAGCCGCAAATCTTCCCAACACCGCAGTTTTAGGGGAAACTGTGGAATTAACTTGGACAGTCACCAACCAAGGTACAGGAACAGCCACCAGAGATTGGTATGATCGCGTTTATTTCTCCAGTAATGAAACCTTAGACGGTAGCGATGTTCAAGTCACCTCAGAATACATCTCCACCCAAACACCTCTAGAAGTTGGTGCAAGTTACACCATCAGTAAGAATGTCGCCTTACCTAATTTTACCCCCGGTAATCAGTTTTTACTCTTTGTCGCAGACCGGGATAATTATCAAGGGGAAACCAACGAAAATAATAATGTCCGCGCCGTTGCCATTAACTTAACTGCGCCTGATTTAATTGTCTCTAATGCCTCTGCACCTACAACTGGCACAGTAGGTAAGAGTATAGAAGTTTCTTGGACAGTCCAAAACCAAGGCACAACTTCAGCATCAGCCGACTGGTTTGACTATATTTACCTGTCTAACGATCAAGTTTTTGATGCCAACAGCGATACCTATGTTACCCAAGAACTTATTTCTACCCAAACACCGTTAGCAGCAAACGGTAGCTATACCATCACCCGCAACATTAACCTACCGAATTTTGCTACAGGCAACCGTTATCTAATCTTTGTCGCTGATGGTTCACAAGACCAAGGGGAGACTAGTAACACCAACAATACTCGCGCTGTAGCCATTAGTCTCAATTCTCCTGACTTAGTAGTCAGTAATATTACTGCCCCAATTGAGTCTTTTTCAGGACAACCCATAGATATTACTTGGACAGTCACCAACCAAGGTACAGCCACAGCAGAAGGAACTTGGTGGGATCGACTTTATTTAGTGAATGCAAGTAATGGGGCATTTGTCACGGATTTAGGCTACTTTAGCTTTACAGGTAGCATTGCCGCCGGAGCATCCTTAGAGCGATCGCAATCAGTTAATATACCCCTGGATTTGACAGGAAGTTACAAAGTCATCGCCACCACAGATTATTACGGCAATATCGCAGAAGGAACTCAAAACGAGTCGAACAACACCACTACCGACGATCAAACCCTACAAATTCGCCTGTCCCCAGTTCCTAACTTGCAAGTCAGCAGTGTTACTGCGCCAGCAACAGCTTTCTCCAGTCAAGATACCATAGTGCAATGGACTGTTACCAATGTGGGTACTGGCGCAACTAATGCACCCATTTGGTATGACAGGGTATATTTATCTTTTGATCAAACCTTTGACAATACCGACACATATCTAGGACAAACCACTAACCCCAGTTACCTGAATGCGGGTGATAGCTACAGCAACAGTCTAACAGTAACTCTCCCAGTTGGCATTGATGGCAATTATTACTTCCTTGTCCAGACAGATGCTTACAACAGCGTCACCGAAGTCGGGAATGAAGGAGATAATTTTGGTGTTGGTGGCCCCACAGATGTAGACTTAACGCCACCCCCAGATTTACAGGTAACATCTGTGAATGCTCCCAATGGGGCTTTCTCAGGACAACCGATGAACCTGAGTTGGACAGTAACGAACGAAGGAACAGGACGCACCTTAGAAACGGCTTGGTACGATCGCGTCTTTATGTCTACGGATGCAACCCTAGATGCAGGCGATCGCATTTTAGGCACTTTCTATCACAGTGGTGCGTTAAACGCAGGTCAAAGTTACACAGGTTCAGCTACGGTTAACTTACCCGTTGGTGTCGCTGGCGAATTCTTCTTCTTTGTTCAAAGCGACATCTTCAACAACGTTTACGAAAATGTCTTTGAAAATAACAACAGCAATTACGACACCACCGCCACCAACATTACCCTAACACCACCGCCGGATTTAGAGTTTGAATCCCTAATTGTGCCGAATAATGCGCGTTCTGGTGGCACTTTCAGCATTAATTACCGTGTGACAAACTTTGGCGCAACAGAAACGCCCAATGGTTCTTGGACTGATACCTTTTATCTGTCAACGGATAATCAATTTAATCCCACGACTGATATTAATTTAGGTAGTGTTACTCATTACGGCGTTCTCAATCCTGGTGATGGTTACGATCGCACTGCTAATTTCACCCTCAGCAATACATTAACGGGGACTTATTATGTCTTTGGGGTGACAGATAGCGGTGATGCAGTATTTGAAATCAATAACACTAACAACGTTACCCAAAGCAGCAATCAAGTCCAAATTGTCTCCCAACCTGCGGATTTAGTGATTACAGAAGCAGTGATTCCCACCACTGGGGAAGCAGGGAAAACAATTTCTGTGCAGTGGACGGTGAAAAACCAGGGTATAGGGGATACCATTGTCACCAGTTGGAGCGATCGCATCATCGCCTCCACTGATGGTGTTCTAGGAGATGCCGATGATATTATCCTTGCCAGCTTCACCCGCACCGGACTTTTAGCAGCCAACGATACCTACACTCGTACTGAAACCGTTAACTTACCCTTCAGTTTAGAAGGCAACTATCAGTTATTTGTCGTCACCGATGCAGGTAACAGCGTCTACGAAAGTAATCAAGGCAATAATAGTTCCAACGGTTTCCCTGTCACCATTTCTCGCCAAACCCCCGATTTACAAGTCACCACGATTAACTTACCCGCTACAGCACAATCAGGGACACCCATCACCCTGAGTTGGACAGTGGAGAATTTAGGAGTAGGACGTACCAATAGTAACTTCTGGTACGATGAAGTCTATTTATCCCTCGATACCACTGTTAGCAGTAATGACATCAAATTAGGCTCAGTCTTCCGTTCCGGCGCGTTAGATCCTACAGGCAATTACACCGCATCAGGCACATTTAATTTACCCATCGATCTCAACGGCAATTACTATGTCTTAGTGCGCACAGACCGAGATAACAGCGTCATCGAAGGGGGATTAGAAAATAATAACGACAAAGCCAGCACTAGCACGACTAGCATTAGTCTAAGTCCAGTTGCCGATTTAACAGTCCAATCAGTAGATGCACCAGAGCAAGGCATTGCCGGACAAGGACTGAGTTTAACTTGGACTGTGGTAAATAACGGGGCAAATACAGGGCAGAATTGGTATGATGCCGTTTACTTATCCCGTGACCAAGTATTCGATCGCAACAGTGATATTTACCTCGGCTATCGTAACCATACAGGCGGACTCAATGGTGGTAATAGTTACACGGCAACGCAGACATTTAATGTTCCCCGTGGGTTAGCAGGGCTTTACTACGCCTTTGTCGTCACAGATAGCGGTAATGTCGTTTATGAACGGACTGGAGAAGCAAATAATATTAACTTTGATGGATTATCGACAGAAATCATCATTCCCCCACCATCAGATTTAGTTGTGACCAATATAACTGTTCCCAGCAGTGGTATTCCAGGGCAAAGCATTAATATTAGTTACACCGTCCAAAACCAAGGCACAGATGCCGCTTACGGTAGTTGGACAGATTCCGTTTATCTCTCAACCGATACTCAATGGGATATCGGCGATGCGTTAGTCGGACAGGTAGCCCATTCCGGTGATATTGCTGGGGGTGCAAGTTATACCAAGACACTCAATGGAATCGTGCCAGGGGTGAATTTAGGTAATTACTATGTCATTGTTCGCAGTGATATTCGTAACCAAGTCCCAGAAGTTAATGAAGCCAACAACACAGGAGTTTCCGGTAGTCAAGTCACCCTAGATGTAGAAGCTTTAATCTTAGATGCACCTGATACTGGCAGTTTAGGACAAGGGCAATCAATTTACTATCGCTTTGATGCTACCGCCGGACAAGCCATTCGCCTCAAATTAGATAGCAGTTCCGATCAGTCCTTCAATGAATTGTTCGTGCGCTATGGGGCAATGCCAACACGAGGACAATTTGACCTGACAACGGTACAACCCTTCAACACCGACCCAGAAATCATTATTCCCATCGAACAAACAGGAACTTACTACGTCCTCGCCTATGGAGATCAGGTTGTAGGCACTGCCAATTATGAAATTATCGCCCAAGATATTCCCTTCTCCATTACTGATGTAGCTACTGACACCATCGGTAACATTGGGGAAACTACCCTAGAAATTCGCGGGGCGAAGTTTGCCGCCGATACCACCTTCCAACTCAGAGCCACTGATGGCAGCTTAATTCAAGCAGCAAAGGTTTACTTAGAGAATTCCACCCAGGCCTATGTCACCTTTGATCTCATTGGCGACCCCCTAGGTTTATATGATGTCCAAGCCAGCCAAGGCAGTAGCACAACAATTTTAGAAGATGTCATCACAGTTCAAGCTGCAACTGGTTATGACTTAAATGCCAACATTACCGGCCCAGAAGAAGTCCGTCCCAACCGCAATTATCGCTTCAATGTCAACTATTTGAATGAAGGGGATACAGATGCGATCGCGCCCCTACTGATTATTGAAAGTGCTACTGGCACTCAACTAGGAACAACCTTAGAGGGTTTGGCTGGCGGTGCGTCACTGCATCTATTAGGAGTGAGCGATGAAGGGCCACAGGGGATATTACGACCGGGCGATATCAATGTTCTGCCTATCTATTTCAATAGCAACACCGACCCAGTTAACTTCCGTGTCAGAACCTACTCGGCTGAGAATACTGCAACCATTGATTGGAACAGCTTTGAAGCTTCAATTCGTCCACAGGGTTTAACTGATACCCAATGGGATGGCTTCTTGAGCAATATTGCGCCGCAAGTACAAACCTACGGCCAGTATGTGCAGTTGATCAATGAAATGTCCCAGAAATTATCTACACCAGATAACCCGATTTACGATGTTCGGGATTTATTTGGTCGGATGATTGCCGACAATCCCAATTTCCGCGCCACTGCCTCGCTGTCCGGCAATTTGCTGGATGCCAATGATGGCGACACCTTGGCAAATGTGGAAATCCGCGCCTATCGAGTCACAGAAGACGGACTGCAACTAGCAGGAACAACTACCACCGATGCCACGGGCAATTTTGACTTCTCCACCCTCACCGCAGGGCAGTATCAACTCATTTCTGGCACTCCCTACGCCTTTGACAATAATCAGGATGCCATTGCCGATGCCACCAATCCCACCTTTACCTTAGATGGCATTACAGACGTAGATACGGGAAATTTATACGCCACAACTATCCCCGAAGCACCACCAATTATTCAAGATGCTGCTCCTTCCTTAGCGCGCGATGGTGAAGGTAATTTACACTTACTCTGGACTCATGAAGGACAATTGTGGCATGCCGTCAACACCGGTAATGGCTGGGTTAACGCCCAACTCCTATCAGAAGCCTTTGGTACTGATGTCAAACTCCTAGCCAGTGATACCTTAATTGACGGGACAAATCCTGGACTTTTGGCCACATGGCGATCTGGAGAAGGCAACGAATCCGAAATTTTCTACGCTGTGGGACGAGAAAATGCCACAGGTGGATATGATTGGACAGCCCCCAGCCAAGTTACCGACAACAGCTTGTATGATGGTGTCTTTGATGTGGCGATCGCAGGCAATGGTGCAGCGAAATTTATCTGGCAACGGGAAAATGCAGAAATCGAAGACGATACCGACCTTTACACCGGAAATATTACCGTTGTCAATCCCGAATTTGTTGATCCTCTGAGCAATATCACCAACCTCACTACCCTGGCAGAGATGATCGAAAACGGGGAAATAGAAATCGCAGGTGTTCACCGCATCCGTTACGCTCAAGACTTCGGTAGGGTGACAGTTCCTAGTTGGGTTCCCTTCATCAGTGGGACATATGAGGCACAAATCCGGGCGGATCTGACAGGACAAATAGACTGTACGTTAATTTTAAGTGCGACTGGTCAAGCTCGACTCAAAATTGGCGACAATGGTGAATTTACTGGTGAAGTTGGTGGACAAGCCCGTTGGTCAACCAATAAAGAAGATTGTGTTTACGTATTCAAAAATGCTCGCTTGCGTGGGGGAATTGGTGGTGCAATTAATATTCCCCTCACCGATTACAGAATCGGCCCATTTGGTGCAATTAAAATTGGCCCTCGCTTTGAAGGGACTGGTTTAGGGAATTATATTTGGGACGCGGGTTCAGATTTCCCCTCTTGGCCTAGTCGAATTGAAGGTTCTTACCGCATCTCGGCAGGTGCGAATATTGACACCAAAGTCAATCTTTGGTTGTTAGGTGAAGCAAAACTCACTGGTAGAGCCTTGTTTAACGTCAACCTCAAGAGTGACGCAAATGGCTTAAGTGCGGGTGATCCTCTATTCTCCGGTACGATACTTCTACGGGCTGAAGCGACTGTTTTTGGAGTCAAACGTTTCATTGATTGGACAGGTACTTGGCCAGGATCGGATTTAGGCGGCTTGTCTATTGAATTGCTCAACGATACATCAGGTACAGAAAGTCCCTTCTACGACGAAAATATCACATTTGGGATTATCGATGTCGTTGATACCGGCACACTCAATGACTATAGTGATGCTACCTCCACTATCCTGACCAACAATCTTTACGATGAAGGTACACCCGTTTTAGCAGTCGATAGTAATGGTCAACTGTTTGGCGGTTGGGCAAATCAAGACGGGATTGTCATCAGCGAATACAATGCAGCTCTGGGACAATGGAGTCTTCCTGGCGTAATTGCTGGCAGCGCAAACTTATCTAACAGTGATTTAGCGATCGCGTTTGACGGTGATGGTGATGGGCTAGCAGTTTGGAGTAGTCAAGACTTGAGTGGCGTGAATGCAAACAGCACTCAAGAACAACTTTTGCAGAGTTTTACCACAGGCGGCGATCTCTTCTTCTCGACATACAACCCCACAACAGACACTTGGTCAACAGCTAGTTCTTTATTTGCATTAACTGGGGCTGATCGCAACGTCACCTTGGCACAGGATAACGATGGTGACGTAATTGCAGCTTGGTTCCATCAAAATAGCCAATATAATGCCACACTCTACACTGCTACTTGGGATGACGATACTAACACTTGGACAACACCGCTAAGTTTAACGACAGGTGCTTTAGCAGACAAACCCACAATCTCCGTCTTGGGTTCTCAACCGATTATCATGTGGTCGCAAGATGGGGAATCCGGTGTCAATGTCCCACAAGCTAATCAATCCCTCAAATATGTCTTGTTTGACGGCACAAGTTGGAGTTCTCCACTCGACTTTAGCTACAGTATCAGTGAATCCTTGACGGCTGGACTGGTGGAATTAGCCGAATTGAGCGACTTGGAGACTAACTCAATTAGTTTACCCACTCCTCCCGAAGAGTGTTGTGAGTGTGAAGAGGGCGATCCGGAATGCGACGATGATGACGATGATGATGACGACGATGATGATTACGAACCCCCAGTCCGTCGTCCTCTCGATCCTAATGACATCTTAGGGCCAGAAGGCTTTGGCGAAGATCGCTGGATCGACACTGATGAACCCTTCCGCTATACCATCCGCTTTGAAAATGCGGCTATTGCCTCTGCACCTGCCCAAGAAGTGGTCATTACCCAACAACTCGACGCGGATCTGGATTGGCGTACCTTCCGGGTTGATGATTATGGTTGGAGTGGTGCAACTTATGAATTAGCAGGCGATCGCGCTTTCCACAGCACCCGCATCGATTTAACCGCAACCAAAGGCTTCTACGTTGACGTTGCTGCCACCATTGACACCACTACAGGTATTGCTACTTGGCGGATTAGTACCATAGATCCCAACACCGGAGAAGCACCATTAGACGCACAGGCTGGATTTTTACCCACCAATGATGAAAATGGTGCAGGGGAAGGATTTGTTACTTATAGTATTCGGGCTAAACGCACCGCCCAAACTGGAGATGTGATTGATGCAGAAGCACAAATCATCTTCGATACTGAAGAACCCATCAATACACCTCCCATCTTCAATACTCTAGATGTCAGTAAACCTACCAGTGAAGTTAATGACTTACCTGCGACTACAGAAACCCCAGAATTCCTAGTTAGTTGGTCTGGCACAGATATAGGTTCAGCCATTGCAAGTTACACCATCTATGTTTCTGAAAACGGTAGTGCCTTTACTCCTTGGTTAACCGCCACTACCCTCACGGAATCAACCTATACCGGAACTCCTGGACGTACTTATGAATTTTATGCCGTCGCTACTGACAATGCAGGCAATACCCAAGAGATTCCCACCGCAGCCCAAGCCACAATCCAAGTAGCAGGCAGTGCAGCCACAATTGGTGACTTTGTTTGGCTCGATCTCAATGCTGACGGCATCCAAGATCCTGGAGAATTAGGTTTGCGGAATGTTACGGTCAATCTCTATAACAGTGCCGCCAATCTGGTGACTACCACCACCACCGATGCTAATGGTTTCTATAGCTTTACCAACGTCCCCACAGGCGATTACTTTGTGGAGGTTGTTGCCCCGACTGGTTATCAATTTAGCAACCCCAATGAAGGAACTGACGACACCTTCGATAGTGATGTCAGCGTCACGAATGGCAGAACAGATATCTTTACTGCCAATGGCGGAGATAATCTGACTTGGGATGCTGGATTATATCAATTCGCTAGCATTAGTGGTCAAAAATGGCATGACCTCGATGGTGATGGCGTTAAAGATGCGGGAGAATCAGGTTTAGCTAACTGGACAATTTACCTCGACACCAACACCAATGGGCAACTCGATAACGGGGAAATCTCTGTTACCACCGATACCAACGGCAACTACAGTTTCATTAACCTGCGTCCTGGTATTTACACTGTTGCTGAAGTCATGCAGCAAGGATGGCAACAAACCTACCCTGCTTTCAACATCACTACCACGGCAGCTGATATTCCCCTAGTTATCCCCTCTCTTGATCTGGTTTCGTCTTCAGGTGGGGATGTGCTGCTGAACTTTAATGCCGTTAACTACACAGTTACAGAAGATGGCACGGCAGTCACGGAAATTTGGGTAACTCGTACAGGAAACATCAGTAGTGTAGTCAGTGCAACCCTCTCCTTGATTGATGGTACAGCTCAAGGATGTGGATGCGGCCCCACTTTCGTCACTAATGACTTTAACAATGTTTCCTTCACAATCACTTTTGCGGAAAATGAGACCAACAAACTCATTTCCGTAGAAAATGCTCTGCTGAATAATCCTAATGCGATTCGCATTCGCAACGATGGCAAAGTTGAAGGAAATGAAAACTTTACAATTAAGTTGACAAATCCCACAAGTGGTGCATCAATCGGCAATCAAGGCATTGCCACTGTGACTATCCTTGATGATGAGCAACCTCAAAACATCACTGCTGCCGCTCAAAATATTGCTTCTTCTTCCCTACAAAATTCTGGGCAAACTACCGCCACTGACTTAATCAACCTGAATGACTTCTGGGCAGACTCTCGCTTTGCCAACATCAAAGGACAGGGTTACGCTACAGTCATCATTGATACTGGTATTGACCTGAATCATCCCTTCTTCGGTGCTGATGCCAATAATGATGGCATTGCCGATAAAATCGTCTACCAGTACGACTTCGGCAACAACGACAGCAACGCCAGCGACAAAAACAATCACGGTTCTCACGTTGCTAGTATCGCCAGTGCTGTAGCCCCTGATGCTAACCTGATTGTCCTCAAAGTATTCCAAGACAATGGTTCTGGTTCTTTTACTAACTTAGAAAAAGCCTTGCAGTGGGTGAACAGCAATTCTACTGCATATAATATTGCCTCTATCAACCTTTCTTTAGGAGACGGTAAAAACTGGACTACAACCAACGCTCGTTATGGCATTGGGGATGAATTAGCAGCGATCGCTTCCCAAAACATTATCATCTCGGCGGCGGCAGGTAACAGTTTCTACACCTTCAACAGTACCCCTGGACTAGCTTATCCAGCGATCGACCCCAATACCATCTCTGTTGGTGCTGTTTGGGCAGATGATTTCGGTTCTGGTACTTTCAGCAATGGCGCAGTAGACTACAGCACTGACGCAGATCGCATCGCCAGTTTCTCTCAACGTCATCCACTCTTAGATATCTTTGCCCCTGGTATTTTGATTACAGGCGCGAATGCTACAGGTGGAACAATTGCAATGGGCGGCACATCCCAAGCTGCACCCTTCATTGCAGGTATTGCTACCCTCGCACAACAAATTGCCCAAACTTACTTGGGAAGAGAACTGACTCTGACTGAGTTTCGTACCCTGTTAGATACGACAGGCGACCTGATTATTGATGGCGATGACGAAAACGATAACGTCACCAATACAGGGGCTACCTATCCTCGAATTAACGCCTTAGCCTTAGCTGAAGCTATTCTCACCCTCAGCACTAGCACCCCTAATCCAGATCCCGTTGACCCCAACAATAATCAAAATAACGGTTCTGGTACAGCCACAAGTTCCCTGAGTTTCGTTCATACCGTTGCCCTAAGTTCGGGACAAAGTGTTACCGATATTGATTTTGGTAATCAACAGATTGCCGACGATCAGCCTCCCACAGTCACTGCCCCCATTGTCGATGTCACAGTTAATGAAGATGCAGACAATACAGTAATTGACGTAACCAACGTCTTCAGTGATGTAGATGGAGATGCGATCGCTACATCCATATTTGCCAACAGTAACGCAGGTTTAGTCACTGCCACGATTGTCGATAATCAACTCACCCTAGATTACCAAGCCAATCAATCAGGCACAGCAGAAATCACCATCCGAGGCACAGCTAACGGAAAATTCATTGATGATATCTTCACTGTCACCGTTAACCCAGTTGATGATGCACCAGTAGTGCAGAATGCGATCGCTGACATCACCATTGATGAAGATGCAGACAATACAGTAATTGACTTAACCAACGTCTTCCGCGATGTAGATGGAGATGCGATCGCTAAATCCATCTTTGCCAATAGCAACACAGGCTTAGTTACTGCCACAATCGTCAATAATCAACTCACCCTGGATTATCAAGCCAATCAATCAGGTACAGCAGAAATCACCATCCGAGGTACAGCTAACGGACAATTCATTGATGATATTTTCACTGTCACCGTTAACCCGGTTGATGATGTCCCCAGTGTTCTTAACCCCATTACTCCCCTCATTGAAGTTAATGAAGATGCCGACAATACGGTAATTGATATTAGTAATGTCTTCAGCGATATTGATGATGCTGATGAGTTAATTACTAAATCGATTTTCAGTAATAGCAATGTCGGTTTAGTAATCGCAAGTATTGTCGATAATCAACTAACTTTAGACTATCAACCCAATCAATTTGGGATCTCTACAATTGTCTTACGAGGAACTTCTAACGGTCAATTTGTGGATAATATCTTCAATGTAGTCGTTAACCCTGTAGATGATGCCCCCACTGTTCTTAACCCCATTACTCCCCTCATTGAAGTTAATGAAGATGCCGACAATACGGTAATTGATATTAGTAATGTCTTTACTGATATTGATAATAATAACAACTTAATTACTAAATCGATTTTCAGTAATAGTAATGCAGATTTAGTAACAGCAACTATTGTCGATAATCAACTAATTTTAGATTATCAACCCAATCAATTTGGGATCTCTACAATTGTTCTACGAGGAACCTCTAACGGTCAATTTGTGGATAATATCTTCAATATTGTTGTTAACTCAGTTAATGATGCACCAGTGATTAAGAGTGCGATCGCTGATCTGACTGTTGATGAAGATGCAGACAACACAGTAATTGACTTAACCAACGTCTTCAGTGATGCAGACGGCGATGCGATCGCTAAATCCATCTTCGCCAACAGCAACACAGGTTTAGTCACTGCCACGATCATAGATAATCAACTCATCCTGGATTATCAACAAAACCAATTTGGCACAGCAGAAATTACCCTAAGTGGCACAGCAGGCAGTCAGTTTGTTGATCAGACATTCCAAGTCACTGTCAACTCAATTAATGATGCCCCAGTTTTAGAGAATGTACTTGCCGATCAAACAGCTATCAAAGACACTCTCTTCAACTTCACATTCCCCGCCAACACCTTTACTGACATTGATGCAGGCGATATCCTCACCTACTTTGCTACCTTAGAAAATGGCAATGAGTTACCAACTTGGCTCACCTTCAATGCAGCAACCCGCACATTTAGCGGTACACCTGCGGATACCGATGTCGGTACGCTGAACATCAAAGTTACTGCCACCGATAATTCTGAGGACAGCATCAGTGATATCTTCATCCTGACAGTTGCCAGCACTAATACTAACAATGCCCCCACTTTGGCTGTTGCGATCGCTGACCAAACTGCCACTGAAAATACAAACTTCAGCTTCACCATCCCAGAAACCACCTTTGTTGACATAGATGCAGGAGATATCCTCAACTACACCGTCAGCTTAGAAAATGGTGGAAATTTACCAAATTGGCTCACCTTCGATGCCACAACCCGCACATTTAGCGGCACACCAACAGATACGGCATCTGGCAGATACAATATCACCGTCACCGTCACTGATACAGCAGCAGCCAGCGTCAGCGATACCTTCACTCTCAACGTCCTCAACCTCATCAACGGCACATCTGGTAATGAAACCGTCAACGGTACAGGTGGTGATGATGTAATTGATGGTGGTGCAGGAAGCGATCGCCTAATCGGTGCTGATGGTAACGACACCTACGTAGTAGATAGCAGCCGTGACGTAGTAGTAGAATTAGCAGGACAAGGCATAGATACAGTCAAATCTGCAGCCAGCCATACTCTTACCGCCAACGTCGAACATTTAATTTTAACTGGCACAGCCAACATTAACGGTACTGGCAACGAGTTAGATAACACCATCACAGGTAATAGTGGTAACAACATCCTCAAAGGTTTAGCAGGCAATGATACCCTGATTGGTGGTGACGGCAATGATACCTTAGTTGGTGGTGCAGGCAATGATAGCCTGACTGGAGGAGAAGGTGCAGATACATTCCTCTTTGGCAGCGGATCAACATTTACTAATAGTGCTTTTGGAGTGGATGCCATCACTGACTTCAGCAAAGGTACAGATAAAATTGCCTTGAGTAAAGCATCATTCACCGCATTAACAAGTGCAGTTAATAGCAGCTTACTAGCTAGTGAATTTGCCATAATTAATGTCGCCTTTGCAGATGAAATTACTACTGCTGGTATTAGCAATGCCAAGATTATCTACAATCAAACAACACAAAACTTGCTATATAACCAAAATGGAGTAACTGCTGGATTGGGTAATGGAGGAATATTTGCTAATCTCAATGCCACTTTAGAAGCCAATGATTTCTTAGTGCAATCTTGATAATTTCTGGGTTTTGATAACTGTAAAATTACCAAAAAAGGAACAAGAGATATATGCTGAAATGGTCAAGTTTAGCACTGGGGATCGCCACCGTTTTTCTGATTACTAATCAAGAAAAAGTGCAGGCAATAGTAATTAATGGCAGTTTTGAAGATGGTTTTAATTGGTGGACAACCACAGGGCAAACAACAGTTGAAGATAGCAGTTTTGGTGTAGAACCTGCTGATATAAATTACCAAGCTGTTCTGGAAACACTCCAGGATGAAACAGGAATTAATAGTAGTGCTTTAGAAGAATTCTTAGAACTATCTTCAGGTGACTTAACA
Organism: Trichormus sp. M33_DOE_039; assembly: GCA_015296085.1. Classification (GTDB taxonomy): domain Bacteria; phylum Cyanobacteriota; class Cyanobacteriia; order Cyanobacteriales; family Nostocaceae; genus Trichormus. Next base: position 195,514 of record DVDT01000005.1, on the reverse strand, counting down.
AGCTTAGGAGCAGTGGAAGGTTCTGCTATCAAGCAAACCATTACCGTCAATGCTGGAGATGTTCTGACTTTTTCCTGGAATTTTCTCACAGATGATGATTCGGGAGATCAAAATTACAATGATTTTGCTTTCTTTAGTCTGAGTAATGTCAATCAACTTGCTAACACTTATGATGCAACTATCTTATCTTTTTCTGATTTAGCTCAACAAACTGGGTATCAATCTTATAGTTATAACTTCACTACAGCCGGAACTTATACTTTAGGATTTGGTGTGGTTGATGTGGGCGATACCACAGTTAATTCAGCCTTACTTGTGGATAATGTCAAACTCACTCCTGTTCCCGAACCTACAACAATGTTAGGGATTTTGATGGGTATGGGGTTTGGTTATGCGGCTAAAATGAGATTTTCTCCACAGCAAAAAAAAGCTAAGTTAAAATAGTTGAGCTTGCTCAGAGTGACTTCTGAAACTGCATTCCTGGTGGTGTAGCGGAAAATCTCAACGCCGTTCACCATAACTACCCAAGGTTGGGTTACAAATTCGCTGTTGTTATAGCTGATGTAGGAGAGCGATTTTTTTCGGGGGAGATTGGCAACAATTAAGAGCTGATTCGTAAAGAAAATCTAAAGAGAACAAAGCCTTGCTTTACTCAGACAATAGGCTAAATCAATGGCATTTATGTAGTTGTCGATGAGCCGTCTACCCACGATTGAAAATCCGCTCCGCAAACCCTACCCAAGTGATTTAAGCGATGCCGAATGGTTAATTCTCAAGCCGCTTCTACCTACGCCTAAAGGATTCGGGCATCCTGTAGAAGTAGATTTACGAGAAATTCTCAATGCCTCAGAACGTTTGGGAGCAGTGGTTGTACTGCATGAAGCGTTATAGAATGTTTGCTTCAATTCCCCACCCATCAACCTCTGGTATGATGGGCGACCCCTTGAGGCTTTTGGTTGGCATAGACACTTCATCAAGGATTGTGATTTAAAATCAAAAATTGTTATTACTTTGGTTATCGACAGATATTGCTTAAAGGATTTACCATATCAAACTGTATAACCACAGGTAGAGTTTTTATGGCTACTGTAGAACGTGACGAAAGTAGAGAAGAACGCATTGAACAAGAGATTATCGTCGATGCAGATGATAAAGAAGACCGGGCAATGGGTTGGTATTATTACTTAGACGATACTTTAGAGTTTCCCTTTATGGGTAAGTGGAAGAAAAAGTCACGCAAAACTTCTACCATTGAGGAGAAACCAGTAGAAGTCTTGGGAATGGCCCCAGAGGATGATTGTTTAAAAGATATGTACGTAGAAGTTGCTTATATAGGAGGCAAGGAAGATGATGTCCATTCAGCTAAATTGTCAGAAATAGAACCAATTGATGTAGATGAAGATACCCAAGAAGCGATCGCTGATTGGATGTATTGGCTAGCTAGAGGTTATAAGTTCTAATTAAAATTTACGATAAATAGCGAATTATTCGGCAGGGATTGCCAACTGCAACTACATTTGCAGGAATATCTTTCACAACTACGCTTCCTGCACCAATAGTAGTATTATCGCCAATGGTGACTCCGGGACAAATAATTGCACCGCCACCAATCCAGACATTGTTACCAATTTTAATGGGGGCGGCTAACTCTCTTCCTGTGAGACGTATTTCTGGTTCTGTAGGATGGTAAGCAGCATAAATCTGGACATAGGGAGCGAATAAAACATTTTCTCCAATCTCAACTTGATTACAGTCTAAAATTACACAACCATAGTTCATATAAGTGCCATTGCCTATGGAAATATTACTGCCGTAGTCACAATGTAATGGTGGTACTATGGTGAGTTTTTCTCCTACCTGAAAAAACAATTCTTGTAAAATTTGCTGGCGTTGTTCTAATTGTTCTACCGTTGTGGCGTTATACATTCCTAAAAGGCGACTAGCCCGCTTTTGATCAGCTACTAATTCTGGATCATCTGCTAAGTATAATTCGCCTGCTAACATTTTTTGTTTTTCTGTTTTTTGTACCATAATTCGGTGAAAGTAGGGAGTAGGAGGCAAGAGAAAATTTAATGTCTCTACAGAGATTATCGTTATGGCAATTATGTTTGAATAGAAAAAATTGATCCTAAATATAATGTAATAAGTATAATTATTGTTTATAGAAATTTAATATTTTTAATTTATCTCTAGACTGAAATTATTTTTGTAAATGCACCGACTGTAAACTTAAAAGATAGTGTATTTTTTAACTTAAAACTTACTAGCAATTAGCAGCTTCATTAAATACATCATAACGGGCTTTTCCTTGTTGTTTAGCCCTATACATAGCACTATCAGCAGCCCTGAGTATACTTTCTGGCTCATTAGTATGACTATGATTTAAAGTAATGCCGATGCTAGCTGTAGTATATATTTGATGTCCGTTTAGATTTAGTGGTAAACCAAGGGTGTCTTGAATGCGTTTAGCGACGTTAATCACATCATTGATGTCTTTAATTTCTTCTAACAATACAGCAAACTCATCACCACCAAATCTGCTAACAGTATCGCCACTACGTATGCACGATTCTAAACGTCTGGCGATCGCTACTAAAAAATCATCGCCCATACTGTGACCAAAGCGATCGTTTATGCCCTTAAAGCCATCTAAATCTAAAAATAAAACTGCAAACCGATAATCGCTGCGGCGTTTACTACGTTCAACTGCTTGTTGAAGACGATCTAAAAATAAAATTCGATTAGGTAATCCTGTCAGTCCATCATAAAAAGCGTTACGGAGTAATTGAATTTCCGTTAGCTTACGGTGAGTAATATCTTGAAAAACTAACACCGCACCACTAATACTGCCATTACTATCACGAATAGGTGCAATGTTATCCGCAATTGGTATTTCTGTTCCATCCTTAGAAATCAGTGTACAGTTTTCTGGTAAATTGACTACTTCACCACTTTGCATCGCTTCTTTTGCTAAATTACCAATTAATTCATCCATATCTTTATCAACTAAACTCACAACCTCTGTAAAATCCTTACCAATAGCTTCGGTTTGTCGCCAACCAGTTAATCTTTCCGCCATTGGATTCATCATTTGAATGCAGCCATCAGTAAATGTGACAACTACTCCACAACCTATGCTGTTAATAATTGCCTCTATTCTTTGTTTTTCTAAGTATAGTTTTCTGTAGCTTTGATATTGCTCTAAAGCTAATTCTACAGAAAAATGTAAATCTGTTTCTCTGATAGGCTTGAGAATATAACCGAAAGGCTTACTGAGTTGTTGTTGATGTAATCTTATATATTCCGAATACTCAGTTATACACAACACTGGTACATTCAAATTATTTTGAATAATATCTATTACGTTCGTACCATTAATTTCTTTGCACAAACAAATATCAAATAATACTAAATTAGGGTAATGATCTGCTACATTTTCGATTGCTTTTTCAGCCGAATCTGTAATCTCTAGGACATGATATCCCAGCTTATGTAAACTATTTTTAATATTGAGAGCTAGGAGTTTTTCATCCTCAACAACTAGAATTTTGCGGGTTTGCATATTAAAATAGTCTATCTGCTAAGGCTCAGATATTGTTGTTGCTTCAACTTTATCTGAAACTGAATAATTCTATGATAGTCAATCCCAAAAATATCGGTGTTATTGCTTGACTAAACTATGGAATCTTTATGGAAATGATGGAATGATTCATGCTCACAGAATTAAGGAAAACAAGTAAAAGTTAATCTGTCAAGAGTATCTTTTTGTATTCAAAATCGCCATGTTTTATTGTATAAAATTATCAAATTCTTCTATGGTAAGGATTTTTGTTCCTAATTTAAATAAGCGAGTTATTGACAATTAAAAAATGTTGGTATAAGCGGCAATTATTAATACTAAAAATCTGTATATTGCACAACAAAATAAAAAACTCCATCTTCTTGTAAGAGGAGTTTGTAGTAATTGGTCATTGGGTATTGCTTCTGTTTTATTGCTACCCCTGCTTTCACCGTTCCTTAGGGACTTCCAGAAAATAAATTATTCAATGGGTCAGAGCAAAGATGATCATTGTATTCTTCCTCCCCTGCTCCCCCTGCCTCCCCTGCTGACCAAAGCGATTGTATATTTTTTTAGTTGGAAGTACCTTATTCCCTCTTTCTAGTTAGTTCAATGCTAATTTTGCCGCCAAAATCTGGAATGGGTGCAGCAGGTTTGGTGACAATAACTTGAACTTGTGTGATTTGATGGCACTCTTGAATGATAGAGTCAGCGATCGCACCTGCTAACCTTTCGATTAAAGCAAATTTAGAAGTTTTCACTCGATGCTGAATCAAGCTGATAACACTGCGATAATCTAGAGTATCGGCGATCGCGTCAGTTTTAGCAGCTTGCGCTAAATCCAACCATAACTTGACATCCACCTCAAACCATTGTCCTAGCACTTGTTCTTCTGGTAGATACCCTGTGTAACCATAGCAGCGAATTTCCGTTAAGTGAATACAGTCCATAAAAACGTGAGTCAGAATTTTTCATCAGTCAACAGTAATCAAGCGTATAGTGTCGTGTTACATAGCATCAACACTAGATACTCAATGATTTATTGTTTTGCCCAGCGATGAAACTGGTGGCAGATAACTGATAAATTGAATTTCGCTGTCCAAAATCTCAAATTTATTGACTGCTATGGATGTGATGCGGTTCGCCGATAAGAATATTAATCAATTTTGGGCTTATATCTTCACGGAAACTTTGAAGCGTTTAGGATTAACTTGTGCAGTTATTTGTCCTGGTTCTCGTTCCACACCCCTAGCAGTCGCTTTTGCCCAACAATCCCCCGAAATTGAAGCAATTTCCATTCTTGATGAACGTTCTGCCGCCTTTTTTGCCTTGGGAGTCGCTAAAGCCACCGGTCGTCCTGTAGCGATTGTTTGCACCTCTGGAACTGCAGGGGCGAACTTTTACCCAGCCGTAATTGAAGCGAAAGAAAGCCGCGTTCCCTTACTGATATTAACCACCGATAGACCGCCAGAATTGAGAGAATGTCACTCTGGACAAACAATAGATCAAGTAAAACTCTACGGTAGTTACCCCAACTGGCAAACAGAATTAGCTTTACCCTCCCCAGAAATGGGAATGTTAGCATATCTGCGACAAACACTAAGTTATAGCTGGGAGAGAACCCAAAGCCCAACACCAGGGGTAGTACATCTCAACATTCCCTTTCGCGACCCCTTAGCACCTATTCCCGATGGTCATGATTTAAGTCATTTACTAGCCAACTTCCACCCCGAAGTATTCTTCGCTGGTATCACGAATTTTACCCCATGCCCCATGCCTAATTCCCCATCCTCGATTCCCCAGTCTGAACGAGGAATTATCATCGCGGGAGTAGCCCAACCACAACAACCACAGGAATATTGTAGAGCGATCGCCCGACTTTCCCATAGTCTCAATTGGCCTGTACTAGCTGAAGGACTTTCTCCAGTTAGGAATTATGCTGATCTCAACCCCTATCTGATTTCTACCTATGATCTGATTTTGCGAAATCAGCAACTAGCCGAACAGCTAAAACCTGAGATGGTAATTCAAATCGGTGATCTGCCAACCAGCAAAGAACTGCGTACTTGGCTAGACATCCACCAACCTCTACGCTGGATAATTGACCCCAGCCACCAAAACCTCGACCCCCTGCATGGGAGAACGACGCATTTGAGAATAACAATTGAGGAACTTTTGGACAAGGGAGTCGAATTTTCCACAAATGCTTCTGAGTATTTGCGGTTGTGGTGTGATGCTGAAACCAAAGTTCGATCTAATGTGGGCGCAACTTTCGCCAAAATGGAGGATTTAATAGAATGTAAAGCCGCTTGGTTAATGTCTCAGATACTACCACCAGGAACGCCATTGTTTATCGCCAACAGTATGCCGGTGCGGGATGTGGAGTATTTTTGGCAACCGAATAATTTAGGAGTGCGATCGCATTTTAACCGAGGTGCAAATGGCATTGATGGCACATTATCCACCGCTTTAGGAATTGCCCACCGGAATCAAAGTAGTGTGATGCTCACAGGAGACTTAGCATTATTACACGACACCAACGGGTTTTTAATCAGAAATAAATTTATCGGACACCTAACAATTGTCTTAATTAACAATAATGGCGGCGGGATTTTTGAAATGTTACCCATCGCCAAATTCGACCCACCATTTGAAGAGTTTTTCGGCACTCCCCAAGATATTGATTTTTCTCAACTATGCGCTACGTATGGTGTACAACACGAGTTAATTACTTCTTGGGATCATTTACAGCAAAGGTTAAACCCACTTCCAAATACAGGCATTCGGGTTTTGGAAATCAGGACAAATCGTAAAGCTGATGCTAAGTGGCGAAAGGATAATTTAGGTAAACTTGGTGGAGATATTAGTTAAATCTGTAAGATTACAAATGGTTGATTCTCTTTAAAAAAATTAAAAATATATTTCTTGAAAATCAGAGTTTTTCTGACGTAAATCGTAAACCAAAAGAGCGTTGAAATCATAGATATATGAAATAACAACCAATCAGTTAGTGATTCTTCATTCACATTAGGTTGTTTAATAAGCCATAAACTAACATACTCACTAGCCTTACTAAGTTGTGTACAAATATTTGCCATAGTTATTTAGGTAAATCATCTAATCTAGCAATCACTATCAGGTTTTTAGTTTGCCCAGTTTCCTATATAAAAATTTGATTATTGAAATTTATTCATAAAATGGGCTTGAAGTCATATGGCTTCTACGCCATAATCGAATTATGACATGGGAAATTTCATTTCATGATGAATTTCTGCCTGAATTCTATGAGTTCAGTACAGAAGTACAGGAAGAACTCCTGGCACACGCAAAATTGCTGGAATTGGAAGGGCCACTACTGCGAAGACCTCATGCTGACACACTTAAAGGCTCTCGACATAAAAATATAAAAGAACTTCGTTTTTATGCGGATGATGGTGTATGGCGAGTAGCTTTTGCATTTGACCCAGAGCAGAAAGCAATATTACTAGTAGCTGGAAACAAAGCAGGTATAAGTGAAAAAAGATTTTACAAGCAACTGATTGCAAAAGCTGATAGACGATTTGACTCGCATCTTGATGAACTGAAAGAAAAAGGAGAATAAATCTATGGCAACTAAACTGAGTGATGTAATGGAAAATCTGCCACCTGAACGTCGAGCCAAAATTGAAGCTCGCGTGCAAGAACTGATCGCGGAAAATATGACGCTTCAAGATATGAGAAAAGCCAGAAAATTAACTCAGGAATCTATGGCAGAAATATTAGGAATTCGCCAAGATAGTGTCTCTAGACTAGAAAAACGTGCTGATCTACTTTTGTCTACATTGCGTAGTCACGTAGAAGCAATGGGAGGAGAGCTAAAAATAGTAGCAGAATTTCCTGATAGGCCTGCTGTGATTATTTCTGCATTGGGGGAATTAGATGAGCAACCTGCTCAAATAGAATAAGAGAAATAAGCGATCGCTCTTTCAAAAAATCCATCAATCCTGGTAATCAACCAATCGGCTGATGACCAGGATTGACAGCATGAATAAACTCACTTCCTGATTTTGGTCTACCACGTTTGTAACTGGCTTCCTCTGGCTTCCCCCATCCCATCTGTAAAATCATTTCTAAAAAGTTAGTATTTTCCCACTTCCACAAACCAGCCCATTCAGTAATTTGGGCGATTCTTGCTACATCAGATATTGTAATTTTTTGATATTGTTTACTGTTATTAAAACTTAAATACAAATCCATCTGTGCCGTGACATCATACCAAAAATTTAATATGGAATTTTTCGCTGATCTGATGATTTGCAAATCACTGGCTAGGGCAATTAATTGATTATCTACTTCTGGATAACGCAATGTTTTACCTTTAACTGTCATCTCGCGCCAAACAATCCCAGAAACTTCATATTCTCGCTGATAATTGTGAATCGCATCTTTAAAATCTTGATAGGCAGTAAATTTCTGTAGCCCATCCGTTCTGATAAACTGGTCAATTAAAGGATTACCAGATACAGTAACTTCTAATTTTAGACGCTCTCCTTTGAGGCAAGCTTGGCGTTCAGCTGCCAGAATTTGAATTAGTTCATCAGTAGTATAAACCTTTGACATCAGCAACCACTCTACTAGTCATTGGTCATTAGTCATTAGGGGTGGGTTCTGTGACATGTTCATGAGGAAAACAGATATGTTGGTTAAACCCACCCCTACTAAATCTCAACATTAGCTTTTACAGGATGAAGAATGCAGTAACAGATGGCACTAAAATTTAGGGCAGACCAATTTGGTCTACCCCGACGGTTATTTAGCTAACTCACTACTGAACTCATTGAAGGATCGCCGCTTCAACTGCACTGATTCGGTTCGTGGTAATAAATCAAACACTTCTCGCAGTGTATCATCTATCTCTTCAAAAGGCACTTGACCCTGTTTATTTAAAACTACTTTACCTGACTGGTTCAACACTACAACTTGAGGCACGCCTCCAGTGTAGTAGTATCTGGGTTGTGTGGGGTCGTCGCTTTTTTGGGTGGGAATAGTATCAACACTAATTGGCATAATCTCAGCAGCTTGACCGTAAAATTCTTGTATCCGTGAAATAACGATCGCATACTCCTTACAATCACGGCTATCATCTAGATAAAAAGCCAATACCGTCGGTTTATGTTCCGCTAAAGATTGGGCAAGGGTCTGTCTAGGAGGTACTAGCGAACCATTACCCGCATAAACCACAAACATATTGCCATCATAATTATCATCGTTAATACCTGCCCAAGCTGGCTGTGTACCAACAATTAACAAACAAATCAGCAATGACAGACATTTGGAAACCAACCATCGCCAGTCAGCAATTTTTTTATGTAAAACAGGAAACTTGATACTAGTCATCAAAAAGCACCTTGCAAGCTACTATTTATCGTTAGGTGTGCTGAATTAGGCAACCAGGGCTGGATATATAATTACGCCCGTCTACTATTTTTTAAGATAACGCCTAGGGGGATCTATGGGGACAGGTGACAGGGAATAGGTGAGAGAATGACTAATGACTTTTGTACGGGCGGGTTTAACCAACATATCTGTTTTCCCCATGAACATCTCACAGAACCCGCCCGTACTGACTAATGACCATTGACTAATGACTAATGACCATTGACTATTGATCAAAAGAATTAGGGTATGGATGTGGGTAATAAGATAAAACTTATAGATAGACTGCGTTTGGGATTTGCGGTGTTGGTGGCGAAAAGCGTCACGTTTGGGGTGCGATCGCTGCGTATGGGTGCTGCTAGTGTATTACCAGGGGCGATCGCTCGGCGCATTGAACCCAGACTGTTACAATTGTTGAGCCAGCAAGTCAAAAACGGTGTGATTATCATTGCTGGTACTAACGGCAAAACTACTACATCGCTACTGTTACGCACGATATTAGAAAACCAAGGTTTCCGTGTCTCCCATAATTCCACAGGTGCAAATCTGGAAAATGGTTTGATGACAGCATTGCTAGAAAGTACCAATTTGGTGGGAACGCTGGATGTTGATTATGCAATTTTGGAAGTGGATGAGAATATTGTCCCCAAGGTCTTAACACCACTCCAGCCACGAATTATTATGTGTTTGAATCTATTCCGGGATCAACTCGATAGATACGGCGAAGTAGATACCATCAGCAAACGCTGGACAAAAGTGATCTCAACTCTACCGCCAGAAACAGTTGTAATTCCTAATGCTGATGATCCAACTTTATCCCATCTCGGTCAACAACTGCCGCAAAAAGTATTATTCTTTGGCTTAAATGAACCAGAACATTATTTAGAAGCTATCCCTCACGCTGTTGATTCTATATATTGTCCGAGATGTGGACATTCTCTAGATTACAAAGGTGTGTATTTATCTCATTTAGGAGATTTCACTTGTCCCAGTTGTGGATTTACTAAGAGTCAGCCAGCGTTAGCAAGTAGTGAATGGCAACAAATTTTAGTTGGGTTATATAACAAATACAATACTTTAGCTGCCGCCACAGCTGCTAAAGTATTAGGTGTTGATGAAAGCATAATTCGCAGTACTATTAATAACTTTCAAGCAGCTTTTGGTCGTGCAGAAGATTTAGTTATCGATGGTAAACGCGTCAGAATTTTATTATCAAAAAATCCCGTGGGAACGAATGAAACAATTCGCGTCGTCACCCAAAGCACCGATAAAACCACATTATTAGTATTAAACGATCGCACCCCCGACGGCACAGATGTATCTTGGATTTGGGACGTAGATACCGAAAAATTAGTCGAACGTGGTGGAACTTTAGTAGTGAGTGGCGATCGCGTTTATGATATGGCTTTACGTCTGCGTTATAGCGAAAAATCGCCCCAGAATCATCTAAATTTAATTGTCGAAGAAGATTTACGAAGAGCGATCGCCACAGCTTTAGAACATACACCACCAGATGAAACCTTGCACATTCTCCCCACCTACTCAGCCATGCTAGAAGTGAGAGAAGTCCTCACAGGAAGGAAAATTCTTTAAATTTAGTCAACATTCACGCAATGTGCAACTTATTTTTAAAACCCCTCTCCAAACCTCTCACGCCAGTTGCTACAACGGGGGGAACCCCCCTTCGGGTTCACCAGTCCCCTACGGTGGGAGACCCGCCTACAGGGCTGGATTCACCGCAACGCACTGGCTCCCCTGCAAGGAGCTACAGTGTACACGCAAGTCTAATAACCTAGCCCGACAACGTTTTGATCCCCCCTAACCCCCCTTAAAAAAGGGGGGAATAGATTCAAAGTCCCCCTTTTTAAGGGGGATTTAGGGGGATCAAACCACATTTTGCACTGAGCAACAAAGATGTGTGTACACCGTAGCCTGCAAGGAGAGAGGCTTTGATTCTTGCTCCCCTTCCCTACCAGGGAAGGGGTTGGGGGTTAGGTTTGAAAGCAAATTGCACACAGTATATAGTCACTAGTCAACACAGATTTGATATGTCGCGTCTGTACACGAGTTATTCTCCTCTACTCCTTAACTAACATCAAAACTATGAATTCCCAACAATTAGAATTAACAATCGGTTGGCTATATCCTACATTGATGAGTACCTATGGCGATCGCGGTAATGTGATTACTATAGAACGTCGCACTCAATGGCGGGGATATAGCGTGAAAGTATTACCCCTCGACCAAAACGCCACAGCAGATGATATTAAATCTGTAGATGTAATAGTTGGTGGTGGCGCACAAGATAGACAGCAAGAGATTGTCATGCGTGATTTGCAAGGCGCGAAAGCTGAAGCCATCCGCGAGAAAATCGAAAACGGTACACCAGGAGTTTTTACTTGTGGTTCACCCCAACTTTTAGGACATTATTACGAACCAGGATTAGGACAACGTATTGAAGGGTTAGGAATTCTCGATTTAGTCTCCGTTCATCCCGGCGAGAATACTAAGCGTTGTATCGGTAACTTAGTGATAGAAGTTACAGCTAGCCGACTAGCAAAAGATTTGGAAGCAATGACAGGAAGTAAACCTTATTTAGTAGGTTTTGAAAATCACGGTGGACGCACCAAATTAGGTTCAGTGGAAGCCTTGGGAAAAGTCGTGTATGGCTTAGGGAATAATGGCGAAGATGGTACAGAAGGCGCGTTTTATCAAAATGCTATAGCGACTTATTCTCATGGGCCATTGCTACCAAAAAATCCCTTTGTTGCTGACTGGTTAATTCAAACGGCCTTGCGATTAAAGTATCAACAGCCAATTATTTTACAACCTTTAGAGGATACTTTAGCTATACAAGCTAGAGAATCGATGTTTAAAAAATTGCAAGTTAACCTGCCAAAATCTACCGTAGTTGCCTAATCTTATTTCGTGTTGACTGTTAACTGTTAACAGTCAGCGCAATTTATGAATAACTGTGTAATTTCAAAGTGCAATCGATATCTTATGACACTGGAATTTCAATGATAAATGTTGTACCCTCACCCAAAACAGAGTGACAGATCAACTTACCTTGATGAGTTTCTTCCACAATTTGTTTAGCTATAGCCAACCCTAAACCTGTGCCTTTACCAACAGTTTTAGTAGTAAATAAATGCTCAAATATTTTGTGTTTGATTTCTTCACTCATGCCGATACCATTATCAGTAATAGCAACTTGTACTTGCTGTTCTCGGACTGAGGTTTGAATAATAATGTGGTTGGGATGAGCTTGAATATCAGCAAACGAGCGTCCATTATTAGATTCTTCTAATGCGTCAATGGCATTGGCTAGAATATTCATAAATACTTGATTTAATTGCCCAGGAAAACATTCAATTTGAGGTAGATTACCATAATCAGTGATGATTTCAATAGCAGGACGGGTTTCGTTAGCTTTGAGACGATGTTTCAAAATTAAAATGGTGCTGTCAATGCCTTCATGAATATGGAACGGTACTTTATAATCTTTATCTGCACGGGAGAAAGTGCGGAGACTGGTACTGATATTTTTCAGGCGATCGCAAGCGATAACCATCGCATCCATGACTTTGGGTAAATCTTCTAAAATATAATCTAAATCGATTTCTTCAGCATGGTATTGAATTTCATCATCTGATACAGGTATGCTTGTTTGATAAAGTTTTAAGTGGGTAATAATATCAGCTAAAGTGGGTTTAACTTGTTTCAAACTAGTAGAAATAAACCCTAACGGATTATTCATCTCATGAGCTACCCCAGCCACTAAATTACCCAATGCAGACATTTTTTCACTTTGGACAATTTGTAATTGGGCTTGTTGTAAATCATCTAAAACTTGAGTCAGTGCTTGAGATTTTTCTCTTACCGCTGTCTCAGCTTGGCGGCGTTCGCTAATATTAACAGTTGTCCCCACTAGACGATAAACTTTACCTGTGCTGTCTGTTAATGGACTTAGGGAAGTTAACCACCAAGATTCTTGTCCATTCAATGTCATACATTCTTCATATGTGACAGGTTTTCCAGTTTGGCAACACAGCATATATTTGTCATAATCTATTTTACCTTCATCCGCAGTTAATAATTCTTGTGGAGTTTTTCCCAAAACTTTAGCCGCAGGTATACCAATTGTGAGTTCACAGGATTTACTCCATCCCGTATATTCAAATTTACCTTCGCCTGTGACATCAGCGACAAAGATCAGACAACCAACACCTTCGTAAATACTACTAAGAAACTTTTCTCGCTCTTGCAGATCATAATAGAGTCGAGAATTTTGCAAAGAGATGGCAGCTTGGGTACAGAGGAATTTTAAAACAGCAAGGCGATCGCTAGTAAATATTCCACTTGTAATTTGATTTTCTAGGTAGAGAATCCCCAACAAATGCCCTTGATTAATAATAGGGGTACATAATAAACTCTGGGGCTGATGTTCTAGCAGATATTTTCCCATCAAACCAGGGATATCTGTTTGACCATTATTAACTAAAACTGTTTGTTGGGTATTTTTAACGTAGTAGATAATTGTGATAGGAATATCGGGACAATCATCTACTGATTGTGGTTCAAGAACAGTTTTTATATCCTGATGATCAACCGAAGTAATGGCTCGGACTTGCCAAGTATTTTCTGCGGGAAGCAGCAGTGCAACTTTTTTCGCCCCTGAGTTTTCGAGGATAATACGCGTCAGACTAGCGATGAGTGTATCTAATTCTAGAGAACTGGAAATAGCAATAGCAGCTTTGAGAACAGAGGTAAAATCTAGAATGTTGGCAATACTAGTGCTGTCGGAACTAGAAGTGCAAGTAGATGAAATAGTCCCGTGAGCAGCAATGGTTTCTAAAGGATTGAGATTAACTCTTTGGTGCAGCAGGATGGGTTGCAGTAGTTGGGGGTAACTTTTTTCTAAGTGATTAACTTTGGCTTTCGCTCCCCAACGAGCATAGGCGTAGTAAGCATTGGTGATGTGGAGTTGAGCAAATTGCTGTTTACCCCAGTCGAGATAAAATTTAGCTGTGAGTTCGTTGGCTAAAGCGGCTTCGTGAATAAATTCATGGTCTTGTGCTAAAGCAATGGCTTTGTCATAGCATTCAATGGCGATGATTTTTTCACCTAAAACACGTTGCTTTTCTGCTTCCACTAAATACCATTTATGTAAATGATTCATTGGTGCATTTTGCGCCCACTGATGCAGAATGGTTTGGTGAGTTTGTGCAGCTGCTAGAATTTCGGCTTGCTGCTGTTCCGGCTGAGTAGAGTAGGAAGCGAGGTAACTCAGGGCAGCATAAAAATGGAAAATAGGCACATAAATTAATCCTGATACTGCCATCAAATAAGGCTTGACTTGGCTAATGTAGTGAATTGCAGTCGAATAATTGCCCCAGGAGTAAGCTAGCAGTAGTTTATTAATGTACAACATCGCGATCGCAGTGAGATCATGATCCTGATGGTGCTTAGAAAACATCTCTGTTTCATCATAGACGCTACCAACTAAGCAATCTGGTTGACTCACCGCTTCTTGCAAATTTTTTACTGTTTGCCGAGTGATATTTAAATAAATTTGCGGTGAAAATTGTTTTACCTGGGCTAAAGCAGTGCTGTAAGTTGCTAGCTCAGATTCACAAACATCCAGTTCGACACCGCTAAACAACCTCAAATTGTTATAACCCACACTGCAATAGCCAGCACGCAGAAAATCGCCAGTTTCCATCCCACTTCCATAACCATTTTTCAGCGTTAGCGTGGTGACAGACATAGCTTCCCGGTGGTGCTGAATAAAATCCCCAAACAGTAGTAGAGTTATAGACTTATATTCAGTTAAATTGAATTTCTCAAGTAAGTTCAGTGCTAATTTACCGAAATCATAGCCAGTATTCACATCTTGGAAAAAATTGCACAGTACCATTCCATGAATTGCATATCCGACCTTTGATGTCGGGGCATTACCGAACTGGAGCGATAAACTTACCATCTTTGCACTTAAAATGGGTAATAATCCCGGTATTCCCACCAAAACTGCTGAAAATAAGTTGCTTAAAAGTTGCATTGCCGCCAGGGATGTGGAATTA
Source organism: Trichormus sp. M33_DOE_039 (assembly GCA_015296085.1). Lineage (GTDB taxonomy): Bacteria > Cyanobacteriota > Cyanobacteriia > Cyanobacteriales > Nostocaceae > Trichormus. The sequence goes on along the minus strand of DVDT01000005.1, from coordinate 180,457 downwards.
GTCATGATGGGGAGATTGACTAAGTCTGCAATTTGTCTACCTTGGAGTTGAGCAGCAATAGTTTGTAAAGCTCTGTCAACCTCGGCTGGGTCAGGTTCAATCGGGAATTCTACGCCCAATTGTAAAAGGACATCCCTAGCTATGGTGATCGCTTCTAACATCTGGCTCTGTGTCGTATGTGCAGCGATTTGAATGGCGTAAATTTTCACTTTGTCTAAAATCGTTTGGGCTGCTGGCAATACAATTTTTGCCATCTGTTCCATGCCTTCAAAATCACCATTTAAATACGCCACTTCCACAGCAGCAACATAAAGTTTGAAAGTCAATTCATACTGAGTTTGCCAGCTATTTGTCTGTAATAAATCAATTCCTGTTTGTAAATATGCTCTGGCGGTGGTGTAAGCTGTGGATTTTCTCGCCTTACTACCTGCTTTGAGGTTCAGGTAAGCTAATGCTTCTTGTTCGCTGGGTTGGGTAATTAAAGCTTGTCCTATGTTTAAATGCCCAACAATATCAAATAGTTTTGCTTCTTGTTCTATTTCTGATAAGTTTTGCTGGAGTAATCGGCCAATTTTAAGATGAGTTCTGATTTTCTGAGCGTGGGGAATAAGAGAATAAGCAGCTTGCTGTACTCGGTCATGTAAAAATCTATAAGCAACTTTCACTTGTTCATAAGCATTGCTGATTTTTTCTGGAGTTTCTGCCAATGATTCTTGTTGATAAAACTTATAAACATCGGTAATTGGTAAAATTAATCCTTCCTGCAAGGCTTTCCATAAATCAGCAGCCGTTTCCACTTCTAATTGTTCTGAAACAATGGCTAAAGTGCTTAGTTCAAATTGATTACCAATACAAGCCGCTAGTTGCAAAATCTTTTGTGTTGATGGAGGCATCTTTTGCAGTTGAAAACTCATAAAGTCCACAACATCATCTGTCAATGCTTGCTGATTGATTGTGGCAATATCACATTCCCATCCCCCCTGACTACCTGGGATAAATTGGATTAATCCATCTTGATGTAATGATTTGAGAAACTGGTTAGTAAAGAAGGGATTACCTTGGGTTTTACGAAATATCAGTACAGAAAGATTCCATGCCAAATCTGTTGCACATTTAAGTGTATCAGCAACTAACTGATTCACTTGCTCTTGGCTTAGAGATACTAAATTAATCTGATTAATTTTTGCAGGTGTCTTTTTGATTTCATCTAAAGTCAATACTAAAGGATGTACTGAAGTCACTTCATGATCACGATATGCTCCAATTAATAGAAAATATTTATGATCAGCCATTAATAGTTGAATTAATTTTAATGATGCTGAATCTGCCCATTGCAAGTCATCTAAAAACATCACCAATGGATGTTCAGGACTAGTGAAAACTTGAGTAAAGTTTTGAAATAATAAATTAAATCGATTTTGGGCAGCCGTGCCAAATAATTCTGGTACGGGTGGTTGTTGTCCAATAATCCGTTCTAATTCAGGAATAACTTCAATAATTACTTGCCCATTTTCGCCAAGAACTGCTAATATCTCTCTGCGCCATCGCTGAATTTGAGCATCACTTTCTGTTAATAACTGTCCCATCAAATCGCGGAAGGCTTGTACGAAAGCTGAGAAAGGAATATCACGGTTGAATTGGTCGAATTTGCCTTTAATAAAATAGCCATGTTGTCTAACAATCGGTTTATGAACTTCGTTGACAACCGCAGTTTTACCAATACCGGAAAACCCAGCCACTAGCATCATTTCCGTTGCGCCTTGACTCACTCGATCAAAAGCCTCTAGAAGCGTTTGAACTTCGTTCTCGCGACCGTAGAGTTTATCTGGGATGAGGAAGCGATCGCACACATCGTAGACTGCAATCTCAAATTGCTCAATCCTACCAGTTGTTTTTAACTGTTTTAAACAATTTTCTAAATCAAATTTCAATCCCAATGTACTTTGATAGCGGTCTTCGGCATTTTTCGCCATCAATTTCATCACTATATCTGAAAGTACCGGGGGAATTTTTTCTCTGTTCTCTAATGTTTTAGGCATCTTCGCAATATGGCAATGCACCAATTCCATCGGATCATTTGCAGGAAAAGGTAACTCCCTTGTAAGTAATTCGTAAAACGTCACACCCAAAGAATAAAAATCGCTGCGGTAGTCAAGGAAGCGATTCATTCTACCTGTTTGTTCTGGTGAAATGTAAGCCAGCGTTCCTTCTAAAACATTGGGACTGATGAGTGTTTGGGTTTCCCGTGGCAGCAAAGATGCAATACTAAAGTCAATTAATTTTACTTGATGGGTTTCGGGATTAATTAAGATGTTGCTGGGTTTAATATCTTTGTGAATAACATGATGGCGGTAGAGGATTTCTAAGGCATCGCAAAGAGCGATCGCCACTGGGAAAAATGCTTCTAGAGAAGCTAATTTTCTGACCACAGCCCATTCTTTTAAGGAAATTCCCCCGAAATCCTCCATGATCAGTACATAACTATTTTGGTAGGGTATTAGTCCGTAGGTTTGGATGATGAGGGGTGATTGAAGATTTTTGGCGATGCTGTATTGATTGCGAAACTGTACCAGTTCACTAAAACTGGGATAGAGATTTTTCAGTAATTTAATGACTACGGGTAATGAGTCCGTCTGCCGATACCCTCGATAAACCACGGTTTTAGAACCATTGTAGATTGGTTCGCTGACTTGATATCCGGGAATATTTACTGGAGTCATTATCACACTACTCAATCTTGACAATTTATGGATTTAGTGTTCCCAAACCAATCCAGCAACTCTCTTTTCTAATTGGAAAATAGTGTTGAGTAATTAGTCATTTGTTTTTCTAGCTTGAAGAAGGGGTGTAAGGGTATAGGGGTGTAAGGGAAAGACTTTTTCATGTTTTCTGATGTACGCAGTTCATGAGGGCTACTGTGTCTAGCTTGTCTTCTCACATCTTGTGCTTTTTTCAGCCAAAAATCAGAAAAATTAAAAGTGGGAACTTAATTTGCGCTAGATTTCATACAAATCAGCTATTATTATCCCGATGGGTATGGTAAAACGTCCAGATAGCCCTCCGCCTTTATTGAGTCAAGTCAAAAATCAGCCGCGATCGCTTCCTTCTCGAATTATCTTGAAATTGCAAGTTTGGGCAACCACACCTCAAGGGTTGTCATTGATACTGCAAAGTAGAATGGCATTCAAAATCGCTATTGCCTCAGCCGTTTCTTTAGTTATTGCTCAGAGGTTGCAGTGGAATTACCCCTTTTACGCCGTGATCGCAGCTATTATTGTCATGTCTTCTACCCAAGGCAGTACGCTGAAACTCGGCATGCAGCGATTGATTGGCACAGCTATTGGTGCTATTGCTGGCGCAGTCTTCGTGATTTTGTTGGGTAGTAATTTCTGGTCATTGGGGATATGTGTATTAATCACGATATTTCTCACTTCCGCTTGGAAATTTCAGGAAGCCGCTAAATTAGCAGGATATGTATCAGCGATCGTGATTTTGAGTCATAGTCAATTGCCTTGGCTATACGCTTGGCACAGATTTTTAGAAACCCTGTTGGGTATTGGTGTGGCTTTACTGGTGAATAACTTTATTTTTCCTGCCCGTGCTGGGCAAGAACTGCGGCGTTGTCTATCACAAACTCTTATCAATTTAGATCAATTTTACAGCCTAGTCATCAACTGTGCATTTACAGGTACATATGACCGTCCTAGAGTAGATGCGCTGAAACTCAGCATTATTACATCCCTGCGGACGGGAAGGGAACTATGGCAAGAAGTTAAACAAGGGCAAACCAATGAACCCCTAGAAACTCAAATCAATGAGGCATGGGAATTTCTCATTCGCAGGGTTTGGGAACATATCCTGACAATGGAACATACTGTACTAGCCAAACAGCAAGACACTTTTTGGCAACTACTTTCAGTCCAAATTGTTGAACTAGCACAGGAAACGCAAAATGCCATGCTGACCTTAGCAATGGCTGTTAAATCCACGCGATCGCAAATATCTTTACCAGAGATAGAAATTGCACTCAATCACGCCACAGAAAAATTAAACCAACTGTCAGCACTGCACCAAGTAGATCAGGAAATAGATGAATTACTAAGATTTTTTACCTTCTTTTACACAATGGAAGAGGTAGGAAGAAAACTGCAAAGAATGGCGGCTATGTTAAGTGAGGGTAGAGATTAGGAAGGTGACAGGTGAATGTGAAAGAAAAATCAAATGCCCAATTCCCTATGCCCTATGCCCATAATATATAGATATATGGACAAACGTTACTTTTTGCAAACTGGTGCGGCATTAGTTGGCACAGCTTTGTTCCCACCGATTTTTTTACCAAGGTCTAGCATCATGGCAACTTCTAATACTGAATTTGAAATTACTAAAACTGACGCAGAATGGCGTTCAATTTTATCGCCAGAACAATTTCGGGTTTTGCGACAACATGGCACAGAACGCGCATTTACTAGCCCCCTAGATAAGCAATATACTGCGGGTACTTATGTCTGTGGTGGCTGTGAGCAGCCTTTATTTACATCAGATACTAAATTTAACAGTGGTACTGGCTGGCCGAGTTTTTTTGCTCCCATCGAAGGGGCGATCGCTACTACTGTAGACCGATCATTTTTCATGACCAGAATCGAAGTTCACTGTAGTCGTTGTGGTGGTCATCTAGGCCATGTTTTTGAAGATGGCCCTGCACCTACAGGCCAACGTTATTGCATGAATGGCGTAGCACTCAAGTTTATTCCGAGTTAGGGGTATAGGGATCTAGGGGTGTAGATGTTCACAACCCTTACACCCTTATGAGGATGTTTGAAAAGTATTATGGCTAACAGCACAATCTTAAAAACCTAACCCTCCTTCCCTACAAAGGAATGTGAGATTCAAAGCCTCTCTCCGTTTCGGGGAGAGGTTTGGAGAGGGGTTACTGGTATACCTTTCGACTTTTCAAACACCCTCTTAGTATTAAGCTGTCGCAGCAAAAATTTGTTGTAGATTTTCTGGTTTGCTGAGTGCTAGATATTGATCTGCCATTTCTGGTGTTAGTAGTTCGATCATGATTCTATTTTCTAACCAAAATTCCATCACATCAAAGAATGAATCACGGTTGCAACGTAAAACTCTCCAACCTTCTCGTTGTCCAACTTCTTCAATTTTTTCTTGACTAACATTCACAGAGATGGCTGCATGGGTAGCTGTATATCTGGAAGCTTGGGGAGATTCTACAAATGTACATTGACCCTCACCTTCACCTGGTTTTAATTCAGTGTTTAAAGGATAAACTTCAATTGCTGTACCATGTTCATCCAGGGGAAACACCATATAACTTCCGGGATGAGGGTAAAAGGGGAAAGCTTTTCCATTTAATACTTCTGCTAAAACTGTGGCAGCGTGCTGGGGATTTTCCGCCGCGATCGAAAAATGATGAATCATAAACTTTACCTTGTATCTCAAAATTATAGGTTTAATGATTAATCATTAATTTGGCGATCGCTTATGCAACATCCTCTCAAAATTTTTTCTCATACTTAGATCAAGTGCTTATATGACTTTATATAAAGCTTTTTCCAAATTTCTCCCTAAAAGTCATCTACTATGTCATCATGTGAAGTGAGAGTTAATTCGGTTAACAGCTTTTGTTTTTAGTATTGACAGGCTTTTTGTTTTTGGTATTGACAAACTTTTCTCCGAAACCTAAATCTCTATACATTCATGATTTTGGAGAAAATTTATGTCAGTTTATGTAGGAAATCTATCTTACGAAGTTACAGAAGAAAACCTAAACGCTGTGTTTGCAGAATATGGTTCTGTTAAAAGAGTTCAGCTACCCACTGATCGTGAAACAGGTCGTTTACGCGGCTTTGGTTTTGTGGAAATGGGTACTGATGCTGAAGAAACAGCAGCTATTGATGCGCTGAATGGTGCAGAATGGATGGGTCGTGACCTCAAAGTGAACAAAGCGAAGCCTAGAGAAGAGAGAGGTTCTTTTGGTGGTGGTCGCAGTAACTATGGTAGAAATAACCGTTACTAAAACTCACAAATTTAGCTATTTTAGCTAATCTGTTAGTTTAAAAAATTAATTTGGGTTAGTAGAGACTCAGGTAGTTATACCTGAGTCTTAATTTTTGAATTTTTATAACTTGATAGTAGGCAATGGACTTATTAGTTTGTCTTTATTTCAGTTATACGCTAATATTAGTATAGGTATACATTAGTGAGCAAATTAAACCCCGCAACACCTTTCACTAGCACTAAATAAATCCCCTAAATTATTTTGAGGCTCAATTGAAGATCAGCGCATTAGATGTTAAAGTTGGCGATCGCATAGTTGCATACTGCAATAACAAGATGCAAGTATGTAAAGTCAAAAGTATATCCAATACTGAAGATACGAATATTACACTTTCAGTATTCACATCGGAACACTATCGTGGCTGCCTAGTCTCAAGTGTAGTTCGCTTCCGCGATGATGCCTTAGTTGATTTGGTCAGCTAAAATACTTAATTACGATCTGGCTGAATTTTGTAGGCATTGCTTCACCGCAGAACTACAGAGATGTTACTGCAAGCTTACTTCTCTAGAGGATTACGAAAGGGTAAGCCCATCTGTAAAATATTTTGAATTGGTATTACCTGTATTAACCAATCACAAAAGAGAAAAATAATTAGCAGTCACCAGTAATTATCAAAAAATCATACATTATATAAACTGGTGACTACCATTTTCATTCGGCTTTATTCTACCTTTTAACAACGTTGTAACTGCGCCAACAATACTACTATCTCATCAATACCTTGCCTTAAAACGCTTGCTGGTTGTTCCGATTGATTGACCATGATACTAAAAACCATAGGTTCATATTGTGGTGAATTTATATATCCTGAGAGCGAAATTGCACCGCTTAATGTACCTGTTTTAGCTTGCACAATTCCCTCCGCTGGAGTGTTAAGCAACCGGGTTGTTAAAGTCCCACTTTTTCCGGCTACGGGTAGAGATGCACGATACACATTTGCAACTGGAGTTTTCGCCATTCCCTGCAAAGTTTGTACCAATGCTTCTGGAGTAATTAAATTCCGTCGTGATAAACCAGAAGCGTCCACTAATTGATAACCTGTGGGGTCAACTCCCAACTGAGTTAAACTTTTTTTCAAAGCTTGCACACCTAAATTAGTACTGTTCTGATTTTGTTGTTTGGGTTGTTGTCCAGCCAGGGCTAACAATAGTGCTTCCGCATAAAGATTATTACTATTTTGATTAGTTTCCATGACTAACTCAGATAGAGGTGGCGATTGCACAGATGCTAATTCCTGTGGATAATTACCACTCTGAGAAACTAAAGTTTGTCCCAAAGTAATTTTTTCTGTTGTCAAGGCTGTGCGGAAACGCCGTAAGAAGTGATAATCAGGGTCAACTACTGGCAAATCTATTGTATATGGTGCAGAATTAGCGGCTAATTGTCCTTCTATTCGCAGCACTTTACCAGTTAAATCACGGTTAACATTGATGTAACTTGGTTGTTTTTCGGCAACGGTAACAGACCGATTAATTACCAACCACTGTCTTGACTCATTATTATCATTCCACGCCAATTGCGGAGTTTTACCCACCGCTTGGGGTCTCAATTCTAAACCAAAAATATTTTGATTGAGAATAAAACTATTAACGGGCGCGCCATAATCCGATTGTACATCTTCCCATTGCCAAGTTGAGTTAACAATATCTCCTTGGAGATAACTATTATCAGCAATTAACTGCTGAATTTGAGTAATACCCTTTTGTTTTAGCTGTTGAGCGAGTGTTTTTAATTGAGTATCGCTCAGGCTGGGATCTCCTCTACCGACAATAGTAAAAACACCGTTACGATTTTGATAAATCGATGTGCGAAAGCGAAAGTTTGCACCCAATTGTTGTAATGCTGCTGCTGTTGTTAGCAACTTAGTGTTAGAAGCCGGAATAAAATATTTTTGCGCGTCACGGCTGTAGAGAGTTTGCACAGATGATAGTGGCTTGACGACAATTCCCCAACGACTGCGATTAAATAGGGGACGATTCACTACTGCATCTATAGCTGTTGTGATTTGAGCCGGACAGATTGATTTTCTTGTATTTGTTGGTGTGAATGGTGTTTGCGCTTTCACAGTTTGCTGAGTCACACTCAGATGACTACCGACCAACAATAACACTAAGCTAAAAGTAACTTGTTTGGACATCATAAAGGGTATAGGGGGTAAGGGTATCAGAGATAATGACTAATGACTCTTGTACAGACGCATTAAATCGCGTCCGTACCAAATTAATGCCCTTTCCCCACACCCAAATACAATTCTGCTACCTTAGGATCAGTTAATAATTCTTGTCCAGGGCCGGATATAGCATCACGACCAGATTCTAGGACATAACCACGGTGGGCCATTTCTAAAGCCTTGCGAGCATTTTGTTCCACAAGGACAATCGCTGTACCACTTTGATTAATTTCTTTAATTTGCTCGAATACTTGCGTTACTAGAATGGGGGATAAAGCGGCTGAAGGTTCATCTAAGACTAATAAACTAGGTTCTAACATTAAAGCTTTGCCCATTGCTAACATCTGACGTTCTCCCCCGGATAGTGTACCAGCACGTTGCCGTCGGCGATCGCTTAATCTAGGAAACATGGTAAATATTTTATCTTTCAGGGGCGTGAGAGCATCATTACGGATAAAAGCTCCCATTTCTAGGTTTTCTTCCACACTCAAAGAGGGAAAGACATTAGCAATTTGAGGTACGTAGCACATTCCCCGACGAACAATTTGGTTTGACTTGAGTCCAGCAATATTCTCACCTTTAAAGGTAATGCTTCCCGTATGGGGTGTTAACAAGCCAAAAATGGTTTTTGCTAAAGTTGATTTACCTGCACCGTTAGGGCCGATCACTGTCACCAATTCACCTGGCTCAACCCGAAAATTCACACCCTGTAAGATATCAACATCTTTAATGTATCCAGCGTGGACGTTTTGCACTTCTAAAAGCGGAGATGAATTGTGTGCTGAACCTGACATATAATCCTTGCACTTAGATCAAATATAGTGATTTTAACTATACATAGTTATAGCGTTTAGGTTAATCCATAAAGGAATAGGCACAAAAGTTGATGTTATATCCGTTCACTTAACTGATTGAATTAGCATGTTCTCAATGAATCTGTCATTGTTACTAGTTCTGTTTAATTCCGTACTCACACTATATGCTAAAATGCAGATCCCACAAGGTTTTCATCCCACAACAATGCTATAAACAGCCTCTTAATTTCTCTCCCCTTTAGTATATAGCCCTATTCTCAATACATCTAAATACGTGATAGAAAAGAGACAATAAATTGTAAATATATGATTTTTGTCGTGTTTTTTACTCTATTTTAAGGAGATTTAAATAAAATTCTACGTCAAAATAATAACTTAAAATACTTATTGTCTATTTAATTTAATCTTAGAGTTATTTTTGTCTAAAATCATCCTTTTGTTGGATCAATTGTATCTGTTCAAACACCTGAATTTTAAAATACTAATATCTATCAACATACGATTTTAGTTATTATTTATTTTTTGAGTTAATGCCAAATTGGCGAGACTATTCTCTCGTCAGATGTTAAAACATTAATGTCTTGAACAATTACTACATCATTTAGTTAAACATAAATACCAAGTCAAGAAGAAACGTAGCTAATTTTAGCCTGACTTACCAATTGTATTTTTGCTATTTAAGGTTAAACCGACCAATATTAGCATGAGGTATTTAAGATTAAGAGTAAGTCATAGATGATTTTCCAGTGCTGACATCAGGGAGATTCAATATTTATTGGTGAATTCAAATTGCCATCTATCACCTAAAGGCTTGGACAGGTATGAATGACTTATTTTTTAATTACCGTATTTGGTTGCATAAATATCTTAGTCAGTTCTTTAAAAGATTTTTCAATCTCAGAAATAAGTATTTAATTACTATTGATGGTATTATCTTTGCCCTGACACCATTATTAGCTTTGCTTTTGACTTTAGATGGCAATCAAGGGCTGCAAACATATATTTCTGAGTTAGGAAGAGTCACAATACTTTTTTTACTAATTAAAATAACTGTATTGTGGAATTTGCGTTTTTACAGGCTGTATTGGCGTTATGCCAGCATTGAGGAACTCATAAATATTGTTGCATACATGGGTATTACGGTAGTTATCCAAATGTTGATATTTTATAACTCCGATTTACTACCGTATCTCAATATTGCTAAACTACCACCCTCATTTCCCTTAATTGATGGTTTGCTGGCGGCGATTTTTGTCGGTGGAGTGCGTTTTAGTTTACGGATTGTAGAGAGAATTAGACAGAAATATACAATATTTTCTCTACAAGAGCGTGTCTTGATTGTCGGTGCAGGTAATGCTGGTATTGACCTCGTGGAAGAAATGCAAAGAAATCCGCAACTGGGTTTTAATCCCATTGCTTTTATTGATGACGATCCGCAGAAATTACACGCTAAGATTCGGGGGATTACAGTGGTAGGCGATCGCCATACAATTCCTCATATTGTACAGTCTCTGCAAATTCAAAAAGTCATCATCGCGATGCCAACAGTTGCGGGTAAAGTTATTCGAGAAATCGTTGATATTTGCAAAGCCACCGGCATTCAGACTAGCACCTTACCAGGAATGCACGAAATCCTTAATGGTCGAGTGAGAGTAGACAGCATTCGAGATGTCAGAATTGAAGACTTACTCAGACGCGAACCAATACAGACAGATATTGAACGAGTTTCTCAATTTCTCAAGGGTAAGGCGGTACTCATTACAGGTGCAGGTGGGTCAATTGGTAGTGAACTTTGCCGTCAAATTTGCCAATGTCGTCCCGCTGAAATCATGCTGATGGGACATGGAGAAAATTCCGTCTTCAATATTCAACAAGAATTGGAGCAATTAATCACAATTCTCAAAGAAGAAGGCAAAGCACAAAGATATACACCTCAAATACATACCTTCATTGCTGATATTCGCTTTAAGGAGCGACTGAGACACGCCTTTGACAAATTTCGACCAGACGTAATTTTTCATGCAGCAGCACATAAACACGTTCCTCTGATGGAATTAAATTCACCAGAAGCAATCACTAATAATGTGTTGGGAACAAAAAACCTCTTGGATATGGCACTAGAATATGATGTACACAACTTTGTCATGATTTCCACTGATAAAGCAGTCAATCCTACTAACATCATGGGTGCTAGTAAAAGAGTCGCAGAAATGTTAGTGCTACAAGCTGCAAAAGATAGTGGCAGACCCTATGTTGCAGTACGTTTTGGTAATGTTTTAGGTAGTCGAGGTAGTGTAGTTCCTACTTTTAAAAAACAAATTGCCGCAGGCGGCCCAGTGACAGTAACTCATCCTGATATCTGCCGTTATTTCATGACTATTCCCGAAGCTGTACAACTAGTTTTGCAAGCAGCAGTTTTAGGCCACGGTGGTGAAGTTTTCATGCTGAATATGGGTCAACCTGTAAAAATTGTGGACTTAGCAAAGGAATTAATTCGTCTTTCGGGATATGAAGTCAACAAAGAAATTGACATTTTATTTACAGGGCTAAGACCAGGGGAAAAGTTATTTGAGGAACTGTTTATTGCTGGGGAAGAATATGAACCGACTGAACATCAAAAACTGTTGATTGTGAAAAATGCTAGTCGCATCTTACCTATCAATCTAGCAATGAATGTAGAAGCACTATGTTCAGCCGCTAGCAAAAATGATCATAGATCCATAATCCTTTTACTAGAGCAACTGGTAATAGGATACAAACCTCAATATCCCGAAAAGTCTTGGATATCAGATGCGAGAAATAATATTTCTCTAGTAGCTAATACCACAGGAAATATTTTAGCCAGTGTGGAACCGCAAACTAAATAAAGGGTAAAAGTCGAGAACTAATTTTACAGAAGTATATGCCAGAAAATCAGCCCCTATCACTACGGCGCAACTTTTCCTGGACATTCATTGGTAATACTGTTTATGCCGGTTGTCAGTGGGGAATGCTTGTAGTTTTGGCGAAACTCGGTAGTCCAGAAATGGTTGGACAGTTTACTTTGGGTCTAGCAGTTACTGCACCCGTGATGATGTTTACCAATCTACAATTACGCGCTGTTCAAGCCACAGATGCTAAAAAACAATATGTTTTTCGAGATTATCTTGGTCTGAGGTTATTAGGTACAACATTGGCATTGATCATCATTGCAACGATTACATTCATATCTGGATACCAATGGGAGACATCGCTAATTATTTTGCTAGTTGGTTTAGCAAAAGGGTTTGAGTCTATTAGTGATGTGTATTACGGACTAATTCAGCAGCATGAACGGATGGATCGGATGGCGATATCGTTAATGATTAAAGGATCACTATCGTTGCTGCTTTTGGGTTTGGGGGTCTATCTGTCAGACCATTTGGTGTGGGGTGTATTGGGGCTGGTGTTGGCTTGGGCTGCTGTTCTAGTTGTTTACGACATTCCTACTGGTGCATATATTTTGAAACGATTGAGTTCAGACAGATTAGCCTTACGCCCCCGATGGCATTTCAAAACCCTATCTAAGCTTGTATGGCTAGCCTTACCTATGGGTTTCGTCATGATGCTAATTTCCCTCAACACAAATATTCCTAAATACTTTATCGATAGCTATGTAGGTCAACGAGAATTGGGGGTATTTGCTGCTATATCTTACCTCATGGTAGCCGGAAGCATGGTAGTAAACGCTTTGGGACAATCAGCAAGTCCTCGGTTAGCAAAATACTATGTGGCGGGAAATGGGGCTGCTTTTCGTAGGTTGCTGCTTCATCTGGTAGGAATTGCCTTGTTGATGGGAGGAGTCGGTGTCTTCGTCGTTTTGGTCGCTGGTAGGCAAATTCTCACTATTGTTTATCGACCTGAGTATGCTCAGTATACAAAAGTCTTTGTCTGGCTGATGGTTGCCGCCGGAATCGACTACATATCTTCTTTCTTGGGTTATGGGATGACTGCTGCAAGGTACTTTCGCATCCAAATGCCTTTGTTTGCCTCGGTGACAGTGACCTCGGCTGTAGTTTGTCTGTGGTTAATTCCTGTTTGGGGACTGCAAGGTGCAGCGATCGCTCTAATTGTAGCTGCAATTGTCCAAGCAATTTTTAGTTCGGGTGTCATCATCTATGCAATACACAAACTAAATACACCGCTTCCCCAACCTCAAAACCTTCCCTAGTTTGTTGATATTTAGCAGTATGTAAAGAGGTTATGACATGAATACTTTCACTAGAATAAAAGACATAGATCACAAAGATTCTCACCAGTCGTTCACACAACAGCGTCCCATCCGTATCCTGCACGTAGTTGGGGGGATGGTCAGAGGTGGAATAGAAACTTGGTTGATGCACATTTTGCGACACATTGATCGCGATCGCTTCCAAATGGACTTCCTCGTCCACACCACAGAACCTTGCGCTTACGATGAAGAGATTCGCAGTCTCGGTTCTCAGATTATCTCTTGTCCTCTACAACGTAAGTATCCGTGGGTGTACGCCGCTAACATTAAACGAATTCTGCGCGAATTCGGCCCTTATGACATCGTTCATAGTCACCTGCATCACTTTAGTGGCTATGTCCTATACTTAGCAAAACAGGCAGGTGTCCCTGTCCGTATTGCCCACAGTCACAACGATACTTCTGCTCAGGAAAAAGGCTTATATCGACGTTGGTATCGTTCTTTCATGAAATCTTTAATTGCCCACAACGCCACCTTGGGTTGTGGATGCAGTTACCAAGCAACCGCAGATTTGTTTGGTACTCAGTGGCAAGATGACTCACGCTGGCAAGTTTTTTACTTTGGTATTGACCTCAAACCCTTTGAGAATACTGTTGATCGGGTAGCTATCCGGGCTGAATTTGGTATACCTGCCGATGCCTTCGTTATTGGTCATGTAGGTAGATTCCATCCCCAAAAAAATCATCGATTTTTAATCGAAATTGCCGCCGAAATTGCCAAACGAGAACCGCAAATGCGCTTGTTACTGTTGGGAGAAGGCTATTTGCAATTAGAGATTTACCAAAAAGTTGTGCAGATGGGTTTAGGCGATCGCGTGATCTTTGCAGGCACTCGCTCTGATATTCCCCGACTTATGATGGGAGCTATGGATGTATTTCTCTTACCATCGCTTCATGAAGGTTTACCAATAGTCAGCATAGAAGCTCAAGCAGCTGGATTACCCTTGATATTATCTGATGTCATTACAGACGAACTTCAGAAAATCAAGCCTCTAGTGCAGAAAATTAGTCTGTCGCAACCGGCTAGAGTCTGGGCTGATGCAGTTTTAGCAGTAAGGAATTCCCAATCAAGAATCACTCAAACAGACAGTCTAGCTATCTTGAAAAACAGCGACTTTAATATTTCCTCTAGTGTACAAGCACTTGTAAAAACTTATGTTGATGAATGCCACAAAAACTGTCAAGCCAAATACATATGACTTGGTAATTATCATTACTATCCAATGTTTTCTACTCATCGCTTTGATTCTGTTTCGATTTCTCTATGAACCATTTAATTATCAACCAGAATCACTGATTTATCCTTTTTGCTGTATATTATGTGGACTGACTATTTGGTCTTTTTGGTCATGGTATTTACTCACAAAAAGTTTGTTTAATCCCTATACATTGTTTTTGCTGTCTGCCTTTTTATTTAATGCTGGACAGGCAATGCTAGAGATTTTTCATCTAAACGAAAATGGTTTAGGTAATTGGTATTTAACATTAGATGTCCCCTCTTTATCATCAGATACTCTCCTAAATACAATTTTCTTAGTAATTATTGGGTTTGGAGCTTTTCACTTGGGGGCATTAATTAGTCTTGCTACTTTCAAAGTAAAACATCCCATACAATCTACTCATACCAATGATAGATATTGTTATGTAATTGGCTCGCGGTTATTATGTATATCTTTTTTACCTGCTATAGTCGTTCTTAAAGAGACTATTACTTATGTAATGTCTTCCGGCTATAGTTCACTTTATCAACAAGAATCCGCAACAAGTTTTAATGCTGCTCCTCAAGTTCTAGCTGATTTTATCATTCCCTCATCCCTATTTTTATTGGCTGGAAGTAAGCACAAACCTCAAGGTAGGTTAATATCCGTAAGTATCATCATTCTCTACGCAATAGTTAGGTTTTTTTCGGGTGAAAGAAATCAAGCCGTTATGCCATTAATTGCTTTAGCATGGCTATGGCATCAGGTTATTAAACCTATACCAAAAACTTTTTTAATTAGTATAGGTTCGCTCATACTATTTATTATTTTTCCGCTAGTTGCAATTACGAGAAACACTGTTGGTGAAGACAGGTTATCCATAGATTTTTTACTAGAGGCTTTTTCTTCCATAGATAATCCATTCATAGCCTCTATATCAGAGATGGGAGCTTCTATGCTCACAGTTGCTTATACTCTTCAAATAGTTCCTAGAGATAGAGAATTTCAAATGGGGGCTGATTATTTTTATGCTTTATTTACCCTCATACCTAATATTTTTGGCAAACTCCATCCAAGTGTTGCTCGTGGTCTTCCAAACCATTGGTTAACTGAGCAATTAAATCCATATACTGCTGCTATGGGCGGCAGTTACGGATTCTCCTTTATTGCTGAAGCTTACTTAAACTTTGGTTGGATTGGTACACCAATTACCTTAGGAATAATTGGTTTTCTATACATCAAATTAATGTTATGGGCAAATACATCTTGCGATCACGCAAAAATGGCAATGCTGGCTAGTTTTATTTCATTTTTTCTGTTTTATGCTCGTGCTGAATCTGCAATGGTGGTACGTCCTTTAGTGTGGTACTCGCTGATTCCTTATATTGGTGTTTGTTGGCTAAACAATTCTGAGTTAAAAAGGCTAAGGAAATAAGATTATTTTCTAAAAATATCATTACATACAAATTAGGTAGTGAGTATGATGAAAAATCAAAAACATAATTTATTAATTTTGATGAAAATTTTAGCTGTTCCCTCTCTAGGAATTCTCACGGTTTTATTTCCCATATTCATTCCTGTTCTCATGGTTAAAAACACACAACAGAATGTCAATCAGCAAATCTCACAAGCACTACAACTAACATCTCAGCCTTCTGAACCAAAATTGATAGTTTCTGTTAAAGATTTTGGAGCGATCGCCAATGATATCACCGATGATACAAACGCCATTCAAAACGCCATAGATACTGTGTATAAGGCAGGAGGAGGAGTTGTATTCTTTCCCAAGGGCGAGTACAAAATCAAGATTATCCCTGCTAAATCACACGCAATTACAATTCGTGGACAAGTTAAACTCCAAGGAGATGGCAATCAAGAAAGTTTGATCAAGCTTGCTGATCAACAAGGTAATTATGATTCAATCTTCGCAGGAGAAAGAAAAAATTCTGACCTATCTGATTTTTCTATAGATAACTTAGCAATTGATGGAAATGGAGCTAATAATCCAGTGAAATCAGCAGCAGATTTAAGTGATAAAAAAGACCAAATGAGATATGCTGTCAGAATTTTTATCGGTTCAAGAATTCACATCCAAAATTCTTTATTTAAAAATCAAAATAATGCTAATACTATTACCGTGAATGGTAATGTATCTGAAGTTTCTATTAAAAATAATCACTTTAAACTCATTGGAGGGGGAAAAGTGGATTACGACCATTCAACTATTTATACTCATGGTAAGCGTATAGCCGTTGTCAATAATCATTTTTCATCTAGAGAAGGAGCTGGAACAAAAGGAGCAAGAACGGCAATTGAGATACATGGAGATCAACATATAGTTACTAATAATTTCATTACTGGTTTTACTAATGGGATATATATTACTGGTTACGCTAAAAGTTCAGATCATCAGGTTGTAACAGACAATGTCATCAATGAAGCACACTCTGGCATTGTGATCTGGTCATTTTTTAGTCATGGTAATACTACAAACCCAGCAATTAGTAATTGCTATGTTGCTAATAATCAAATTAGTTTAAATATTGATGGTTGGCGTTCTTTATGGGGTAATACACCTGGTGCGGGTATTGCACTAGAACCAGATTCAGATGCTCCTATAAAAAACTTGAGGATCATTAATAATCAAATTTCCTTTCAGGATTTATTGCAACAAGGTCGTCGTCGAGACAATACTACAAGTGGAATCAGATTATGGAGAGATCAGCATCAAAATATTGGCAGTGAAAATATCCTGATTTCAAACAATAAAATCAATAATCCTCTGGCTAGTGGCATATATATATCTATGCCTATTACCAACTTGGAAATATCAAAAAATACAATTGTCAATCCAGGTAAGAGCAATGGTAATTTTCATGATGATTACCGAGCAGCAATGCTCCTCGGTAAAAATATAAATAATATGTATGTTAGCCAAAATTCAATGATAGATAATCAGATTAATAACACTATGCAAGGAGGCATATTTTTATTCGATAAATGTACATCAAAATGCCAAATCGAGGAAAACAAATTATATGTAACCAGTGGTAAAAAGATAAATATATATCAGAATCACTACGATAAATAATGTGATTAACTGATGTTATAATTGAATAAATTCAAGATTCACATAAGCCAGTTTTAGTTATATCTACTGCCCATTTTGCTATGTCACTTTTGATATTCAGACGCATCACATAGTTAATTACTGAGTAGATATTTTCGGAAGTATTAACCAATCTAGAACGTATCGTTTCTATGTCAGCGCGTAATCTAGAGACGGCCAAAAAGTATGCAGATGAAATTTAGCGCGAGCGACGGATTGTATCCTAGCGATATGTGCGTCAGCAAACAGAAATTTGGTTAAAGCAAAAAATATGAATATTCTTGTCACCTTGGAGCATCATTTTGAGCAGACTCCTGACGGAGCAGTGTGGACGCAGACAACTTTTCCCCACTCATTCTGGAAGCGTTATTTGGAAGTTTTTGAGAATGTGCGTGTGGTAGCCCGTGTGCGTGCAGTTGATTCAGTTTCACCTGATTATCAAAGGGCGGATGGCGATCGCGTTTCCTTTATACCTCTACCTGACTACGTAGGACTAAAGCAGTACCTTTCTCAAGCCAGACAGGTGGAACAGACAGTTAAAAATGCTTTTGTGTTTGGTGATGCCATAATTATGCGTGTTTCTTCGCAAATTGCTAACCATCTCCAACCTATTTTAGACCAACATCACTATCCCTATGGAGTGGAAGTTGTAGCAGACCCATATGATGTGTTTGCACCCAATTCTGTGAAGCATCCTTTAAGACCTGTCTTTCGCTTGTGGTTTCCTCGTCAATTACGAAGGCAATGCGCTGGAGCTTGTGCAGCTGCTTATGTCACAGAAAAAGCCCTGCAACATAGATATCCACCAGCCAAGAATGCTTTTTCCACACACTATTCAAGTGTGGATTTACCGGATGAGGTCTTCGTCTCTGCTCCACGCATACCCAAGCAGGAAATCCATACTTTTACTATCATCAGTGTCGGCACGCTGGCACAACTTTATAAAGCACCAGATGTGTTAATTGATGCTGTAGCTCATTGTGTACAGGAGGGAATGAAACTCAAGTTAGTTTTGGTTGGGGATGGCAAGCATAGACAAGAACTAGAAACACGAGCAGCAAAACTAGGCTTAAAAGAGTGTGTTGATTTTCGGGGTCAGTTACCAGCTGGAGATGCCGTGCGTGCTGCATTGGATCAAGCGGATCTTTTCGTCTTGCCATCTCATCAAGAAGGTTTACCTAGAGCAATGATTGAGGCTATGGCGAGGGGACTACCTTGCATCGGCTCTACAGTGGGTGGATTTCCCGAACTCATACCGCCAGAGGATATGGTTGCACCGGGAAATGTGACTGCTTTAGCGCAAAAAATTCGTGAGGTGGTGATTAATCCACAACGTCTAGCCCAGATGTCAACTCGTAATTTGCAAAAAGCCAGAGAATACACGGAGCAAGTCCTGCGTCAGCGCAGGTTTGAGTTTTACCTCTATCTTTGCAATCAAACTGAAACTTGGTTGAAGACACACAAACCATGAAGAGCCTGTTAATTATCACTGCCCTTCCCAATAGCCTCAAAGCCTTTCTCCTGCCTTTTGCTGCCCACTTCCGCGCTCAGGGTTGGCGAGTAGATGCTATGGCTAATGGAGTTTCTACTTCTACTGAATGCTTGCAGGCTTTTGATCACGTTTGGGATGTGGATTTTTCACGCAACCCACTAGATAAGACAAATCTATTGATTGCTCCTCCACAAATCCGAGCAGTCGTAACAAGGGAAAAATATGACATAGTTCATGTACATATGGCAGTAGCGGCTTTCGTCACTCGCTATGCTCTCAAAGATTTGAGAAAACAGGGGAAATTCAAAATCATCTACACGACTCACGGGTTTAATTTTTATCTTGGAGGTGTACCACTTCAAAATGCTATTTTTTTAACTCTGGAGAAGCTGGCCGGACGTTGGACAGACTACATTGTCACTATCAATCGGGAAGATGAAGAAGCCGCTAAACAATACCAGATTCTACCAAAGGAACGAGTCCGCTATATGCCTGGAATTGGGGTAGATAGCGATCGCTACAATATCAATACTGTGACCAATGCTGATGTGATGCAAGTCCGTCAGGAAATGGGATTAGCATTAGAAACACAACTTTTTCTGTCTATAGCTGAATTCATTCCCCGCAAACGCCATCCAGATATGTTGAAAGCTATGGCTCGGTTGGCTAAACCTGAAGCTTGTTTGGCTTTTGTGGGAGATGGGGTGCTAAAAGAGCAGATGCAGAAATTAGCATGTGAACTGGGAGTGCAGAATCAGGTGCGCTTTTTGGGATTCCGGCGGGATATTCCGACGTTACTCCGTGCTTCAGTAGCCACAGTACTGGTTTCTGAACAAGAAGGACTACCAAGAAGTTTGATGGAATCCTTTTGTTTGCAAATTCCTGCGATCGGTACGGACATTAGAGGGATTCGAGATTTACTAGAAACAGGCTGTGGTTTGCTTGTGAAGGTGGGAGATATAGACGCACTTGCCTCAGCAATGAGTTGGATATTAGAGCATCCTGACGAAGCTCAAGCTATGGGTAAGCGTGGACAGGAAATGATGGCTATTTATGATCTCCGACAGATATTGCAACTACATGAAACTTTGTATGCAGAAGCTCTTTGATATCTAAGTAAAGCTTTTTTGATTCAGGGCTTCTTAACATAAATCTCCCAAATTCTCTTGTGGGATGGGCATTTTGCCCGTCCTATCTTCGGGACGGACAAAATACCCATCTCACAAGATGGATAACCTAATTCGCTAATCATACTGACTTGAATAGCGTTCTTTTAGGTTCAATTGAGAAATTTGTTGCTTGTGGATTGTTTTAGAAATAAGTGAGTTATATGATGAATACTAATTTGTGCAGTCACAATCTTTTAGAAGATGATGGCAATCTTAACGCCGAATTTTGGACAACAGAAAAGTGGCAAGTAGCTGAAGAAGAATATCTAACAAAACATAAAAGTTTCAAAAATCAATTATTCTTGAAACGGTTATTAGATATAATATTAGCCAGTGTAGCAATTATCATTTTATTACCTCTGTTTTTTATAATTGCATTAGCAGTTAAGATTAGCTCTCCTGGCCCAGTTTTATTTTGTCAAGAACGTTTAGGAAGATTAGGAAAACCATTTGTGATTTATAAATTTCGCACAATGGTTGATGGAGCTATCTATATTGGTGCTGGTCTTAATACGTTCAAAGGTGATCCCCGCATTACACCGATTGGTAAATTCTTACGGGAATATCATTTAGATGAATTACCTCAACTATTCAATATTCTGCGTGGAGATATGAGTTTAGTAGGCCCTCGTCCCCTATTAGTTTCAAGCTTATCTACCTATACCAATTGGCAAAAAAAACGCTTACTCATGCCTCCAGGATTAACCGCATGGGAAGCTGTAAATGGTGGATTACTAAATAATTTAGATAAACGAATTCAGTTAGATGTTTGGTATGTAAACAACTGGAGTTTTTGGTTGGACATAATTATTATTCTTCGCACCATTCCAGTTGTACTGCGTCAAGAAGGTGTCTACGAACAGGATAACAATTTGTCAGAAAGTTAAGGTATTTAAATCATGAAAGTCGCAGTGATTCACCAACCACAGTATTTGCCTTATCTGGGCTTTTTTCACAAACTAAACCAAGGTGATATTTTTGTGGTGATGGACAGTGTACAGTTTGAGAGACGGGGTATTCAACACCGTAACAAAATCAAAACTAGTCAAGGTTCTCAATGGCTTACTGTACCAGTCTACCATCGTTCCAGAGAGGAAGAATTGATTAATACAATGGAAATCAATTTAGAGTTTCCTTGGTCAAGGAAGCACTGGAATGCTATTGTAACCAACTATTCACGCACTCCTTATTTTGAGAAATATAGTCCAGGAATTGAGCAAATACTTAATCAAGAATGGGTGAATCTCTGTGAACTCAATATGAGAATGATTAAATGGGTAATGGATATTTTAGAGATTCATAAACCCATAATTTATCTCTCTGATTTAGCACTTGATGGTAACAAATCTGAACTCCTAATTAATATTTGTCATGCTGTAGAAGCGACTGCTTATTTATCAGGTGCTGGAGGTAGACAATATATGGATATGCAAGCATTTGCCGATGCTAATATTGATATATTTTGGCAAGAGTTTAGTTATCCAAACTACACACAGGTTTTCCCAGAATTGGGTTTTATTCCAAACCTTTCAATTTTGGATACGCTTTTTTGCTGCGGTTCAGAAACTAGAAATTTTCTCTAGAATTTGACAAAGCACAACTCAATCAGGAAATTATAAAAATGAAAATACTTGTAATAGCTCCTCACCTTGATGATGAAGTCCTAGGTGTTGGAGGAACAATGGCTCGATTTGCTGCTGATGGGGATGAAGTATATGTAGTAACCATCACTCAAGGTCATACACAAGCAGTCATTGAACAGGATAAACAAGAAGCTTTAGCAGCTCATAAACTATTAGGTGTAAAAGAAACTATCTTCCTCTCTTTACCAGCAGCTGGACTAGATAGTGTTCCCCACAGTGACGTAAATCAACAACTTATTCAAGTCTATAAACAAGTAGAACCAGATAGGTTGTTCATACCATTTACAGGTGATATTCATTTAGATCACCAGATAGTTTTTTTATCATCTTTAGTAGCAGCTAGACCGATTAACAATTTTGCTCCCAAAGCTATTTATTGCTATGAAACTATGTCTGAAACTAACTGGAATGCTCCTTACATAACACCCAATTTTGTTCCTAATGTTTTTGTTGATATTTCTGATTATCTAGAAACTAAACTACAAGCGATGCAAATGTACGCTTCACAAATCAAGCCTTTTCCTCACGAACGTTCTGAAGAAGCTTTAAGAGCATTGGCTATTTTACGTGGTAGCACTGTTGGAAAGTTTGCAGCTGAAGCTTTTTATTTAGTACGCGAAATTTTCTAGTTTCACATCAATCGAGAAAGTAGATTTATGACATTGATGAATGCTTCTATCAAGGAGTAAAAGAAGCATCAACTATCACATAGTAAAGATGATACAGAAACTCTAGACAAGTTGATTGATAAAAAGCTCTAAGGAAATCGAAAATCGGTAATTTAGTAATTTTTGGCTTTACCCTTAATGATTAAGAGTGAATATTCTGATATTAATGGTAAAGTCATCATCATCCTGTGATACTTTTGCTGCATAGATTTGATGAAATTAATATTATTTTACTTTGAGAACAAGTAACAATTTTTGCCTAATTATTAGTTTCATCTCTCTTTAGCAATACAGAACAAATAAAGTTATGATTACATAGTTATACAGTCTTAGTAACAATCAAGATTTTATTTGAAAATTGCTAAAGGATGTTGCATGTGGATTGTAATTTATAGCTGGATGTGATTAATATTTATCTGCAAGAATTACATATAATAATTTTATTTAATTATTGAATTGGACTGCATAGTTTAGAAGCAGAGAAGAGGGGGTGGAGATTAGAAAATAGAGCTTTAGGGTTTGGTCTTATATCTGTTCAAAAATCAAATAGGAGTTCTATAGTATGAAAGTTCAAATTATAGATATAGAAAATCCTTTGTGGTGTGAAATCCTGCAAGAAATACGTCATGATATTTTTCATAAACAAGAGTATGTCTACTTGGAGTCTCAAAGAACTCAAAGCATTGCACAAGCTATTCTGATTACTGAAGGTGAAAATAAATTTTTTGTGCCTTATTTACTGCGTCAATGTGACGATAAATTATTTGGAGGAGAAACAGAATCAGACATTATTGATATTGTTTCACCCTACGGATATCCTGGCATTCTAGTGAGTGATTCAGCATCTATTTCACCGGAGTTTTTAAAAGTAGCTATGAGGGAGTTTATATCTATATTAAGTTCTCAGAATATCTGTTCAGCATTTTTGCGACTTCATCCGATCTTGAATGCAGGACTGCATGAAATATATGAGTCTGATATTTGCAATGTTACCGGTGAGACTATTGGTGTTGATTTAACTCTTTCCGTTGAAGAAATTTGGATGCAAACTAAGTCTGAATATCGGAAAGTAATTAATCGACACAAACGGTCTGGACTGGAAGCAAGCATAGTTTCATTTGAACAATATTTTGATGAGTTTCTAGAAGCTTATAATGAAACTATGCAACGTGTTTCAGCTAAAGAGATATATTATTTTGGGTATGAATATTTTTCATATTTATTAAAGAATCTCAGCGATAATATACATCTAGGTATTGTTAAATTTGAAAATGAAATAGCTTGTACCTGCTTATTTACCGAATGCTGCGGAATAGTACAATCTTATTTAAGCGGAACAAGAAATAAATTTTTAAAATTATCTCCTGATAAGTTACTGTTTGATCATATACGCTATTGGGCAAAAGAACGCGGTAATAAAGTTTTTCATATGGGAGGTGGATATGGAGGAGCTAAAGATGGAGTATATAACTTTAAAGCTGGTTTCTCTAAACAAACCTATACCTTTTTAACATTACGCCTAATTACAAATGAAGAAAAATATAATTCTTTGGTTAAATTGCGAGCTAAACATTTAGATATTAGTGTAGATCATCTCTTAAATTCTCAATATTTCCCTACTTATCGTTATCAAGAAAATGGGTAGGATTTCGTTTCCTTATTGCTGAGTTACAAGTGTAACTTCATAACTAAAGTTAGGGGATTGAACCATGAATAAACCAATTCTCTTATCAACTCCACATATAGGTAATTATGAATTAGACTTTGTTAAAGAAGCATTTGAAACTAACTGGATTGCACCTGTTGGCCCTCATGTTGATGCTTTTGAACAGGAATTTTGTCAAATTACTGGTGCTGCTTATGCTGCTGCTGTGAGTTCTGGAACTGCGGCTTTGCATTTGGCTCTGCGATTGGTTGGAGTAGAGGCTGGAGATGAGGTGTTTTGCTCTACTCTGACTTTTACTGCTACTGCTAACCCCATAGTTTATCAAGGAGCAAAACCGATATTTATTGACAGCGATCGCATTTCGTGGAATATGAATCCCGACTTACTGCGGGAAGCTCTAGAACAGCGCGATCGCTTGGGTAAGTTGCCCAAAGCCGTAATAGTAGTACATCTATATGGGCAAAGTGCAGACATAGACCCAATTTTGGCAGCTTGCAATCAATATGACATTCCATTGATTGAAGATGCAGCAGAAAGTCTAGGTGCCACCTACAAAGGACGTTCACCTGGGACGTTTGGGCGCATTGGAATCTACTCTTTTAATGGCAATAAAATCATTACCACTTCTGGTGGTGGGATGCTAGTATCTCCAGAACCAGAATTGGCTGCAAAAGCTCGTTTCTTAGCCACCCAAGCACGCGATCGCGCTCCCCATTACCAACATTCAGAAATTGGCTATAACTACCGCCTCAGTAATGTTTTAGCTGGTATTGGTCGTGGTCAATTGTTAGCTCTCAATGAGCGAGTTGCAGCTAGAAGACATAACTTTGAAATGTATGCTTCTACTTTAGGAAAACTACCGGGATTAGAATTCATGCCAGAAGCTAATTATGGACGATCCACTCGCTGGCTAACTTGTCTAACCATAAATTCTGAGGCTTTTGGCGCAAATCGAGAACAAGTCCGTCTTGCACTGGCTACACAGCAAATTGAATCCCGCCCGGTATGGAAACCTTTACACCTACAACCTGTATTTTCTGAGTGTGAATATTTTGGCGGTGCAGTTGCAGAAGATTTGTTTGCACACGGTCTTTGCTTACCTTCTGGCTCTAATTTGACCAGCGAAGAATTAGCCAGAGTCATTGATGGAATTACGACAGTTCACTATGGCACTCATAAAAATCAAAATCATTTATTACTGCTTTAGCATTAACTGTATCTTGCTGAATTAACAACTGAATTTCACTGCTAGAGCAATATTCGGTTTCACAGATCAATACAAGCTTGAATTAATTTTACCTATCATGGAAAATCAAGAATCTACTTCCTTGGTTGACAAGTCTTGGTACATCATTAAGCGTCGTGGAGGCATGGCATTAGCTGTTTTTGCCCCTAGCTTCTTAGTCTCCCTAATGGCTTTTTCTTATGTGCAAAGACCTGCTTATTTAGCAGAGGCAAAACTAAAATTTCAGAGAAATAATACAACTTCCACATTAACAGGAGTAGGCACAGAACTAAGTAAATTAGAACCTTTAGTTCAGGATAATAGGACGAATCCGTTAAATACAGAAGCAGAGATTGTAACTTCCATACCATTTGTAAAAAAAACCATCAACCGACTTAATCTAAAAAATACTCAAGGTAAAACTTTAAAAACTAAAGATTTCCTCAAAAAACTAAATGTCAGAGAAATTAAAGGCACTGATGTGCTAAAAATTTCCTACCAGGATACTAACCCTGAAACATCTGCCAAAATTGTTAATACTCTCATAGAAATTTACTTAGAGCAGAATGTGTCTTCCCTAAGAGCAGAAGCCGCAGCAGCTCGCAGATTTATTGAAAAGCAATTGCCAAGCGCGGAATTAGTAGTTCTCCGAGCAGAAGCAGAACTGGCAAGGTTTAAAGAAAAGTATAAAGTTGTCAACCTACAAGAAGAAGCAACAAAATCACTGGAAGTCATTACAGAACTACAACAACAAATGAATGCGGCACAATCTAGAGTTGCTGATAGTGAGGCACAGTCTCAAGAAATCCGTAAACAACTCGGTATGAACCCACAACAGGCAGTAATGATAACTTCCCTGAGTCAGACTTTAGGAGTACAAAATATTCTTCAAGAAATTCAACAACTAGAATCGCAACTCGCAGCTAGACGCACGGTTTTGCAAGACACACACCCACAAATTATTGACTTAGAAGAAAAGATAGCTTCCTTAAATCAGCTATTGCAACAAAGAGTCAATCAGGTTGTAGGCACAAATCAATCTCAACTAAATCAGAATATACAGTTAGGAGCATTAAAACAGCAACTATCCGCCAGATTATTAGAATTAGAGTCAATTCGTCTAGGGGCAGCCAAGCAAGCT
Organism: Trichormus sp. M33_DOE_039; assembly: GCA_015296085.1. GTDB lineage: Bacteria > Cyanobacteriota > Cyanobacteriia > Cyanobacteriales > Nostocaceae > Trichormus. The sequence goes on along the minus strand of DVDT01000005.1, from coordinate 153,836 downwards.
ACTACTTTATCTAACTTACAAATTGCCTATAAACAACGACTCAATAACCTACCCAGATTAGAACAACAACAACGTCAGTTAGAACGTAAAGTTCAAGCGGCTCAAGTTACCTATTCATTGTTGTTACAAAAACTCCAAGAAAGCCGGATTGCAGAAAATCAAAATGTCGGTAATGCCAGCATCATCTCTTTAGCTGAATCACCGGAAGAGCCAATCAATTCGCCAGTAATTCCTTACTTGAGTGCTAGCTTGTTAGCGTTTATATTAGCTCTGGCAACTGTATATATCTTGGAAGCCAAAGATAAGTCTATTAAGACTATTGATGAGGCTAGATCCCTCCTTGGTTTAACTTTATTAGGAATAATTCCTAAAGTTAATAAACTGAGAAAATATGCTGACGAAAATGAAGGGATAGAGTATTACGACCAAAGGATTATTATTAGAGATTTTCCTCGCTCTCCCATTAGTGAAGCTTACCGGATGTTGAGAGCAAATCTGAGGTTTATGAGTGCTGATAAAGAGCTAAAAGTGATCGTTGTTACTAGCTCTGTACCTCAAGAGGGTAAGTCAACAGTAGCAGCTAATTTAGCTACAGCGATAGCGCAGAAAGAACATAAAGTATTACTCATAGATGCAGATTTACACCGTCCAGTACAGCATAAACTCTGGGATATCAATAATAGTCAAGGTCTTAGCAATGTGATCGTTGAGCAGGCAGACACTACAATAGCGATTAAGCCAGTTATGGAGCATTTGGATGTCCTCACTTCTGGAGTAGTACCGCCCAATCCTGCGGCTTTATTAGACTCTAGGCGCATGGCAACTTTGATTGACAACTTTGCTGCTAGCTATAATTTTGTCATCATTGATACGCCTGCCTTAAATGTTGCTGCTGATGCTGCTACTTTAGGACAAATGGCTGACGGTGTTTTATTAGTAGTTCGTCCGGGAGTAGTAGATTCAGTTAACGCTGCTTTCGCTAGAGACTTTTTAGAAAAATCTGGTCAAAATGTCTTAGGACAGGTAGTTAACGGTGTTGTTCCTCAAAATGAACGCTATAGCTACTACTTTGCTGAGGAAGATTATCCACAAGAAAGTATTAGTATGCGTAAAATTAAGGTTTGAATCAAAGTTGCTTTGGGTTGAGAGTGAGTGATGATTCGTCAATAAAATCTCAAAACAATTAAATCTGGCTTGACTCAGGGTATAGGCTCAATTGGGTATGGCTATGTTTGTGTCGATGAGGCTACAAAGGCGTGAAAAATATGTAGACTTAGGTAAAGTTAGGACGATTAAGAAGGTTTGATACCTCCTCAATCGTCAAGCATTAGCTTTTTTTCAAAATCAGATTTAATTGTTAACCTAGCATCTTGACATCGTTACTATCTCGCAACGGCTGCGGAACTAACTGGTGTAAGTCCCACTAGATTTTCACTCAGATCCCACATCCGCTTGGCTTTTGCATCATCACTAGCCTGGGGTGAAACTTGCTGCACAAAGGATTGGCGGTCTTTCTTTTGACGATTTCCCCAACTCCAATAAACACCAGATTGGGCATATTCAGGATCAGCTGTTACCATTGCTACCCGTTCACCTGCTAATTCCTCAGAGACAAACCCGCCTGTGATGTATCTTTGGAAGATGGGGAACAGTTTTTGAAATAAAGGATAGTGATTACGGAATAATGCTGTTGTTGCTACGCATCCAGGATATAGAGAATTGAAGATAATCCCTGTAGATTCGTGATACCGGCGATGCAATTCCCGCATGGTGAGAATATTGCAGACTTTGCTATCTTTATAAGCTTTTACGGGTTCAAACTTCTTACCGTCAGCCATTGTAATCGGATCTTTGAAGCCCTCAGCAAAACCTCTCAAATCGCCCAAGTCTGGACGGGGTGGAATTTTGCCTCCCAGTTCGTTGGGATTATGAGTCACAGTTCCTAAAATTACGAGTCTAGGTTGAGAAGATGATTTCTTCAAATCTTCCAGCATCAGGTTACACAGCAGAAAATGGCCAAGATGATTTGTGGCCATAGTTAATTCATATCCATCTAGGCTGCGGAGTGGCTCTTTAATTAGAGGCATATAAATTGCCGCGTTGCACACTAAAGCATCCAAGGTTCTGCCGGTGGCGCGGAAGTTCTGCACAAAATAACGCACACTTCCTAAAGATGATAAGTCAACGGGAATGATGGTGTAGCTACTCTGGGGGATTCCCACGGATTGGGCAGCTTTTTGGGTTTTTTCCACATCCCGACAGGCCATGACTACGTGCCAATTTCTTTTGGCCATAGCTTTGGCAGCGTACAACCCAACCCCCGAAGAGGTTCCCGTAATTATAACTGTCTTGCGTGCTTCCATTCTCTTGGGACTTCTCTAACTTGCATTGAGTTTAGTTTTTTTATGATCTCATACCGTGTTTGCCGTCAGCTAGCTGTTTTTGGCACACAGAAGACGGGATGCAGACAGCAAGAGGTGAAAATGTAGGATTTAAAAGGGTTTTATGGCTTAATATTTCTTTGCATAAGTTGTTAATTTTTTTATTTATTGGCAATTTTTAAAATCCCTCAACATATTGATACAGAGTTTAAGGCAGAAGGGAAGAGGGTTATAGTCTATTACATTGTTCTTTATTGGGTGGGTTGTCCACATTGTTCTGACTGGAAAAAGGGGTGTAGGGGTGTAAGGGTATAGGGGAGGCAGTTGCGTGGGCGGGTTTCCCGACTTGAGCAAACTGCCGTGTGTAGGGGTGTAAGGAAAAGACTTTTTCCTGTTTTCTTATATACGCAGTTCATGACAGCTATTTACACGAAATTCGTATCTTGGAGGAATTTGAGAATTGCTTGATTGACCACTTTGGCTGCACCAGTGGAGGCATCGTGGCAGCAGTTATCGAGAATTTGAAATTGGGAATTGGGTAAGCATTGGTGTAATTTCTCGCCATGAGTAGAGGGAAACCAACTATCGCGATCGCCCCACAAAATTAATGTGGGACAATCAATCTTGTCTAAATTCTGTTGAATTTGACTGAGCATATTGGGTTTATTCGCTTGCCAATCTTCAATTTCTTTGGCTGCTATTTGTAATTCTTCTGCAACTTTGACCAGAGTACCAGGAAGTTCAATAAATGGATAAGTAATCCAATAGACATCTTCTGTGGTCAGAATAGAGGGATCAAATAGCACTTTGCGCCTTTCTATAGCCATCACTTCTCGCACTAGTGGCGCAAACAAATAAGCCAAGCGCAAATGATCGATCGCTTGTAAGACTTCTAACGGAGTTTGGGCAAGTATTTCCATAGCCCAATGCGGTAGGCGTTCAGCAAAAATAGGCGCATTCATGACAATTAACCTACCGATTAATTGGGGATTTTTTTGTGCTAAAGCCAGAGAGATTAATGCCCCAATTGATTCTCCAACAATAATGGCTGGTTCATCGCATAATGCTTGAATAACTCTTTCTAATTCAATAACTTGATGCCCATTTTTTTCGCGACGTAACCAAGGCTTATCTGAGAAACCGAAGCCTTTAGCATCAAAACAAATGACTCGAAAATACTTAGATAAAGAAGCTACACTATAACGCCAATTATAGCTCCAACTACCCATGCCATGTAAGAGAAATAAAGGTTTTCCTGTACCTTTTTCCCCATAGGCAATCTGCACCGGATAACCGTGAACATCACTAATAACTAGACTTTGCCGTCCCTTGGGAAAAGTTGCTTGCCACCAATCTTTCATCAATGAGTAATCTCAAAAATTTTCAGGCAGTTTACAGAAGTCTAATTATTATCATGGTTGAGGTTAATCAGACAATAGTAAGAATAAATTATTTACTTACATTCTAACGCGGAAATTTTACGTGTTCTTCTATTAACCTGATATTGTATTCATTGGCTGTCCAAGCGAAATCAAAAATATCACCTAACACGGGAATACTACCAACTAAACTATCAATAATAATATTGACTATCATTTTACGTAAGATTTTTTTAGGTATACCCAGTTTTGCTGCTTCTATGATGATGTAAGTAGATAGTAATAGGCCTAAAATATCACCGCCAACTGGTATAAATCCGATAATGGGATCTAAACCAACCGCAATGGGTGTACCAGGGACAGCAATAAATTTATCTAAAAGACGGCTTAAGAAACGTAGACGCTTTAAAGTTGCTGCTTGAGTATGATAGTCAGCTGGAGAAGCATGAGGCATAATAGGCGATCGCTCACTTGTAATAAAATTGTCCAACATTGTCACATAGTCATTAGCTATTAGTCATTAGTCAATACCTAACAGTTTCTTCTCTGCTCCTTCTGTCACTCATCTTTTAGATAATTTTTATACATCTTAGAGCGCATATCTTCGCCTACAATCACATTTAATTGGTCGCCAATTAACAAAACAGCGGCACTCATCCACAGCCATAGCATTAAAACAATGACTGTCCCTACAGCACCATAAACTTTGTTATAGTTACCAAAATTTGCTACATACTGTCGAAATAACGCTGATAAGATCGCCCAAAACACAGCCGCCAGCATTGCTCCTGGCATGATGGGTGTACCTGAGTTCCAAACGCTGGGGCCGTAGCGGTAAATAAAGCTAAATGCTGTAGCCACAATACCCAAGGCCAACGGCCAGCGCAATAACTGCCAAAGATGCGATAAGAAAATTAAAGATGAATTACCACTGACCACAAATACCAAAATCAGGTCACTGATAAATACTAAGAAAGAAGCCAACATTAACAGCAAAATTGTACCTATGGTTAATCCCAAAGAGATAATTCTCCCTTTCCAAAAGGGACGAATATTTTCTGGTGGAATTTGATGAATTTGGTCAAATGCTGTCATGGCGGTACTTACAGCCCCAGAAGCAGTCCAAAGTGCAATCACAAAACTCAAAGAAAATAGTCCTCTATTTTTAGGGTGCGCTATTTCTTGGCTGGCAAATTCTCGAATCAGTGTTATTGCTTCGTCTGGTGCGATTTGACTAAGTTGTTGTGCTAGTTGTTTAAAGGTGTCTTGCAAAGATTCTTCTAGTAGTCCAATGGCAGTGAGAATAGCCAGAATTGCCGGAAATAAAGATAACATGGCATTAAAGGCAATTTCTGAAGCCAGTCCTAAAAGTCGTCTGGTAATGGTTCTCGCAACGGTTTTCTTGAGTGTGCGCCAAGTGAGGTGGCGAAAGAAGCTGACAAAACGAGGTTGTGGCATAACTACAGTTGCAGCTGGTTGAGCAAGACGAAAACCTACCAGAGACAAACATCCTGGTATGACAGCTTTGGGCTTGTCTGTACCTACTAGCCTAGAATGTTTTGAGTATAGTTTCTACTGGCGACTTTCTCAGTAATCTTACCCTAAGTTTAAAGTTAGCGCGGTGTTGCAATTGTGTTAGGACTGACAGAAACTAGGCGATCGCACAACATCAAGTTTTGGTGGAATTAGCTAAAAATTACCGATAAATACTAGCTTGGAGACCAAACAATTTGTACACATACAAACTAAGAAGCGTTGCTCAATTCAAGAATGAATCTTGTGGGGTGGGCATTTCCCTTAACTTGACACCAATGGCAAGATACCCAGCCCACAAAACCGTTAAAATTATCCTGCATTTATACAACGCCAAAAAAGAAAGCCCCTAAAACTGAGGCAATCTGAGATAAAAATAGTGCTGAAATTATTTGTCTTAGGCAGACCAAGCTTCTCGAAAGTCAGCGTATAGCGTTAGTCCACCGTCAATAAATAGAGTTTGTCCCGTGATATATGCGGCTTCATCAGATGCTAAGAAAGCTACTGCTGCTGCCATTTCTGCTGAAGTTCCTGCACGACCCATCGGGATATGACTTTCTACAACAGCTTTCTTTTCGGGGTCGTTCACCCAGGCTTCGTTGATGGGGGTGATAGTTGCTCCTGGTGCGATCGCATTCACCCGAATACCTCGGTTTGCATATTCCAACGCCAGAGTTTTAGTCATATTTTCCATTCCGCCTTTGCTGATGGAGTAGCTGACATACATTGGTCGGGGAATAATTTCGTGAACACTGGAAATATTAATGATGCTTCCCTGTCGATTTTGGGCAAGGAAGTGTTTGATTGTTTCACGGGCGCACAGATAAGCACCCCGCAAATTTATGCCAATTACTCTGTCAAAGTCTTCTGTTTTGATTTCATGGGATGGACATTCGGTTTGAATCCCAGCGTTGTTGACCAAAATATCAAGACTGCCCCATTTATCAACTACGATATTAACCATTTCCACGATGTCTTCTTCCTGAGAGACATCGCCCTGTACCAATAGAGATTGAACGCCGCAGTTATTAATATCGCCACAGGCTTTTTGCATGGACATTTCCTCTGTATCTTCTGCTGCTTCCGGGTTTTTGCGGTAATTAATGGCGATATTACAGCCTTCTTGCGCCAGGCGAATTGCGATCGCTTGACCAATCCCCGAACTTGCACCTGTAACCAGGGCATTTTTCCCTTTTAATCCCCTCATGTTATTTTCCCTCTATAGAGCATTAGAAATAGATAAATTAATTAACTTTGAATTTATTAGCAATTTTGTTCATATTTTTACTTTAAATTATTATTTAAAATAGATAGTTTATTCATTTTTAAGTTAAATTACCTCTATCTTCAGACCTAATCATTGTGCAGAGTAAATAACAATTACTAATTGTTATTTACTGAATATTTTTTCGACTATCACTTCTAACTTCCTCAATTTCACCAACTTCAAAAATTAAGATGAAAGGTTGCCCCATTTCTCTTGCTAAAAATTTTTCTAAAAGTTGCACTTGAGTTGGTGTTATGGGTTCTTGGGTGCGAACGCTTAAACGGACTTGTGGTGGATTTGTTAACCAATTGACATCACTATCAAGTAGTACCATCCGTTGAAAGCTCACAGTTCTATTCAGTAATGCTTGTTTTAAACTGACTTCCAGTCTGGCTTGTCTAATTAACTGAAAAAAACTGACACTTAAGGGAATAAAAAGTATCACTGTTAAAGCTAACGTCCATCCTAGGGCTTTTTTTGCACGTTTAAATGAGGTGCAACCTGTGAGTAAAAACGTCAGCATACAGGAAAGAGTGATTCCTAGTAAATTCGTGAGATAAAGTAGAGTTGCACCGATGCTAAGTGACCAATTTACTTGTGATAAACCTAAGCCAATGACACAAATTGGTGGCATGAGGGCAACTGCGATCGCAGTTCCGGCTAAACTCTCAGAAATTTTGGGTTGCACTTTAGCAAAACCACTAATTCCTCCTGCTGCTACGGCAATTCCTAAGTCTAATAAGGTAGGTCGAGAACGACTAATAATTTCACTGCCAAATTGAGGGAGTGCCACTAAGTAACCAATGAGCCAAGCTAAAGCAATGGCTAAAATAGTACCGTATGTAATAGCAGCCAATGCTTTACGAAATAAGATAACATTTCCCTCTAAAGCTCCAAATCCCATTCCCCGAATTGGTAACATCAAAGGAGCAATAATCATTGCCCCAATAATCACAGCAGCACTATTAGAAAGCAATCCTAATGTCGCAATTACACAAGAACCAAAAATTAGCACAATATAATTAGTGTTTATTGTTGATTCGTCTAACAAATCACTGCGTATCTGTTCTAATTGCTGTGGCGACATTCGACGGTTCTTAAAATTATTAAACCGATTACGGATACCTTTGATATTTACCACAGTGCCTCGGATTTTATTCAATAGGATCAAAGCGGTTAACTAATGCAGATACTAGAACCATAGGTAAACCCACAACCAAGCAAATTAAGAATTGATTCAAATTCAGTGGAGCAGTAGAGAATATATTATTCATCAAGTTCCATTGGCTGAAAATTATCTGCAACACTATTGTCGTAGCAATGCCAATTGCGATTGTTGAAGCATCGCTGAATGTTTGTCTGATTCCTCGCAGTTGATTAATGAACGCAACTCCTAATTGACTAATACTTAAAAGATAAAATAACCTACCAGCTACTAAGGCTTGAATCGCCATTGTTCGGCTTAAATCAATATTACCTGTGGTTTGTTTTATCCATTCAAAGACACCAAAAATTAAAATCCAGTTAAAGACAGAAATTACAAAAATGCGCTTGACTAAACTCCGAGAAAGTAAAGGTTCGCGGGGGCTACGTGGTGGTTGTTGCATGACTCGTTGCGATTTTGGCTCAAAGGCTAGAGGTACAGTCATGGCAATGGAGTTAACCATATTCAGCCACAATACTTGTAAAGATAAAATGGGTAATTCTCTGGCAAATAACACACTAATCAAAATCGTCATCGATTCACCACCGTTAACAGGTAGGATGAAAGCGATCGCTTTCAATAAATTGCGATAAACAGTCCGCCCTTCCTCCACCGCAGCTTCTATGGAAGCGAAGTTATCATCGGTCAAAATCATATCCGAGGCTTCTTTAGCTACCTCTGTACCAGCACCCCCCATCGCAATCCCAATATCTGCTTGTCTCAAGGCTGGGGCATCGTTGACACCATCCCCTGTCATCGCCACTATCTCGCCTTTCGATTGCAGGGCTTCGACAATGCGGAGTTTCTGTTCTGGCGCAACACGGGCAAATACTGACCCATCTTCTATAGCCGTAGCTAGTTCGGAATCATCCATTTGAGCTAGTTGACTACCCGTAAAAGCTAACACTTCACCATTTTGATTGAAACCCATCCGTTGGGCGATCGCTCGTGCTGTGACAGCATGGTCGCCTGTAATCATTTTGACTTGAATACCTGCACTCTGACAGGCTTCTACGGCTTGAATTGCCTCAGTTCTGGGCGGATCAATCATTCCTTGCAATCCCAGGAATACTAAATCCTTGTCGATATCTGCATGGTCGAGGTCATCTTTACCAGCCAAGACAGATTTTTTCGCCAAAGCTAGCACCCGCAAACCCAACTTCGCCATCGCATCAACTTCTTGATGTATGGTTTGGGCATCAACCGAGGTCATGTTTCCCTCAACATCTAACATCTGCTGACAACGGTTGAGAATTGCTTCTACCGAGCCTTTAACATAGATAGTTCTAGCTTTTGAGGAATTTTCCCGACCCCCTCCTTGATGCAAAGTTGCCATGTATTGAAACTCAGACTCAAACGGGATCGCATCTAGCCTGGGCATTTGCGCTTCTAAGTGATGACGATGCAGCCCCACTTTATTCGCCGCAGTGATCAATGCTCCCTCTGTTGGATCGCCCACAACCTGCCATTGTCCATCCTTTTGTTCTAGGTGCGAGTCATTACACAACAATCCAGCCTTCAGACATTCTGCTAAAACGGGAAAATTCTGCAACTCTATTGGTTGTTCATTCGCTAAAATTTCTCCCTCCGGAGCGTATCCTGTACCTGTAGCTGTGTATTGTTCACCACCCGCATAAATTACCTGTACAGTCATTTGGTTTTCTGTTAACGTCCCAGTTTTATCGGAGCAGATGACTGTAGCACCGCCTAGAGTTTCCACAGCTGGTAATTTACGGACGATCGCATGACGACGCGCCATGCGGGAAACCCCAATAGCTAATGTCACTGTGACGACAGCAGGTAATCCTTCAGGAATGGCACTGACAGCAAAAGCCACAGCTGCTTCAAACATTCCTGCCCAGGAATTGCCATATGCCAGCCCCACTGCAAATGTCAGCGTAGCTATGCCCAGAATAATGTACAGCAATTTGCGGCTAAATTTATCAAATTTCCGCGTTAAGGGAGTTTTTAGACTAGTACCCTGCGTAATCAGTTGAGAAATACGCCCGGTTTCTGTCGCTTCTCCAATAGCTACGACTATTCCCTTACCAGTGCCAAAGGTAACAAAGCTACCAGCATAAGTCATGTTAGCCCGTTCTGCTAGAACTGCATCTGCATCAACGGTTTGGGTGTTTTTTTCAATAGCAACTGACTCACCCGTCAGTGCTGATTCATTAACTTGTAGATTTCGAGATTGTACAAGACGCAAATCGGCTGGGACTTTATCGCCGGAAGTCAGTAGTACCACATCCCCTGGGACTAAATCTGTTGATGGAACTTGTACCTTTTGACCGTTGCGGAGGATAGTGGCATTAGTTTGGACTGAGGAAGCTAAAGCAGCGATCGCGCTTTCGGCTTTTGATTCTTGAGCAAAACCAATAATGGCATTAATTAAAGTTACGCCCCAAATAACCCAAGCATTTACCCACTGTCCAATTAAGGCTTTGATTGCACCCGCAATCAGCAAAATATATAGCAACGGTTCGTTAAATTGCAGCAAGAACCTCAATATTGGGTTTGTTCCTGATTTGCCCTTAAGTTCATTTGCACCATAACGTTCTTTTCGTTTTGCGGCTTCGTCTGAATTTAAACCTGTTTCTGGATTGGTGTTTAAGTTTTGAGCTACCCTGGATATTGGTAAATTGTGCCATTGCTGTGGCTGTGTGATGACTTCAGATATTGCCGTCATTTTCTTCGTGTCAATATGGACTAGTAAGCAGAATGATTAATTGTTTGGTGATTAAGTAAGGCAGAAGAATTTGAGATTTTGGATTGAACAATCAAAAAATCCAAAATTCAAACAACCTAATTATTGGCGTAAGCAATAGTACTAAGAAGTGCGTTTTCTGCTTGCCTGGAATCTAACCGAGTATGTTGCACAACAATTGGCACATCTGACTGAATGACACTGGCAAAATCAGTATCATGAGGAATTGGTTCTGGGTCAGTCAGGTCATTGAAGCGGACGTGTTTGGTACGACGCGCAGGTACTGTTACCCGATAAGGCCCTACAGGCTCTTTGTCACTATAGTAAATAGTGATTTCTACATGAGCATCTTGGTTACAAGCATTGAGAATACATACAGTCTCGTGACTGATAAACTGAGGTTCTGGCCCATTACTGTATGGGGGAATATAACCTTCTGCGATCGCCCAACAAGTACGCCCGATAAATTGGCTCATTTTATACCTCCAAGCTACACTTTTCTACGAGATATCTGGCGTTGTGGTCTGCCAAAAGTGGTGATATTGTCTACAAATTGAAGAGTATTTTCCACAAAGTGATCGCCATGACCAGAAATAGAAAGCACCTATTGCCATTGCAGCAACATAAATCCCGTGTAAAATTGCTTGTAAATCCATAAGCTTGTTTTAGAAAGATAAATTAGATATAAAACAATTGCAAAATTACCGAATATAACTAAGGTTAGAAAACTCAAACAACTGAATTCATCCTGAGGTGAATAAAAAGTGCTATTCTCTAACTCATCTGTCATAGGGAATAATTTCCCTGTATCAAATTATTGAGATTATTAAAAATTCAAAAAAATATAAATAATTTTGTTCTTGTTATCCCTTGAGTATGGCAAGCAAATGTGACTAGAAAGTGACGCATCTAGGAATACGCCGCAATAGATCCTAGACTTGATATGCAATATGTTTTAACCGAGATTGAGACAGTTAAAAGCAAGCAAGACGAGGAAGGGGATATAAACAGAACAAAAATTTTTATCATTTTGCCTGTAATAGCTTATAACTGCACTTAAATACAAAATCACTAGCTATGAATCAAGATTTAACACAACAATGGTTAGCTGAAATTGAATCACTCAAGCAGCAGGTAGTAGAACAACAGCGCGATCGCGATGCAGCCTGGGAAAGTGCTGAGAAGTGGCGTAAACTCTATAACACTGAAGCCGAACAACGCCGCACCGATGCGGATTTGTTCCGTCAAACGATCGCATCCCTCAAAGCAGAAATTCAAAAACTCAAAGGGATTGATACAGGAACATTACCTAACTCTCCGAATATCCCAGCCATTCAGCAGGAACTCGCCGCCATCAAGACTGTAGAAGACTTAAAAGCCAAACTAGTCGCAGTTATTCAAGAACGCGATCGCTTGCTGCATGCTTTGAAAACAGAGCAAGAAACCCACACACAAACCCGCAAAAGCCTTACCACAGCTTTAGGTGACGCAATTGATAGTTTGGCTAAAGAACGCACCGGTACAGGGGGCGGAGTGGTTAAAGAGTCTGTTTAGTAAAAGGCGATATCTATAATTTTGATTGAGGGTGTAGGCGTAGCCCGTCGTTAGATATCGCTTTTCTTTGTACAATCTGAATTAGGGTATAAAATTGCACCTTTGTCAAAAATTATTTGACAACCTTTCGGGTGTGTTTTGTTTTGCGATCGTTTTGGTTTACTGTCCTTGGGTTGATCGTTTTGACTAAACCAGTCATAGCCACAATGACACCTGCAATTCCCCCCATTAATAAGGAACTTAAAATGGCGGTGGCGAGAATAATTTCTGTGGGGCTATTTCCGTCACGTATCCAAGCAGAGGGATTTTCGATAGCTGGGGAATTTGAAATTAACTGTGCGGTTTTGGTAGAAGTTGACGCAACGATGTGCAAATTATCGTTGAAACCCCTCTCCAAACCTCTCCCCTGCCAGGAGAGAGGCTTTAATTCTTGCTCCCCTTCCCTACCAGGGAAGGGGTTGGGGGTTAGGTTCGAGAGAACGTTGTACACAGCGTCAGTTGTTAAATGATAATGATTCATGGCAAAGTTAGTGAAAAACTTAACTGTGTAAATCTTATTTCTGCCCTTAAAGTCGGAGATTCCTGAGAAGTCGAGATAAAGTAGAAACAAAGTGGAAGATAAGTAGAATCAAGCAAAATTTTTCAGGCTGTCTATGCAATGGGATGAGTTTTTAAGACAAGAAGCAGCAAAACATGAGTTATCCCCAGAGCAAACGGCAGCATTTTTAGTCAGGTTGGACACTAAAAACTCTGGTGAGGGTGAAGCGAAACTAGCCAGTGTCATTAATATTAGTGAGGACGCGTTTACAAAGCGCATGACTGAGGTATATAAAAGGTTTGCCGAGAGTTGTTCTGAGTTAGCTACCTCTAAACGTGGGAAGTTGGAAAAATTAAAGGCTTACCTAACAGCAAAATATAACGATGTTACCGACACCCAGCCGAAAAAAGAAATTCAGCACAATATCCCCCCGGCTGTACCTTGGGAAAGATTTGTAGGGAGAGAGGCGGAATTACAACGACTGCACGAGATGATACAACAATCGCAGCAAGTTGCGATCGTGGCGGTGGCGGGTATGGGTGGCGTGGGGAAAACTGAACTTGCAACCCAGTATGCTCAACAGAACTTGCAAAAATATCCTGGTGGGGTTTGCTGGTTATCAGCACAGGGTATTGATGTCGGGATTCAAATTCTCAGATTTGCAGAAGCGAAGTTTCAATTTATCGCCCCGGATGACCGAGAATTAGTAGATCGGGTAAAACTTTGCTGGGATAGGTGGGATGCTGGGGATGTTTTGCTGGTGTTTGATGATGTCACAGACTACAAAACACAGGTGAAGTCTTATTTACCTGCAAACTCATCTAAGTTTAAAGTCTTGCTCACAACTCGCTTGGGGTTTGATAGAACTCTGCCACAATTAAGCCTGGGTATTCTCAAACCATTAGCGGCGATGCAATTATTAAAGTCGCTGGTGGGGAGAGAACGACTCAACAAAGAGCCTTTAGTGGCGAGAAAAATCTGTAAATTCTTGGGATATTTGCCTTTGGCTTTAGAGTTGGTGGGAAGATATCTGGATACAATGCCAGATTTATCACTGCAAACACTGTTGAAGCGGTTAGAGAGAAAGCGACTGGAACATGAAGCAATGGCTAAGGCTAACCCATTGATGCGTTATGAATACGGTGTGGCTGAAGCTTTTGACTTGAGTTGGGAACAGTTAGATGAGAATGCAAAAAATCTCGGTTGTTGGCTGAGTTTATATGCTTTGGCTGACATTCCTTTTGATGTGGAAGGAATGGAAGATGATGAACAGCAAGAAATTGGAGAGAAAGCCATTGCTGATTTGCTAAAACTGCATTTATTACAACGGCAAAGTCAAGGAGTTTACCGTTTACATTCGCTAATTCGGCAATATTTCCAAATGAAGTTGGATGAGTCAAGCAATGCGGATGAGATGAAAACAAATTTTGCCGCGCAGATGGTAGAAGTAGCCAAGCAAATCCCCCAACAACCTACCCGTGATTTAATTCAACAACTCACTCTTCTAATTCTTCATTTGGCAGAAGTCACCAACCATCTAACAGCATTCATTAGAGATGAAGATTTAATCTATGCTTTTACTGGGTTAGCCTGGTTTTATCAAGGACAAGGATTATATAAAGAAGCAGAACCCTGCTTTATTCAGTGTTTAGAATCAATTAAACATCACTTTGGTGAAGAACATCCCGATGTCGCCACTAGCCTAAATAATCTGGCAGCACTCTATCTGGATATAGGAAGGTACAGTGAAGCCGAACTCCTGTATCAGCAAGATTTAAAACTCACACTACGCCTGTTAGGGGCAGAACATCCCGATGTCGCCACTAGCCTAAATAATCTGGCAGAACTATACCGTGAGACAGGAAGGTACAGTGAAGCCGAACCTCTGTATCAGCAAGCTTTAAAAATGTTGCAACGCCTGTTAGGAGCAGAACATCCCGATATCGCCACTAGCCTGAATAATCTGGCAGGACTCTACCGTGCGTCAGGAAGGTACAGTGAAGCCGAACCCCTGTATCAGCAAGCTTTAGAACTTTTTCAACGCGTGTTAGGAGCAGAACATCCTCATGTTGCCATGAGTCTGAATAATCTCGCAGGACACTACCGTGAGATAAGAAGGTACAGTGAAGCCGAACCCCTGTATCAGCAAGCTTTAGAACTTTTTCAACGCGTGTTAGGAGCAGAACATCCTCATATTGCCATGAGTCTGAATAATCTGGCAGAACTATACCGTGAGACAGGAAGGTACACTGAAGCTGAACCCCTTTATCAGCAAGCTTTAAAACTCACACAACGCCTATTGGGAGCAGAACATCCTCATGTCGCCATGAGTCTGAATAATCTGGCAGCACTCTACGAATCGACAGGAAGGTACAGTGAAGCCGAAACCCTGTATCAGCAAGCTTTAAAACTTTTTCAACGCGTGTTAGGAGCAGAACATCCCCATGTCGCCACTAGCCTAAATAATCTGGCAGGACTCTACCATACGACAGGAAGGTACAGTGAAGCTGAACCCCTTTATCAGCAAGTTCTAGAACTTAGACAACTCCTGTTAGGAGCAGAACATCCCGATATTGCTACTAGCCTGAATGATTTGGCAGGACTCTACCATACGACAGGAAGGTACAGTGAAGCTGAACCCCTGTATCACCAAGCTTTAGCAATTTGTGAGCGCACTTTGGGTGTAGGTCATCCTGATACTATGACAGTGCGCGGAAATTATGCACAGTTTTTAAGAGAAGCCTATCGTTAAGTGGATAGACAAAAATATTTACAGTCATTGCAAGGAAAGCGACGCAATCCCACCCCTGGCGATATTCTCATTTCAACCTCAAAGGCTTAACGTTCAACCTTAAAGGCTTAACATTCGACCTTAAAGGCTTAACATTCGACCTTAAAGGCTTAACATTCAAACTTTAAGGCTTAACATTCAAACTTTAAGGCTTAACATTCAAACTTTAAGGCTTAACATTCAAACTTTAAGGCTTAACATTCAAACTTTAAGGCTTAACGTTCATGTTTAAAGGTTTAAATGTCAGATTCTAAAGTTGAAACTTCAAGTATAAAAGGTGATTTCTAAGAAATTTTGGCGCGACTGGGTTTTTATCGCCTTTTACCAATACCCTCTCTGAGAAAATAACCACCCAAAATTACAAGACAAAAGGTAGAAAAATCCTAGCTTGTTGCTTGAGAACGATCGCTTTTAATTAATTTAGGCGATCGCTGCATTTCTCAACCCGCCCCTACAACTCTCTATCCTAGTGCCTAGTTCAATTTTTCATAATTGTAAAATATCGGTGTTGGGTTTCGCTCTGCTCCACCCCACCTACCCAAAATCATCCCAGTCCCCAATCCCCAGTCCCTAGTCCCTAATCTAAAATCCCATCGCCTTAGCGACATCATCTAATTCTGCCTCAATCCCCTGTTTAAATTGCGCGTGGCTGTGTTTAATCGCTGTGTCAGGGTCTTTCAAACCGTTACCAGTCAAGACACACACCACTGTTGCGCCTGTGGGTACTTGGTCTTTCACCTGTAACAACCCAGCGACGGAAGCCGCACTAGCAGGTTCACAAAAAATACCTTCTGAAGAAGCTAAAAGTCTGTATGCGTCGAGAATTTCCTCGTCGGTGACAGCTTTAAATTGACCTTGGCTGGCTGATTGCGCTGCGATCGCTTTGTCCCAACTAGCGGGATTACCAATGCGAATGGCTGTGGCGATGGTGTCGGGATGCTTCACGGGTTGACCGTTGACTAACGGTGCTGCACCTGCGGCTTGAAATCCCATCATCCGGGGCAGGCGATCGCATTTCCCTGCTTGGTGATATTGACAAAAGCCCATCCAGTATGCTGTTATATTGCCTGCATTACCCACGGGAATGCACAGCCAATCTGGAGCATTACCTAAAGCATCGACAACTTCAAACGCTCCGGTTTTTTGCCCTTCCAAGCGGTAGGGATTGACGGAATTAACCAAGGTAATCGGATAGTTATCCGCCATATCGCGGACAATTTCTAAGGCGCGGTCAAAGTTACCTTTAATTGATAAAACTTCCGCACCATAGAGTAAAGCTTGCGCCAGCTTACCCAAGGCGACATAACCATCAGGAATCAAGACAAAAGCCTTCATTCCCCCACGGCGCGCATAGGCAGCAGCGGCGGCGGAAGTATTGCCGGTACTGGCGCAAATTACTGCTTTTGCTCCCGCTTCCTTGGCTTTGGTAATCGCCATTGTCATCCCCCGGTCTTTAAAACTACCAGTGGGGTTCAGACCGTCGTATTTCACAAATACCCGCACTTGTCTACCGATACGTTCTGCGATCGCTGGCACTGGAATCAAGGGAGTATTACCTTCTAATAAGGTGACAATCGGCGTAGTGTCGCTGACGGGTAAATACTCACGATAGGCTTCAATGAGTCCGGGCCAGGGTTGGCGATGAGATTGAGCAATAGACAAGCTTACAGTCACGGGCTTAAAAATTAATTCAAAATTATATTATGGATGATCGTGGCAATTACTCAGCCAGTCAATTTTGGATTTTGGATTTGGGATTGGGCTTCAACCTAAAACCAAGAATTCGCACAGTCAGACAAGGTTTGTCTTTAGTGTGCTTTTTTGATGTCTGAGATTTTTTACTCCAGATATTATCTCTGTTTGTATGAATATTCTACAGATAATTTTGATTTTATTTAACTAGGGGTGTAAGGGTGTAAGAGTGTGGGGGTCTAAAAACCTACACCAATCAGCAATTAATGTTAGCCCAAAAATTACGTCATATATTTCCCCTACACCCCTACACCCTCATACCCCTACACCCTCTATTTGTGGTCTAGTGTATTGACTAACATAGGTGGGTATTTCAATACCTGAGTCCAATCGAGAATCATTGATGGGTGTAGCCGCAGTCAGTTTTAAAGGAATTTCTCCAGCCCATACAGGGATTTGATAATCAGCTTCATCATCCAAAGGCCCGCCAGTGCGAACCTTGGCTGAGGCTTCGGCTAAAGGTAAAGATAACACCACAGTACCTGTCAATTCTTTGGGACTAGGCGATCGCACTTCTGGCCATCTTCCCGAAATAACGTGTTCTGTAAATGCTTTGAGGGCGGCTAGTTTTTGCTCTGCGTCTTCTACTAGTGTGGCTTTACCAAAGACGACGACTGAGCGATAATTCATCGAGTGATGAAATGCTGATCTTGCCAAAATTAGTCCATCAATTAAAGTCACTGTGACGCAAACATCAAGACCTTGTTGGAGTGTTTTTAACATCCGGCTAGCAGGTGAGCCGTGAATATACAATGTGTCTTCTACTCTTCCGTAGGCTGTCGGAATCACAACAGGTTGTCCTTGGGCGACAAAACCGACATGACAGACTAATCCTTCATCCAGAATTTGATAAATTACGTCAGATTCATATTTAGCTCTTTGAGGTACGCGTTTAACGGTTGTTCTGGGGCTAGGTGCTTGTTTTTGAGACATAACTGTTAATTTCTACTCTATCATCGTTAGAGTATTCAGAGCAGTGGAATGACACAATAGCCAATTTCGCATTAAATAACCAGTCCACTTGTGAAAAGTAGTCATTAGTCATTAGTCATTAACGTGAGTTCGACGAAGTTTAAAAACCCCTCTCCAAACCTCTCCCCTGTAGGAGCTACGGTGTACACACATCTCTAGGCTAGGTGCAAAATGTGGCTTGATCCCCCTAAATCCCCCTTAAAAAGGGGGACTTTGATTCTTGTCCCCCCTTTTTTAAGGGGGGTTAGGGGGGATCAAAACGTTGTCGGGCTAGGTGATTAGACTTGTGTGTACACCGTAGCTGCAAGGAGAGAGGTCATCGAACTCACGTAGTCATTAGTAATTAGTTCTTCCCCCTGCTCCCTTACCCCCTGCCTTTCCCAATCATGGACTTTACAATTAATATCGACCCAAACGCGCCTTTACCTCTGCATCGCCAAGTTTACGAGGAACTACGCCAAGCTATTCTTGCGGGAAGATTAATGTCTGGACAAAAGCTGCCTTCAACGCGATCGCTTGCTCAATTACTTGGTGTTTCCCGTGCTACCATCACTCAAGGTTATGAACTACTTCTGAGTGAAGGTTATCTAGAAACCATTGTGGGTTCGGGAACTTTTGTTTGTCGTCAACTTCCTGACGATTTACTCAACGCTACACCAACACCGTCAAAATCATCACCAGCAAATTCTCCAATACAGTTATCAGCTTATGGTGAAAGTCTAAATGACAACGCATTTTTGCGCCTCCCAGAAGCAGAACTAGAAATCAGTTTTAGCTACGGTAGACCTGCTTTTGATCATTTCCCGATAGATTTATGGCGCAAGTTAATTTCTCGCTATTGTCGCTCTCACTCAGAGGTGCTAGATTATACTTCTTATTCTTTGGGAAATAAAGCATTACGAGAGGCGATCGCTTCCTATATTTCGCGCTCTAGGGCGGTAAATTGTAGTGCTGAACAAATCGTGATTGTCGGTGGTTCACAGCAAGGAATTGACCTAATTACACGTTTGCTCATTGATCGGGGTGATTGGGTTGCGGTGGAAGAGCCAGGCTATCTCGGTGCGAGGCGGGCTTTTTTAGCACAAGGAGCTAAGTTATTTCCCGTAGCTGTAGATCAATCAGGATTAATAGTTGATGAACTAAAAACAAGTGTAATTCCTAACATTAAACTTCTGTATATCACCCCATCGCATCAATTCCCTACAGGGGCGGTTTTATCACTCCCCCGCAGACTAGAGTTATTAGCTTGGGCGCAAAAGTCTGGGGTGATGATGATTGAGGATGACTATGATAGCGAATTTCGTTATGGTGAACGTCCCATACCAGCATTACAAGGATTAGATCAAGGTAACTCGATTATTTACGTCGGGACGTTTTCTAAAGTTCTATTTCCGGCTTTGCGCTTGGGTTATTTAGTTTTACCAGAAAATTTAGTTCATGTGTTTGCGCGGGCGAAATGGCTAGCAGACAGACAATGTAGTCTATTGGAACAATACGCCCTGACTGATTTTATTACAGAAGGACATTTAGAACGGCACATTAGACGGATGCGATCGCTCTACAACCAACGCCGACAAATTTTAGTACAGTCTTTGTTTGAGCATTTTGGCGACAGTGTGGAAATTATGGGAGAAAACGCGGGGATGCACCTGATGGTAAAAATCAAGACTGAAATTCCTGATGATGAAATTGTCAAACGGGCTGCATTAGCTAACGTCGGTATCGGCGCAGCCTATCCACAATATTTAAATGCTAGTCCTGGTAGTGAATTTATCTTTGGATATGCGGAACTCAGTGAACAGCAAATTCAAGAGGGCGTTAGGCGACTAGCGGAGGTAATTTCCGACTAAAGTACAAAATGATGTAGTGGTGAACGTCTCCCGAAACGCCACCAAATAGCCAGCACATTTTTCTTACTTAAGTCTTGATGCACAGCGTAACGCAAGCGCAGAATTTTGTAACATCTATCTTGTGGGTAAGTTAAGAGCCAAATTTGTTCGTAGCGCACTAAATCTTCTATCCACACTGGTTCAATGCCTTCGGTTTGGGCGACATTGATGATAAAGTCAGCAAAAGCGATCGCATCTTCGCGATGTTTTTTCACACCTTGGGGAATAGTAGTTTCTGCATATCGCCAAAACAGCGTCGTGAAATTTTTCCCCAACGCTTTAGCTGTACGCGGTAGCATTTCCCGCACTTCTCCTAACCGCTTCCATATCAAGGAGTTAGCAAACACATTCACCTGTGCGGCTGAAAGTTCCGCGAATTGTCGCGCCTCATCGTCATTGAGTCCCATTTCTAAACCAACGGCTTGGGGATTGGCAAAGAAACGCGATCTCAATTCTGTATTAGTGTAAAGTTGGGCTAAAAGTTGCTGGGTTTGCTTTAACCCCATCTTCCGTGCCTCCTCCCAATTTCTCGTGCTTGTTGCAGTTCTGCTGTCAACTGTGCAAATTCTGGTATATTTTCATCCCTTTCTAAAACGATTCCTTTTATCGCCACACGCGCCACCACTTCATCAATAAGTTCCCATATTTGAGGGGGTGTAGCTTGGGAATGACTATCAATCAATATGCCATCATGCCAATGTCCACCCACAAAATGCAATTGCACGACACGTTCCCAAGGCAAATCTTGCATAAATTGCTGCACATCATAGCCATGATTCACCGCATTAATGTACAGGTTGGTCACATCCAATAACAAACCACAATCAGCATTTTTGACCACTTCCGCCAAAAATTGCGCTTCGGTCATTTCCGCACTAGGAAGAGTCACCATGTAAGTAATATTTTCCAAAATTAACGGCACATCAATCCAGCGTTGCACCTCTGCAATGTTGCGACACAGAACTTTTACGGCTTCTTTAGTGTAAGGTAGGGGTGATAAATGTCCAATATCAACCCCACCTGCTCTCGTAAAGCAGATATGCTCACTCCACCAAGGCGGGTTAAGTTGTTTAATTAAGGCTGCTAGTTGACGAAGATAATCTGTGTCTACACCTTCCGCACTCCCTAAAGATAAATTAATAGCGTGGGGAATCAGGGGGAAATGGCTGGCTAATAATTCTAACTCTTGCTGTTGTTGCCAAGATGGTTGTAAGTAATGTTCCGCCACGATTTCCAGAAAGTCCACCTGCTGACGGTTGAGAAACAAATCACTTTTGAATGGTTGGCGAAATCCCAACCCAACGCCTAGAGATGGTAGGTGAGTGAACATGGAAGAATTAGGGGTGTGGGGGTATAAGGGTGTAGGGGTTTAGGGGAAGAAAAAGTTTTTTGATAACTGATTTAACCGCCACAACCACCACAACCACCACCGCAACCACCACCGCAGGAACTACCGCAGGAACTACTGCTACAGGAACTACTACTGCATGAACTACCGCCACCGCAGCCAGAAGCACTACTGCATGAACTACTAGATGAACTAGAACTACTGTATCTGCTTGTTCTGGCGAATTGTGGGGGGAAGAAGATTTCGTGATAGGGGTTGTAAACTGTTCCCGCCAATGCTTCCACGCCAAACAGTGCGACGAGTAAGTTGTATTCTGACAAAGAAGCGGTTTTAGATTTGGCTTTGGATTTTAATTGTGAGAATGTTTCCTGTAGTTGTTGCAGATATTTTTTGCCTCGATCATTGAGTAGCGATCGCTTACTAACTAGCCACATTAACCAGATAATAGAAGCTACACCCATGATGATCAAGAAAGCAACGTTATAGCGTCCTTTAGCTAAGGCGATGAGGAGTTTATAACCACCAAGGCTAAAAATAATCATTGCCCCAATTAAGCCAACTTGAATCCGCCATTGGTGATGGTTTGTAGTAGTTAATAATTGTTCACTGTGCAGTTGTTCTTCATAATCGTGGCTGTATGGTTGCACAACTTGGCTTGCTAACCACAGAGATGCTGTTGCTGTGGAGGGGATAGAAATTTTCTGAAAAACTGCATTTTCTATTGGCTGCAATTTAGCCACATCAGGATGATCTGGTGTTTGGCTGATGGACTGTTCACTAACTTGCAAATAACCTTGCAAAATCAAATTAAATAATGCTGTGTGAGCGATTCCGGCATTTTGAGAACGCAGATAAGCAATTTTGTAAGGATCTGGATTGGCAGGAATTAACGGTAAAGGCTGATTTTTGCTGGGATCTTGCACTAAACGCCAACAAACTACCAACGTTATGGCAATTACAGAACCGTAAAGCACTAAAAAATCAGGCCCATACATATCTGCAATTGGGTTATGCAGCAATGAATCCATTGCTTGATACTCCTTGTAAGGAAATTACTGTCAATGAGAGAAAATGAACGTCAAAATTTTTGCAGCGTCTTTACAACATCTCGTTTTCTCAAACTCTGTACGCCATTATAGCACAGTATCTGATCGCACCTGTTCTACACTTTGTTCACCCCTGTAAGAATTACCAGTGTTTTTACTACACCCTATTTAAGATAGATTTAGAAGATTTTCCTTATAATTAGGAAAATATTGCCAGCATTTATCAAAATAACCAATTATGGCAGAAAAGCTTATATGTCTCTATCTCAGAGTTTTCCATTAAATAAATGCTCAAATGCTTGTTATGGCGATCGCACTTTAGCAAGTATAAGCAATAAAAATAATCTAAGGATTATTACCTCTTCAGTAACTTCCTTAGCCCAAATTCATTGTTAAGCGGACACTGTATTTCTGTCTCACTCAAAACTGAATCAAATGCAGTTGACATAGGTAGACAAGCAGCGAACCAGACTAGCTCACCCAAAACAAAGCTCTGAAAGTTTCTCAGCTATGCCCCCATCCGATTTTCTTCCCGACTTACCCGACTATAACCCAGAACCTGCTGATGGTTTCAGCGTGGGTGATTCACCTGTACCCGGCTTAACACTGCGCCGAATTTTAAGAGGGCATACAGGCTACCTTAATCGCATTGCTTGGTCGCCAGACGGACAGCTATTAGCCTCTTCATCCATTGACGAAACGATCCGCATCTGGGATGTGGCACATGGGAAATGTTTAGTAATTCTTCAGGGACATACAGATCGTGTCTGGAGTGTAGATTGGTCACCCGATGGCTCTAAATTTGCTTCGGGTTCCAGCGACTATACAATCCGCATTTGGAACACTAAAACTTGGGAATGTTTAGCAGTGTTGGAGGGTCATCGAGACGACATTAATAGGGTAGCTTGGTCACCTGATGGCTACAAACTGGCTTCAGCCTCTGACGATGCAACAATCCACATTTGGAACACTGAAACCTGGGACACGCTAACACTACTAGAGGGTCATAAACATACTATCTGGAGTTTAGCGTGGTCACCGAACGGCTTCAAATTGGCTTCAGGTTCTAGAGATGGTGTAATCCGTATTTGGACAACGAAAACTTGGAAATGCTTGAAAGTGCTTAACCAGGTGCATAGAGATCTTATCCGAAGTTTAGCGTGGTCACCCGATGGTTCCAAATTGGCTTCAGCCTCTGACGACAAAACAATCCGCATTTGGGATACCAAAACATGGAGCAATCTGACCGTACTTGAAGACCATACAGATGAAGTTAAGGATGTTGCTTTTTCGGCAGATGGAATATTTTTAGTATCAACATCATGGGATTCTTCAACACATATTAGGCTCTTCAAAAATTGGCAACTTGTATGTACTTTGCAACAAAAATCTAATTCTGCTGCTCGTAGTATCGCAATTCATCCAAATTCCCGTCGGTTGGTAACGATGGGCGAAGAAGACACAATTCTATTTATCTGGGACTTAGATGTAGAAACCCTTTTGAGTCAAACATCTAATAATTCTATCCGTTATACTACTGCCAAACTTGTTTTAGTTGGTGATTCTGGTGTCGGCAAAACTGGGCTAGGCTACCGATTAGCGCACAATCAATTTAAAGAACACGCCTCCACTCATGGTCAACAATTTTGGGTAATTGATCAACTAGGCAAAACCCGCGATGACGGTACAGAATGCGAAGCAGTGTTATGGGATTTGGCAGGTCAGCACGTGTACCGCTCTGTCCATTCCATCTTTCTTGACAATGTGGATGCTGCAATGGTCTTATTTGATCCTAGCAACCGACAAGATCCACTTAAAGGGGTGGAGTTTTGGCTAGAACAGTTAAAGGGTAAAGCTAAACTACCTCCTAGCGTTTTGGTTGGTGCAAGGGTTGATCGAGGTGCGCCGACTCTTTCTCAGCAGGAGATGGATCAATTTTGTCAGCGTTATGGCATCAGTGGTGGTTACATCAGCACCAGTGCTATGACTGGTGAGGGACTACAGGAACTGCTGGCTCTCCTCAAAGTGCAGATCCCGTGGGACGAGATGACTACTACAGTCACTACCGTTACCTTCAAGCGCATAAAGGATTATGTATTGGCTCTCAAGGAAAAGCCAGACCGTGAAAATGTTCTTGTTTCACCAAAAGAACTGCGTCAGCAGTTGCAAACTACTGACCCAGATTGGCAGTTCACCGATGCTGAAATGATGACGGCGGTAGGTCATCTTGAAAATCATGGCTATGTTTGTATTCTTCGTGGCTCTGCGGGTGATAAATACATCTTACTCACTCCTGATCTGTTGGTGAGTTTGGCAGCGTCGATTGTGCTTCAAGCAGACAAACATCCCCGTGAATTGGGAGCTGTAAATGAAACGGAACTTTTACAGGGCAACTATGCCTTTGATGAACTTAAGGGTTTAGAACAGTCTGAACAGCAAATCTTACTGGATGCAGCCGTTTTGCGTTTTCTTGATCACAGCATTTGCTTTCGGGAAACCCTGGATAACGATACGCTACTTATCTTCCCAGGACTGATCAAGCAAAAACGCCCGCTACAAGATGACATTCCCTTCACGGATGATATTTCTTACATAGTGCGCGGTCAGGTTGAGAATATCTACGCTACGCTGGTAGTCTTACTCGGTTATACTCCCTCTTTCATTCGCATCAATCATTGGCAGAATCAGGCTCAATACGAAATTGCAACGGGTCAAGTCTGCGGCTTTCGTATGATTGAAGAGCGCGAAGGCGAAATCGAGTTGGTGCTATATTACGGTGACAAGATGCCCTCATCTGGGCGCAAGATATTTCAAGAATTATTTGAGCAATTTTTATATCAGCGCGAAGTCGAAGTAACTCGCTTCCCGCCCGTGATTTGTCCCAATAGCCACCGCTTGGAACGTGCTACTGTCACCAAGCGCAGCCGAGAGGGTAAAACATTTGCTTTCTGTGATGAGTGTGGCAGTAAAGTGGATCTGCCAGCAGTTCAACAGCCTAGCATCGGCACTAGTGCGTCTCCTTGGTTACAGCGTGAAGAAGCGATCGCCCATCTCCGAAAAACTTATGAAACTTATCTTTCTAAAATCAAAAGCTACCGCCGCTCATGGGCTGCCCCTCGCTGCTATCTGAGCCATGTGCCGGAGCAAAAAAGCTGGGTTAAACAACTCATTCATGATTTGCAGAATGCACAGGTCTATTTAGTCAGCTATGCTGATCAAGTCAAGCCAGATGATTATGTAGTTGTAATAGATACTCCTGCTTATCAGCAAGCCTGGAAACAATCAGCCGATGTACTCAAAGACGATGTAAAAATTATTCAAGAACGGCTAGTTACCAAAAGACGCTTTATTTCCATCTGTTTGGAGAGTCAAACGACATCAATAAACCCCCACGACTTGAAAGGATGCAACCCTGGTGATTTTTCCAATCCTACCCACTATCCAGTAAATCTCTTTAATTTAGTGCTGAATTTGTATGCTATCCCATTCGATCATCCAGGCTTTGCACCACTGCGTGAAACCCTGCATGAGCAATGGGAAGCAACCTTGAGTAAATTTCCTGCCAATATCAAAGCTCCAATGCAACCACTCAAAGTATTTATTAGCTACGCTCACAAAGATGAAGCATTCAAAGATGAGTTAGTTACTATGCTTGCGAGTATGCAACGGCGAGGAATTATAGACGCTTGGCAAGACCGACGAATTGAACCGGGTGATGAGTGGTATCAAGCGATTCAAACAGCAATGAATGAATGTGATTTGGCTGTACTGCTTGTGAGCAAAAATTTCCTGGCATCTCGCTTCATTAATGATAAGGAAGTTCCCCAACTGCTTAAACGCCGCAAAGCAGAAGGTATGCGTGTTATCCCCATCATCATTCGCCCGTGTATGTGGAGCAGCGAACCAGTGCTTAGAGATTTGCAAGCCTTACCACAAGATGGCAAAGCAGTTATTAGCTTCTCTGAAGAAAACGGCGATCGCGATCAGGTTTGGACTGATATTGCTAAAGTGATTGAAAAACAGGCAAAAGAAATGCAATCGGAAGCCTGAAAGTATTGTCATAAAAGCCAATTCATTGAATCAGCCTGGAGTGTAGAGATTGAGGAAATGATGATTTGGAGGTTGGCTTTAAACTCATCACTATTTCCTGTATTCAAAATTTCAATTTGTTAGTAATTGCCATTCCTGACATTCGCATTTTTAAACTAGCGTATACTTGCTAACAATTAGCGTTGATATTTTGAGCCTCTGTTTTGTGACTTTTGCATCTACCAATCAGGAGCGTCCACCACAGTATGAATTATTTTAGTTTTTACCCTCAAGTTGGTTGTACTGCATTTTTTCAGTATTGTTACAGAATTTCATCCATTTTATTGAAAATAAGCGATCGCCACAGTACACTCAAGGCAACGCACAGCATAGCATCTATATCAGGAGAATGTATTTACTTTGCGTACTGCCCACTGTGTCAAGTTTAAAGATAAATTATGCTCAGTAGCGTTGACCGTTTATTGTTTGTCCGGCGAGTCCCGATTTTTAAAGAATTGCGGGATGATTTCATTGTCCGCCTGACTTCAGTGATGCACGAGTTGCATTTTCCAGCGCATCATACCATTTTTCGACAGGGGGAAGAAGGGCGATCGCTGTATATAGTCGTCTCCGGTAGAGTCAAAGTCCATATTGGGGAGAAACAACTTGCTGTTGTAGATCAAGGAAAATACTTCGGTGAAATGGCAGTATTTGATACTCAACCCCGTTCCGCTTCTGTCACCACTTTAGAACCATGCGAATTTTTGGAACTCACCCAAGAGCAACTTTATGATGCAATTGAAGAAACTCCCGAAATTGCAGTGAATATTATCCGTGAGTTATCCCGTCTAGTTCGCCGACTGAATGATAATATCCAATTTACAGCTTCAGGTCGGCATTAATCCAGCAGATAATAGGCGACGGGATAGGATTGATGATAAAAATTTATATCTCTTGAGAGCCTCTGACTAGTGCGACTACGCACCAGCAAAATATAGAAGAAACACTTTTTTCTTCCCTTATACCCCTACACCCTTACACCCCTATACCCCTGTGTTTCTTAGGAGTTGATGTTGTGTGTGTTCGCAGCAGTAAAATCAACTTGCTTGTGATTCATATCTGAGTCAAATCTAGCATTCTCTAAATTTGCCCCTCTGAAATTAGTAATACCATTAGTTGTGATTTCTTGTATAGCTAAATTTAGCGATCGCATGGTCACAGTCAGTAAAATCACAGTTAAAATTCCCCAAATACTCCCCATTAGATAACTTTGGGTACTCAAATAGGCAAAGGCGACACTACTAATTAAAAAAGCTAAACCATAATTACAAATAAACCCCGCAACTGCAACAATTACTCGCATCAAACCATTCTTAAATACAAAACATAAAATTGCCGCTATTATGGATGATACAAGTGCAGATATTACAGCCAATTGGGGATTTTTATTTTGTAGAAGACCGCCATAATAAAAACCAATTAATGCTGCTGAAGCCACACCTGATATAGTTGTAATTAAATTATCCAAGCTTGATTTTTGAGCAAAAACTCTCCTCAAACTTGCGCCTATTCCAGAAATTGCCAAGCTGATAACTAGAGCTTTAGTATATGACCATGCCGGTATTTCTGGAGTGTTTGCTATTACGCCAAACGCCATTTCGCTAACTGCTACAAAAGTTAAGCATAAAACAATGAATGCAGTGATTCGCAAACTCAGAAATATTCTAGGTGACTGACCAAATTTCGCTTTCACAAAATTAGCTCTTTGTAATTGTGCATGGGAAAAATCACATCCACGCACATCAGCACCGCTAAAATTTGCATCATGAAGTTGTAGTGCTTTAAATGAGCGATTTTGCAAATTTTGGTGACAAAAATTGAAATTATCACTATCCATTTCTCAGGTTAGAATAAAATTAAATTAATTTCCAATTACCAATAAATTAGCAAATTTGGCAATGCAATGGCGATATATTCCCAAAACACCTAACTATTGCTTTATTGTCGGTACTATTTTATTATCTTTACCAATATTAATGTATGGTTGGGGTCATTTTCGTCGTCCACCCCGCAGCGAAACACAACAAGAATTATTCCGAGGGATTGTTTATCAGCGTTTGATTGAGTCAAAGCCACGTCCTGTAATCATTCATATCGTGACAATTGATTTAAATACACCAGGAATTAAACCATTTGTCACTCCAGATATTGAGAATTTAGCAAAAAACGTAGTCCAGGAACAAGAAATTATCGACAATGAAACCAAAGCGAGAACAACATCTGAATTTGTCGAAGAATTTCAAGTTAAACTCGCAATCAACGGGAGCTATTTTTATCCTTTTAGGGAGGTAACACCGTGGAATTATTATCCTCACAGTGGAGATAAGACAAAGGTATTAGGACAAACTATTTCTAATAATAAAATATACACCAGCCAAAAATCAAGTTGGTATGTTTTATGCTTTGATAACAACAATCAAGCCCAAATTCCAGGGGGTGAAGAATGTCCGAAAAATACTATTCAAGGACTAGCAGGAGATGACGTATTAGTTTTTCAAGGAAAACCCAAAATAAATATTTATGCAAATTCCTCAACCGACAAACCATATTCGAGAGTAGTTGCAGCTACCGACAAAGCAGGTAAGAAATTGTGGTTAGTTTTGGTAGATGGTAAACAACCACTATATAGCGAAGGATTTACTAAAAGAGAATTAACCCAATTTATGACAAAATTGGGTGTTTATAATGCCATAAATCTCGATGGAGGAGGTTCTACTACATTGGTAGTAGCAAACCCAGACAAAGAGGGGAAGCCAAAAATATTAAATGCTCCCACCCATACTAAAATACCAATGCGCGATCGCCCAGTTGCTAATCATCTGGGATTTTATATAAATTAATCTTTAACGGCAGCAGATATGGTAGTTTTGCGTTTAGAAAAGGTAACAGAACAGCACGCGCAAATTCTTTATCCATACATTAGTAACCCAAAAATTTATGAATATTTGGAAGAATCAATCCCCACACTTTTAGCAGTTCAGCAACAGTTCCAGTTTGCAGCCTTAGAAAAATCACCAGATAATGAAACTATGGTTTGGCTAAAATGGGTTGCTGTCACTCCTCAAAATCAATACGTTGGTCTAGTGGAGATAGGTATTTTTGATGACCAATATGCAGAAATTGGCTTTATGACCTTTGTGGATTTTCAAAAGCGAGGATATGCACCTATTTATTGTTTATTGGCTATTAACGAAGCCAATAAACGGTTTCAGCTTTCCGCTTTATACGCATCGGTGAACGAATACAATCTAGCTTCCCGTAAGGTAGTAGAAAGACTAGGGTTTAATTTAATTAAAGTTAACCAGAAAGCTGAATTGATTAAAAGTCAGCTTTCTGATGAATTAATTTATTGCTTAACATTTTGAGTTGAGATATTTAAAGTTTAGACATTGTTGTAGAAAATTTTGAGGAATTTCTAAACTGTTTCCCCAGTGCAGATGAATGTAGGAAGCATGAATATTTTTTGGTGAACACCATCCCTCAAACCCTAAATTTTCCTCGACATCGAAGCGATAAGTTGTAAATAAAGGCTGTTCACAATTTGAGATGATATGAGAACGATGAAACTCATGTCCATATAGATTTGAGCCTGCTTCAACTAATAAATTATCTTGCAAATATACAGCCCGACGATAACCCAAAGTCAACTTTTTATCCATTGCTGCTGATGTAGGCAATATTCCCACCATCGGCCAAGATTTACCCTCAAAATCAATGATTTGCTCACATAAATACATTAAACCCCCACACTCTGCTATTGTGGGCATTCCGTCTAAAATAGCTTGTTTAACACTTTCACGAGCGTTATTATTAGCCGCTAATTGTTGAGAAAATACCTCTGGAAAACCACCGCCAAAATACATTCCCTGCACATCTGGAGGTAATTCTTGATCCGTTAAAGGACTCCAAAAAACTAATTCCGCACCTAAATTTTCTAGAATATCTAAATTATCTTGATAGTAAAAATTAAAAGCGCGATCGCGTGCCACAGCAATTTTAACAGGCATTGGGTGTTGGGCATGGGGAAGAACTTCTACCTTGTCCCCAGTCCCCAGTCCCCAGTCCCCATTCTCCAACAACGGTAATAAAGTTTGCCAATCGAAGCAAGTATCACCTAAATCAGCGAGGCGATCAATCACTGCATCTAATTCGGGGAGTTCTGCGGTAGGGATTAGACCCAAATGGCGATCGGGTATGGTAATGTTATCTTGACGACGTAAAACCCCAAGGATGGGTAATTGAAGGGGTTTGAGAGCATCTTTTAAGAGAGAAAGATGGCGATCGCTGCCTACACGATTCAGCACTAAACCGGCTATTTTAATTCTGGGGTCAAATGTGCAGTAACCGTGAGCGATCGCTGCCACAGAACCAGACAGACGGCTACAATCAATCACCAACACCACAGGTAAATCTAACAGTCGTGCAATGTGCGCTGTACTAGCAAAATCAGTTGTGAGTGGTGAGTAGTGACTGTTGACTGTTGACTGTTGATATTCTTCCCCAGCCCCCTTAACTCCATCAAACAACCCCATCACCCCCTCAACTAAAGCATATTCACTTTTTTGCAGGTGAAGAGCAAAACACTGACGAACGTAAGCTTCTGAAGTTAGTACTGGGTCTAAATTACGACAAGCACGACCTGTGACGTAACTATGAAACATCGGGTCAATATAATCTGGCCCAACTTTAAAAGATTGCACCTCAGCACCACGCCGACATAGAGATGCTAAAAGAGTGAGCGTAATTGTTGTTTTGCCCACTCCACTACGTTCCCCAGCAATAACTACAGCCATAAAAAATCAGGTTAAGTCTTTACTTATCAAATATTCCACCCTTGAATCTTAAAGCATACATAATTCTGACTTGGCACTACTTACCTATTAGTTGCGTCACGTTCGTAGTGAGGACTTTAGTCTTCAGAAAAATCAGGACTAAAGTCCTTACTACAAACTTGAATAGATTAAATTAATCTCATTCATCTAAGTATAAATATTTAGAGAGTAATGCCAATTTCATTCCCAACCAAAAGCATCAGAGTTACCGCTTGGTTAACCAAATTACTATCCATACTCCAACAATTACCTTCCATTTTTCTAGGTAGCATCAGAACAAAAAGTTTCATCACCAAAAATGTCATTTTTCCCTACACACGGCAGTTTGCTCAAGTCGGGAAACCCCCCCACGCAACTGCCTCCCCTACACCCCCACACCCCTACATCCTTCTCACCATATTATTTGCCCTATCGTTTGCGACAACCTTGCTGCTGTCGAACTTCACTCCCGCAATTGCTCAACTACCCCAGTCACCAACTCAAGAAATTCGTGGTGTGTGGCTGACAAATAATGACTTTGACATTCTCAGAAATCGCGCTAAGGTGCAGGAAACATTATCCCAATTGCAGCGGTTGAACTTTAACACGGTTTATCCGGTGGTTTGGAATGATGGTTATACAAAATATCCCAGTGCGGTAATGCAGCGTTTGGATATCCCTTTTTTCTTCAGAGGGACAGAAGGCCAAGATGTGATTGCAGATGTGATTAGTCAAGCGCGCAATCAAGGATTATTAGCAATACCTTGGTTTGAGTTTGGTTTCATGGCTCCTTTAACATCAGAACTGGCTTCACAACATCCAGACTGGTTGACACAAAAGCGGGATGGTACTCAAACTTCGATTTCGGCTGCTGGTGAGGTAGCATGGCTGAACCCCTTTCACCCAGAAGTACAGCAGTTTATTACTGACCTTGTGGTGGAAATCATCACCAAATATAACGCTGATGGGATTCAATTTGATGACCACATGAGTTTACCTGTGGATTTTGGCTACGACAAATACACAATTAACCTCTATACTCAAGAAACTGGTAATCCCCCACCGCCTAATCCTCAAGCTCAAGCATGGATGCGATGGCGTGCAGATAAAATCACAGCTTTTATGGTGCGGCTAAATCAAGCTGTGAAAGCCATAAAACCCAATGCAATTTTTGCGGTTTCTCCTAATTACTATGACTTTGCTTACAAATTTCAACTCCAAGATTGGCTCAATTGGGTACGGCTAGGCGTTGTGGATGAGTTGGTAGTCCAGGTTTACCGCAATGATTTACAAAGTTTTGTCAGTACAATTATCACTCCAGAAATTATAGAAACACAACAATTAATACCTACTGGTATCGGAATTATGACTGGGTTGAGAAATCGCCCAGTTTCCATCTCACAAATTCAGTCTCAAGTCAGAGCTGCAAGAGAACGCGGTTTAGGTGCAGTCTTTTTCTATTATGAAAGTCTGTGGGAATTTGGATCAGAATCAGTGGAGCAACGCCAAGCCGCATTTCAGCAAATGTTTCCCACTCCCGTCGTTCGCGATACCTCTCAAATTAGACCGCGTAAACCCAGTTTTGAGACTATATCACTACCTTTATATCCACGAGGCGCAAGTGGTTATTTTTTAGAAGTAGCCGTGGCAAATGGTCGGCCTAGTAGGGTTCTCTTGGATACAGGCTCGGCTGGACTAAGAGTTCCTAGAGAGTTTTTAGGCAATGCTCCTATTCAACAGACTGGTCAAAAAGTCAGGGAAGTATTAAATGATGGTACTGTCTTAGAAGGTGATTTAGTTTACGCTAATGTCCAGTTTGGCTTGATTTCAACTGAAGAACCTGTTCCTGTACAAATAGTTACTAGTCGCCAATGTATTCCCCAAAAGCCTAATTGTTCTGCCAAAAGTGGCACACCGTTCCCTGGTATCATCGGTGTCAATTATGCAGAACGCGCCCTTCCCTATAATCCCTTGAGAAAGCTTCCAGGAAATTTAAGCAACGGATTTATTGTGGTGGGAAATCGTAGTAGTAGCAACAGTAGCCTGATGATTGGTTTAACAGCAAACAATCGAGTAGGTTTCAAACTAGCTACTCTGAATCAGCAATCTGCGATCAATGGAATTCCTGGTAACAGATGGGACTCTAGACTGAATGGAGTTTGTTTAGCGATCGCCAATAGTTCCATGAAAAATAGCTGTAATGCCAGAATGGCTGTTGACTCTGGAATGAGTAGCAGTTTTGTTGATTTTAAATCTGCTTCGTTGATGGGTAAACTCAAACCGGGGAGACTAACTGCAAAAAATACGGTGAAGTTATCAATTCCGCGTGTTTTTGATTACAGCGTCGCTCCAGGCAACCGCAACGGCTTTAATGTGTGGAATGTCAATGTTTCTCCGCAGTTAGACCAACCAATGGTGACGAATAGTGGGATGGCATTATTTGACCGATACAATGTACTTTTTGATCCAGTCAATGGAAGGTTAGGTTTTAAGTTAAGGGTGTAAGGGTTTTGAATATACCCCTATTGTTCAAATTTGTACAACATAATTGGCTTTAATTTTTCCCCCTTCCCTAGCAGGGAAGGGGGTTAGGGGGTTAGGTTTCACGTTAGCTTTTATACATAACGTGAAAGGTCAGATTAATTGTTCACTCCAGACTTCAACACTTGTCCAATTACTGCGAGACTTTCTTCAAATAATGCCTCACGACCCCAGCGTTGTACTTGTTGACTGAGTAAAGCTTCTGCTTTTTGCTCAGATAAAGAACTCACCTGTTGGAATAAACCCGCAGATTGTGCGCCACCGTGGGTTTCCATCCGCATACAACCGCCTGTCTCAGAGCAAATGACAGTACCACAGTCTGCTTGAGCATTAGTAGAACTCAAACGTAGGGCAATCAAATCACCCATAATCTCACCTACATCCGCAACGGGAACGCCAGCTAATTCTGCTTCCACTTGTCGTTGGTTTTGGGCAACAAAGCGAATGCGAGTAATATCATAATCGCCACTTTCTTTTTGATAGGAAACTGGTTGCCATTGCAAGCGACTTGCCAACCAACCCAAAAATAGTAAGGCTTGGGCTGGGTTGCCTTTTTCATAATCCAGTGTCACTCGGTCAATTTCTCCTAAAGCGGCACGGCGATGAGGAGGATCGTAAGCTTCGGCAGTCAATTCTTGCCATGCGGAAAGTCTACGCCAGTTCAAATCAGCTAAAGGTACACCGATTTCTACTAACTCTTGTAAGCTGATTAAATCAGTTTCTGGCTCGTTAAAATTGCAAGAATCAACGATGACATTATTGCAAACCGCCGCCAGTCGTTTAAACAGCACGTTGTTGGGGTCTGGTGTCGCTTTCCACCACAGAAACTTGGGCAAACCACCAATCAATAATGCCGGAATCATTCCACCTATCCGTTCTAAAGCGGCGGTAGTACCACTCAAGGTAATGTATTCACAGCAAATCAATGTGCTGGAAGATTGCTTTTGAATGGGGCAGTAAGCAGAAACTTGCGCTTTCACACCTTCATCTTCACCAGCAATTGGACATAAGGCAATAATACGGCAAGGGTTACGCAGAGCTATCTCGTCGGCAATTCTGGGGCTGTTAGCACTGAAACTATGAGGAAGGATGCCGTTAGTTTCTCCTGTAACTCCATTACCTTGACGTTTCGCAAATTCTTCGCGGAGTTTAGCTAGGGTTTCAGGTGTAGCTGTACCTGTTTCTGTAAGCCCATATTTGATTTGCACTCGCCGCAAAGCTGTATCTGTCTGGGGGCCTAAAATCCCGTCAATTGGGCCATGATAAAATCCCAAAGATGCTAACAGATATTGGGTTTCTTCTGGTTCGTAAACTACTAAAGTAAAGGTAGTAGCACGAGTAGCCGCAGGTAATGCGCCATCTTCGCCAGTGATGCCGTAGCTTTGCCAAATTTGGTTGAGTTCCGCTTCGATTTCTGTGAGCGAAATATCCTTGGGGGCTTGTAGTGAAAAAATAGTTGGGGCTTGGGAAGTCATAGTAGTTGTGATGATGTCAGTGATCAGTTTGAATTCAGGGAGTGGGGTGTAGGGGTGTAGGGGTATAGGGGTGTAGGGGTGTAGGGGAAAAAGCAATACCTATTCCCAGTCCCCAGTCCCCAGTCCCCAGTCCTACAATCTGCGCCAGCGACGACCGTCTTGATTAATCAAAAGTTCTGCTTCTGCGGGTTCCCAAGTACCTGCTTCGTATTGGGGAACAACGGCGGGATCAGCGGGTGCATCCCAAACGGAAAGGGCAGGGGTGACTACTTGCCAAGCTGCTTCTACTTCGTCAGCACGAGTGAATAATGTTTGATCGCCCATCATACAATCTAGGAATAGGCGATCGTACGCATCAGAAGTAGCGGCGATCCCAAAAGAACCATAGCTAAAATCCATATCTACAGAACGGGTACGGAATTCTGCCCCTGGCATTTTGACATCAAAACGGAGAGAAATTCCTTCATTCGGCTGAATCCGCATCGCCAAAATGTTGGCGTTTCTTTGTTGAGCGGCGGATTGAAACATTCGGGAAGGAACGTCGCGGAAGTGGATGGAAATTTCACTGACTTTTTTCGGCATCCGCTTACCAGTCCGCAGATAGAAAGGAACACCTTGCCAACGCCAGTTATCTACCATGAACTTCATTGCCACATAGGTCGGGGTGGTGGAATTGGGATTCACTCCTGGTTCTTGCCGATACCCTGGGACTTGCTGTCCTTTCATCCAGCCTCCGCTGTATTGTCCGCGTATAGCTGAACGTGTCAGGTTATGTACATCGGCTAAACGTGTGGCTTGTAAAACTTTCACTTTTTCTGTGCGGATACTGTCGGCATCCATTGAGTTGGGTGCTTCCATTGCCGTGAGACAGTAAAGCTGCATCAAGTGGTTTTGCAGCATATCCCGCAGTGCGCCGGATTGTTCATAGTAGCCAGCCCGGTCTTCTACACCTACGGTTTCTGCGACGGTAATTTGTACGTGGTCAACAAATTGACGATTCCATAAGGGTTCAAAAATGGCGTTGGCGAAACGGAAGACCAACAGGTTTTGAACGGTTTCTTTACCCAAGTAGTGGTCGATGCGATAAACTTGGTTTTCTTGGCAATATTTGCGGACTACTGTGTTGAGACTTTGGGCTGATGCTAAGTCGCGACCAAAGGGTTTTTCAATGACTAGACGATGTTTGTAGGGGTCGTCTAGCATTCCGGCTGTGCCTAGTTGTTTGATGGCTTCAGGAAAGAAGTTAGGCGCAACGGAGAGGTAGAACATTCTGTTACCTCTTGTGCCTCGTTGCTGGTCTAATTCGCTTAAGAGGTTTTTCAGCTTGTGGTAACTTTCAGGATTATCTATGTCTCCTGGACAGTAGAACAGACCTTGAGAGAAATCTTGCCAGAGTTCTTCGGGATCAACACCGCCGTGAGCCTCTTCCATCCCTTTCCGCATTTGTTCGCGGAAGTATTCGTGACTCCATTCACGACGCGCCACACCGACAATTGTAATTTCTGGGGGAATGCGTCGTTCCTTGCGTAATTTGTACAGTGCAGGGACGAGTTTGCGCCAGGTTAAATCACCAGACGCGCCAAAGATGACGATGATTTGAGGTTCGGGCATCCCTTGTTGTTGTAGACCAACGCGCAAGGGATTTTCTAGGAGACTAACCATATCAGTTTTCGATTCTAGGTGGGAGGGTGGGGATTGGGGATCGAGGATTGGGTACTGGGTACTGGGAATTAGGAATTGGGCATAAAAGAGTTCTCCTTTGCTCCTCTGCCCCTCTGCTTCTTCCTAGTCCCCAGTCACTAATCCCTAGTCCCCAGTCCTTATACTGGTGACAATAGCTTGACTTTGCGCTCTAAAGAGTTCATTAAGGACTGGAAAGGTTGGACAAATTTGTTAATACCTTCGCTTAACAGTTCATCCATAACAGCATTGAGATTGATATTGATGTCAGGGTCTTTGAGGCTTTCTATTAGCTGATAAGCTTCATCTACTCCTGTTTCTAGACGATTAGCGACATGACAATGTTCAGCACAGGCGGTAATTGTCCCTGGTGGTAGGGTGTTGACGGTATCTCGGCCAATTAACTCATCAACGTACATGACATCGCTGTAGTTGGGGTCTTTGGTGCTGGTGCTGGCCCACAGTAATCTTTGCACTTTTGCACCTTTGCTGGCTAGGGCTTGCCAGCGATCGCTCTCAATAATTTTTTTGTACTCTTGATAAGCAATCTTTGCATTTGCGATCGCTACTTTACCTTTGACGGCTCTGAGTCTTGCTTCTAAATTAATATCATCAACACCTCGTTGCAATTTGGCATCGATTTTGCCGTCAATGTTGCTATCAATACGACTTAAGAAAAAGCTAGCTACAGAGGCTATTGTGCTAATATCTTTACCCTCTGCCACTCGTTTTTCTAAGCCTCGAATATATGCCCAAGCTGTGTTGATGTAGCTTTGCACAGAAAATAGCAAGGTGATATTAACATTAATACCCTCAGCTATGACCTGTTCTACAGCTGGCAACCCAGCTTCTGTTCCAGGGATTTTAATCATGATATTTTCCCGGCCAATTTCTTGGAAATAACGCCGAGCTTCATTGATTGTTGCTTGGGTATCATGGGCAATGGTAGGTGGTACTTCGATACTCACATAACCATCTTGTCTATTGGAGGCTTCATATACAGGGTGCAAAATATCACAAGCATTACGGATATCTGCAAACACCAGGGATTCATAAATTTTGTATGTGGGTAATTTTGCCTCAATACCTGCTTCAATATCAGCATCATAAATCGCATTATCCGCAATGGCTTTTTCAAAAATCGCTGGATTCGAGGTAATGCCACAAATTCCTTGATTTTCAACTAGATTTTGGAGTTCCCCTGATTGAATAATGTCACGGCTCAAATTATCCATCCAAATACTTTGGCCGTATTGTTTAATTTCTAATAGATGATTGGTGGTCATAACTATTATTTGACTCCGTGAATGATGTTTCTAAGTGAATTTGACCAAGCCCATCAAAGTCAAAACTTTAGTGGGGACTTTTGCATTGTTGCTTCGCCAATCACTTATGACATCGGCCAGCTGAGATAATCTCTCATGGACATCCAAAAATTGTTACAGAAAGTGCTGAGTGCTGATTCATCAATTCTTCAATTTTGAATTTTGAATTTTGAATTTTGAATTGATTAGCCCCCTGCCTCCTCAATGACCATTCTGAATAAACGACTCTACCTTGGCGACATCCTCTTTGCTACCAATAATTAATGGGGTGCGTTGATGTAGTTTTGTTGGTACTACGTCTAATATCTCTACTAAGCCTGTAGTAGCACGACCACCAGCTTGTTCCATCAAAAAAGCCAGGGGAGCAGTTTCATATAACAAGCGCAATTTTCCTTCTGGTTTTTGAATTGTGCCTGGGTAAAGGAATACACCACCTTGTACTAAAATTCTGTGTATATCACTTACCATTGCGCCACTGTAACGTGCTGTGTAACCTTCTGTACGATGGACGTAACGAATGTATTCTCGGAAGGATTCTTCCCATTGCCAAAAGTTACCTTCATTAACGCTGTAAACAGCACCGTGGTTGGGAATGCGGATGTTTTCTTCGGTGAGGATAAATTCTCCTAAACTGGGATCAAGGGTAAAGGAATGAACACCTGTCCCAATGGTGTAAACCAGCATCGTGCTTGGCCCGTAAAGGATGTAACCCGCAGCAATTTGCTTACGTCCGTTGGTCAGGAGGTCTTTAGCTTGGCCATCAATATCGTCTCCTTCTTGTTGACGAATCGAAAAGATAGAACCCAAACTTAAGTTAATGTCAGTATTGGATGAACCATCAATGGGGTCATACAGTAAGGTATAGCGACCGATGGGGCAGTTTTCGGGAATATAGTAGGGTTGCTCCATTTCTTCAGACGCTAGGCGACAAACTAAGCCACTTTGCTTAAACACAGAAATGAATACGTCATTAGCATAGACATCCATCTTTTTGACGGATTCGCCTTGCACGTTCACATCCCCTGTAAATCCGAGAACACCTTCCATCAAACCTGCACGGCTCATGTGACGGGAAATGAGTTTGCCAGCTAAAGCAATCCGATTCATCAGCGCGCTTAAATCTTGTGCATCTGGAGAGAAACTTTGAAGTTGCTGTAGTACGTGCCTTGATAGTGTTGTGCAATCACGATCTAAACTTTTGTCTTGAGCGTCGTTCATAGACAAATCTAAAGATTCTGACGCTTTAGTCATTTTGTGTACTCCCTAGAGACTGGCTGTTTTATCGTGGGGTAAGTCAGTTAGAATATCGCAACTTATAGCTGCTGCCTCTATCTTAGAAAGGTAATTTGATAACTTAGATGTGATTTTAGATAAACTAAAGAAATGAATTTTTCTGGCTGCTATGCTTGGGGCGATCGCCTTTAGGGAAAATTGAGTTACAGTTACCCTACTTAGTGTCTAATATTACCTAAAGTCCAAATATTTTCAGTAATTTTCTAAATTAAATTATCTGTCAAAAAAATCCGACGAGTTAATAAAGATTCCGCGCTACACATAACCACTCAGATTAATACTCAGTAATGAGTTCATGATGACTGAGTATTGCTAACAAGCATACCAATGGGAAGTAAGTATTTTGGTTGCCAACTTCTCAAACAGTCTATGAATCAAGCCCTTGAATCTAAAATTTTCCCGCCAAAATTGTTTAACACCTTAGCCTTTGCACAGTGAAGAGATAATTTCTTCAGAGTTTAGTCAAGAAACATATTTTTCTTGCCAATCGTAGTTGTCTGAGTAATGAAAAAATATTTTTTCATTACTCAGACGGTGAAAAATATCTTTGTGGACTCTTCAACACCTCAGAGGACTAATTCATACTGAGGGATGTTGTCCAATTTAAATAAAACTGCTATGATTAGCTTTCTGCCTAAAATTCTTGTTTTTTCGTCCAAGCACCTCGTCGGTTATCTTCTCGCGGTTTGGCTTTGTTGACTCTCAGTTGACGACCCATCCATTCCGCACCATCTAGCTCAGTGATAGCTGCGTCTTCTTGGGCATCTTCATTCATTTCAACAAAAGCAAAACCACGCATCCGACCAGTTTCACGGTCGGTAGGCAAAACAACTCTTTTGACTTCGCCGTAGTCTGCAAATACGGCTTTTAAGTCTGCTTCGGTAGCGCGGTAAGAGAGATTTCCAACGTAGATAGTCATGTGGGATCACGTAATTGTCAAAAACAAAGCGACTAGTTCAGCGATAAAACAGATTGCAAAGCTTGCATAGTCTTGTTTAAGTCACAGATGGCAATTGTTGTAGGGCAGCATTCATATTACTAGCGTTATCTTCAACTAAGCCTTCCCTGCGGCTGAACTGACGCATACGCTCATATGATAACTGATTGTGCAATTTTTCAAAGTAAGAGATTTTACAAACTCTTAATAAAATACAATTAGCAAGTCTTATATGTTATGTAGACGACAAAAATCTAGTTAGCTCTTTGATGCTAAACTCGCCAGAGAATAATGTAAATTCCTCACACCATAAGAGTTTTACCAAAAATTTGGATTTCTGTTATTCCATTTAGAAAATCAATTTTAAGATTGAGATTTTGTAACGTACTCAGTTAACATCTGCCATGTAATTTGGCTCTAGCTACTTTGTTATCAAAAGGTAAAGCCCCAAAATCGTACTTCTCTGCGAGACGCTATTGCTAGCTTGCTTAAGAAAAAAGTTAATACTTCCGACTTCATTTTTTATAGATTATGGGTTGATTAGCGATCGCCTCTAAACCGACTGAATTGAGCAAGTTTGCCCACTGTTGTGAAAGAGTTTGATCTTGAGGTTGAGCAAAACGCAATTCAGCTAAAGTCTTCAGCACATCATACCAAATACCGTTTGCTGCATACAGTGCTACTTTTTGTGATGGTGTTGCAGAATTTAACTGTGTTGTTAAAGTGGTATTTTGGGGAATACGTTGTATCCAGCCTTCCGCGTAATCTAGTTGTGTTGGCTGTTGCGGATTGCATTTAACTCTGACTTTGAAAAACCAATGATACATTGTTCCTGCTTGTAATGCAGCTACACTTTCAGGGATATTAACTTGAATAATACCGGGATTATCTGGTGGATTTAAGGAAGTACGGTATAAGGTTTGGCTTTGATTATTTTTTAGGGCTTTGAAAACAAACTCCACATGAGTAATAGATGATTTTTCGTAGGGTACAAAAAAGAATAAGTGGGGACGTTCTGCATTAGTTAAACCCCAAACTTTCGTGATAGGAACTACAATATTTTGCTGTTCACTCACAGTTTGTTGATATATCGGTACTAAAGCTGTGACTGTTTGATTGTCTGGAGTGCAACCACCAAGACGACTTGCCGCCCCCTTACGACTACCTACTGCACCCCGGTTTGGTGGTGGTGGCGGCGGGGTAAATTTGATTATGGTTGGCACAGTAGCGACTGACTGGGCTGCAATGGGTATTGAGTAAGATATACTCCCGATTAATACCATCACTGTACAAGGCAAAAAAGAGAAAAATAAATTTCTTTTTCTCTTTTTGCTGATTAAAAAGATTGGGATGGCTGATAATTTTCGCAAACAGTTGTTCATGATATTGTTTAGCAAATAGGGGCTAATTCCTAGGAAGAAAGATGTTTAAGCTTTGTTTCTGAGATATTTCATCATAGCTACAAAAATTACTGGACTACTTCCTAAAGCGATCGCTGCCGGCACTAAAGGTAGCCAACAACTGTATAGTATTAACAGGATCAAGCAAGTGCTATATAAACTTAAACCAGTGACTCCACCAGCCAAACCTAAAGTAGTCAACTGTCGCAAATAAGCCGCCAGCAAACCACCACAAATAGCCCAACCCCAAATCCATATTGCCTCACTCCAGATAGATAAACTCCATAATAGAGGCCGTCCATCTAAAGCGGCACTTAATAATTGACTCACCATTTGCGCTTGTAAAAATACGCCTGCGATTTCCTGTGCTTTTCCTTGGGGGGAAGTGTAGGGAGTCAAAGAATAATCACGAAAACTTTCGGCTGTCGTGCCGATGATAACTATGCGGTCTTTGACAGCATCGGCTGGTAGATTACTAGTGAGGGCTTGTTTGAGGGTAATGCTGGGTGCGATCGCTTCGATGGTCGGGGATGAGCGATAATTGAGTAAAATTTGGTGTCCTAGAGCATCAGTCCCCTGATAGCCTCCAGTGTGTGCCTCGATTGGTTTGAATGTCAGTTTTCCTAGTTGCCACGCTCCATCGGGGGTAAATTGGAGGTTAATACCTTTCCCGTAGAGATAACGTAGAGTCAACTGTACATTTAAAGCATAAGGTGCAGTACAGGGAGATGAAGGCGGAGGAGTCAACGCCAACAGATGGCGGCGAGCAACATGATCAGAGTCTAAAACAATATCACTAAAACCGAGAGCA
Organism: Trichormus sp. M33_DOE_039; assembly: GCA_015296085.1. Taxonomy (GTDB): domain Bacteria; phylum Cyanobacteriota; class Cyanobacteriia; order Cyanobacteriales; family Nostocaceae; genus Trichormus. The sequence continues at coordinate 111,113 of DVDT01000005.1, read as the reverse complement.
TCAGCAGAGACTTCTGGTGGTGGTTTGACCCCTGGTTTACCAGATTGAGGGTCGCTAACTTGACATACTCCCACAAAGCGATCGCTTTTTTTCATCCGTTCTGCTAACTCTGGATAAGCTGGCTTGACAGTATAATCTCGGTATATATCTAAACCGATTACTCGCGGTTGATACACCTCTAATTTTGCCAACAATTGATCTAAAGCCTCATCTGATAAAGACCCACGCCTATCAGCAGATTGGGCTTGCACATCTTCCTCAGTGATAGTAATTACTAGAATGCGAGAGTCTGGTTTTTCCTGGGGACGCAGACGTAGCAGGTGATCAAATGCCATCAACTCCCATGATTGCAATAAACCAAAATAGCGTACTCCCATTAAAAATGCTGTAATCACAACACTGTTAAGTATTAAAACAAGCCAAGATTGTTGCAGATTTATATGTCGAGTGTCAGTAATTTTAGCTGTAGAGGTGACTTTATGACTATTATGATTGACATATAATTCTTGCCAGAATAGAGGTATAACTGCCGGATTTTGGTAGATTACAGGCAACCAAGTTGCACAGGGAAATTGAGTTTCTAGACTTTGCGATCGCTCCCGCGCCTCTCTAATTGCCATGTATAAAGATTGACCACAAGCAAAAGCCGCTAAAAAATACTTTAGAAATGCTTGCGCCACCACATCAGGAACAGGTTCACGCATGACAATAATTTGGGGTATCTGCAAATCAGCAAACTCCCGCGCCAAACCCAAACCATCACAGGAGTTAAAAATTGCCAGATGTAATCCTCTTTCTACTGCTTTCCGCAAAGCATACTTTAACTGACTAATTGTTAAACTTTCTGTCTGATTAATATAGATTTTCCCGACATCACCATTTTTATCGGTAGCACTATGACCAGCGAAAAACAAAATCTGCCAGTCTTGTTCCCATAATTGGTCAGTCAGGTCTTGACTGGATGGCTCAACTAAGAAAGTAGTATTGGCATGGGGTAATTCTTGCAGCAGCTGACCATCAGCTTGAATATCAATTCCTTGACTATTACCCAAAATAGCTAAAACTTTTACCTGAGATTGAGGGGGAGAGTTGCGACTAACTTGTTCATAACTAGGCGCACTCAGAGCAATTTCAGCCTTGGGATAGCGTTCTAATAAATCCCACAAATGCCAAGGGAGTTTTTGCAATCTCAAGTCATTGGTTTGTAGTAGAACACGAATTTGATCTTCTGGGAGAAGTTTTTCTAGCCACTTTTCGCGGATGGGACGAAAAGACGCAGCAGCTAACCAAGTATTTAAGCAAACTTGCAAATTAATAGCAGCTTTTTGACAATCTTCCCTGTCAGGTCTTGGTTTTGATGGCTTGGGAATACCTATGGGACGACCTGAAAATTCAAGTGAACGGTAAATAGACTGCCATTGATGATAATAAAGGGGAATTTCTGGGTTTGGCGGTAATTCACCAGTAATTTCTACAATAGGTCGGGCATTTTCATCACCGATTTGCAGAGTTACAGAAAATCCTGCCTCAAAACTCCCTGTACCTAACTTTAAAATTACTAACTTCCCCAAAGACAACACTTGCAGTTTAGCTGATTGTTTTGCTGGACAAACTAATTTATCGTGCTTTTAACCAAGAATACAAATCCGCCACACTGATAAAGTCTAACAGTGCTTCGCTCAAATCTTCCAGAACAGGCAAAAGTAAACCAATAATTCAAATAACAACGAGGGATATTGTTGAAATAGTTTGTGAAAAATCGAATCTCGCCGCATAAAAAATTCTCTTATTTCAATGCACAAGCAGTATGAGAAATAGACATACCAGGAGGGGTGACATTGGGGAGTTGAGCTACTAAAGATACAGTACCACTTTTATCGAAAACCCAGCCTTGTGCCTCGACTATTTGAGATGTGGGAGAGGGAAGAATTTTATGGTTCACATTACGGTTTTGAGGCTCACTTATTGTATCTAATGTAATCCATCGTGCTGTAGATACTTCACCTTGAAATGGTTCTATGGGGCTGCGGGCAATTCCTCCTCTTCCTGTTACAGTAAAGGAACTACGTCTGGCTTGACTGCCAGGGTTACAACTAGAAATAATTTGTTGCGACGCATCAGTTAAATTGTCAGGTAATTGTACCAAGCCACGACTAGGATCTACATCAGGAGTGTTAATTGTAACTGTACCTGTTAAACCAAACTGGGAACTAGCATCAATATCGTTGGTGTTATTAGGGGGAGTTGATGGGCGTTGTTCTAAATTAAAAATACTCCGAGCATTGATGTTAATATTGCCGCCTTGTCCTTGAAAAGCATTGGCTACAATATCATTATTTTGATTGGTGGTAGCGACGATAAAACCATCAGGTGCATCAATGGTGATATTACCACCGTTGGCATTATTAAAAGCCTGAGCAGAAATGAGACTTTGATTTTGCAACACCAACAGTTTTAAATCTTCCAGCCTAATATTTGCACCCGCACCTGCATTGGTTTCGGCTGTGAGTTTACCTTGGTTGAGTTGAATGGTGTTCGCTCTAGCTATTAAGTTACCTGCTTCGCCAGTACCTATGGCACTCACAGTGACCACTGCACCGTCACTAATATTTAAATTTGGAGTATTGATAAATAAATTGCCAGCTTTACCAATTCCTTCACCGGAAGTAGACAAAGCACTGGGAAAATTCTGTGAATCAATACTTCCTGAACCTGTAATTTCTACAACTTCATTGGCATTGATAATTAATTCTCCTCCTGAACCTCCAGCAAAAGACCTGGCTCTAACTTCTCCGCCATTACTAACAATTAGTTGCTGAACATTGAGGATGGCAGTTCCTCCTTTACCAGAACCGAAATTGTTTGCTGATATCTCTGCACCATTCTCAACTATTAACTGTTCGGTAGTAATTTGTAATTCTCCTGCATCACGAGTTGCTCCTAGTTCAGCAGAAACAAAAATTCCACTTCTCCCTAAATTGATAGAGGCATCTGGCGCAAATCCACTTAAATTCAGAGATTCTGAGGCATTTATAATTAGGTTTCCCCCTTTTCCTCCTGTTCTGGCGGCTGTAGAAATTTGTGCGCCGTCTAATAGTTTTAAATATGTAGTTGAAATAAGTAAATTTCCAGCATCGCCTCTTGCTCCTTCTTCAACCTGTGCAAACAAACCACTGGGAGCAATAATAGTTTGATTTGGTGCTGTTCCTGCTATCTCAATTTCTGTAGCTGATACATTGATATCTCCAGCACGACCTCTAGCAAAGGTTGCAGCTGAGACCTGTCCACCATTTTGAATAACTAATTTGCCAGTATTAATTGTAATCTTACCCCCTGCACCTATTACCTCTTGATCGAAAGGACTCCCAACCTGAGCAGACAAAGTGCTAGGAAATGATCCATCTGGTGCAGTTCCTAAAATTTCTACCGATTCTGTAGCTTGAATATTCAAATCTAAACTACTACCTATACCGAAAGTGTTCGTCGATATCGTTCCTCCATCTTGAAGAATTAATCTTTTTGTTGTCACTGTCAGATTCGCCCTCTCTCCGGTTGCTTGTTCATAGACTTGGGCGAAAATTCCTGTAGGGAAAAATCCTCCATCAGCAAAAGCCCCTACTCCTAACAATTCAACTGATTCGGAAGCAGTAATTTTTAAATTCCCAGCGTTACCATCTTGAACAGCAAGAGAAATTAATTGACTCCCATCATTTAATCTGACGCCCCTCCCTTGAATTTGAATGTCGCCACTTTGAAGTCCGCTAGTATCAATACTTGTTCCCTTGGTTATATTAATGTCTTGATATTCTTGTATGTTTTTGTAATCAAAAGCCCAACCTTGGTTAGTAGTAATTAAATTGACTAGATTATTAGCTGCAACGCTTCCTAATTCAATTCTTCCTGCTTCTGCTGTGAGATTTCCACCTTCTATGATTAAGTTCCCACCTATTAAAGCTAGTGTCCTACCAGGTTGTACTTGTAAACCTACAGGTAGACCAACAAAATTGACCAATCCGTTGGGACTGGCTTGTGATTGATTAATAATAGTAGCATTAGAGTTGCCAAACTCTAAACCAATAGGAGTATTAATAGTTAAAAGAGGTTGAGTTGAGCTATCTATAGCACTGAATTTACTGCTGTCATCAAAGTTGATACTACTCGATGTACTTGCTATAAAAGAACCACCAATATTTAACGAGGCATTTACACCAAATATAATTCCATTAGGATTAATCAGAAATAAATTAGCTTGGTTATTGGCAAGAATTAAGCCATCAATTTTTGATATTGAATTACCTGTAATCCGGCTAATAATATTAGTAATATTTGAGGAGTTATTAAAATAAGCAATACCATTTGTAGGTATAGAAAATAATTCAAAGCTGTGAAAAAGATTGCCGTTTACTGTAGTACCACCCGTGATTTCGCAGGTGGTGCAATTGGGTAAAACAACAGAATTATTAGGTAATGTATTATCTGGAATAATTTGTGCTAATACTAGATAAGGACTGAATAAATTTAATAGGATTCCACCAATCAACCAAAATCTGAGGGGTGATAGATACATAACCTTATAATGTATTTACTTTCAGATAATTAGGGCATCAATTTTGCCATGACTTACGTTTTAAAATTGTGGTAGTACCAAATAAACCCAAGGTAAGCAAACCAATATTTACATTAGATTCTGGGATAGTTTGATTAGAGCTTGCTGATATTTCTAACCCCTGAGATAAACTAGTACGAGCAAACAAATCATTATTTAAACTTAATTCCTGAATGGGAGGGTTGCTAATTTCTGTTATTACTAAGTCCCCAGTAGCGATACCTAATTTTATACCATTAAAGGTCTTCATAGAAAAGCTTTGAGATTCCAAACTACTAATAGCAAACAAATTATTTTCGGTGATGTATTGTAAATCATTTACTGCTTTTAGTTTGTTTTCTGGACTGAAATTGGTAACATCTACACCAAAAGTAAAAACAGGATTCGGATTAATTGTAGTAGATGAGCCTGCTATAGAATCAATTAATTCAAATGGTTGTTTTGCGATTATTGTATATCTAACGGTCGTGTCAATTAAAGTTGTACTAAGATTAGCGTTAGTAAAATCGAAACTCAAGGACGCAATACCACTAGGGTTAGGAACAGGATTACCAAGATAGCTAAAGTTTTGAATAGCCCCCACAAATAATCCTGAAGTATTACCTATTGATGAATCTTGAATAGTTGTTCCATTACTTTTCCGAAAAATTAAATCAAAGCTCATATCTGGAACATTACTACCCCTAGAGTAGTTGCTTCCATTCATTTGTGCTGCTACCGGGTTGTTTGTCATGAGCAAGATATAACTGATAACAAACGTTGCTTCTAGAATTTTCTTTATGTCAATAAAATTCATCTCAAAACCTCCTGAATTATATTGCTCACTCTATTAATCGGGTATTGTTTAGTGCTATAGTTTAAATTAAACCACACACTTATGTATTTCTACTATGTTTGGCTGATTTTTAGATAAAAAACTTGATAAAACTATAGAAATTATCTCAGACGATACACTGCTATCGTCACAGAGAAAGAGGATAGGAAAGTAACTATTAATTATCAGGTTAACTAACAGTCATAGTTGAATTGAATATAGGATTCCTAATTGATTTTTGAATAAATACGTAGATGTTTAGGGTGTGTTAGCAGCGAGAGTATGGCACCTAGCCTAAAGCTTTGGGTGTGTTAGGCGTAAGCCGTAACGCACCCTACATATACTTAGATTATTTCTCCACATCAAATCGGATTCCCATATCATCAAAAGTAGAAAAATCGCCAAATTTGTTTTCTGGGATGTTAATGAGATCCCATTGAAAGATAATCCATCATGATTTTACTCAGCACTTAGCTTTGTTATCTAATTGAACCTTCAATCTGAGCCTTACTACGATCGCTTTGAATTCTTATGCACTTAGTACAAACAGGCAAAAGTAAAAGTAAAAATAAAGAGTGCTTATTACCAGTCAGTAATTAACCTCACTTTCCTCAGCATGAATTTCAGGACTGTTTCTTTGCGAGAAATAATATCAGCTCGTCCCTGCATTCCTGGCTGAATATGACATTGATGATTGTTTCTCCCCAATAAAAAACTTTCTGGGAGTATCGTTACCTCGTAAACAGAACTCGCGGGGATGGAAGCATTAGCGACTGTAGACGTAAACTGATTTCCTGGAGATTTGATCGTATCTTCAGAAATCTGACTAACAAAACCTTTAAGAGTACCGTAGTCAGGATAGGGACAGGCAGAAACTCGCATCTGTACTTCTTGGCCTTTTGCCAACTTACTCACATCATCAGGGGAAACTGCGGCTTTGATGACTAAGGGAGCATGGCTAGGGACAATTTGAGCAATTTCCTCACCCTGACGCACCGATTGACCGGGGTTTCGCAGGTTGAGTTGAGAGATAATCCCGTCTTCGATCGCTGTTATCTGAGTCTGTGCGATATCCCTTTCGATTTGTTGTAGTTCGCTAGTGTCACGCTGGAGCTGATTTTTAATTTGTAATCGCTGCTGGAACAGAGCTTCCCATTCGCGCTTAAGGGTGGCGAGGGTGGCTTGACCACTAGCAATTTCTTGGGCGATAGTCTCTTTAGCGATCGCTACTTCGGCATCAATCGGATTGAGAACAGCATGAGCGCGGCGCAGTTTTGCTTGCTCTGCGGCTACAGTTTGTTGTCGTTGGGCAATAATTTGCTGTTGGGACTCTACCGCAGCTCGTCGCATCTCAACTGCTTGTTTTTGTTGGGCAACATCTAATTGTACTTCCTCTAATTGATTCAGAGACAAAGCACCTGCTTGAACTACCTGTTGATAGCGATCGCGTTTGGCTTGAGCTGCACTCAACGCCGCCTCTGTTGACTTGAGGTTCGCACGGGCTGAACGCAGTTCCACCTGTGCTTGAGACAATTCATTTTGCGTTCTTTTTAAGTTCGCCTGGGCTGCTTCTACTTCCGTTTGGGCAGTAATTCGCTGATCTTGATAATGGCGTTGGGCGCGACTGAATGCAGATTGAGCCGAAGTCACCACACGGTTTTTGCGATCGGTTTCCGCTTGAATTTGCCGATTTAAAGCTTGAATTTGGGCATCGATTTGCAGCAGTTGCAGCCGTGCTTGCTGGATATTGCTTTGCAATTGGCTTTTTTGAGTTTGCAGACGGGAGTCATCAATAGTAGCTAACACATCTCCTTTTTTCACCGCTTGATTTTCTTTGACCAAGACATTTGTGACTTGACCTGCTGTGGCTGCTTGTACGAGCCGTAATTCTCCTGTAGGGCGGATAATTGCTTGCCCTTGAACAGTAACTCTATATTCGATTATCGAAGATAGTGCGATCGCTCCCCCAATACCAGCGACGAGTAACAAACTGCCTATTCTTGTCCAACTACCAATCGGCGGCAGAAATTCATTGTTCTGCACTGGGGGCAAAGAGTCTGTATTAAAGTGACTAAGCATAAAAGTTTTCTTGGTAGAGATTAGCGAATGCTGGTGAGAGAAGTTCCATTCAGATGAGATTTGGCGGGATTTTTGCCAAAACCATCGACTCTCGATAAATCCACACCATCAAGAAAGTCTAAATGCTCACCAGCTTGATGATACAGAGACTCTGGAGAACCTTGAATTTTCAGTTTTCCTTGTGAGAGCATGACAATCCAATCAGCTTGCTGGATAACTTTGGGACGGTGGCTAATTAAAATCGTGGTTTGACCTTGGCGATGAGTGAGCAACTGGCTTAAAACTTGGGCTTCACTAACTGGGTCGAGTGCGCCGGTAGATTCATCTAAAATTAGCACTGGTGGATTATTAACAATTGCTCTAGCGATCGCTAATCTCTGCCGTTGTCCACCTGAGAGATTCGCACCAAATTCTCCTAATACCGTTTGATATTTGTCAGGGAGATTACTAATAAACTCGTCAGCCCCAGTAATCTGGCAAGCTTGCACAATCTGCTCGAAGGTAATGTGAGGCGAACCTAAACGGAAGTTTTCCATAATCGACCGACTCCAAAAGTGTGCGTCTTGCGGCACTAGCACCACTTGTTGGCGCAGGCAGTCTAAAGAAAGGTCTTCCAGATTATAAATACCAAAGCGAATATTCCCAGATGGGAGTTGATATAAACCTGCAATCAATTTAGCCAGAGTGCTTTTACCACAGCCAGATTTACCAATTAGGGCAATTACTTTCCCACCAGGAATAGTCAGGGAAAAATCTTCCAGCAGGTCAACTCTACCTGCATGATGGAAATTGAGGTGAGTACAAGTGATGTCTGCGTTGCCCTGAATTTTTACCCAAGGCTTTTGATGATGATCTAGAGTTTCTGGGGTAGCGTCAATGACTTCCGTGAGGCGTTGAGTAGCAGTTTTGGCACGGGTAAATTCATCAACAAAGTTAATAGTAGTTTGAATAAAGCTGGTAAAGTTACCATTCATGCTATTAAATGCCAGAAGCATCCCAATAGATAATTCCTGTCGAATTACTAAAGTGCTGCCAAACCAGATCAAAGCAATGTTGCCGATGCTAGATACTAAACTTGAGAAGATGCCGTTGACAATGCCAATTTGAATAGTGCGGAAGGTAAAGTTAGCCAGACGACTAAATCGGCTCTGGAATTCTTCCCAGAATTGCGGAGCAGCACCAGTAGTTTTTAAAGTCATAGCACCTTTAAAGGTTTCCACCAAAACCCCTTGATTTTCGGCTGATAAAATCAAAACACTGCGAATTTTTTGTTGTAGGGTAGGCAAGAAAACTACTGTTGAGAGCGTCATCAAAAGAGCGATCGCACCAGCCAACACTGTAAGTTTGATACTATAAAACAGCATCAAGCCTAATGAAACCAAAGCGATAAACATTTGGCTAGGCAGACTCACAACGACTTGGGAAATTAACTGGTTAATTTGTTGAATATCTTCAAGGCGACTGACAATTTCGCCACTGCGCCGGGATTCATAGTAACTTAAAGGTAAGCGGAGAATTTGTCGTCCGAATTCAAAAATTAATCCTAGTTGTAGACGTTGGGCAAAATGTGCAACGAGATTTGATTGCGCTAACCGTAGGCTACTGCTGACTACGTGCATGGCAATAACGCCAATGGCAACGCTAGTAAGCAGTTCAGTATCTCCACGAACTAGTACGTCATCGGTGAGAATTTGCAATAAAAAGGGAGAAGCCAAGGAAAGCAGACCTAAAACCAAGTTGAGCAATAAGGTTTGACCCAGAATGGCACGATAAGGCCAAATACGCCCCAGGAAACGTCTCAAACCGCCAATTTTCTCTTGTTCATCTGCTTGAGTAAAAAAACGGACTGGATCTGGTTCTAGCAGGAGCATGATCCCGTTTGTCCATGCTTTTAAAAATGACTTTTCATCTAGATAAAGGATGCCTGCACCTGGGTCAGCAATTACGTATTTCTTGCCCTGTTTGCCATACAAAACTACCCAATGATCACCTTTCCAATGGATGATAGCTGGCAGGGGAATGGTTTTTTGATTGAAAACTTCCCAAGGTACTTTTACTGCCCGTGCATTGAAACCCAGAGCTTCTGCTCCTTGTTTTAATCCTAGTAATGTCGTTCCTTGTTGCCCAGTGCCTACAGTTTCTCTAATGTAGTTAATGGTGAAAGTTTTGCCATGATATTTGGCAACGGAAGCAAGACTGGCAGCACCGCAATCTTCTTCACTATGTTGTTTAACAAGCTGGTAGTTTATGGATTTCATAGAAAGGAATTGCAAACGAATGCAGATGGTCAAACAGGGTGATAATTAAAATTGACTTTTACTCCCAAAGCAGCACTGAGGGCAGTACATCCGGGTAAGCTAATCGCAGCAATTCGTAGCCAATTCCAGAGTTGCCTTGAAAGAAACTTGGACTAAAAACGTGGCTAGGCAAATTAGGAAATAGTTGATAGGCACTCATTTGTTCGGCTCTTGCAACTACCCAAGCAGCTTGTTGTTGAGCAACGGTTCGTAAACTTTCCTGCCCTAGTTTTTTTGCAGCCACCAGCAAAACTTCCATGCGACCAAAATTACCGCAACAAAGATGGTCAACATTCTGCAAACCATATTTCTGGGTTGTCTGCAACGCTATGTCTATATCCTGATGAATCTCTTCTGTTTCTAAAATAGACAAACCACCCAATCTTGCCAAACCAATTCCCGGCGCACCGTGACACCAAGTAGCCATAAATACAGGTTCTGCATTGCGAAAATCTGGCCAATTGGCAGCTTTTTTCGAGAATACACTGCTTTCATAAAGAATTCCCTCTTGAGCTGCCTGGAAATAAGCCCAGTCATCTGTGACTGCATACAGTTGTAATAAGGCGTAGGAAATGCCAGCCGCGCCGTGAGAGAAACCCGTTAACGGCCGATCTGCAAAATTTATCCAGGCTTTGGGTGAACCCCCAACACTGATCTGATGCTCTAGCAAATGTTGACCGCAGGCTATTGCTTTTTCTAATACTGCCAAATCTGCTGTTTGGCGATAAAGTGTCAACAATCCGAGAATCGCTCCCGCAGATCCAGCGAGGAGATCAAACTTTGTATCGGCAGCAATGAGTTCGGGTGCGATCGCCTGCGCTGCTCGTTGAGCATCTTCTAATAACGATGGTTCTTTGAGAAATTGACTAATTTTCACTAAAGAATAGATAATTGAACCTAGTCCCATAGCTCCACCAATGCCAATAGAGCTAGTAAATCTTTGCGCTAACTGTGCATCAGATATCTGCAATAATTTCCTGACAGGCTGTAAAGCACCCAAGATTAAATTGCGGAACTGAGTATTACCCCTGACATAATCCAAAGCTGACAAAAATATCGCAATACCACAATTGCCATTGAAGAGACTGGCATCTAAGGGTTGCAGCTGAAAGCGGTCGGCATCAGAGAGATAGGCTAAACCAATCCAGTGAATGCTACCATCTGTTCCGGTAATTGCTCGTGCTTGAATTTCTTGAGCGATCGCTTCTGAGTGTTGGAGCAATTTTTCAGATGTTAAAGCATTAATTTGTGAAATCTGCACCTCTTTGACTGTATTTGCTGTTTCGCTTCTAGGTGTCTGTGCGACTCTGGCATAAAAAGCCCCCTGAATAACGGCTACTTGCTGGGCTAAATCTACCTGATCCAGTCTTTGCAACCGAGAGACAACTTGATCGTAGCTGGGTGCTTGAAAGTATTTTTCGATGGGTTGCGTTAGTCCAATAGTTAAGGCATCGCTGTCAGAACTAGCTGCAAAATAAGGAACATCTAACTGTTCCATTGCCCTCAGTTCTGAATGCAAAATTGACCAAGCATTCGGCTTATCCTGAGCTATGAGAAACGCTCGACTCAGGATATCCAGTTCAATACTCCGGTCAATTCCACTTTGAAGGAATTCTGGAGCAAGAGTCTTTTGTAAAAGTATTCCATATACTTGAGTGGCACGAAAAACAAACCTTATTCGCTGCCCTTGTAGCTTTGTTAAGGGGCTATCAGTTGCCAGCAATGCTTGACGTTGCTCTCTGAGAAAGAGATACATCTGCTGAAATCCTGCAACCAAATCCTCAAGGTAGTCATTAGGAGACAACGCCACTCCATCTAAAATTGGGACATTTTTCTGGATTGGCATCGTGGCTGTCTTATACCCCAGGTGCATCTCATCTGTGTTTATAAACTTCCAATAGGACACACGCCTAGGTGTTTGCTGAGGATCGATATTCCCTAAACCACTAATATCATAGGCAATACGGTTGTCTGGACTAAAGTCCCAACGAGGTAACAGTCCTGTACGGAGAACTAAATCCCAATGTTGTTGCATAGTTGCAGCTTGTGCTTCCTGGGCTTCTGGGGAGACTTCCATGACTCTGGCTTCATGATGCAATAGAGTTTCCATATCTACCAGCATCAGATGTTCGCCACTAGCAATAAGATTTTCGTTATGGCAATCAGTCCCCTGTAGGACGTACAGCAGGCACAGTAGCATCCCCGCACGTTGATAAAAGCGTTGTGCTGCTGCTTCATCTGCACAAGGTAAGTGTTCTACATATTCAACCCAGCCATAACCCTGACGATTGAGTACATTGAGGACTTTCAAAGATAAAGGCATCTCTCGCTGATTGCACCATTCTAAAAACTGGTTATAGGCAACTTCTAAACCTAAATCTTTGGGTTTATAGATGAGTTTTAACCCAGACTCAAAGGTGATAGCGATCGCAGTTCGTCCTCGATGATGAGGATCAGATAAAGCAGGTTTGATTTCTCTGACTTTTCCTAATTGGGTAATCGGCTCACATGGAAATAATTGCTGAATTTCAGATAAATCTGCCTGTAAACGTTGCAAAAATTCCACTGTCGCTTCCACCCAGAAATCAATCGCAGTTGCCACTAATTTGCCCAGCACTGGATATTTCTGGAAAAAAGTCATCAGTCCATCTTGCAGAAGATTCTGCACAAAAGCATTGTAATGAGTCTTGCTAGGAGAACCATTTGTCTGTTTTTCGAGTAAGTTGACAAAGCTATGTCCAAAGGGACGAAAACGAGAAAATTCCAATACTAGGGTTTTCTCACAAAGATTCACTAGCTGTTGAAGCAAGTTGCGTTCCAGACTGAGGTAAGCTTTTTTGTCAAGCAGTTCTAAAGGTAAATAATCTGAAGACAATACCGCAGATCCCAGACAAGTTAATAATTTTTGCCGCCCTACAGCGATAGCAGGTAACAGAATATCTTCAAATAGTAGTGGCTCGTGCGGATCAATAGGAATATTAGATTGATCTTCAACAGTAAATTCTGAGGCAATTTGAATAATTTCTGTTAATGTTTGCGCCCATACAGGTAGAGATGAACTATCTACAATATGGGTAGTTTCTAGAACTGAACGTACTATATTGATATCCAATCCATCCCAATGCAGACGTTTGTGAAACTTGTCCCAGTTTCCTTGGGCAACGACTTGACACCAGCGATTTAGGTATAGATTAGCTTTTTGTTCATGTTTTTCATCTGTGTCAAACTTGTACAATCGATTACTAAGACATTCGGATAGAGAACTAGCTTGGGTAATAATTTTGTTTAGCTCAGACTGATTTACTGTCATTTTATTAACCTAAATGCAGAGAAAGAGTTTAGAAGAATTTGTTTATATAATTCGGAATTTTTAGGATGAAGAAAAACCAGCCAGCAAGTATCACTAGTGAAAATACTATGCAGGCTGGCCTTAACTTGATGCTTAGTAGCAGGTAATTAGGGCTATATATCATTTCGATATTGCAAATATTGAAGCCCTGGAAGACCTACCTCAAGCTCAGTTCTGTTAGCAACACCGACCTGGGTCTTTTGTACCTATATGGGTACGGTGTGTGTCCAAGCACAGACCAAATACTATTAGTCCGCCACCTGCAACTGCTTCCATCTGCCGATCAGATAATTCTTCGATCCCACCCTGAGTTTGCCGACGTTCTAGTTCAAATTGCAGCAGTTCGTCTTCAGTGAACTCATAGCCGTACTCGACAGCGATCGCTATCATTGTTGATGGGCTAGTCGCAAACTTGACTTTTTCTGTTAATACTTCATCCTTGGCAGCTGCTTGGAAAAATTCCACAACTTGTTGTTTAGACATTTATTTTTCTCCTACTTTTTGATGTTTTTTAGAGACTTTTGGCTTCAGGAAGTAACCCTTGTGCTTTCGTCTTCCTGGGAGTCTCTACGATGCCTTTCCGGGTTTATGCACCTAGTAAAAAAATTTTTTGGGAAAAATGTAGAAGTTACCTGGAATGCTGTGTATTACAATTAAGTAGAAACTCGTAAATTCTAAATTTTCTATACTCACGTAAATTTCATGCAACCCCGACAGGGCATTATTGAAATCTTCTCTACCTTTGTGCAGTTTGATGCAGATAGGTTCAGCATTTGGGTAACAGATAGTAAACTACAGCGAAGTATAAAAAAATGCTTAGAAACATACCCTCAACAAACATCTGATAATTTTTGGGTGCTTTACTGGTACAAAATCTGGCAAATAGAATCCAACCCTCTAGCAGTAGGACATATTTCGGCTTATTTGCAAGAGGTATGCTACTGGGTTGCGAGAAAAATAACTATCAACTTTAGCAGCCAATTTTCTCTAGCTGATTGTTTTCAGATTGCTATTTCCTGTGTTCATAAAATTCTCAGAAATTTTAATCCTGAATACAGTACAAGCTTAAAAAGCTATGCAGAATATGCTTTTGAGCGTTTTCTCAAAGACTCACTACGTCTAGTCAAGGAAGCAGATATCTGCACTGACTGGGCATTACTGCATAAAATTAGTCGGAAACGGTTGGTAAATTCCTTAGAAAATGCTGGTTTTAATAGTCAAATCGTCAACAGTTATGTCTTAGCTTGGGAATGTTTTAAGGAACTGTACACCAGTGAGAGCCAAACTATCCGTCAGTTGGGAAAACCAGATACTGCGACATGGCAGGCAATTACTCAGCTTTATAATAGACAAAGTTTGAGTCAACTGACTCCAGAAACTTTGGAACAATGGCTGAGTACCTGCGCTAAAGCTGTACGAGATTTTCTTTACCCCAAGTTTGTGTCTGTTGATGCTCCGTTTAATGGGCAAGAATCAGGTAATTTATTAGATACATTACCCGCAGATTTACCCGCATCGTTACTGACAGAAATGATCGCCCAAGAGGAAGCTAAAACCAGACAAACACAACAATCACAATTAAATCAAGTTTTGATTAATGCTTTAGCAGCGTTAGATATTCAGTCTCAAAAATTACTACAAGTTTATTATGAGCAGAAGCTAACTCAACAACAAATCGCCCAACAGCTAGAAATTAAGCAATATACAGTCTCTCGCCGTCTTAGCAGCGTTAAACGCTCATTACTTACCACCCTAACGCAGTGGAGCATTGATAATTTGCATATCTCCCCTACATCCGTCGTACTGGATGCCGTAAGTCAAAGTCTAGAAGAATGGCTGAAAAATTACTATAGAACCTCTTGAGATTATGTTTGATACTGCTGTGGGTTTCGCTGTTGATAATGACTTGGTTCTAGAAGTGGTGCAGACATCATCAAATCTAGAGCATAACTACTCTACGTCTGGTGCTAATCAGCGTGCTTTGATCAATCAAATGTGTTCAATCACATTTTTAGATTGGTTACAAGCGGAAATTGCACCAAATGCTAGAGTACATCCTAATAGAGCTGCTCTACCGAGTATTTGGGAAGTAGTTAACGGTACTGCTATAAGTTTTGATAACTCTCGTTTAGTGCTGATTCCTACCCTAGCAATGGATGTAGATGAATTGCGTGTACCTCAAGAATGGGTAGACATTCCTGAGTGGGTGGCTGACTATTACTTGGCTGTGCAGTTCAATTCAGATGAAGGCTGGGTGCGAGTTTTTGGTTATACAACTCATCAACAAATTAAAAGTTTAGGGGTTTATGAAGCAAGCGATCGCACTTACAGTTTAGCATCTGAGCAGTTAATTTCTGACTTGAATATCCTTTGGGTAACTCGCCAATTTTCTCCTGAAGAAATCACGCGTGCTTCAGTTTCTCCTCTACAAAACTTGTCTCAAAATCAAGCTGAAAATTTACTCCAAAGATTAGGTAATACAGATATAAAATTTCCCCGTCTAGAAGTTCCTTTTTCACTTTGGGGTGCGTTAATGGCTCATGGTGGTTGGCGACAACTTTTGTATGAATTGCGCCAAGGATTGACACAACCCAAATCAATAGGGCAATGGCTTGAAGAAGGTGTAAGCAATTTTGCTCAAATACTTGGTTGGCAACGTTTAGAGTTTAATTCTAACTTTGCTTTTAGAACTAGGAGTGAAAACACCACCAATTTATTTTTATCTCGCCAAATATCAATCAACAGTAATACTTATAAATTACTGATTTTTCCTATTAGGAATGAAGAAGCAGAAATTTGGCGTTTTGAATTACGCAGTGTAAATCCAGAAGACATGATTCCTGTAGGATTTCAACTCAGATTGCTCACAGAGGATTTAAAACCATTTCCTCACAATGAGGATATAGCCACAACACCTGTAGAACAATTATATGTGGAAGTAATGTTAGAACCAGGTGAAAGCTTAGTTTGGGAAGTTACACCATTACCTGAAGAATATGAGCGAGAAATTTTACGGTTTTAAATTAGTCAAAAGTCAATCAGTAACTGACTTTTCGCGCTATTTGGAAAAGTTAACGTTAAACCTAACCCCCAACCCCTTCCCTGTGAGGGAAGGGGAGCAAGAATCAAAGCCTCTCTCCTTGCAGGGGAGAGGTTTGGAGAGGGGTTTTTAGATCCTGTGAAAAGAAAAGTCAGAATCAGTAATTCGATGTAAACCAATGATTGTAATTGAGTTTGTAGTAAGGACTTTAGTCCTTCTTTGTTCGCGGAGCATCTCGCCGAGAGGACTGAAATCTTCACTACAAAACTTAATATTTAAAATGTTTTCTGAAGGGAGGGGGAGTGGTGAAACATACAAAATATAACAATAGGAAAATTGTAAATTTTTGTTTTTTGGCTGTTTTTACTATATTTATATGTATTTTGGTGACTCCAGTTTTAGCAAGTAGTTATCAACAAAAGATAATTATTCAAGATTCACAATCTAAAATTGCTGATAGTCAAACATTATATGAAAATGGTAGATTTACTGATGCTGTAAAGGTTTTACAACAAGCAATTTCAGAATATCAACAGCAGGGAGATACTTTAAAACAAGCTGTGGCTTTAAGTAATCTTTCTCTAGCTTATCAACAACTTGGTGATTGGCAACAAGCCCAGTTAGCTATTACTAATAGTTTAGATTTACAAGGATTTCCCAAAAGATTAACAACCAATAAAAATTTATCTGTCTTAGCTCAAACTTTAGATATTCAAGCCCGATTATATCTGTTGACAGGGAAACCAGAATTAGCTCTTAATACTTGGAAACAAACGGAAAATTTTTACACCAAAATAGATGATAAAAATGGTGTTGCTCAGTCGCTCATTTCACAAGCGCAAGCATTACGCAATCAAGGCTTTAATCTCCAAGCCATCGAGAAACTAGAACAGGTAAATAAAACTTTAGGATCTCAAGGTGATTCTTTAGCAAAGGCAGCAGTTTTATTGTCTCTTGGTAATACATTAGAAAATGTGGGAGATTTGAAAAAATCTCGACTGGCTTTAGAAGAAAGTTTAGCGATTCACCAAAGATTAAAATCACCGGAAAATATAGCTTTAAGCTTGCTCAGTTTAGGTAATAATGCACGGAGTCAACAACAAATTACCCAGGCGATCGCATTTTACCAACAAACCTTTGATATATCACCTTCACCCCTAACTAAACTGCAAGCCCGCCTCAATCATCTAAATTTACTCATTGAGGAAAAAAAATTATCAACCGCACAAACTTTAATCCCTGAAATTCAATCTCAGCTTGCACAACTCCCGCCCTCACGCCCATCAATTTACACCCGGATTAACTTAGCGCACAGTTTAGACACTTTAAATGCTCCCAAATCGCAAATTGCTCCACTTTTGGCTACATCCGTACAACAAGCCCGGAGTTTAGATGATATTCGCGCCGAAGCTTTTGCTTTGGGTAATTTGGGAAATTTGTATGAAAAAACACAACAATTGACTGAGGCGATTAATCTGACTCAACAGGCTTTGATGTTAGCGCAAACTAGCAACGCACCGGAAATTGCTTATTTGTGGCAATGGCAATTAGGTAGATTATTCAAAGCCCAAAGTAATTTTACAGTAGCGATCGCTGCCTATGATGCAGCTGTAGAAACATTAAATTTACTGCGGACTGATTTAGTAGCAGTCAATCAAGATATTCAATTTAATTTCCGTGACAATGTAGAACCAATTTATCGTGAGTCGGTGGCTTTACTGTTGCAAAATTCTGGCAAAACACCCGACATCCAAACCTTAGAGAAAGCCAGAACCCGCATAGAAGCCTTACAGTTAGCCGAACTCGATAACTTTTTCCGCGAAGCCTGTCTGCAAGGACAGAAGGTGTTGTTAGATCGAATAGTAGATGCGGAAAATCCCAACACTGCTATCCTCTATCCGATTATTCTCCCGGAACAACTCCACATCATTGTGAAAATTCCGCAGCAACCACTGCGCCATTATACAGTCAACAAATCGCAGGTAGAAGTTGAGCGCACCTTGGGAGAACTACGCGAGTATATTTTAGAACCAGATAGAGATGAAGAAGTCAAAGCCCTTTCCCAAGAAGTTTATAACTGGTTAATTCAACCCATTACATCGGATTTAGCCACCAGTAAAGTTGATACCCTAGTATTTGTACTAGATGGCGCATTACGAAATATACCACTAGGCGCGCTTTACGACGGTGAGAAATATCTGGTAGAAAAATATGCGATCGCTCTAAGTTTAGGGCTTCAGTTATTGACACCGCAACCGTTAGCGCAAAAACCTGTAAGTGTACTGGCTGCGGGTTTAGTCCAACCACCGCCAGAGTTTCCCGGATTTCCCCCCTTACCAGGAATCAACTTAGAATTTGACTTGATTACTCAAACCGCAGCATCTACTAAAAAGTTGCTAGACCAAGACTTTACTAGCAAAAGTCTCGAAAAAAACGTTAATACTATTCCTTTTAACGTCTTACATTTAGCCACTCACGGACAATTCAGTTCACGCCCAGAAGATACATTTATTTTAGCCACTGATGGTTTCATTAACGTTTTGCAATTTGATCAGTTACTCCGCACCCAGAGTGAAACTAGCGCGCAAATCTTAGAATTATTGGTTTTAAGTGCTTGCCAAACCGCCACAGGAGACAACCGCGCCACATTAGGTTTAGCTGGCGCATCCATTAAAGCAGGCGCACGCAGTACCGTTGCTTCACTGTGGCATATTAATGATCAATCTACGGCTATTTTAGTTGGTGAATTTTACCGTGAATTAGTGACGCGTAAAGTCAGTAAAGCCGAAGCCCTACGTCGCGCTCAAGTTAAATTACTAGAAACGTATCCTAACTACAGTCGCCCTGCTTATTGGGCTGCTTATGTGTTGGTGGGTAATTGGCTGTAGTAGGGTGTGGGGGTGTAGGGTTTCAAAATCTTACACCCTCCACGTTGAAGAGTCTTTCGGTTCAGTTTTGATTTTAGTCAATTGTGATTGACTGTGGCCCGGTAGCTTTGCCGTTACGGGCTTCAGTTGTTTGGGATGGATAACTAGTGTCTAATTGCTTATTTAACCAACTTTTGACAGGATCATCTGCAAGGTTGAGTCGCAGCACACCAGAGACAAACCCCCCAAAAAAAGAAGCTGGATGTTGAGTCAGTTGCTTAAATATTGGTGACAATTCATCGATGAACATTAGACTCTCCTACAATTTTTGCGAAAATTAGGATTTATTTACTAATCGTAACGTGGAAATTCGGCTTGGTTTCAGTTAACTGTCAACAGTCAACAGTCAACAGTCAACAGTTAACGACAACCAAGACTTTTAATTCGGACTTTGTTCAGGCATCATGCACTTATCAGAGTCACAGCCTGCTGGGCCGACTTCCATTAAATCGCCAAAGTCGTAGCGACTTAAGACAGTGTAGAAATCATCGGTTTTGCGGCGTGCTGCTACGGCTTGCATCATCTGCTCATACTCCTGTTTGGAGATAGGCTCAAATGGCAAACGGGGGAAGGTTTGATGATCGTCAAATCTAGCTAGTAGTGCAGCACTCATGTAACCTTCATCATTTTGAATCGCTTCCCAAATGCGAGTTCCCAAAGTTTCCACTTCGTGTTCTCTTAACTCGATAGTGGCAGAGGTGTTGTGAGTTACATAGAATTTCTGCACCTGCATATAGAAATCCATTTGAGCGATCGCATTAAATTTGCTGATATCAATTACATCAGCACCCGGTAAATCAGCCCAAGATACAGCCACAGGAATTTCTACTAGCCATTCGGTGACTCTGGGATCAAAGGGATCATTGAGTAAATTCCCCTGTTCATCTTTATCTGATTGGGAAGGAATAATGCTGTAACCGTACTCCAGACAAGCCAAAGCCACTGGATCATTTTTACGGCAAGTAATCCGGCGAATAAAGCGTTGCGCTTTGGGGGGATGCCATCCGGGACTAGCACCAGTTAATAGCGATTTTGTGCCACTGGGTTGGACAGTTGTGCAACGATTTGGGCGTTTGATATTGTGGCGATCGCAATAATCCCACACCACACGCTGCACAATTTCTTTCCAAGAGGTTAAATATTCTGCTTCCCGGTGTTTAAATGCCAATCCTTGAGGTGTTTCAGGTCTGCCTGCTTCCCACCACCGCAACCAATCCACACCAAAAGCATGGACAAAGAAATCAAATAAACCAGTAAAAGAAACCCCAACAATTGGGTCTAATTCCCGACTATATTGATAGCGTTGTTCTTGGAATTGATGATTTAAAAGTGACGCTACAGATAACGCCCCAGCAGTGAAAGCTTCCTCTTGTTCTTTATGGTTAAATGGATCAATTTGATTAAGGTGAATTTCAGATAAATTACAGTGGAAGTCACTACCTATAATTTCTCCACAAGGATTTAAACCATAACGAGCCAAACGATGCTCTAGTTCATCAGCATCCAGATGAGGATGGCGTTCTTTTAACCAATCTTTAGCTGTCCCTTTTTCGTAAGCTTTGATAAAATCAGCTTTCAACGCTTGTGTAGTTAACAAATCACAGTTAGCTCTAGCAACAGCTTCTCCAGCCCACTGAATTGCACCCTCACCACTGTAATATTGCTTACGTACAGCATTAATACATTCTTCTAGGGTTGGCTTGCGGTGAAACACTCTGGTGTGGTTCGCCATACGTAAAGCATCGCGCTCAGGATCTATGCGCCAGTTGCCATTTTCATCTTGTTGCCAGAGATTATCTTTGGCAGTTGCGCCTTGTTCATCATCAGATATGAACTGACGCATTCCGGCACTGTTATGCGTTAAGTATCCATCGCAGTAGAAACAGTGGGCTTCTTCCACTTCAATATCATAAGTTTGGACATGATCGTAACTGCCCAAACCTTTAACAGTGACGGGAATATCTAAGGAAATATCTGCCTCAGCAATGTAACGTTCATAATTGGCATCTACAGTCCGAGAACCTTGAAAACCCATCTCCCGCATTTCGCTGTAGGTGTAAGCTTCCCGCATGATTACACCAGGAACGGTGAAACCATACATCTTCAAACCTCGCCGTAGTTCACCTTTAGCTGAGTGGGGCGCAATGAGGCTGTTATAACGCTCCTTGAGGGCAGGAATTGTCAAGTTGTACTTAACTTGCCAACTGGAATTTTGTGGATAAGTTGTAGTAAGTCTGCCAGCAATACCCAAACTAGATAGCACTACGCTGACTTGTCTGATAAATGACCGATAAACTGAGGTTACTAAATGAGGAGGTCGGTTATTGACACCGCCATCGCTGTCCATTAAACCCGCCAGGTAAGCAGCCCGAATATCTACTGAACCTTGCAAAATGAAGCTAGGAACTGTGAGAGGAATATTAGGCTGTTTGATGTAACGATGAAAATACTCAGCTAGGCGAATTGATGAACAGATAGATTTGGCTGTGTTTTCGCCTTTAGTAATGGTGTGAACAGCACTCAAGCCAAATAAAGCTAAAGCAGTATCAATTTTGGCTTGCATTCTACTTGTGAGTTGTGCATCCAAGCTGTTCATTGACCACTCAATACGACCATAGGGTTTATCGTATTTATTGCGACCAAGAGCTACATAGCCATCACCATGAGTAAACCCAATGAGCCAAGCTACTTCCGCAGTGAGTTCGGGAACAACAAAAGTTTTAGCTGTGCGACTTTGAGAGGGTCGAGATTCCGTAAAATCAGGTGGTAAATGGGTAACTGTGCCTGGTAAAACTTGCTTGTTGTGCAGTAGGCGATCGCCTGCCACCAAACTATTAAAATATTTCCAAACAATGCCACCCTTAGCATCGGCTAGCACGGCTTGGCGATGGTTCAAAGTTGCTCTGGGGTAAGTAGCATTGGTTTCAAGTTCGTAGACATCTTGCAAGCCTTGGTCAAATTTATCTACGACTCGCCGAAATCCTAAAGGTGTTTGCACCAAATCACCCACTTGTACATCCCGAATGGGAACTAAACCTTGGGATGTATGAACTAAAGCATCCTCTGGGAGACAACGGCGAATATTACCAGCAACAATTGTTACAGCCGCTTCGTCAATTAATAGACAGCATTCTACAGAAGTTAATTGTCTACCAACAGCTTTATTGAGAATAGAGGCACAACGCTGATATAGTCCAGGTAATTTCACTGGATTCGCCACTCCACCAAAACCTTTGAGGGTTTCCCCAGCTTGGCGGACATCGCTAACGTCAACTATTACTTGTACTTCCTCAGTAAATCTTTCATCTGTAGAAAGTTCCAATAAGGTTTGGTAGGATGCCACCCAACCTTCTCGACTATCTCCGACATGAATAGTAACGCTGTTACCTTCTATATGGGTTTGTGTATATTCACGACGTAATTCTTTTGCTGTATTACCAACATCCCCGTGTACAGTTACATGGAGACGATTACGGATGGGAGGCAGTTGATTAATATACTGTGGTTCTATAACTGCTCCCGTCCCGCAACCCATCATGGCGAGATTCATCATTAACCCGAAGGCGTTCCAGTCTCGCAGATTAGTAGAGGTGCAATTATACGCGCCGGAAAAGTTTTTGGATTTGTTAATCCAATCTGTACCGCCTACCCACAACCAACGCCCACTGGGTAGGGCTTGTAAGTTACGCTGGGTTTTTTCTAAAATAGCGGCTTCTTGGGGAGTCAGTTTACCTAACTCCACTAAACCTTGGATAGTGCGATCGCACACTTCATCCCAAGTTTCTCTTAAACCCGCCTCTGTACGGCGGCTATAAGTTCTAAAAAATACAGGATTTGCAGCTGGTGCGGTTTCGGGAAACCTTGCACCCTGACGTTTGATTTCCAGCTCTCGAACCATAGAAAAAGTATTGTTGCTTGTGAACAGATTACGACTATACGCCAAGTAGATTGAGGAAAAAAGCTTGAAAATTTTTCCACTTTACGCTATGTCAGACTGTGCAAATTGCAACATATATTTATGATGTATAATGACTTTTCCTACTCAGGAAGTTTATATACTGAGTTGCAATTATTAACAGTATTGAAATATCAAAATCATGGGTATGGGGAAAATTTAGCTTGTCTCCGATGGCAATTCAAATAAACACTTGGCACTATCAAACAATTAGATTTAACTAAAAGATTGCCAATTGTCCTACTTTGCGCTAGATCTTGGTCTGGATAAATCGCAACAAAAGTTAATCATGTCACTAGCTCCTTGGAGAAGTGCGATCGCCCATGCCCTCCACCGCAACCGTAGCCTTGTTTACGCCCGTTACCTGCAACTAGCAACAGTCAAAGCTAACGGTCGTCCTGCTAATCGTACCGTAGTCTTTCGTGGTTTTTTAGCAGATAGCAACCAGCTAAAATTTATTACTGATAGCCGTAGCGATAAAATCAACCAGATACAGCAGCAACCTTGGGCAGAAGCTTGTTGGTATTTTCCCAACACAAGAGAACAATTTCGCATCGCTGGTAACTTGACTTTGGTCGGTAGTGATGAATCCCACCCTCATCTCCAACCTGCCCGGATAGCTATGTGGCAAGAATTAAGTGATGCTGCACGTTTACAATTTGCTTGGCCGCATCCTAGCGAACCCAAAGCAGAAAAAGCAGCTTTTGAGCCGCCGCCACCTGATCCACATCAACCAGTATCCAATTTTTGCCTACTTTTACTAGACCCCATACAAGTAGACCATTTAGAATTACGTGGTGAACCGCAAAACCGCCGCCTTTACTGGCGTGAAGAAAACGAAGTATGGTCTACTGAAGAGATTAATCCTTAGAGGGCTGTAGGGACGATGAGGAGGTATTTTTCACCCAGTCCCCAATCCCCATTGCCCAATTTGTTAAATCCCTGCTCCATCTAAAAACTGCTGTATTGCTTTATCTCGAAGACTACATATAGGAGCAGAATCATCTGGGAAATTTTCACCGTTTTTAACTACGTAACTCACCAAAACGGGAGTTTTATCAGTAGACTGTTGACGCTGTAGAGTGTTTATTTGCTCTTCCAGGGCTTCAATTCTATTTACCAAAGCGCGAATTACTTCCGCTTCTGAGTCTGGCAAGTTGTTGTGTTCTAGAGGTGCAACCCGCACTCCTGAGCGATAAACAATCCGACCAGGTATCCCTACAACTGTGCAATCTGAAGGAACATCCCGCAACACAACAGATCCAGCACCAATGCGGACATTATTACCGATGAGAAGATTGCCTAATACTTTAGCACCAGCCCCGACAACGACATTTTCGCCCAAAGTAGGGTGGCGTTTGCCGCTTTCTTTACCAGTTCCTCCTAAAGTGACACCTTGATAAATCAAGGCATAATTACCGATGATCGCTGTCTCTCCAATTACTACCCCCATACCGTGGTCGATAAATACACCCTGTCCGATGGTTGCACCTGGGTGAATTTCGATACCAGTCAAAAACCGAGCTATATGAGAAATCAGACGGGGGATAAAAGGAAGACCAATACTGTGCAGCCCGTGAGCGATCCGATGAAACATTAGGGCTTGTAAACCGGGGTAACAAAACAAGACCTCCAGCCAGTTACGAGCAGCTGGGTCACGTTCAAAGATGATACGAAAATCAGCACGTAGTGTAGAGAGCATCGGGATAGCACCCTCGGAAAGTACAACAAGCTACCCTCCCATCATATCGTTCTAGATGTCCACTCTTACATTTGTTATGTCTATCCCTAACCAGTCACTTATTTCATTGACTAACCATTCAATTTCAACTTGAGTTCTGACTCTATTACTAGAAATACTCAGTTGATATTTTTTTGCCCCTGCCCAAATCTCTAATGTGGCTGGCTTTTCAGCTTGTCCACGACTCGTTTCTGTAAAGTGTCTCGGAATGTACACCAGTTTAGAAATGCTGTAAATGTCTCGACGTGATGACTGACGACGATAAAATATAACCCCAAATAACTTGTAGGTTAAGGTGATTGTTTGCCTATCTATAAGCAGTCGAATGTATCCAAATAAATCAAAAATATTCTCACATAAGCCATATAATGAAAAACCCAAAATCGTTATAAGAATGAGAAAAGAAGAGATTGTAAAAATATCGGAAAGAGTTAAAATTAAAGGCAAAATTATTATTATCGTCACTGAGAAAATACAAAAAACTTTAAACATCTTGTAGAAAGAAACATTCGGTGGAATGATAATTTCCAGAACATCCTCATTTTTATGAAGTTTAATTTTTGTCAGTTGAATTTTAATACGAGTTCGTCGGTTAGCAATTAAAGTTCTAGAACTTTGCTGTTTCATTTCATCTAAAGCTGCAAGTGCTTGCTTCGCAGAAGTCAGACGCTTTTCCAAACTAGGTTCTGTCATCCACTTCAACCAAGTGGTTAGTCCAGAATTGCAATGAGCTGCTTGCTCAAACTGAATGCGAAAATCTTTTTGAGGTAAATCTGCTGGGTGAGTACCCGTTACTAAGTAAATTAACGTTGTGCCTAAACTATAAAGATCAGAGGCTTCTACTGTACGTCCACCAAATTGCTCCAGTGGCATATAGCCATAAGTTCCTACTACAGTTCTTGTTCCAACTTCTGCTGCTTTAGCTGTTTGCACAGAACCAAAATCTACCAGATAAACTTGACCAACACTATTACCAGAACGCTCCCCTAATAAAATATTGCTAGGCTTGATGTCACGGTGAATAACAGGTGGATTGAGTCCATGTAGATAAATGAGAATAGAGAGAACTGATGAAGCTATCTCCTTGAGTTCGGCTTCTGTAAAAGTTCGACCAGCTTGTAAATATTGTTCTAAAGTTTGGGCAGGGATATAAGTTTGGACAAGAGCAAATCCTTTGATAGTAGGTAAATTTACCTCAAAATAATCTAAATAGCGAGGGATCAGGGGATGTGACAAAGACTTTAAGGTGTTGGCTTCTCGTTCAAACAGCTTGAGTGAATCCCATTCAAAGTCATTGGTAAAAGAGAGTAACTTTATCACTACTAATCCATTAGTTACCAAATCTTTCGCTAATAGTGTCTGTCGTCCAGCCTTTTTTCCGAATTCCTGCCGAATTTCGTATCGCTCGCCTAAAATTTTACCAATCATAGAAAGGATCTACTCTCTTGTGATTTTCTCCCAAACCATACTTCAACTCATGCGCCAACCATTCCAGGTTTGATTGTTTTATCCACAGAACTAATCATGACTATCGTTTGAGTATTTGGAGAATTTGCCAACGGTATCATTTGCTTTCTTCCATGCGCCACAGCTTAAACGATTCTTTTGTTTTGCCTTTTACCT
The DNA here is from genome assembly GCA_015296085.1 of Trichormus sp. M33_DOE_039. GTDB lineage: Bacteria > Cyanobacteriota > Cyanobacteriia > Cyanobacteriales > Nostocaceae > Trichormus. Next base: position 84,682 of record DVDT01000005.1, on the reverse strand, counting down.
TTTACCTTTCAATGTCACTTGCTTTAATGGGGGCGATCGCGTCAAAATAATAAATAAAATTGCTTAACTTCTCTTCACAATGGTCTTAACGCAGTTTAATCAAACTACTTCTTCTCAACCCACACCGCCAGAATTACCGGGGTATGACTATGATTTGGTCATTGTCGGTGGTGGAATTGTCGGCTTAACTTTGGCTGCGGCTTTGAAAGATTCTGGCTTGAATATCCTGCTGATTGAGGCTAAAGTCACATCACTAGCAGTCACCAAAGGACAAGCCTACGCAGTTCATATGCTGTCAGCACAGATTTACAAAGGAATTGGCATTTGGGATAAAATTTTGCCGAGAATTGCCAAATATCGCCACGTTCGTTTATCTGATGCTGATTATCCTGATGTGGTGGAGTTTGAAACCAAAGATATAGGTCAAGACACCCCAGAATTAGGTTATGTAGCAGAACACCAAGCACTGCTAGAACCTCTACAAGAGTTTGTCCATAATTGCCCGAATGTGACTTATCTTTGTCCGGCTGAGGTGGTCAGTACAAAGTATCAATCGGATGAAGTAGTTATAAATATTAAAATTGCTGAACAAGTAAAAACAGTCAAGAGTAAATTACTTGTAGCGGCAGATGGATCGCGATCGCCAATTCGCCAAGCTGCTGGCATTAAAACTCACGGCTGGAAGTATTGGCAATCTTGCATTGTGGCTTTTGTCAACCCCGAAAAACCCCACAATGATACCGCTTATGAAAGATTTTGGACGAGTGGCCCGTTTGCGATTTTACCCTTGCCGGAGAATCGTTGCCGCATCGTTTGGACAGCACCCCATGCCGAAGCCCAAGCTTTGTGTGCTTTAGATGACGAACAATTTTTACAAGAACTCAGCCGCCGATTTGGCGATCAGATGGGCAAATTAGAATTACTAGGCGATCGCTTTGTGTTTCAAGTGCAACTAATGCAAAGCGATCGTTATGTCCTTCCCCGCTTGGCTTTAGTAGGCGATGCCGCCCACAATTGCCATCCTGTAGGCGGACAAGGGCTAAATTTAGGCATTCGGGATGTAGCGTCCTTAGCACAAGTTATTCAAGCGGCACATCAATCAGGCGAAGATATTGGTAATCTTCAAGTACTCAAACGTTACGAACGTTGGCGACAAAAAGAGAATCTGACAATTTTAGGCTTTACCGATTTGTTAGATCGGGTGTTTTCTAATCAATTTCCGCCAGTGGTTTTTGTGCGTCGCTTAGGTTTATGGTTTATGCAACGCGTACCTATGCTGAAAGTCTTTATGCTCAAATTAATGATCGGTTTAAAAGGTAAAACTCCAGAACTAGCAAGACGTTAAAAAGTAACGTTAGGAGTAGCAGGACGTTGAGCCGTTGCTTAGTAAATTGAGCTACATCTTAACGTCAATTTCTGCCAGCTAAATTTCCTGGGCAGGCATGGAAAGATAATCTCATACCAATTCTCTATGAAGTTACACCAAATCAATGATGTAGAGACGTTGCATGCAAAGTCTCTACAGTACAGAATAAAGCGTATCTTCATTAAGAAACGGTATCACCCTGCAAAACAACCGATAATAGTTTTAGCTAGCGGAAAATATAATTTGAAAGGCTCTAAATTTAGAGCATAGAAATGCTTATAAACCTACTTTTTTACCTCATGAATTCGAGATATTAAACAACCCCAGAAGCTTAATCCTATGTATATTGCCCCAGACCACCAAGAAGACCAAGGATAAGTTTTAATATTCAAAAGTTTTTGTGTGGGTTCGTTCACAAAGGCTTGAATCTCATTAATACTAAAGTTTGACCAACTTTCTAAATCAATTTCTCCTCGTGATGTGTAGATTTTTACATAAGGTAATGCTTCACCACCTGGAAATATTTCTTCAGATTTTTGCAAATCTTGAATGGGAAAATCCTGCGATAGCGATCGCCAAAAATTTTTTTTCACCAACTGACACTGATTTTGAGTGCGATCGCAGGTGAGAACGGCATGATCTCCACAAGATAGATATACTAGACCGAATCCAAAAGTTAAAGCGATCGCAAACATATACCCATTTGATGTTTGTTTCATCTTCAGATGGCTTGAGAGTGTAAATTCCATAGCTTGTCGGTGAAAGTAGCTTTTTGCAATCACGCTCTTAAATATTCTTAAAGTTTCACTCAAAGGTATGAATTGCATCAAAGATAGCCGTCTTGCTGCCTGTCACATTTAAATATTTTTAAGGTAAAAAACAACTACGTAAACAGATATAAACTAAGCTAAAACTCTCTTCCCTTCTAATTGGAAATAGCAGAAGGAGCAAGTGATACAGGGGAATCAAGCTATTTTCATGTTTGACTGTGAAACTTGCCTCATTGGGACTGCCTTCTACCTTCTTAAATCAAATACAGCTACTCTGCCCCAACCTCGGTGAGCTATCATGCTCAAACCTGCTAACATCGATAATCTGACAGATTTTTCCTAAAATGAGAAATCTCTAGTGAAGAGGTGATTACACTCATGGCAAGTAATGCTAGAGTTGCAGGAAATTTATCGGCACTTTTCAGCGAGTACCCATGCTGAAGAAACTACAACAAAAACAAATTACCTTGATTGCTGGCGCAGCACTGTTTGCCTTTTCTGCTGGGGCGATGGTATCTGCACCGGAGATTGGCAAATCTTTGGGGCAATGGCTGAATATTTCACAAAGTCAGCCAGATCAGTCATCTGATGCCAGCAAAGTCAAGTCATCTGTGTTCCCATTAATATCACAATCTCCAGCAGAAAGAGCCGCCCAACTAGCAGAAATTGCCCAAAATGGTCGTTCACCAGACAGAGAACGGGCGCGTTATCTGTTGGCGAGTGATTATATAGACACAAAACAAGGTCAAAAAGCTCTGGAACTGTTGACAGGGCTAGAAAAAGATTACCCTGTCATTGCGCCTTATATTTTACTTAAGCAAGCCCAAGCGCAGGATCTTTTAGGCGCAGATGGTAAAGCTTCTGATTTGCGGCGACAGGTATTAAAACAGTATCCTCAGGAAGCGGCGGCGGTGAAAGCCAAGTATCTGATTGCTCAACCACAGCTACATGATATGGCGATCGCTCAATTTCCTTCCCATCCCCTCACCTGGGAAATCATCAGGAAGCGTCTGCAAGAAAATCCCAATCAGCCCCAATTACAGTTAATTTTGGCTAAATATGCCTATAATCAGCCTGGAACAGTAGGAGTATTAGATCAACTCGTCAAACAGTCAGGTCTAAAGCCAGCAGACTGGGAAACCATTGGGACAGCTTACTGGGAAAATAATCAATTTACCAAAGCGGCGGTTGCTTATGCTAACGCACCTAAAACTGCCCGTAACCTCTACCGTCAGGGGCGGGGATTGCAAGTTGGTGGGAAAGATAGAGAAAAAGCGATCGCTACTTATAATCAACTGGTACAGCAATTCCCGGAAGCGAAGGAAACCGGTTTAGGTTTGTTGCGTTTAGCGGAGATGGCGAAAACCAACAAAGATGCTTTACCTTATCTTGACCGCGTGATTGTGAAATTCCCAGAGCAAGGCAGTCAAGCTGTAGTCAAGAAAGCCCAAATTTTCCAAGCTCTTAAGGATAATCAATCAGCGCAAAAGACTTGGCAACAACTCATCACTCAGTACAGTAAGTCTGATGAAGCGGCCGAATATCGTTGGAAGATGGCCCAAGAAAAAGCCAAAACCAGGGATTATGTGACAGCTTGGAAATGGGCTAGACCAATTGTCACCGAAAACCCAGACAGCATCTTAGCTCCCAGAGCCGGTTTTTGGGTGGGTAAATGGGCGAATAACTTGGGTAAAGAACAAGAGGCAAAAGCCGCTTATGAGTATGTGATTACCCATTTTCCCCAGTCTTACTATGCCTGGCGATCGGCGAATATGTTGGGTTTGAATGTCGGGGACTTTACTAACGTCCGCCAACTCCAGCCAGAAGTAGTTCCCCGTCAACGTCCTGTTCCCACTGCTGGTTCAGACAGCTTTAAGGAATTGTATCTGTTGGGACAAGACCGAGACGCTTGGCTGCAATGGGAAGCAGAATATGTCAACAAACAGCAGCCCACAGTCGCAGAACAATTTACAGAAGGGTTGATGCGGCTAGCACGGGGCGAAAATCTTTCTGGGATTAATTTCATTTCTAAATTAGAAGATAGGGAAACCCCAGAAGAACAAGCCGATTATCAGGAATTGAGCAAACAGATTATCTACTGGCAAGCTCGTTATCCCTTTCCCTACCTACAAACAATTGAGAAATGGTCATCACAGAGACAACTTAATCCGTTATTGGTGACAGCTTTAATGCGTCAAGAGTCACGGTTTGAGTCAAAAATTAAATCTGTGGCTGGTGCGACTGGCTTAATGCAGGTGATGCCAGATACAGGTAAATGGATAGCGTCGAAAATTCAAGTAGATAGCAAGACCCTTGATTTAGAAAACCCCAACGATAACATCATGCTGGGAACATGGTACTTAAATTACACCCATGAGCAATATAACAATAATTCCATGTTAGCGATCGCCAGTTACAATGCTGGCCCCGGCAACGTTTCCCGATGGTTAAAAACTCTCCCCAATCAAGATCCAGATGAGTTTGTAGAGTCCATTCCTTTTGATGAAACCAGAAATTACGTCCGGCAAGTATTTGGTAACTATTGGAATTATCTGCGGCTGTATAACCCAGAGATTTCCAATTTGGTGGCTAAATATTCAACACAGCATCCCAAACTACCGGGGGCTGGGGAGTAAGAATTTTAGGTTGACATCACAGATTAATTTAGATCAGCAGGGGGAGAAATTTTATTAAGTTGTGATCATCCCTCAATTCAGCAATGTCGAATTTTGGATTTTGGATTGCACTCAGTCCAAAATCGTGAATCCAAAAGTTAGCGGTTAATGCCATTTTCAGCAAGAAGCGTGAGAAATGCTGCTAATTGGAGTGGAGGCGTAACTCTGTGTTAAATTCTTAAGAATTACCAGGGCTAATACCCTATGTTTGCCACAATCAATTATTTCCCAAACTTATTGGGTGATTGAGAGTGACGTGATACAACCATGAACCAACCCAGCCTCGAACAAATTGCCGCACAGTTGAATAGCTCAAATGTGAGCGATCGCATTTTAGCCATGATTGAACTGCAAAAAGAGACTATGCCAGTTCAAGATGCTTATCCTCTCATCAAACAAGCTATCAATGATGAGAATGTCCAGATTCGTGGTATGGCGGCCTTTTCTCTGGGTATTAAACAAACTCCTGAAAATCGGTCAATTTTAGTCAGTGTATTGGAGTCTGACCCAGATTATAATGTCAGGGCAATGGCGGCTGGGGCTTTAGGATATTTAGAGGATCAGCAAGCTTTAGCTCCTCTGCGTCATGCTTTTTATGAAGATACTAGCTGGTTAGTGCAGTTTAGTGCGGCGGTGGCTTTGGGCAATTTAAAAGATGTCCAAGCTCAAGCAGTTTTACTAGAAGCCTTGGATAGTCATAATCCCTTACTGCAAGAAGCAGCAATCATGGCTCTGGGTGAGATTGGCGTTGTTAATGTGATTGATCGTCTGTTGCTGTTTGTGAATGCAGATGATTGGATGCTGCGGAAACGGTTAGCAGAAGCCTTGGGTAATCTTCCTGTTGCTCAAAGCCAAGCCGCTCTAGACGGCTTACAGCAAGATAGTAATCCCTTGGTCGCAGAAGCCGCCATGCGATCGCTACAAAAGTTAGCGAAATTGCTTTAATTGCTCAATCAAATGATCGAAATAGGGAGCAAGGGTTGCTTGCTGCTCTAGTTTGACTCGCTTTAAACTGGCTGCTTTGATTCCTTCTAGTCCGACTACCATTGCATCGAGCGGCACTTGTAATTCTTTATACAATAATTGCATATAATGTAATCCCTCAGTGCTTGTGTAGTCAGTATGCTGACCAGCTATACCATAAGTAATACAGCGCAAGAAGTGCCAAAAATCACGCCAGCAAGCATCTGCTCTAGCTGGCGGGTAAAGTCCACCACCAGGTTGAGTGATATCGGGAAATTTAGCCAATACATCGGTTCTGGCTTCATCAACGATTTCAGTGACGCGATCGCGTAGATTCTGAGTGACGGCAATCAGTGCTGTAGTTGAGGGTGCAAGCTGTTGTATTTGCTGTAAATCTTCGTCCGTCAGGTAGCGTCCCTCGTCATCTGCCGCCTGGAATCGCTGAATCGCTTCTGGGGGATGGGTGTTGTCCCAAGTAGCAAAACTGACAATCCGCGACTTCTGGATCAGTTCGCGAACCTTGTCACTCAATTGTGGCTGAGTCATAACGTATAAATCGACTGGCTAAAAGTTAGAACCCCTGGCAAATTTTAATCAGGGCTATGGCAAATAATTCTATTAGTATTAGTAACACTGTAGTGGTAGTTTCTTGAGAAACCATGAATAATTCAGAAGACTACACATTTAATAATCTAGATTTCTATAGAAAATATCATGGCCAGCAACTTTACTACCGTTGGGAGGGGGAAGTCTGGTGGCAAGAGTCAGGCGATGGGGAGTGGCAGAAATTATTCTCGATTATCGGGATGAATGCTACCAAGGTTTTCATGCGTCCCAATCCTGAGTTTGAGCAAGTGGGTTATCGGATTAATCGAGAGTTAGGTCTATTTTGTGATCCACAGACCCAAGCCATCCTGCACACATGGCAACCCGACTCCACCCGTCCTGCCGTACCAATCGTACATATTGCCAATCGCATCGTACAAGGATCTGTCCGACCGAAGCTAACGGTAATTCCTCAAGGACAAGATTATGTGACCTCTGTCGTAGAAATCCCCCTGACTTATCCACATCCATTAGCAGCAGATGCCAAGTACAGAGACTATTGTCCTGGTGAAACCTTTCATGGGACAGAGTATTTCACCAGCCACATTGGCCGTCCAGGAGTAACTCATCTGCCTCCTGCAAAGTGGGCGCGAAATTGTCCCTGGCTACCTTGGATGAAACTGGGTTATGGTCATCCAGCCCGCTTGCGATTTGAGACTACAACAGCTCGTGTTGATCACTTTGAACAACTGCATCCCAATTTAATTCAACTAATTCGTGAACAAGTCCCAATTTATGAATTTACCCCCGACCACAGCGATGAGCCAAATATGACAAGTACGCTATATTTTAAGCAACACTTTGCTGCTTACCTAAGTGGAGAAAGCTTTCCCATTGCAGAATAGAAATCATTAGTAATTAGTTGTTCTTGTCTACACCCTCGTACCCCTACAGCCCTATTTCTTATTGATATGGATCTCAATCAAATCGAAACCAATCTGCAAAATACCGATTTTCAATACCGTCTCAAGGCCATCTCTGCCCTTCAAGATTATCCAACTGATGTTGCTGTGCCTTTACTCAGCCGCCATATTCAAGACCCTGAATTTCTGGTGCGGACTTTTGTAGCTAGGGAGTTGGGCAAGCAAAAAACATCTGAATCCTTTGCTGCTCTCCTGCAAATCATGAAGTTGGACAACACACCTAATGTGCGGGCAGAAGCGGCTAATTCGCTGTCTTTGTTTGGTAGAATTTCGGCTTCTCATTTAGTGCAGACATTTGTACGCGATGATCATTGGTTGGTGCGTCGTAGCATTCTAGCCGCGTTGGTAGAGATGGATTGTCCTGAAGAAGTACTAGAAATTTGTGTTTTGGGAATAGCAGGAGAAGATACCGCAGTACAAGAAGCATCTGTGGATGCGTTGGGAGCGTTGGTAAATTCTCGCCAGTCGGAAGCGGCTTTATCTCAACTTCTAACCCTTAAAAATTCTGAGTTTGAATATATTCGGGTACGGGTTGCCTATGCCTTGAAAAATTTTGATCACCCCGCAGCTAAAGCAGCTCTAGCGGAACTGAGACAGGATGTTGATTACCGTGTTGTGGGAGCAGCAATGGAAGATTTAATCCCGTGAGGAGTACTGAGTGCTGAGTAGGAGTAATTGGTTTTTCTCCTCTGCTTCCCCTGTAACCTGTAACCTGTCGTCACTCCATAATTGCGATCGCCAGAGCAAAAAATACTCCTCTCAGTCATACCTCGCTGAGTGAGATATTTCTATAATGTATCTACACGCTTACAGTAATTCGACACAAAAGTCTAGATTTATTGTAACGATGCTTACAGAATTTAATATTTAGATTGGCAGAATTGGACAATAGTCAATTGTTACTGAGTATTTATATTTGCACCATAGGAGAAAGACATGGCGGAAATTCCCACTGGCGGTCAAATGCTCTGGAAATTGGAAGGGGTTGATCGAGTATTGTACTTGCGGCATAATTCGTCAGAGCAGTGGCGACCCTATGAAGATTTCCCGCAGTATGTTTTACCAGATCCACCTGGATTTTCTAAAGGGATTGCGACTTTTTTGGCACTGCTTAAGAAAGATTGGATAGCAACTAAATCTTAGTAGATAGACTTTCTAGGCTGGCTCTTGTAGTTTTTCGGGTTAACGCGTGGGGCGTGTCTAACTCTTGTGCAGGCTGGCTGAGGAGGCGCGATCTCATTTCATCACTCAGCCCTTGAACATGGCTGAAATCTGCTCCAGCAATACTTTCAAACTGCTCAAATTCAACACCAGTCATATCTGCGGCTCGCAAATCTGCCCCAGCCAAATTCACCCCATTTAACCGAGCATTACGTAAAAATGCTCCCGTCAAACAGGCCTTTCGCAAGTCTGCTTGACTCAATCGCGCTCCTTGGAGATTAGCAAGAGTCAAATCAGCACCTCCCAAATATGCCCCCAACAAACTTGCACCCTGCAAATCTACATGACGCAAATTAGCTGTATTGAGCTGCGCCCCGTTTAAATTCGCATTCGGGCCGATCGCTCCAGAGGATTTGTAGATAAAGCCTTCTGGGAAAAGGGTGTGACTATCGTACCTTGCGCCTAGCAACTTAATATCCGATAAATTAGCTCCCCGTAAATCTGCCCCACTCAAATCAGCTCGATACAAACACGCTGCTTGTAAATTAGCGTCCCGCAAAATAGCTTGCCTCAGATCCGCTCCTCGTAAGTCTGCTTGACTCAGATCCGCTTCACTGAGATTCGCTTGGCTGAGATTGGCGCGAATCAAAGTGGCTTGATGCAAATTAGCTTTTGGTAAATCAAATCCACTGAGATTAAATTGATACAAGTCTTCCTGAGCCAAAGTCAGTCCTATCTTGAGGACAGCCAAAACGTCTTGGGGTGTCTTGTAAGTCTCCTTGCTGATCATGGGTTGAAATCGTGAGATTATTTAGGGGTATTGTACCGCGACCCATCTACAAATCAAGCAGGTTAAGCGTTTACTGATAAATGTTGATTGTTAAAGCTTAGTATTATTTCTATCTAAAATTTCCTCTAGGAAGGTTTGCTTTACTGGGGAAAGCCCCGCGTAGCAAATTTCCGCAAAATCCAAAATCTAAAATCTAAAATTCTTTTATGCAATTTTTACCACCAATGACGATGATGGAATTTTTCCGTAAAAGTGAAGGGGTCTGGTTTACGCAACGCACAGTACATCACTTTGATACGGTGGCGGATCAGTCGGGAGAATCAAAGCTCTATGTAAATGTGATTACAGGGGATGACCCACGAGTCCAAGCCATTTGTGAACAGCAAAACATCAATCCCATCAAAGCCAATGGTGGAGCTAGCTTTATGTGGCAAGAACATGAGGATGATCGAGAACCCAATCCCGATCAAGCAGCTGTGTTAATTGATGTACCTGATGATGAGACTGGACAATCAGGAAAATTGCTACGTAATCAAGGTTATGTAGAAAGAATTCCCGTGGTCAGCCGCTACTGGTTTGGGAAAGACGGTATTTTAACCATCGATACCGAATATGAGAGCAACCAAGGACAAGAACGCTGCTGGTTTATGACGGATGATTTTCGAGTGCGAGTCAGCACGGTGCGAATGATGAATGGTGTGTATTTGATGACTTACTGCTCCGAACGCCGCTATTTAACTGAGACAAATTTAGCAAAAATGGTGCAACACAATTTGTCTAGGGCATCCGTGTAGAGTCAGAGGGAATGGGGAACTTACAGCTGTAGGTTTTTAATAGAGCAGTGAGTGATGACTATCAAACTAACGACAGAATGATATTTTCATCCACCCCTACACCCCTACACCCTTACACCCTAAAACAGTGTCTTATAGGCAAAGCGCAAAAAACCTACACCTGTTAGGAAAGGGGGAATGGGGAATGGGAATAGCAATAAACAGATAACACAATCTCCATAGCTTTCAACCTACGCTCAGAAGTAGGACGCTCACTGGTGGGCATCAAAAATTGCTAAAAAATCTCAAATTAATTGATCACGTTAAGGATCGTTACTTTGTTTAACATATTTGAGACTAGTCGTCAGGGAATCCCTTATTCTCAGAGGTTAAGGCAGATGAATCTATAAATCTTATGTATAAGTGCTTTCTTGAGCATCTGGAACAATCGCTTTTGCAACGGTTTACATTACAGAGTCGCCCAATTCCACCGGGACTAGAATATAAGGTCAGTGATCGCGGTAGAAACCCTGCGACAATTCAAAGCTGGTGTTATCAATGTCCTGAATTGCGAAAAATTCGTTATACCTACATTGATGCAGGTGCAAGCGCACAAATCATGAATAGTGTGATTTATCCTAGCCACTATTATGAGTTGCCCTTACTTGGTATCGATTTTCTGTCTTTTGGTCAGGTCAAAAACCTGATTGTGATGGATTTCCAACCTTTATTTCAGGATGAAGCTTATCTAAAAAAATATATCCAACCGTTGCAGGCATTGCATGAGAAATATCCAGACTTGGCACAAGATCTGGAAATGAAGTTTTATGATGCTAATCAGTATTTTTCAAAATATCTGTTGTTCGCTAAAACTGATGCCGAAACTGTGAAAACGCGGGTATTTGAAGCTTTCAAAGATTATTTGAATTTATACTGGCAAATGCTAGAAGCCGCCCAACCTCTGAATGATCAGTCAGACATTCAACGGATTGTCAAAGCTCAAAAGGATTACGACCAATACAGTGCAGACCGTGATCCAGCATCCGGTTTGTTCAGTAGCTATTTTGGTCATGAATGGTCAGAAAAATTTTTACATGAATTTTTGTTTGAGGATGCTGTGCCTTTAGCAGCTAAGGCTGGCAAATAAAAGTCAATAGTCATCAGTAGTCATTTTGAATTTTGTAGGCGCAAGCCTTTCCTGCGGAACGCTGCGCGAACCCGTAGGGTATTTTGAATTTTGAAGTCGGAGCGAAGGGACGTGACTCTCTATCAACCGTTTTTAGATTATGCGATCGCGCTTTTGCAGCAACGTTTGGATTTGCGCCCTTATCCAATTCCTGCCGGATTTGAGTCAAAGCAAGCAACAGTAGGTAAAGGCAAACATCAGGAAGAGGTTTTGACGACTAGCCACGCCTATCAATCTCTTAAACTCCGCCAAATCCGAGCGGCTCATGTCCAGGGAGGAAATTCACTCCAGGTATTAAATTTCGTGATTTTTCCGCATTTAAACTACGATTTGCCCTTTTTTGGCGCAGATTTAGTTACTTTGCCGGGAGGTCACTTGATTGCTTTGGATATGCAGCCTCTATTTCGGGATGATCCGATGTATCAGGCAAAGTATACCCAGCCTATCCTGCCAATTTTTCAGTCACATCAGCAGCATTTACCCTGGGGAGGTGACTTTCCCGCCGAAGCCCAACCTTTTTTCTCACCTGCGTTTCTCTGGACTCGTACGCAACAAACGGAAGTCGTAGAAACTCATGTTTTTGCTGCTTTTAAAGACTATCTCCAGGCTTATCTGGATTTTGTGGAGCAGGCAGAACCCATTACTGACACTCAGTCTTTAAAAGAAATTGAACAGGCGCAACTGCGTTATCTACGCTATCGAGCGGAGAAAGACCCAGCCAGAGGAATGTTTACTCGCTTTTATGGTGCTGAGTGGACGGAGGAGTATATTCACGGCTTCTTATTTGACCTGGAACGAAAATTGCTTGTTACCAGCGAGTAGAGGTTTACCACTCCCCTGTTCCCTGCCATTCATATTTGCAATATTTCTTAATACTTGTTGCTCAGATTTCTTTGGTGCAATATTCCTGGACAAATTTTCACCAAATTGATGTCGTTTCATTAAGCTGAATTTGGCATTTTAGGGCTTGAAAGCTTTACCAGATAGGCAATACACCTATATTGGTAGACTTCCTAAAGCGAAACAAGTGTTTGCAATTTGTAATAAACATCGATCCAACGACATAGTATAAACAAAGTAATGGAAAACTTACAGACAAGATTGGATGAGATTTACTCAGTCATCTGCATGAGTTAAGTTCTCCGACTATTAAAGAAATGTAAACTTTCCCAAGCTTCCCGACTGGAAGATCAGGAAGCATTTCAAGGGTTGTCATCCACTGGCGAAAGCATTTGAGCTGAATCCAGTTTGGCTGTAACCTGAACCAGACTCGAATAAATCCATTAGGAGATTGACGTTTATGTTCGACGCTTTTGCAAAAGTGGTTTCCCAAGCTGACGCACGCGGTGACTATCTCACCACTTCTCAACTAGATGCCTTGAGTGCGATGGTTGCAGATGGCAACAAGCGCATGGACACTGTAAACCGCATCACCAGCAATGCTTCTACAATCGTTGCAAATGCAGCTCGTGCATTGTTCGCAGAACAGCCTGCATTAATCGCACCTGGTGGAAATGCTTACACAAGCCGTCGTATGGCTGCTTGCTTGCGCGACATGGAAATCATCCTGCGCTACATCACCTACGCAATCTTTGCTGGTGACGCTAGTGTTTTAGATGATCGCTGCCTCAACGGTTTGAAAGAAACCTACTTGGCTTTGGGAACTCCTGGTGCTTCTGTAGCAGTTGGCGTTCAAAAAATGAAGGATGCTGCATTGGCGATCGCTGGTGATACCAATGGTATTACCCGTGGTGACTGCTCTGCTTTGATGGCTGAAGTAGCTAGCTACTTTGATAAGGCTGCATCAGCAGTTGCTTAATAAAGCCACTTAGCCATTGATTTGATCCGCCACAAGCGGTTTCGAGTGATCAATAAAATCCTTAAAACAAGATTATTTGGAGAGAATCCCACAATGAAAACCCCTCTAACCGAAGCAGTAGCAGCTGCTGATTCCCAAGGTCGTTTCCTCAGCTCCACCGAAATTCAAATCGCTTTTGGTCGTTTTCGTCAAGCTTCAGCTAGCATCCAAGCAGCTAAAGCTTTGACCGAAAAGTCCTCTAGCTTGGCTTCTGGTGCTGCTAACGCAGTTTACCAAAAATTCCCTTACACCACCTCCATGCAAGGGCCTAACTTCGCTTCTACCCAAACAGGTAAAGACAAGTGTGTACGTGACATCGGCTACTACTTGCGGATGATCACCTACTGCTTAGTTGTTGGTGGTACAGGCCCATTGGATGACTACCTCATCAGTGGTATTGCTGAAATCAACCGTACCTTCGATTTGTCTCCTAGCTGGTACGTTGAAGCTCTCAAGTACATCAAAGCTAACCACGGTTTGAGCGGTGATCCTGCTGTTGAAGCAAACTCCTACATCGACTACGCTATCAACGCATTAAGCTAATTAGCGATAGTTCTATGCCCGGAGGGGTATGCAATTGCTGACTCAGGTTAGTTTTTGTTTACTCCTCCGGGCATTGCTATGTTTACGAGAAGGGGTATGGGGGTGTAAGGGTATAGGGGTATAGGGGTATAGGAATATAGGGGTGTAGATGTTAAACATCCTCTATACCCTTACACTCTTACACCCCTACACCCTTACACCCCTTCAACTCCAAGACATAATCAAGCCTCTCCCAATTAATAGTTATGGATGAAGCATCTGAGATTCAAAGCGATAGTTCATTAACGGTAGAACAGGCGATCGCCAATCTTCAGGGTGAAGATTTGGGATTACGGGTCTATGCTGCTTGGTGGTTGGGACGGTTTCGGGTGAACGAGCCGGAAGCGATCGATGTCTTAATTACCTCCTTAGAAGATGAAGATGATCGCACAGATGCAGGTGGTTATCCTCTGCGGCGCAATGCAGCTAGAGCTTTAGGGAAATTAGGAGACAAACGAGCTGTTCCAGCTTTAATGCGCTCGTTAGAATGTTCGGATTTCTACGTCCGGGAAGCAGCCGCTCAATCTTTGGAAATGTTGGGGGATTTATCCTGTATTCCCAGATTGATCGAGCTACTTAACGACAAAGTTCCCGGCACATTACCCGCACCAGAACCGCCCCAACTGGCTCAACCCTTTGATGCGATTCTAGAAGCCTTGGGAACTCTTGGCGCACAAAATGCAATTCCTGATATTCTGCCTTTTCTCGATCATTTTGTCCCCCGTGTGCAATTTGCCGCAGCACGTGCTATGTATCAGCTCACGCCTGACCCCCAACTTGCTAGTCAATATGGCGATCGCTTAGTGCAAGCCCTCGCTAACGATGATTTGCAGTTGCGACGAGCTGTATTAGCAGATTTAGGCGCGATTGGATATTTACCAGCAGCGGATGCGATCGCCCAGACTCTCGCAGAAAATAGCCTCAAGCTGATCTCCTTGAAAGGTGTATTAGAGGCACAACTACAACTCACCACACCCCTAGAGATATCGCCAGGGGCAATCAAAGTCATGACCTTGATGGATGAATTGTTGTAACAGTCAAGCCTGAAGACATTAAAATATAGAAGGTAGCAATTATACCTCCCCTCATTCCTATGGCCGATCACCTTTCCTCCTTAATTCGGGCTGTAGAAGCCGCAGATTCTTCTAGTCTTTTGTTAGAAGCAGTGCAGAACTTGGCGGCGGCTCGTCTAGAAGGAGCTATTCCAACCTTGATTGCAGCCCTCAGCTATAACAATCCGGGAGCAGCAGTAGCAGCAGTTGACGGGTTAATTCAACTGGGAGAGCCAGCAGTTCCCCCATTACTAGAGCAACTTGATCGCCACAACTACACAGCAAGAGCTTGGGCAATCCGCGCCCTAGCTGGCATTGGTGATCCTAGAGGATTAGTTACCTTATTGGGAGTTGCCACCGCTGACTTTGCCTTAAGTGTCCGACGGGCAGCCGCTAGGGGCTTGGGAATGATGAAGTGGCACTGGTTTCCAGAAGATTTATTGGAAATTGCCCAAGAAGAAGCTTTGGAAGCTCTCCTATTTGTGGCACAGCAAGATGATGAATGGGTGGTACGCTACTCTGCTGTTGTAGGATTACAAGCCCTAGCAAATGCGATCGCTCCCAGCTACACAGAATGGCGATCGCAAATCCAGGCTCAATTAGAGCAGATACTAAACAACGATAGCAGTTGGGCAGTCCGGGCGCGTGCGTGCATGGCACAACAGCAACTCCAAGCTGAGACACTGATGCACTCACCTGAGATTGAAGATCAACCTTCACCACTGTCTGCTACAGATTGGCAGATGATTCTAGAGAAACTTTATGAGCGTAAGGGTCAGGAACGTCTAGTATTTGCAGAAGGTGATCCGCGCCGCTATCGGGAACTAGCAGTGTCAATCGCTCACAACACCGAGGAATAAATTTCGCTTTTTAAATTACACAGTTATTTATGAGGTTTGTTGACAGTTAACTGTTAACTGTCAACAAGAAAATATTTACAAGTTAGATGCACGACAGATCACTAACTTTCTTCGATTTGCAAAGTTAATGGTTGAATATTGACAACTTTCCCACCCAAACGGTTAATTCGTTGGAGTTCTTGATTAAATCGGCTAAAAGGTACTGTAATCAACACACTGGCACTAGAGCGAATCGGGTAATTGTTTTGATCAGTTACCTCATTTTGATGTAGACCCGATACTTCAAGCTGAAAGCTACGATTTTGATAAACCATGTTGATGTCCTAACTTATTAAGGGACTTTCAGAAAATAAATTATTCAATGGGTCAGAGCAAAGATGATCATTGTATTCTTCTTTCTCCCCTGCTTCCCCTGCTCCCCCTGCTTACCAAAGCGATTGTATATTTTTTTAGTTGGAAGTCCCTAAAGTGGCGTGATGGTGGCAATTTTGCCGTTCCGACGCTGAACTTGTTGAAAATAATTAGATAGTTCTTCGTAGGGAATAATCGCAGCTTGGTTGATACGGCGTACCTTGGGATAGCCCGGTTGAGAAATACTAGCGACTTCAACACGATAAAGTCGTCCTTGACCAAAAGCTTGTGAGCCTTGAAACGCACTGCTGGGAGTTTGTCCTCTGGGGGCAGGACGATAAGCAAAACCATTGTTACTACCCGCAGGTGCAATAACTGATGTTGCACTATTTTTTGCTAATTCACTCGCCAAACGCGCAGACTTTCCGGGAATTTGGGAGCGATCGCTAGTTGCATAACCGCGATAAAGTTGAAAAATTCGGGTAAAGCCGACAGTTTTCTGCCCAGCTTGAGTTGAAAATCCCCGATAATAAGGCACTATATTATCGCCGAAATTGCTCTGATATTCGATGGAGTCAATATATGAATCAATATCAGCCTCGTATCCTTGGTTTTGATATAAATCCAAATGATAGGCTATCTCAGATTCATCATAGGGAGCGCGACCGAGCAGATGTTTGTAATTGAGTTCTGTAAATCGGCTATGAAAGTTATTAGAAAAAAACTTTGATTTGTATAGATCCGATTTTGCTAACTGTCTGACAAATTCTTGTACCGTAATATTTCTATTGCTGAGAAGCGATTCCAAACCCTTTAGCCGTTCAAATTGCAGTAAATAATCATTACCTAGAACTTGGCGATAAATAGCAGCAATTACCAGTGTAATCTCTGCTTGAGTAGCATTGGAACGTAATTCAATCGCAGCAGCATTACTAAATGCAGAAGTTCCGAGTCTGGATGCGGCTGTTGTAATAGCCATCGAAAAGTCTCCTAGGTGAACAACTTAAAAAACTGGGGCTGGGCATAGGGCGGGGAAAATTAACCAATTTGCTATGCCCCATGTCCAAAGTTTGTTGCGTCAGTTCTGGAATTTTATGAAAGGTCAATACTGATGACTTTGCCTCCTTGGCGATTTAGTTGTTGTAAGCGATTCGATAACTGATCGAATGGGACAACTACTTCTGTAATGCTTTGTCTAATTCGGGGGGAGTTGGCGGCAGCGGCTTGTGTCACACGAATCCGATAGGTATTACCACCCCGATTCCCTGTGGTAACTCCGGTTAAAGAACCACTAGCCGCAGGATAAATGGGAGATACTAAGTTTTTCCCTAAATCCCAAGTTAATCTTCCTTGAGGTTGATTTTGAGCGCGATCGCTATTGGCGTAGCCTCGATACAATTGGAAAAAATGGGGGAATCCTACGGTTTTTTGTCCAATTGTCGTTTGAAAGCCTCGATAGTTAGGTACTATGGCATCACCAAAGCTTTGTTGATACTCTACAGAATCAATGTAAGAATTCATCTCGGCTTCGTAACCTTGAGAATTATATAGATCAACGTGGTAAGCAATCTCGGATTCATCGTAGGGAGCGCGACCGAGTAGATGCTTATAATTAAGTTCAATAAAGCGAACTTGTGAGTTGGTGTAGAAAAACTTTTGTTTATAAAGTTCTGATAGAGCGATCGCCCGCACAAAATCCCGCACTGTAATCTGCGCCTGATGTAAAAGTGATTCAGCACTAGACAGTCGCTCGCTTTCAAACAGATGCTCATTACCTAAAACTTGACGATATACAGCCCAAATAACTGACTGTACTTCCTCTGGCGTTTTCACAAAGCGCAATTCAGCTTTTGTACTGTCTGCGAACGGACGGATTCCTAATCGGCTTGCTTCTGTTAACGCTGCCATAATCTGACCTGTTCCTTATGTTGAAAATTTCTCAAAATCAGAATCAATCTCAGAATTTGTGAAAATTAAAGTTACAAAAAATTCAACTCTTTTAGGGAATTCAAAATTGAAAATTTAATTAACAACTTTTCAAAATTTTTCCTTATCTAAGAAAAAGCCTTGCGTAATAAGTTGGAAGGTCGTCAACACTGGCGAAATAAGAGTTTCAGCCAATTAAAATAGACTTCTAACACATTATTAAGCCAGTATAAAAACTTTCCCAACTTACCACGCAAATGCTCGACGCTTTTGCAAAATTGCAACATTTTACGGCTGCAAACTTAACATCCAGTTTGGTGTAACAGCACTACAGACGACTGAAAATTATCTGGTAATTCAATTCATATCGATGGCACAATTACCAAATCATTTTCCTTATCCTTGTTACACAAAACTGCAAAGCTTATCTGCTTAATCAACTCAGCACTCGCTGCTGTATTGACACTGGTCTGTACTAGCTCAGAGCATTGATTACATAATCAATGTAGGAGTTTGCTTCTACAGCAGGATCACCAGTTAAACCATGATTCGCTTTGATATATTTGAGAGCTTCAATGTACCAGCTAGGAGATAGTTCAAAGGTACGATTGATTTCAGCCAAGCCAGCAATCAAATAATCATCGATGGGGCCTGTACCACCCACAACTAATCCGTAAGTAATAATCCGCAGGTAATAGCCAATGTCGCGAACACATTTGTCTTTTCCTGTTTGGGAAGAGGCGTAGTTAGAGCCTTGTGTGGTGGTGGTGTAGGGGAACTTTTGGTAAACAGCATTCGCAGCACCTTCAGCCAAGCTAGATGCTTTTTTGGAAAGTGTTTTTGCTGCTTCTAAGCTGACAGATGCTTGACGGAAACGACCGAATGCAACCTGGATTTCGGTGCTACCCAAAAAACGACCTTGGGAATCAGCTGCAACTACTGCTTCAGTTAAGGGTGTTTTGGTCATGGAAGAATTTCTCCTAATTTCTCTTAAAAAAATTGGTGGAATAGACTTCTTGCAAAAATCGCTGTTTTAGCCTGATTTGGCTTTAATGCAAGAGGTCTAATAGAGTGACAAATGAGGGTTAAGCAACTGCGGCTGCGGCGCGATCAAAATAGGATGCAACTTCTGCAATGAGATTGCTGCAATCACCACGAGTAATACCGTTGGGGTCACTAGCAATAGCAATGGAAGCTTCTTTTAATTTTTGAATACCAACTGCTACAGAAGCACCAGGAGTTCCCAAGGCCAAGTAGGTTTCCCGTAATCCGTTGAGAGCCCGGTCATCAAGAACGCTAGCATCACCCGCAAAAATTGCGTAGGTGACATAGCGAAGGATGATTTCCAAATCACGCACACAAGCAGCAGCACGACGGCTTGTATAAGCATTCCCACCGGGTGCGATTAATGCAGGTTGTTCTGCAAACAACGAACGAGCTGCATTAGCAACGATCGCAGAAGCATTGCTAGAAATCCGGTTAACAACATCAACACGCTTGTTACCGTCTTTAACTAAAGCGATGAGAGCATCTAACTGGTTATCGCTCAGATAGTCTCCTCTTGTGTCAGCTTGGGAAACAACTCTGGAAAAAGCATCCTGCACCATAGTTTTAATCTCCTAAATTTTGATTAATTGGGAATTATTGATTGAGGGGTTCAGTCAGGAATTGAAAAATTGAGTTTTTAACTTTTTATCAAACAGAGCATTATGTCTAAGCAAAGTCAAACTTCTATTTTTCAATGGCATAACTTTGATGAGAAAAACTAAGTAATCCTTCATTTCTGTGAAGTATTACTGTCATTATCAAGAGCAATGAATTCTCTCTTAGCTTGAGGATTCATTTTCTTTGTTTTTCTTTTAACCCTTACAAAATATTTTTATATACTGCTTCGTATATCTTTTTTGTTAAGAAGTATTGAGAAAATATTTTAATACTATACAAACAGAATCGATTATATTTTTTTGGATAAATATACTGTTTATTATTATTGATTAAAAATTCAATTCAGTAATAACTGAAAATCCATAAACCCTTATTGAAAAAGAAAATATTGTTTCCGATATTTTTTTTGAACTCTCTAAAATTAATAAAAATTTCATTTACGAAGTGATTATTAAATAATTCTAAACATTGAATTTTTAGATAAGAAATTATTTTTATCGTCATAAAATGTATTCGGCAACACTAAAAAAATAGAAAAAAAGAAATCACGATTACATTTTTTATTAAGAAATTTACAAACTGTAATAAAAAAAGTCCTCTATTAAAAGGCTGATTGTAAATTATGAGATGGTAGCGATATCCCCTCTATGAATGAAGAAATAAACTTTTGCAATTCCTCGCTTTCAAGAGGTATTTACACTGTTTTGAATATTTCTGCCCTAGCTGTGAGTGTAAGTCAGTTAACTGAGGAGTACGCAAAACCCCCTAAACCGCTATAATATTCAATCGCGGTAGCTATGTAGGGAAGCAAATGGAGGGTAAAAATCTTAAGACTGCCCGACAAGCCTTCGATTATCTAGCTCAAGGATGGGCAACTGGAAATTTTCAGCCCTTCATTGAGATGCTGACCGAAGACGTGGTTTTCTGGCTGCCGGTAGGGAAGCAGCGAGACACAGATTTTACATATGAGGATAAACAACAGCTGATTACCAGACTAAAGACACGAACGGTAACAGGCGATCGCCTCCTATTCAGTCCCCCCGATCGCATCACTAGTAATGCAACTACTGTCACACTTGAATTTGCTACACAGGGAACTATTCGCCAACAACCCTTTCAAGGTCGCAATATTATCTCCTTCGATATCACAGGCGAGAAGATTTCTGGTATCCGAGAGTATTTTGGCGACATTGATTGAGATTTTGTTTCATACTAATTTGCAAAGTGTGCGCGATCGCGTTTGCTCATTGGTGACGCGATCTGAGAAGATCAAATACACAACTTTAAAATCAGACCTTTTTTAATCGCGTTTAGGAAAAACAACAAATATGGCTGATAGTCAAGAAGTCAACTCCATCGAACAGGCCACCCCTGAAGAATTAACCGCAATTATTGCCGAGTTAGAACAATATCGCGAAAGATTGGTGAATGACACCCTATCTATGGCGCAGCGAGCTAAAGTCATGAAAGCACAAGCTATGGCTTATTTAGAGCCAAATCTGGCTCAAATTGATGCTCAAATTCAGGCTCTCCGCGAGCGTCAAACTGCTCTCTCCTCCGGTAATTAAGGAGAAGACAGAAGGCATTACCCCTTCAGGGAAGCAAGAGCAAGCTACGTGCCAGCGTTCCCGCAGGGTAGGCAGAAGAGAAGAGGGTTTTAGCCTAGTTTATCTTTCTTCAAATAGTTGTGTTTTTGTCTACCGACTCATTTAGATTGAACCATTGCACTCAATAAGGAATTTCTGATGAATCACTCGCTTAACTCCCAACCTGCAACAATGGATGAGCCAGTCGTGCCAGTTAAGACAGAGCAAATTCAATCGGAGAACGATGCCCTGATTGAGAGGGTAAATGAGCAGATTACGATGGGTACGTTTGAAGCCACCGACCAATTACTCAAACAGTTGGTTGAAGGTTTAGGAGATCCACGTGGTCTAGTACGGTTGCGGTTTGCAGAAACATTAGGAGAAATCGGCGAAATTGCCACCCCTTTTCTATTAGACGCTTTGGCTAATCATAGTAACGTCGTTGTGCGTCGAGCAGCAGCTAAAACCCTGACTATTATCGCTGACCCGAAAGCCGTACCTAACTTGCTCTATGCCTTCCTGAATGATAAAGATACAGTTGTCAAAGGTTCATCTGTGGGCGCACTTGCCAGAACTGGAGAAGCGGCTGTACCGAGTTTGCTGGATGTCCTAGCATCAAATCAACCAGAGGATATTAAAGGTCATGCAGCTTGGGCGTTGGCGTTTATTGGTTCTGAAGCCGCAGATTATTTGTACAAGGCGTTGAATGACGCTTCAGTAGATGTCCGCTGTGCGGTGATTGGTGCGTTGGGTCATGTGGCACAAGAACAGTCTGATGAAAAGTCCTGTAATCTTTTAGTTTCGGCTTTGACTGACCCAGAACCTTTGATTCGTACCGAAGCAGCAGCTGCATTGGGACAGGTAAATCATTTGCCTGCTGTACCCCATTTAATTTTGGCAATTCAAGATACCGACTTAGATGTGAGAAAAGCAGCGATTAACTCTTTGGGTAAAATTGGCGATCGCACTGCTTTAGAACCTTTACAAGCATTACTCAATGATGAGCAGCAAGTGGTGCGAGTTTTAGCAAAACTAGCGATCGCGCAAATTGAGCGGCAGTCTGAAGCAGATGATTGGTAAAGCTAGCTATTAATTTTCCACCGTTTCCGCCGGAAGGAACTGCCGAAAGAGGTTTCCCGACTTGTAGCTGGCTTTCTTTACGGAGGCGCAGCCTATCCACAGGGCTGACTTTTCACGTTATGTGGAAAAGTTAACGCAAAACCTAACCCCCCTAACCTCCTTCCCTACCAGGGAAGGGGGAAAATTAAAGCCTCTCTCCTTGTAGGGGAGCCAGTGCGTTGGGCGGCTTTTCCGACTTGTAGCAACTGGCGTGAGAGGTTTGGAGAGGGGTTTTCCAGATCCCGTGAAAAGTCAGAACCACAGGGTGGGAAGTAGCGTGTCTAGAGGAAAGACACCTTTGATGTTTGGCTATAAAACATTGCAGACTCCCTTCTGCCTTCTGGTTAAAATTAATCCTCATACAAATCAATTTGAGGATTACCTTGACTATCGAAATATAATTCTTCCTCAGTTTCTCCATCAGTGATATCTACTTCATAAAATATACCTTTAGGCGTAATTTCAATTTCATATTTTGTGATAATAAATTGAGGACGTTCTTGCTTAATGCGGTTTAATATAAAAGGCGGAAAATCTTTTTCTTGCGCGTAGTATTCAGTTTCTAACCATTCTCCTGTGTCTGAAAATTCCGCCTCATATTTAAGATTATTTTGGATAAAAACTGCTTCATAACCGTATTCATGTCTTTGCCAAGTGTGAGGAATATCAGAATACTTAGCTTGGAAAGCTGCTTCCACCGATTGAGGAACTGCTATAGCTGCTCGCTGATTTGGTTCATAATAACAAGCCAATAAAAATGCTAGTAGTGATGTACCGCTAACACCGAAAAAAATTGATTTGATTAGTCTACCTTTCACTTATTTACATAATTAATTTTGCTGCTTGAGGTGATTCCAAAGGTAAGATAATTGTGAATATAGATCCTGCTCCTAGTTGGCTTTCTATGGTCACTTGTCCGCCATGTGCTTCTATAATGGCTTGGACAATAGATAACCCTAAACCAGCACCTTCAGAACGACGACGACTATTGGTAGCGCGAGCAAAACGCTGAAAAATTCTCTGTTGATCAGGTTTGGCGATACCTTCTCCAGTGTCACGTATCCAAAAGCTCACTTTACCCTGGTGAATCATCGAACCCAGGGCAATTGTATCAGCATTGTTTGTGTGTTGAGTGGCGTTTTGTGCCAAATTCATCACAGCTTGAGTCAGGCGTTGACGGTCTGCGACAATTTTACCTTTAGCAGCGGCTTGGAGTTGCCAATTGCGATCGCCTATAGTGGAGCGTAGTCCATCACCTAAAGCTTTTACCTTGGCAAATAATTCTTCTGTGAACGTGAGAACATCAACTGTTTCTAACTGCAAAAAATCAGGATGTTCTGCTTTGGCTAATAACATCAAATCATTAACAAAGCGGTTCATCCGTTCTAATTCATCCATTACTAGAGCTAGAGTTTCTTGTATTTCTTGTGGATCATCACCCATCAGCTCTAAATGACCACGAATAATAGTAATGGGTGTTCGCAGTTCATGTCCAGCATCGTTAATGAAGTTGCGTTGACTAATAAAAGCAGCCTGTAATCTATCCATCATTTCATTAAAGGTAGCTGCTAATTCTGCAAGTTCGCCACCACCATCTACAGTCAGGCGTTGATTTAAATCTGTTTCGCTAATTTGACGCGCCGTCTGAGTTAATAAGCGTAAAGGTGCAAGAATTTTTCCAGCAGCAAACCAAGCTAAAATTAACGCTAGAAACAAAACTCCTACACTCACTTGAATAATCACAGAGACAGCTTCCAAAACTTCTCCACGTTCCCCAGCAGTAGCGTTAGCAATGACAAAAACTCCCATGACTTCGCCGTCAATTTTAACAGGTCTAGCTAGATAAATTACGCTATCAACGCTACTACCAGGAATTACCTTTTCTCCTTGTTCTGGTTCTTTTAAATTTGACCAATATCGAATTAGTCGAGAGTCTCTGCTCAGTTCTTTTGGTCTGGCTCTAGGACTAGATTTATAGAATTTACCTTTCCATAACACAATGAGGAAAGTATCATCTTCTGGCAGTTGATTCCCTAAAAAAGCATCCAAAAATTCTCTTAATTCTGCTCTTGTTTTGGGTGGTTTAATCAGACGAATATCGGTTTCTTTTAGTCGATTAACATCTTCATATTCTTCACTTTCAATGCCTTCAGATAATTTTGTTTCACCACTGATTAACTGCTCGAATACCTTCATTTTCTCAGTTGTTTCTCGATGGACTCGGCTATTAACTCGTGCGTATAAAACTTGACGAAATGCCGGGACAAATATTACAAAAATGAAGCACAAAATGATGGCATACCAAAAGATAATACGAGTACGTGTAGCCCAAAAAAAACCTTTATTACCTTGTTGATAAGTTTTGACTATTGATGCTTGGATGCTTTTATTTCTCCACATTGCAGATAACTATATTAGGACTTACTTTGAGATTTATTCATTCCATTAGGGCATGAATTTTGAAGGCTTTTAAAATCTTCAAGTTCGTAGACGATAACCCATACCCCGAACAGTTTCAATTAACTCACTACCTAATTTTTTGCGTAAATAACCAACATAAACATCAACGATATTTGAGCCTGGATCATAGTCGTAACCCCAGACCCTATCTAATAATTGTTCACGACTTAAAACTTGCCCAGGATGGCGAAAGAAAGTTTCTGCTAGAGTAAATTCCCTGGCTGGTAATTCTACAGTGTTCAGACCTACTTTGACTTTACGCGATCGCAAGTCTAAAACTACACTTCCCGCCTTGAGAACCGTCTCTTCCATCGCTTGATTGTTACCACTTTGACGCAACCTAGCTTTTACCCGCACTAACAATTCCTCAAACCGGAATGGTTTGGTTACATAGTCATCCGCACCCGCTTCAAACCCCGCCACTTTATCTTGAATATCATCACGGGCAGTTAAAATAATTACCGGAAAAATTTCCCCTTGTCCCCGTAGTTCTGATAACACATCTAAACCATCTTTACCAGGAAGCCCTAAATCCAAAATCATCAAGTCAAAACTGCTACTTAAGGCCATGTTTGTAGCAGAACCAGCATCAGTAGCCACAGCTGTAGTAAAACCGTGAGAACGTAAGCCTTTTTCAATAAAAGCCGCAATGCGGGGTTCATCTTCAGCGATGAGAATGCGGTTCATGGGATGCAACCTCTATTGGTAGTTCTCAATTTATGACAACCATAAAAGTAGAACCTGTTCCCAATTTACTGGATTAAGAGACATCAAAACCCCGATTTCTTGCAAAAATCGAGGTTCTTGATAGTCATTAGTTGTCTCCTTTATACTCCTACACCCTTATCCTTCACAACACTCATCTCGCTTCCACCAAAGGCTGAGTCCGAGAAACTCTTCGCCGTACTGATTCCCCAGTCAGCAGTTCTACCACATCCATGCCATTACCAATCACCCCCGGTACACTGGGATACCCTGCACTGGCACCGACTAAAAACAGGTTGGGTAACTCCGTTGTGTATCCTATGCGATTTAATCCCACTTGTTGAGGGACTAATTTTGCACCATAAATATTGCCTTCTGGCTGTCCCAAATAATATTCACTGGTGGTGGGTGTACCGTAAATCTTCATGCGCACATAGTTGTCTACATCAGGAATCAAATCCGTGACACTGTGCATAATTTGTTGGTAAATTTCCCGCTTTTTAGCTTTGTAAGCTGTTAAGTCCGTTTTATGCAGATGTTCAAAAGGTGCGTAAGGGCAAACTGTGGCAATTTCTAAAATATGATGACCTGGCGGGGCCATTCCTGGTTCATCAGATTTCATGGTGGGACAAGAAAGGAAAATCCAGGGACGGCTAAAATCACCTTGCAATTGTTGATGATATTCCCGGTTGAGGTTGCCTGTAGGGTAGTACCAAACGTTCCAGTTACCGATACCGTAACGCTGGGGTTCAAAGCGGTCGTCTAAACCTAGGTAAATATTAAAAGCACTAGCTGAGTATTCATAGCCAGCCAGCCGCCGATGTTCCTTGTGACTGATGGCTTCACTGTCGTGCATTAATTCCACTGTTAATTTAGGATCAAGGTCACTAATATATGCCTTGGTAGCACGATATATTTTGCCGTCAGCCAACACACTATGGACACTGCCGTTACTGACTTGGATATGGTTAACGGTGGTAGCATAAGCAACGACACCACCACCTGCGGTAATCACATCAACAATAGTGTCTACAAAGTGCTGAAAGTGATGTTTGGGATAATATGCACCTTCAGAGTAGTCCCAAACTAGGGAAGTATGGGTGATGAGGGCGATTTCTTGGGGTGGTAGTGCGTAATCACCACTTTGTCCAGCGAGGATTGCTTGTAATTTAGGTGATAACCCAACATGGTTATATAAATCTTGCAGAGTCCAATTCCGCTTGCGAAAGAGATGGAAATATTTGGGCAACTTTAACCAATCAGACCACTTTCGATCATACCAATGCAGGTCTTGACCTAAGCTGCGAATTTCTTGGTGGAGTTGCTGAATTTCATAACAGTAGCGATGGATAGCATTAGCTTCTTCTGGGAAGGTAGACAACAATCGGTAACGCAGACTTTCCCAGCCCAGGGGAATTTTAAAATCTACCTCTGGTGTGATGACACGATCTATGCAGTCTGGGTCAAGGCTATTAAAGGGGATATCTCTGCCAATGTAGTTGAGAAATTGACCAATTGTCTGACCAGAACCACATTGAGAAATATAATGCACATCAGCACAAAAACTGTATTCACCATAATCAAATGTGTGACAGCAACCACCAGGTAAATAGTGTTTTTCTAAAACGGCGACATTATATCCCTGACGTGTTAAGCAAGCGGCTGTTGCTAATCCACCTAATCCAGCTCCTAAAATTACATAATCAAAGATTTCCATGTTATCCTCCTCTGGTCATCTTGATTGCTCTTGATTTCAGTGGTCTGATTTTTATGAATGTTTTTTAGCGATATATATGCCGAAATCGTCAGCAAATGTATATCGTAGTTGGCATTTTTTGCTTAATAGCAGTGAAAAGCCTGAAAAATCTCAATTAGTAATGTTCTCTACTAAATCCGGGTTATGAGTAGCAACTTTTATTTAGTTACCCTGAAAGTCTGTAATTCAGTCAAGATTTAGCCAGTAGTTTTTATTAAGTGGCAGATACTCTGTGGCTAAGTAGTGCCGATTAATTTTGGTAGTTTGATTTTATGATTATACAAACTTTATTGTATCTAAAATTGAAAGATTTGTTCAAAAACCTTTGTCTTTCTTAAGGTTTATTTAAAGTAATTAGTAATTATGAAATTTAAAAATCAAATTTGCAGTTGAGCTTGATGATGCTACAAAAAATTCCAATTTCTCATAAATAAAAATTTTAAAATGTACCTTGCATTACAGAAAATCATGTTAGTATATAGATGGAATTGCAACAACCTCTGAAAGAAAATAAGAAGTGGTAACACCCTTGGTTAAAGATATGAATCAAGAGTAACGCCAAACGACGAGCTGAAGAAGTGACTATGAGAGGTTGAAGTAAACATTGCAATACCAACTGACAAAAGCACGTCAAGGAGAATAAATTGCACCAAATAGAAGGACAGAACTGAGGGGTCTGGTTGCTATCAACTAGACCCCTCAGCATTTTATGGTTTCAGCATAGTTTTAGCAAAGATAATTTCATTGACCATATCCATAACATCATTTACTACATCTGCTGCCGTAAATTCATCATTGATGTATTGATTGAGTGACTTAAACTTGTCAATGGAGATGTTACCGATGAGTTGATGATCCCAATTTTGCAGCATTTCATCAAATACTTTTTTAGCATCGCCATTAGTACAAACAATAGGAATTACGGGAATTTTTTCCTGTTTAGCATATAGGTAAGTTTCATAAGTACCACCAAGACCTCCCAGCAAAATAACTACATCAGCTTGCTGCAAACACTTGAGCCACTCATTAGTTCCTGATTCTGTGTATTGTACAGTTCCACCCCTAAATATAGGCTGCGTTCCATGCACAACTATTTGTGTTAACTTCTGCGAAAGAGGAACATTTTTTTGTGCGAGGTTATTAGCAAAACTTTCGGACACTACATAATCTACCCCTTGCCAACCACCTGTAATCAAGTTGTAGTCATAATTAGCGATTTTTTCACCAAGTTTTTTAGCTGTGAGATAAATTTCTTCAGGTAATTGATAGTTGCCCGTACCTGCTACTAAAATACTCTTGTGATTTCTCATTGTTGCAGCATCCTCTTTAATAGCTGAGGTAAGCTGATCGATAAATCCATCAAAGTTTATCGCCGGGTTAATGCTGAGTTTATCAGCGATGAATAGGATAAAATCATCAATCTTTTGAGATATTTCGATAATTTTATCCGCTACAATATTCATGGCTGAATCTATATTAAGTTGCACATCGACATTAATAATCTCATCTATTTTTTGTTTTTGCAGTTTCCAGTAATTTATGTATTTAAATTGACCCTCTCTGGTGTAAATATCAGCATCTTCTAATACTATGGGAAAGATTTTTTGCTCATATTCCTTAGATTTGAGAATTTCCACAGCTTCAAACATACAGTATTCTGATTGCAAATATTTGTCACTGATGACCACAATTACATAATTGCCACATCCAATTTCCTGCATAAATTTCTGTATGCTTTTACCCAGAGATAAATGATGGCGATCGCGAATTAATTTATAGTTCTGAGCTAGTAGTGTTTCACAGATTTTATCAACTAACTCTTCCCGGCGTTGCCCTAATTCGCTTTTGTTGTCTTTCCAAGCATAGGATATGTATATTTCATTCATATTTTTTAACAAAATAAATACTGATGCAAAATGCAAAATAGTGGTTAGTGACCACCATTTTCTAATCCCTAGAATGTGGAATCAAACTCAGTATTCCCTCAACACAGAGGATTTAATCATCAATAGAGATAAAGCTCAGAAAAAAGTTGGTTGACTGTTAACCCTCAACAGTCAACCCGCAAACATATACTAATATTTCCTCTCCTGTGGCTCAAACATCGTAATTGCCACTGGACGATATTGAATATCAATCCCGGCTGGTGAATAATAAGCCATTGTATGTTTGAGAAAATTAGCGTCATCTCGCTGGGGGTAATCTTCGCGGAAATGTGCGCCGCGACTTTCTTGGCGATTGATGGCTGAGGCTAAAATAGTCTGTCCAACTACCATTAAACTCTGCAATTCTAAAGCTTCTACCAGTTCTGTATTCCAACAATTACCTTTGTCATCTAAATAAATTTGATGGCATTTTTGTTGTATCTCTGTGATTTTTTGCCACCCCGTACGCATCAATTCCTCAGTGCGGAAAACGCCACAAAACTCCGTCATTGCATCTTGAAATTCTTGGCGGATTTGGTTAATGCGGTATTGTCCAGGTTGGGCGATTAAGGCTTGAATTTCTTGCTGGGCTTGTGTGATGTAATATTGCTCATCGACAGTAGGTAGTTTACGTTGCTGCACATATTGCGCGATCGCTGCCCCAGTGCGTTTACCATAAACGACACACTCCAGTAGAGAATTACTACCCAAGCGGTTCGCACCGTGGACAGACACACAAGCCGTCTCACCAGCCGCAAAGAAACCCTCAACCAAACCATCGCCACTACTGCGGACTCTCCCATCAGTGTTGACAGGAATTCCACCCATACAATAGTGAATTGTCGGACGCACCGGCATTGGTTGGGTAACTGCATCTACCCCGACTAAGCGGTGTGCTTCCTCCCAACAGAAGGGAACGCGACTCATAATTTTTTCTTTACCCATGTGTCGCAAATCCAGATAGACAAAAGGGCCGCCTGCACTTCCCTCAGGATTTATCCCTCGCCCAGCCCGAATTTCGTAGGCGATCGCCCGTGAAGTAATATCGCGGGGAGCTAGTTCCATGCGACTGGGTGCATAATTTGCCATGAAGCGATCGCCTTCGGAGTTAATCAGATATGCGCCTTCTCCCCGTACTGCTTCTGAAATCAGCACCCCCACCGGATACAACCCTGTAGGATGGAACTGTACAAACTCCATATCTTCTAGAGGTAAACCAGCCAGCGCAGTCATCGCCAAACCATCACCAGTAGAAGCATAATCATTAGAGGTGGTATTGTAAACGCGACCATATCCCCCTGTAGCAAACATCACGGCTTTTGCCCGTACTACCTCAACATGACCATCTAACAGGCGGTACATCACCAAGCCTTTCGCCTCATTGTCTACCAAAATTAGGCGCATCACATACCATTCTTGATATATCTGCACACCATACCGCCGCAAATTATTGACCAATTCATGTAAGATGGCGTGACCAGTTTTATCGGCGGCGTAGCAGGTACGGTTGTGAGAATGACCACCAAAAGCCCGTTGTGCAATGCGACCATCGTTTAAACGGGAGAACAAAACCCCCATGTGTTCTAAATCAATGACTACATCTGGTGCTTCTTGAGTGAGAATTGCTACTGCATCTTGGTCTGCGAGATAATCAGAACCTTTGACGGTATCAAAAGCATGGGCTTCCCAAGTATCAGTAGAATCCACATTTTTTAAAGTTGCCGCGATACCACCTTGGGCAGCAACCGAGTGCGATCGAATGGGGTGAGTTTTTGCCACCACAGCCACTTTTAAACTAGGGTCATTGCGGGCAATTTCCACAGCCGCTCGACACCCCGCCAATCCACCCCCGACAATAATCACATCATGTTCCAACATAACTAGTCCCTGGCTGAAAACTGCTGTTTTATTTTGACCGAAGAAATGTATTGGGCAATAAAATTTTGGATTTCGGATTTTGCGAAAACTTCTGTAGGAGGGAAACTCGCCGGAGGAAACTTTTCAAAACGGATTTTGGATTGGGTTTAAATCTAAAATCTTAAGTTCTCCTTGTCTCCTTCATTCCCATTTCCCCATGCCCCATTTCCTTTATGATATTGATGTCATCGCTAATCCAGTATAAACTTGACAATATTCACCTAATGTATCCTTGGCGCGGAATGTGTTTAGCTGATTCTAGGTCAGCACTATTACTCACCGAATTCTAATCCTATGAGAAAAGCCTTGCAGTGGCTAATTAGTAAGCGGTCGGTATGGAGTGGCAAAATTTTAATTTTAGGTGCGATCGCATCACTGCTGACTGTTAGCTGTACTGGCAACACATCCCCCTATAGTCGGGCTAGTGTCGATTCTCCTTCAACTCCATCACCCCTAAAAGTATCCCGGCGCACCAAGGAAAGACAGGGTAGTGCATACGAAAGCCCTACCATTTTAGATAATAGCAAAGACGACCTACCCATTCTCCGCATTGGGTTAATGCCTACTCAGAATCAGACAGAGCAAGAACAAGTACTTAAATCTTTAGACAATCATTTAGAAAAGTATTTGGAGCGACAAGTTGATTTCGAGATTGCCAAGGACAATAAAGAAGTTGTACAGCTACTAGTCGAAAATAAAATCCACATAGCCTATTTAGGCTCAGTTACTTATTTGGAAGCTGTAGACAAAGGTGCAAAAATTCAACCTTTGGTAGCTCCCATCGACACCAACACAGGTCAACCTTGGTATCGGTTATGTATTATTGTTAAGGCCAACAGCAATATTCAAACATTACAAGACCTAAAAGGCAAAAGTATTGCTTTTGTTGATCAAACCTCAACCTTTGGCTACATCACAGCATTAGCAGATTGGAAACAACAAAGACAAGAAAATCCTTACCAGGACTTTACTCAAGTTATCTATGTGGGGAATCATGAGCAAAGTATGGCAGCACTAGAAAATAACATGGTTGATGCTGTCGCTACCAATATTGTTGCCTATACTAATCAACAAAAAAATGATAAACTCGCATCAAAAAACACTAAAACTATCTGGGAATCTGCTCCCACACCTAATTTTCCCATAGTAGTATCGGAGGAACTACCCCCTAAGTTAATTCATCAGCTTCAGCAAGCTTTTCTGAGTCTTCCTACTGGTCTTGATGTGATTGGAGGTAGTCAGTCCGACGGATATACCCTTGTCATTGCTTCTGAATATGATCAGATACAAAAAATCCGCCAAGAATTGAACTTAATTTCTCTCCCAGAAAAATGAAAATCTCTACAAAGCTACTGACAAGTTCTGCTATATCTGTTGGACTCGTGGTAGCTATCCTCATTGGGAATACGGTCGTAGTGCAGCAGATTAAGCAGACTGTAGGTAAGAAAAGTGATGAAACGGCAAGAACCATCAAAGCAGCGTTAGCAGCAGACAACGCCCTCAAGTCAGAAATCCTGACACTCAAAGATTTTGTTTTATTCCAAAATCAAAACGCAGAAATTGAAACATCTCACAAGGAGTTTATCAAGGCTCTAGATGAGTTGAAAATTTCCATGCCCAGCAAACAAGAAGAAATATCGGTGATTCTGCTTCGTCATAAGTTTCTTCGCCGCATTGCCACTCAATTAATTGAGCAAAGTTCTAGTCAAGCGAATACAGTCGATTCACAGCTTTATTTTCGCTCGATTAATTCTTTTAATAGAGATATTAAATTATTTCTCGATCAATTAATTCAAAGTGCCGACGAAGAGAGGCTTTTAGTAGAACAAGATTTAGAAAATTTGCATCAAGTCCAAAGAATTATTTCTTTTGTAGTTGTAGCAGTAATTTTAATGCTGATGGTCGGTGAATTTATGTTAATTTGGCAGCCAACCATCAAATCTTTACAAAACTTACAGACGGGAACATCGGAAATTGCCGCAGGTAACTTTGATTATCGTTTAAATATTCATACAGGCGATGAAATTGAAGACTTGGCACAAGCATTTAATCACATGGCGGTTAAATTGGCTAAATCCCATGAGACACTGATTAAAAATACAGAATTAACTAATATGAATCAGCGTTTAGAGTTAGAAATCGCTGAACGCAAACAAGCAGAGTTAGAACTGCAAATAGCCTTACAAGAACTACAAAGTACTCAAGCGCAACTGATTCAAACCGAAAAAATGTCTAGTTTAGGTCAGTTAGTAGCTGGGGTAGCGCATGAAATTAATAATCCCGTGAATTTCATTTATGGCAACGTTACTCATGCGAATGAATATACTAAAGAATTACTACAGTTAATCCGCTTATATCAAGAAGAGTTTCCCAATCCTAGTCCAAGAATTAAATCAAGAATTAATGATATGGACTTGGAATTTATTCAAGAAGACCTACCAAAAATTCTAGGTTCAATGACGATGGGATCTCAGCGTATTCAGCAAATAGTTTTATCTTTACGCAATTTCTCTCGTTTGGATGAAGCAGAAATGAAAGCAGTCGATATCCACGAAGGAATTGAAAGTACGCTGTTAATTTTGCAAAATCGATTTAAGGCTAAACCAGAGAATCCGAAAATTGACATTATTAGAGAGTATGGGCAGTTACCTTTGGTAGAGTGTCATGCAGGACAGTTAAACCAAGTATTTTTGAACATCATTAATAATGCAATTGATGCTCTCAATAGTTACAATGCTGAACGTTCTCAACAAGAAATTGATAATAATCCTAGTTATATTAAAATTAGTACTCAACTGCTAAAAAATGACCGTGTATTGGTGAGAATTTGTGATAACGGCCCAGGGATGACAGAGAAAGTTAAACAAAAATTATTTGATCCCTTTTTCACAACTAAACCTGTGGGTCAAGGTACGGGCTTAGGTTTATCGATTAGTTACCAAATTATTGTAGAAAAACATTCTGGCATTTTAAGATGTGATTCGGAGTTGGGTAAAGGATGTGAGTTTTGGATTGAGATTCCTTTACATCAGCAGGAAACCCCATCATCGGCAATTCCCATACAAGCGATCGCCTAATATCAATGCAAAATTAATCACCCCCAGATTAATCTGGGGGCGTAACTCATGATTTATTGGTTATTAGTCTTTCTTCCCCTATACCTCCACATCCCTATTTCTTCAACTATTCTGAAAACCCAATTTCAATAGTCAAACTGCGAATTTTACCTGTATCGGCTTGGGCTTTATCTGCTACTTCCAAAGTCCAATCGCCTTGGGGACTTTTACCTTTGAGGGCAGCTAGTTCTGGAATGTTGACTTCATCATAGGTTTTTTTGATGTTGTCTGTCGCACCGCCTAGACGGTTATGGAGGATGATTGGTAAGACTCCTGTAGCTGCGGGGGGAATGAGAGTAACAACTAAATCCCCAATGTAGGTATGCTCAATATCTACTTCAACTTTGATAGATTTAATCGGGTTGGTGTTGGCGATCGCTAAACCGAGTGTTGATGTCTGCAAATCTTGAATAGGGACATCCTGCACAGCTTTGAAAATCCCGACGGGTTCGGGTTGTGGCGGTGATGCCAGTTCTACTGCTTTGAGGGCATTGACGCGGCCGTAACCATAAAAAGGGCTACGTCCATTAGCATCATAATTGCCGCCAGTTTCATCAATGCGATCGCACGAACGTTTAATAATGTCTTTGACTTCGTCCCAGCGTAAATTCGGGTTACGGGAAAGAATCAAAGCCACAACCCCAGCTACCCCAGGACAAGCACTCGAAGTTCCACCGAAACTATTAGTATAGTTACCTGCTTGGTCGCCCTGGCTAGTATTGCCATTATTGTAACCAGCTAAACCAGTGCGATCTGCTGTCCAAATGCCAGGGGTTTGAGAACTGTAGCCGTTATTGCTGGGGAAAGCACACCAGACTGCACTCCCAAAGTCGCTGTAGGCACTTCTTCTGTTCAAGTCGTTACAAGCAGCAACAGCAATAACTTTTGGGTAGCTAGCGTAACCGTCATTATCAACACTCTCATTCCCATTCCCAGCTGCAAATAAAATCACACAGCCTTTACCATTCCGTCCTTTAGTAAAGGCGTAATCCATCGCCAAGCGTGTAGAGTCTGGTAAAGGCACTTTTTGCAGATGTCCAGGGTCAGTAGGTTCCCACCAAATTCCATCCGGTGGCCCCCAGCTACAAGAAATCACATCTGCGCCATTTTGCGCCGCCCAGACAAAAGCGTCCGCTTCATCTTGTGACCCCAACGCCGACACAAACCGAATTGGCATGAGTTTAGCCTTTGGTGCTACACCCGATGCGCCAAAGTTACCATCACCACACGCTACCCCTGCACAGGCTGTACCGTGATGATCTGAGTTTCCTGGTCTGGGATTATTACTTTTTCTGGTGACATCCCTGGGCGCGACAACCTTACCAGAGGAACGGAACTCTTCATGGTCGATATCTACACCATCATCAATAATGGCGATCGTTGTGCCTGTACCGTCGCTGAATTTCCAAGCTGCTTCTACGTTGGCATGAGCATTAATATTCTTACCATTAATCGTGGTTTCCTTGAGATGCCATTGTTGAGGAAAAACTTGACGCTGGCGAAATTCCCTGACTAACTCAGGATGGCATAGTTCCACAGATTCTTCATCAAGTAGTTGTTCAGCCAAGTCAAAGACAGCTAAACCAGTGTTTGCAGGCGCACTGACGAAATAAGCATTGCGAGCATATTCAAGTTGACGTTTGATGGTCAAATTGTAACGCTCCAAAACTGCCTCACAGGTGCTAGCTTCCGCCTCATCATCAAACTTGACGAAGAGGTTTTCAGTGTAGACTACTGGTTGTCTCGACTGAGGATCAACCAATACCCGCCCAGCAAATTGGATTTCTGGTTCTTGATTTAAAATTTCCTTAGCTTCGTCACGTAAAGCACCATCTTGATTTGGTGCTTTGACTTGCAGGATCTCTACACCTGCTTGCCGAAATCGGGTTGTTAACTCAAATTGATTGAGGATACTACGAGCTTCAGGTGAGACAGATGCTACTTCAAACGGGCGATCGCCTACAAGTACACTGCGGTTTTGAGTACGAACTACAATGTGATCATTACTAATGACAAGTTCATACTGTTCACCATTCTGGCCGCCATAGCGAACCTGAACCATAATTTAATCTCCTGGAATTTAGTTACATCTAAGCCTCTGGCTGGCGTGTGTATATCTGGAAGGAATCACCCGCAAGCCGCAGCTTAGACAGAATTTAGTATTAGCCACTAAATACAAGCCTGCCTGCGATTTTTCCAGAATCTCGGTGATAGAAGTTACAAAATGTGAGCAAACAGCAACTTAGGCAGGACTTACGCATCCAGGCTGTCTGTTGAGACTGGGTGTAAGGGGGTAAGGGTATAGGGGTGTAAGGGTTTTAAATATTTACACCCCTATACCCCCATACCCCTATACCCTTCTCCAAACCCTTGATTTTTCGTTTTCATGCGTAAGTCCTATTAGGTAAACTTCTTGTTGTCTACAAGAAAAACAAGAGTAATCGTTTGGTAGTGAGGAATTTAGTCCTCACTACCAACAAAACATCTAACGGATTCATCTTGACTCTGCTTGATTAGAGTTTACGAGATCAATTGGCGGATTCCCAAAAATCATTAGAATTTAAACAAGATGATAGAGTTTTTTCTCCAGGCGTATTCTCTACCCCTAATTGCTGAAGTGAGATTTCCATCAGACTACTTTAGTGAATATCCCCAACAAATTCATGTTGGCAAAGAGACGGCGGTGTTATTCAGTCGGCAGCCTGGATACTATGCTGTACACTACAAACAACCAAGCACACAAGCATCTACACCAGTTTTAGTCTTGAATGAAGGGAAAATCGCTGTCTTTGCTGGTGAACCACAGCCTGCAATTACAGATACACTCAGTCCTGTATATACACAACCAGGCGGTTCACTTGCTGTTCCCACAGGTTTAGTATTTATTCGGTTTGCTGAAAACATAGAAGTTGAGTCACAACAAGCAGTGATTCATCAAGCAGGTTATGAAATCGCCCAAAGTTTAGCTTACGCGCCTCATGCGGCTTGGCTACGAGCTAAATCAGGTAAAATCAGCGATGCTTTGCAAGGAATTCCTCGATTAGCGGCAATAGCAAATGTTGAAAATGTCGAGCCTCAATTGCTTATGGAAAGAAGAGAGCGTTATTAGGGACTTCCAGAAAATAAATTATTCAAGTAGTTAAATAAAATCAACAACACAGATACTACTTCCTCTTACTCACACTCCGATACTCCCAAGGATCTGTAAACTCAGTATCACCCCAAATCCCAGTTCTTTGCTGCTGTGCTTGAGCTTCTGCTTGCTGCACTAAATTTTTACTGGGACACTTATTTAAATAAGGACGATAAACCTTAGCTAATCCTTCTTTTAACAAAACTTCTTGGACGAAAGTACCATTTGTTAAACGGACTTCAGCGACCTTCCGTCCATAGCGATCGCTATCGGTAATCGTCAGGGTAACGCGATCGCCGTTTTGTTTAACCAATTGCTCTAACCTAGCTTGTGCTTTTGCACCCCAATTAAATTGATTGCGATCTCTAACTTTCCTACTAGCTTGTTCTTTGCGAGAGTGGGGTATTTCCGGCGCATCCATACAAGCAAAGCGCACTGTAAATTTATTGCCCTTGGCATCCTTAACTACTAAAGTATCACCATCACTCACTCGCTCAACTAAGTCTCCAGAACTGCCAAAAAAACGGCCGCAACCCGCCGCACCTGCAACAATGAACGCTGCACTCAATAAAATTAGTAATTTCTTTTGTAATTTCGTCATTAGTTCCTATGAACGTGATTAATCACGGCTGTGAAATATTCAATAGTTCTTATTCCCTGTTCTCTATCCGTTATCCTCCTCTTGGCAGTTGCGTATAATACTAATTAGTTATTCAATTATTTTGGCACCGACTATTGCATCTGCCTATGCCGAAAACTAAACCGTCTCAGGCTGATTTAGATATATTTGCGGCGGTTGCTGACTATTTTAAAATGCTATCGGAAGCTAGTCGGCTGCAAATCCTGGCGTGTCTGAAGTCAGGGCCAATGAATGTGATGGAACTCACGGAAGCTACAGGTTTGGGACAAGCCAATTTGTCTAAACACCTGAAAGTCTTAACCCAAGCAGGAATTGTCACTCGTCAACCCAAAGGGACTAGTGCTTTTTATGAGATTGCTGATCCGATGATTTTTGAACTTTGTGAATTAGCTTGCGATCGCATTAGCGAAAGAATCCTCCAACAAGCCGAAAGTATTAAAGCTTTGCAGAACACGAAAACAATTTTCTAACTAATAAAAAAGCACCCTAAAATTAGGGTGCAAATGTTTAGAGCAGCATAAACGCAGTAACTAGCTAGCGATCGCAGGAGCAGCCAGGGCTATTGGTTGAGCTTCACCAGAGGCTAAATCTAGGGGGAAGTTGTGAGCATTACGCTCGTGCATAACTTCAATCCCTAAATTCGCCCTATTTAATAAATCTGCCCAGGTGTCAATTGTGCGTCCTTGGTGATCCAAAATCGAGTTATTGAAGTTGAATCCATTCAAGTTAAATGACATGGTGCTGACACCCAAAGCCGCAAACCAAATACCCACGACAGGCCAAGCAGCTAGGAAGAAGTGTAAAGAACGTGAATTATTAAAGCTGGCATATTGGAAGATTAACCGCCCAAAGTAACCATGTGCCGCTACGATGTTATAGGTTTCTTCTTCTTGACCAAACTTATAACCAATATTGGCTGATTCCACCTCTGAGGTTTCCCGCACAAGGGTAGAAGTTACCAAAGAACCGTGCATTGCCGAGAACAAAGCCCCACCAAAAACTCCCGCTACACCAATCATATGGAATGGGTGCATGAGAATATTGTGTTCCGGTGAAAACACAATCATGAAATTGAATGTACCGGAAATACCCAACATCATGCCATCGGAAAAACTACCTTGTCCAATGGGGTAAATCAATAACACCGCAGTTGCAGCAGCCACAGGCGCAGAAAAAGCCACAGGAATCCAAGGACGCATTCCTAAACGATAGCTTAATTCCCATTGCCGACCCATATAAGCATAGATAGCCAACAGGAAGTGCAACACAATCATTTGATAGGGGCCGCCATTGTATAGCCACTCATCTAAAGAAGCAGCCTCCCAAATGGGGTACAAGTGCAAACCAATCGCCGCCGAAGTCGGAACTACAGTAGCAGTGATGATGTTATTTCCATACAGCAGTGAACCAGAAACAGGCTCGCGGATACCGTCTACATCCACAGGAGGCGCAGCAATAAACGCCAAAATAAACACAATTGCCGCAGTTAAAGCCGTAGGGATCAGGATTACGCCAAACCATCCCACATACATCCGATTTTCTGTACTAGTGATCCAGTTACAGAATCTATCCCATAAATTAGAGCTACTACGCTCTTGGAGAAGAGTTGTCATATTTGGTAATGAGTGCGAATAAATTTGTGAAATCTTGAACGACAAAGAAATACAACCAATTCATAACTACGCACCCGCTTAAGCCGAGGGGTACAAGAAAGCTAGCGTATACGTAATTTCAAAAAGTCCGATGCAGTCTGAAGTTTTCAGACTAAGCGTCTGTAGCCTTTTCGCGGAATTGGTGTATTCGGTCGTATATAAATTATATAACTGTATAGCAATACAGTTGTCAAGTAGTAAATTGTAGTAAATTTAAATTTTGACTTATGCCAAAAGAATGATGTGTAGTTTCTACAAACCCTTATACCCCTATACCCTCACACCCCTATACCCCTAAAAAGACACACCAAGATGATAAAATTACTTCTCAGTTATTTAGTTAATAAATGAGCAAATTTGTCATGCACTCGAACCTTCATCCCTTGCAGATTGGTAAACATATTGCACGTTATCCCATCATGCAAGCTGCAATGGCGGTGCGGGTATCTGGTGCAAAATTGGCTGGAGCAGTTGCCAATGCTGGCGGGGTGGGGATGATTGCCACCCTGGGGATTGGCTTGGATTCACCGTATTTTAACCCCCGTCAAAAGAGTAGTTTTTTTACAGCTAATCGCCTAGCTTTAATTGATGAATTAGCCAAAGCTAGGAGTATTAGCCCTGATGGGGTAATTGGGGTGAATATTCTTGTAGGTACGAAAGATTACCCAGAATTAGCAAAAACCGCAGCTGCCGAGGGCGCAAATCTGATTGTGACAGGGGGTGCAGTAGCTTTAAATTTACCAGAGTATACCGCCGATTATCCTGATGTGGCTTTAGTGCCAACTGTCGCCAATGCAGACTCAGCCCAATATCTTTGTCAGACTTGGAAAAGTCGATATAATCGTCTACCCGATGCCTTGATTCTGGAAAATTGCCAGAAAGTAGGGGGACATTTTACCCAATGTGAACAAATCAACGTTCCAGGATTCTCGATCGCCTGGGTGATTTCACAAGTGCGAGAATATTTAACTGAGACAATGGGTGTGAGGATACCTTTAATTGTGACAGGGGGAATTAGCGATCGCGCCGACATAGATCAAATCTTAGCAATGGGCGCAGACGGTGTAAAAATGGGTACACGCTTCATCACTACAATTGAATGTGATGCCCATCAAAATTATAAAGAACGTCATTTGCAAGCCAACCCAGAAGATATAGTCACCGTACCCAGTCCTGTCGGTAAACCCAGCCGAGCTTTACGTAATCCCTTCGCAGAACAGATTATGGCAGATTCAGCCCAACAGAGGCGATGTATTGCCAACTGTTTAGAAATCTGTTTATTTCGAGACAAAGGTAAAACCTATTGTCTACTGAATGCCCTATCTCAAGCAGCCCGTGGCGACGTAGAAAATGGTTTAATCTTTTCTGGTGCAAATGTGAGTCAAAATCAGCGCATCATTTCTGTGTCAGAGCTGATGGCAGATTTGACAGCCAAGGTCTAGCACCGACAGCACGGCGGATTTCTCGCCAAATCTGCGTTGCAGCCAATGCACCATCACCCGCCGCAATCACCACCTGATTTAAACCCACCTTCAAATCTCCAATTGCAAAAATGCGCGGGTGAGAAGTCCGTCCCATCTGATCTGTGATTAAATATCCCCCTTTGCGTTCTAAATTAAATCCTTCCAGATAGGTGTTGTGATAGTGAGAACCCATTGCAATTAAACCAGTTTCCAACTCAACCACCGAACCATCAACTAATTCCACCCCTGTCATGTGATGGTTTTTACCCAAAAATTGCTTAATAGGAGTTTCCAGCAAGCGATAACCATACTGCTGTAATTTAGAACGTAATTCTGCACTCACAGTAAATAACCCGTGAGTGAAAATAGTAATGTAGGGCGTAAACCAACTGAGACTAAATACCATATCTTCAATACTGGCCTCACTCCCCGCAAAAAACCCGCATTGCTTATCAGCCATTTCATAACCATCGCACACCATACAAACGTGCAAGTTATAGCCAGCGTATTCAAATACATTCTGCATATTTTCCAAAGGCGGGAGATGGTCAATAATCCCACTAGCCGCAATTAGATACTTAGATCGCAACACAGAGTAAATACTATTTTGACGACCAACTTTTACCCGCACCGCAAAAGTATCACCCTCGTCCACCACCTCCTCAACATAAGCATTTAAGAAATCCCCATCCAGAGAGTCATAATGCTTCTTACCCTGCTGCAACAACACACGCCCAGGAGTATCAGGAGGTAAACCCAGATAATTATGTAATTCCTGCATCCAGAAAGAACGAGCCTTACCCTTGTCAATAATTAGACTAGAAAGTAGATACCTTTGTAAGTAAATACCCGCAGACAGCCCCCCTGCACCACCGCCCACAATAATTGCATCATAAACATGATCCAAACGTTCCGAAAGATTAGTCTTTGATAATTGCATATTCTCACCAATTCCTCTTAAAAAAACTCTCCGCGTACCTCTGCGTTTAAATTCCGACTAATGAGCTTTGATTGCCACCCCAGCAATGTGGGGACTGACAATGGGAAAAGAAACCTGAAAGCGACGATAATCTACACTTTTAAAACTCGCATTTTCTAAAGCCAGCCAGGTTTGACGGTTAGGGTGACAACCATCAAACATCACCTTCCAAATCGGCTCAATCCCATTTTGCAGCCTGCACGACCAACTACCACAATCAGCCGCAACGTGTTCAACAAATAGAAATTGACCACCGGGTTTGAGAACTCGCAAAATTTCCTGTAAGCTACCCATTACATTATTTACCGAGCAAAGAACATAGGTGCTAACTACCGTATCTATGCTGTTATCTGCGACTGGTAAATTTTCCGCCGAGCCGTTGCGAATCTCAATATTCTGGAAACCAAACTGTTCAGATTGCTGCTGAATATATTGGTGCATGAAAGAATTAGGTTCGACTCCTATCCAGTGAATGTCATTCGGATAGTATGATAAATTCACTCCTGCACCTGGCCCAATTTCCAGAACAGTCCCCTGTAAATCACTAAAAAGAGCCTGTTTCAGTGCGCCTAAAGAAGAATATCCGCTGCAATTTTTGAGTTTAATCCTACTCTCGTCTGCTGAGTTAGCTTTTGATAGTCCCCAAGCTAACAAACTTTTGTAAAATTTTGGGTTTTGGGAAATTTGCGTTCCCATTGAGAGCCTCCTTATTTACAAATTTCGAGATGCGCTCGCTGCCACTCCACCATACCCCCACTAATGTTGTATACTTTTTTCCAGCCTGCTGTGACAAGTTGAGATGCAGCAATTGGGCTGCGATGAGCTGTTAAACAAATAACTGCGATCGCTTGATCTTGAGGTAATTGCCGAAACCACTCCGGTAACACCCAGTGAGTTGGTAGGGTGCGTCAGTATTAATAATTTCTTGGTCTAGTTAAGTTTCATTGCACTGACGCACCTTACTGGACTGATAACTGATTTAAACCCACCAAGCCTTTTCACCAGTCCGAGGATCTGTCTCTTGCCAAGGTGAAATCCAAATGTAATCATCTTTAACTTGAACATGAACCAACTTCAGAGGACGGTTAGCAGGCCCCCGTTCCACCGCACCTTGAGCATCGTAGCGTGAACCGTGACAAGGACATTGGAACTGTTGATCAACAGGATTCCAAGGGAAGGTGCAACCCAAATGAGTACAGTTATTCACAATACCCACAGGATCAAGAGTGCCATCTTCCTTAACGGTTAAATAAGTAGGCTCACCTGCTAGTCCAGCAATTAAAGCCCTTGTTCCTGTTGGTTCAGCTAAAATTTGGCTGGCTGGAATAGGATGACCAAGCTGGTCTTTAGCAAGGATACTACCATCTGCATCAGTGCTTTCAGCTGGCGGCACAAAAAACTTAGTCCCAGGATATAGGGCAGCACTAGCCGTAGCTGCAACAATAGCCCCAGTGAAGAAATTCAGAAGTTGCCGTCTAGAGACAGAAGGATTCGGCAAGCTTAAGCTATCGTCCATAATTTT
The DNA here is from genome assembly GCA_015296085.1 of Trichormus sp. M33_DOE_039. GTDB lineage: Bacteria > Cyanobacteriota > Cyanobacteriia > Cyanobacteriales > Nostocaceae > Trichormus. The sequence goes on along the minus strand of DVDT01000005.1, from coordinate 41,202 downwards.
TTTTACCCTTTGTTAATATTTATTTATTATACTACTATATAGTTATATAAAACTTGCGGGTCAACATCAATATTAGGAGCTTAATGAAAAGTAATACATGAGTTCTGTTAAACAACAAATGATAAAAATAGAAAATAATCTATGATAACCAAGACTGAGTATGAAGAATTACAGAGCGATCGCATGAAAAACTCCCTTCTCTCTTCCCTCGCCACCTAATTAATATTTGGAGAATTCCTGCAATGGCTCACATTGTCATCATCGGTGCAGGGTTGGGAGGTTTACCTACCGCTTATGAATTAAGACATATCCTCCCCAAACAACATCAAGTTACCGTCATTTCCGAAACACCTAATTTCACCTTTATTCCTTCATTACCTTGGGTAGCAATGGGCTTAAGTTCTCTGGAGTCTATCCAGGTAAGCTTAGAAACAAGGTTGCGACACCGAGGAATTAACTGGATACAAGGACGAGTAGACCACTTAAATCCGCAAGACCAGAAAATCTCCTTGGGAGAACAAAAGATTGCCTACGATTACTTGATTATTGCCACAGGTGCAGAACTAGCATTAGATGCTGTACCAGGTTTAGGGCCGGATGGATATACCCAATCAGTATGTAATCCTCATCATGCCCTCAAAGCTTTGCAGGCGTGGCAAAAATTTCTCCTTGCACCGGGGCCCTTAGTAGTAGGGGCATTACCAAAAACGAGTTGTCTAGGCCCTGCCTACGAGTTTACCTTGCTAGCAGACTACGTTCTCAGGAAAAAAGGATTACGGAAACAGGTATCAATTACTTTTGTCACTCCAGAACCCTATGCAGGACACTTGGGTATTGGGGGGATGGCTAATTCTGCCGAATTAGTGAAAAAATTCATGGCGCAACGGGATGTAGAAGTTATTGAAAACGCCACAGTGACAGGAATTGAGCCAAATCAGATTCATTTAGGAAATGGTAGAGTCTTGCCATTTGCCTACTCAATGTTACTACCGCCCTTTCGGGGAGCGCGTTTTGTGCGCCAAGTCCCAGGATTAGGCAATCAAGATGGCTTTATTCCCGTATTACCGACATACAGACATCCTGAATATTCCTCAATTTACGCCATAGGAGTTGCAGTACAAATCAAGCCGCCAGAAGTAACGGCTATTCCCTTGGGAGTACCCAAAACTGGACAGATGACAGAAGCAATGGGAATGGCAGTGGCACATAATATTGCCATTGAATTGGGAGTATATTCTGCCCATCCAGTCACCCCAACCCTTGATGCTATTTGCTTTGCTGACTTTGGTGATTCAGGAATTTTATTTTTGGCTAATCCAGTGTTACCGGATGTAGTCACAGGTAAACGTCGGCGGGCTGTAGCGTTGAGTGGTGCTTGGGTAAGTTGGGCTAAAGCTGCGTTTGAGAGGTATTTTCTAGCTAAAATGCGATTTGGTTTAGCTGTACCTTGGTTTGAAAAACTAATGTTGAAATTATTGGGATTGTCTTTAGTAGCATCTCTTCCCATCCTAAATAATGGAGAAAGTAACTAAAGATTTAATCTAATTTGGAAGATTTAAATATTAATTATGGATATAAACGAAATTCTCAAGTTATATGCTGCTGGTGAAAGAAATTTCCAAAAGCTGAATCTACAAGAAGCGGAATTAACTAATGCTAACCTCACAGGTGCAGATTTTAGCTATGCTGATTTACGCCAAACACGACTGGGGAAAACAAATCTCAGTCAAGCTTGTTTAAAAGAAGCAGATTTGAGCGAATCGATTCTTTGGGGCATAGACTTGAGTGAAGCCGATTTATATCATGCTGTTTTGCGAGAGGCGGATTTAACGGGTGCAAAACTAGTCAAAACACATTTAGAAGCCACAAATTTAATTAAATCCAGTTTGTGTGGTGCTAATTTGTATGGTGCTAATTTATCCCGTTCGCTGCTATTTCAAGCAGACTTACGCCCTAGTTCCAACCAACGCACAGATTTAGGATATGCGGTTTTGACTGGTGCAGATTTGAGTTACGCTGACTTGAGAGCTGCTTCTTTGCATCATGCCAACTTAAATCAAGCCAAATTATGTCGCGCTAATCTGGGTAAAATCATCCAGTGGGGTAACTTAGCCACAGATTTAAGTGAAGCTAGTTTGCAAGGTGCAGATTTAAGTTATGCCAATTTCGATAGCGCGATTTTGCGAAAGGCAAATTTACAAGGTGCAGACTTAACAGGGGCAATTTTCACCAATGCGGATTTAGTCGGTGCAATCATGCCTGATGGAACGGTTCATGATTGAGTGGGAATTTTAGAAAAGGTGGGATTATAGCGATCGCACTTTGATGATGACTCTAGGCGATCGCAAACTCTGTGTATTGTCTCACTTCTGGTGGCTGAAACGCCAAGACAATATCACTAGCCGGAACACCTAAGCGTATTAACTCCGTTGCTATTCCTTCCTCAGTCCAATCTTCTTCAATGTATATCTTGTCATTTTTAATGCGAATATAAACAGTAATCGCAGTAATTTTTTTATCGTCATGCCAACCAACTTGAGACCAAATATATTGATCTCTTTGTTCATCAAAAGCTAAGACACTATCAACTCCATAAGGGTTAGGAGTTTGTGAGGCTAATTTTTCATATTCTGAGAGAATGTTTTTAATTAAATTGCGATAGCTGGTTAGTTTCTCCATTGAAAAACTTCCTCCTTTTTCAAAGCAACAACAATTAAAAGTAAATTATTTTCTTCAATTACCATTGAAATTGCTTTCTGTTGAAAAAACGATTGATAAATAGTGGTGCCGATAGCTAAATAAATTTTAGTTTCAGGAAAAATTGTTTTTAATAATGTGCGATATATAATATACTGCCCTAAAGCTGTTTCAAATTCACGCATGGGTGAACGAGTAATAAAAATTTTAATTTCTACAACTATTTGTTGTCCATTTCGTTCAATTTCTAGAGTTCTATCAGCAAGTAAATCAGCGAATAACTGTACTTTTTCATATTTAATGGTATAAGGATCAGCCGTGATTGTCCAGCCATCTTTAATTAAGGCATTTTTAACAGCATCATGATAAATATCTTTGGCTGGCATTGTCGCTTTGGTAATTACATCCAGGTAGTTATCCCAATTATCCTAATTAAACTATATCAGCGAAAAATCGAGGCAGGCGATGTCTATCGACAAGCCGCTCCGCGTCTACGCTCTCCACTCAAAAGTTATGTATCTTGAGTCAGCATTGATTCCCTAACCGCTTGTACTAACTCCTCTTCTGTACATGGATACAAATCTCGCAGGCGGAATACTTGCCATACTTCCATTTTCGGCGTTGTTATCCCTTTTTCCCAATTGCGAATTGAAGATAAGGCGCAATTTAGTTCAATAGCAACATCACTAATTTTTAGTCCTGTACGTTTTCTCAATGTTCTTAAATTCATACTTGGCGGGAAAATGTTCATAGATTAGCGTTAAAAGTTGACGCTAAGTATTGACAATTGACAAATACTGTGTAGTTCAGGTTCAATCAATGATTGAGGAGGCGTTAGCATCCCCGCCAAGAGACTGGCTAACGCTTCTCATTCCACTTTTCGTGAATAACCCGATCATGACACAAAATACAAATTATCAAGAGTCTACATTGAAAGGTCAGGCAATTACATATAAAGAACGCTTGAATTCGTGGGCAATTACTCGTTTACTCCCAGATATGCAACGGGTGACTGTGGCGAGATTTCGCAGTCGGTCTGATGCAGACGGTCATGTGCAACTTTTACGTCAACTTATACCTGATGGTATCTTTACAGTAGTTTTCGATTCTCAGCGTGAGGAAGTTATGATGTAGATTTTAGCGGTAACTTATCGTAGGTATCGCTTTTAAAATAAGGATGATATCTACGCTAATATTATTCTCGCTACAATTATTTATATAATTCAGCTATATGTTTAGTAGAAAATAATGGTATGCAAACAATAACTTTAAATTCTCATGTTGGACAAGATGGAATATTACATTTAGATATTCCTGTAGATGTTACTAATACTGACTTAACTATTACTGTGATTTTACAACCTGCTACTGATTCTCACCAGGAGAAAAAATCTAAAGGTAAAGGTTGGCCTGCTAACTTTTTTGAAGAAACATCAGGATGTTTAAAAGATACACCTTTAATCATAGATTCAGAAGGTGTTTTTGATGATTTAGAAGATTTTAAATTATCATGAAGTATTTGCTAGATACAAATGTGTGTGTTAAATATCTTAATGAAGATTCGATTATCCGCCGGAGATTAGAAAGTTGTGATTTAGAAGATATAGTTGTCTGTTCAATAGTGAAGTTAGAGTTATTTTATGGAGCAATGAGGAGTGATAATCCTAATCAAGTTTGGGCAAAAGTTAAGCGATTTTTAGAGGTATTTATTTCTTTACCTTTAGACGATATTTCAGCGTTAAATGCTGGTAAGATTCGGGCGCAATTGGCTAATCTTGGTACTCCTATTGGTTATAATGATTTATTAATTGCTGCTATTGCAATTTCCCATGATTTGATTTTGGTGACTCATAATACTAAAGAATTTGCCAGAGTCGAAGGATTAAAACTAGAAGATTGGGAAATTGACGCTTAAAAGCTTAAATAATAAAGATTTATTATAGCGATACCTACGGTAAGCTACCGCTAACGGATATAAAGAACCCCTAAATCCGTGGGCGATTACTCGTCTACTCCCAAAGATACAACAGGTAACTGTAGCGAGATTTCGCAGTCGGTCTGATGCAGACAGTCATGTGCAAATTTTACGCCAACTTATACCTGATGCTAGCTTTATGGTGATTTTCGATTATCAGGGTGAGAAAGTTGTGATGTAGATTTTAGGGGAAGCGATCGCACTGTGGTATTTAGGGGTATGGTCATCTGAATCTACCTCTTTGCTAATCATTACTCAACGATAAGCGGGGAATTAGTTAATACTATGTGTTTTGAGCCAAAATTGGATATATATTTACATTGAAAAAATGAATGTAAGATATACTCGGTTAAGTAAAAGCTAACTAACGTCTTGGATAAAATGAAATTGTTTGCCGTTCATACTTATGTCAGTAACTATTTTTCCATAACCGTATATCCAGACTACATACATTATCAATGTATCCAAAATTATAGTTAAAAATGTAAATGTTTTGAGTGGAAATATCTAAATGTAAATCGGTTGATGATGAGGTACAGATGATAATTACTGGGAATAGCGAAGTTAAAGAAATCCCACTAGAAAAAATTGACATCGGACTGTCGCAAGTTCGTACTAGCGATGTTAATGAAGGTCTTCAGGAGTTAGCAGATAGTATTGAAAAAATAGGACTCCTTGAGCCAATTGTTGTTGCTCCACAAGCAGAAGGAAGATATGAAGTGGTCACAGGTCAGAGGCGTTTTCTAGCGCATCAGCATTTAAAACGTGAAACTATACGCGCAACAATACTTCCTGAACCAGTAGACCCAGAAATTGCAAAAGCTATTTCTCTAACCGAGAATATGGTTCGACAAAATTTATCAACCCAGGACTACATTGATGCTTGTACAGATTTATACAGAAAATATGGTTCTATTAAAAGGATTTCAGATACATTAGGTCTTCCCTATTATAAGGTTAGCCAGTACGTTAAGTATGAACAACTAATTGAACCATTAAAACAAAAAGTTGAACGCGGTTTAAAACTTGATGTTGCACTTCGAGCACAAAAAGCAGCAACAGATTCAATTAGTAAGGAAGTTAACAAAGAAGCTGCTGTTATTTATGCTGAAGAAATGCAAAAAATGAGTGGTCTTCAACAAAGACAACTTGAAAAGGTTGCGATTCAAGAGCCACATATACCTCCAAAAGAAATTATACAAAGGAGTAAACGACAGCAGCAAATAAATCTTAGGGTAGTCGTTGGACAAAACTTATATAATGCTTTAAATCAATTTACACAAGATGAAGAGATTGACCAAAATAATGCGGTTATAACTCTTCTGGAAGCAGCACTTTCTGAACGGGGTTATCTGTAAGTTAAAAAACTGTATGTTAGATTCACTTTCGTCTGATGAACGGCGAGATATAATTCTCTCTATTGGAACGCATAAGAAAAATCGCAGACTATCTCCGATACAAGTTGCTCAATTATTAAATCGCTTGTATCAAATTCAAGGCATTCCCCTCAATCAAATTGCCCAGGAACTGGAGTTAAAAGACTCTTCTATTTTGCGTAGGTTTCTTTCACTGTTATCGCTCCCCCTTGAACTACAACCTCTCATCATTTGGGGAACATCGCCAGGGTATCTGTCCTTTTCCGTAGCAGCTGAAATTTCACGAGCTAAGGAGTTTGATAAGATTACTCTTTTGGCTAAAGATGCACTTGAGAATCAGAGGAGTAAAGAAGAAATTCGTGCAATTCTTCAATGCAATCTGCGGGGAGGAGGAAGCTTAACTGAGTGTATAGAAACAATTGACTCCACTCGATCCAAAATTACTCATCATTATGTTTTTTTGGGTCAGATTCCAAATCTAAATAATGAGAGCCAAGGGGAAGAAAAGTATAGTTTTGAACTTCGAGCTATGTTATCTGAGTTAGTACATGAGGAAAATGTTCTTTCTGCGGCTATTAAAAATGGACGTTTTAGCTTTACATTAACTGAATCAGCTATTAAAAATCCTACAGTTGCTCCCTATCTTACGCCTCAGAGAGTAGAAGCTTTTGTTGCTAATTTACTGACTAAAAGGAGCAACAATGAATAATCTTCAAGGTGCAGCTACTGTTCTCAAAAATGGATGCGTTCTTATTGGTCAGACTGTTACTTGTGATGGATTTGCTCCAGAGCGTTCAATTCGCATCCAGACTAATCATAATATCAATCGTCTTAAAGATTTCAGTACCAGTAAAGGACAGCAAAGAAAGATTGTTTTAAGTCAAGAAACTTATGAGAAATTGTTAGAAGAATCTCCAGATATAGAGTTTAGACGTGGGCAATTTGAAGTTCTTCCAGCCGATGGAAGCTGTCATACAGTCGAGAATATTCAAATAAGTTTTTTTCCATCTGGTTATATGCCCGGTTCAGTGATTCCAGTGGTTCGCACTGAGAGTGGCATTAATGTAATGTATTTATCGGATTTCTCTTGGTCTTCGAGTTTATCCGAGGTTTGTTGCCTTAATATAGATGTTTTGGTTGTAGATGTAAAATCAGGCAATGTTGACTCTAATAGTGCTGTGTTGAACGAACTATTCTCACTAATACAAGCAGTACAACCAGCTTTCGTAATTACTTACAGTTCGCAAGATAGAAATGCTAGTTTACTAGCTGAGTACATAGAAAATAACCTAGGAATCCAAGCAACTTTCGAGGAACAGCCTGTAGGACTGGCTTGGGGAGGGACAGATGGAATAATAACAACCCATCAATCTTCGACTGTAACTACTCCTGTTAGTTCAACTCCCTTAAAACGGCTCATTGTTGTTGTTCCTGCTGAAAATCAAGATGCTGGAAGTTGGGAGCCTCTAGTTAAAGAATTAAAGAAGGAAACTACCCTAGCGGATACTCAATGGCTGCTTTGGGATAAGCATCATCTAAAAAATCACAGCTTTCAGGAAGGCTTTAGTTTATCCAAACAGCTAAAAGCCAAAATAGATGCAATATGGGGTAGCAAAGGGCCTTTTGAAGAAGTTATCCTTGTTGGACATAGCTTAGGTGGTATTCTTATTCGGCAGGCTTATCTAATAGCATCTGGTATGTATCGCGAGCGAGGGTATCGTCAAAGTCCCTGGTATGAGTACGTTAGGCACTTTGTTCTTTTAGCTTCACCGAATCGCGGTTTAGATCCTGCTCAATCTCTAATTGGACGAATGGTAATCGCACTTGAGAAAGCTACATCTTTTTCCTTAAGGAGATTGATGCCATTACAAGACTTTATGAAAGGTTCTGCTTTTATCACAAATTTGAGAATTGACTGGATTAGACATTTTTCAAATTTTTATTATTCGCTAACTGTTGTTCAGATACTAGGGGCAAAAGATGGAAATATAACTCGTGATGACAGTGTTGATATAGAACAGTTTCCTGATGCTTTTCATATAGATATTCCGGATGCCGAATCCACAAATATTCACTGCATAGATAGTGCAGAAGATAGAGAAGAAAGATATCAGTTGATCAAGAAAGCAATTCTTCGAGATGAAGCATTAGGGAACAATTTTAATTTATGGTCATCAATTGCTAAAAATAATGTGGTATTTATTCTTCATGGAATTCGAGCCAGTAATAGTAGCTGGGTTGAGCAAATCAAAGAAAAAATATATCAAGAAGATCCACATACAGTAGTTATCACGTCTTCCTATGATTACTTTTCTGCATTCAAATTTGTTCTTCCTGGTTTTCGCCAAAGTAATATTGCTTGGTTTCAGGATGAATATAGCTACTATTTTGCTAAGTATCCCAATATAGATTTTCATTTCATTGGACATAGTAATGGAACTTATATTTTAGGGGAAAGTCTGAAGAAAGTCCCTGGAATGAAGTTCAAGCGAGTTTACTTGGCAGGTAGTGTTTTACCACGAGAATATCCGTGGAAAAAGATATTTGACAAAGGTCAAGTAAAGATGATTTGTAATGCTCGTAGCTCTTTTGATTGGCCAGTTGGAATTCTGTGTAGTGCTTTACGAGGAGTGGGGATGAGAGATATTGGAACTGGAGGATTTGATGGTTTTTTAATGGGAGATGATCGTTTGAAAGAATTGTATTATTTTGATGGAGATCATGGAAAACCTCTAGATGAAAGTAATCATATTAATATTATTGAATATATTTTGACTGGTGTTATTTCTCAACCCAAAGGGCTGAAAACTGAGGCGGAAATAGCTAAATTTAGATTTGTATCAAGGATATCACCTTATGCTAGCCGTTTGATTTGTATATTGATTATAATTGGAACTTTACTATTTATATTTTTTAATTTTTCCTTAATCAACTTAACTGTAATTTTAGTCGTTTATGTACTAATATTTTGGTTAATCAGAGTTATCTTAAGTGTCATATAGTCCAAATTTATAACTATATCAGGAAGTATCCGAAAGAAGAACTGGTAGAAATCATCATCTTTAAATTCTTCTCGGTAAATATCTTTTGAAAATTTTTATCCTTTCAATAAAATTTAGGTGAGCCATCAAGACTCACCCTAGTTAAACTATACTAACAAAGCTTCCTCCTCTTTAGAAATCACCCTACCCTCATCCTCAAAACCGACGATTTGATCAAAGTTCAAATACCGATATAAATTATCAGCAAAAGGATGAATTTTATTCGCCACAATATCAAGATATTCCTGTACTGTAGGAATGCGTCCTAATAACGCGCAAACTGCGGCTAACTCAGCAGAACCTAAATACACTCTTGCACCTTTACCCATGCGGTTATTGAAGTTGCGGGTAGAGGTGGAAAATACAGTTGTGCCATCAGCAACTCGCGCCTGATTTCCCATACATAAACTGCATCCTGGCATTTCTGTTCTCGCGCCGGCTGCACCAAATACACCATACACACCTTCTTCTTTTAATTGGTGTTCATCCATGCGGGTGGGTGGTGCTATCCACAGGCGAGTTTTGACTGCACCTGCACCTTCTAAAACTTTCGCAGTGGCTCGATAATGACCGATATTTGTCATACAAGAACCAACAAATACTTCTTGTACTGGATCATTAGCAACTTCCGATAATAATTTAACATTATCGGGGTCATTGGGAGCGGCAACAATTGGTTCTGTGATTTCGTTCAAATCAATTTCAATTACTGCGGCATACTCCGCATCTGCGTCGGCTTCTAGTAATACAGGATTTGCTAACCATTCTTCCATTTGGGCGACACGGCGCATAATTGTACGCGCATCTTGATAGCCTCTGGCTACCATGTTTTTTAACAGGGCAATGTTAGAACGCAGATATTCAGCAATTGTTGCTTCACTCAGTTTAATGGTGCAGCCTGCACAGGAACGTTCGGCGGAAGCGTCTGTTAATTCAAAGGCTTGTTCGACTTTTAAATCTGGTAAGCCTTCCATTTCTAAAATTCTGCCGGAGAAGATGTTTTTCTTGTTCTCTTTCTCGACAGTTAGCAAACCTTTTTGAATGGCAACGTAGGGAATGGCGTTAACAATATCTCTTAAGGTAATTCCTGGTTGCAATTCTCCTTTGAATCTTACCAATACTGATTCTGGCATATCCAAAGGCATGACACCCAAAGCACCCGCAAAGGCGACTAACCCAGAACCGGCGGGGAAGGATATTCCCAAGGGGAAGCGGGTGTGAGAGTCGCCACCTGTACCGACGGTATCAGGTAACAGCATCCGGTTGAGCCATGAGTGGATGATACCATCGCCGGGACGTAGGGCAACACCACCACGGGAAGACATGAAATCGGGGAGTTCGTGGTGAGTTTTGATGTCTACGGGTTTGGGATAGGCGGCGGTGTGACAGAAACTCTGCATGACTAAGTCTGCACTGAAGCCGAGACAAGCGAGTTCTTTGAGTTCGTCACGGGTCATTGGCCCTGTGGTATCTTGAGAACCAACGGTGGTCATGATGGGTTCGCAGGATGTACCAGGGCGCACACCTGGTAAACCGCAAGCTTTACCGACCATTTTTTGGGCGAGGGTATAGCCTTTCCCCGTGTCTTCTGGTTGTTGGGGACGGATGAACAGGGTGCTGGGTTCTAAGCCTAATGCTTGGCGGGTTTTGTCGGTGAGAGTACGTCCAATTAATAGGGGGATGCGTCCACCGGCGCGGACTTCATCGAGGATGGTATCGGGTTTGAGGGTGAAGGTGGAAATAACTTCGCCGTCTTCGTTGGTAATTTCACCTTTGTAGGGATAGATGGTAATTACCATGCCGGTTTCGAGTTTGGTGACATCGCATTGTATGGGCAAAGCACCGGCATCTTCTGCTGTGTTGAAAAAGATAGGAGCGATCGCACCACCTAAAATATAACCCCCAGCGCGTTTGTTGGGAACATAGGGAATATCTTGCCCCATGTGCCATAACACGGAGTTAATAGCCGACTTCCGCGATGAACCAGTCCCGACTACATCCCCAACATAAGCCACGGGATATCCTTTTTTCTTCAACTCAGCAATAGTTTCTAAGCTTCCTGGTTGCCGTGACTCTAACATAGCCAAGGCGTGGAGGGGAATATCTGGACGGGTGGTGGCGTGGGTAGCTGGGGATAAGTCATCGGTGTTGGTTTCCCCAGGCACTTTAAAAACAGTGACGTTAATATATTCTGGGAGTTTGGGACGAACTGTAAACCATTCTGCTTCTGCCCAGGAATCAATGACTCGCTTGGCGTAGGGGTTGATTTTAGCTAATTCCAAAACATCATGGAAGGCATCATACACCAATAAAGTTTTACTGAGGGCGGCGGCAGCAGCAGCAGCGATGGGTTCTTTTCCTTCTCCTCCCATTACCAATGGTGTATCACCTTCTGATGGTTTGGTAGACAGTTTTAGCAACTCAATTAGAGACTGCACATTATAACCGCCTACCATTGTTCCCAGTAATTCCACTGCTTCAATTGAGGAAATTAGGGGGCTGGTGATTTCGCCTTTAGCAATACCTGTAAGAAATCCAGCTTTGACATAAGCAGCTGCATCTACGCCGGGGGGAATGCGATCGCGCAATAAATGTAATAATGTATCTTCTTCCCCTGATGGTGGATTTTTCAGTAATTCACACAACTCTGATGTTTGCTGTGCATCCAAGGGTAAGGGCGGAATACCGAGTGCTGCCCTTTCAGCAACGTGTTGACGATATTTTTCTAACATTTTTGTGTTCTCTCTTTGTATCTTCTTATCTTAATTATGAAGTATTTTTAGACAAAACTTAGCAAGCAAAGTTTACCCGATTTCTTGTCTAAAAGCCTTACTGGTAATTGCTTATGAATATTTTCGTTTTATACTTAAAGTCTGGTTTTGATGCCAAATTCCCACTGAAGATATTTTAATTACCTACACAGCTAGGGGCAGAATATATCCTGCCCCTACAATAATATATATTCCACTCGCTAGCGAACTACTATACTAGGCGGTTATAGCAGTTTCATCTGTTATTTTATCTGTATTAGATTTCAAGCGTGTCAATCTACTTTTTCGGATACGTTCACTATCTCTAACTCCACCAGCAAGCTCATATTCACTACTGTTTTTACCGTACTTAAAGCCAACACCCATCAGCATTTTGTCTGAAATCTGAGCTAAGTTTTTCTCCGTCTCATCTAGCTTTTTTTTAGATGAATCTATCATTGCTATAGCAGCATTATAATCATCAAGCATATTGTGAAACTGATCAATTAACTGCGTCAGTTTTTGTAAGTTGCAAGTATCATCAAAATTGAGATTTGGATCAATAGCCTTCAATCCCGCAACTTTAAACTCAGCTTTTTCTAGAATCCGGGAACTACGCTTTTTTCTAGCCATAAATTTACACTTTTAAAAGCTTTACAACGCTATTTTGTCTCAGTTAAGCTAGATTATAGTTCAGCAAAATTCACATTTTATTTTGCTCATTTTTTGATTTATGCCCGTGATTTCTCTGAATTGCCTCAATATATCGTCTGTTTAGTGCAGAGTTAAGAGCGATCGTTTTAATTTTAAGGCTTAATGTTGTAACTTTAAGGCTTAATGTTGTAGCTTTAAGGCTTAATATCGTAATCTTAAAGCTTAATATCGTGACCTTAAGACTTAATATCGTAATCTTAAAGCTTAATGTTGTCTGACTTTTCACGTTATGTGGAAAAGCTAACGTGAAACCTAACCCCCTAACCCCCTTCCCTACGAGGGAAGGGGGAAAAATCAAAGCTTCTCTCCTTGTAGGCTACGGTGTACACACATCTTTGTGCTAGGCGCAAAATGTGGTTTGATCCCCCTAAATCCCCCTTCAAAAGGGGGACTTTGATTCTTGCTCCCCCCCTTTTTTAAGGGGGGTTAGGGGGGATCAAAACGTTGTAGGGCTAGGTTATTAGACTTGTGTGTACACCGTAGCCTTGTAGGGGAGAGGTTTGGAGAGGGGTTTTCCAGATACCATGAAAAGTCAGATTGGGAATTGGTTTAACATCTGTGATACATTAGCACCAAATACTGCCAAAAATTTCATCAGTATGACAGCTACAAAAAACTCTCGTTATGTCACTCGACAACCGGAAATTTTATCAGGTGAACCAATTATTCAAGGAACAAGAACACCTGTGAGAGCGATTGTTGAAAATTGGCGTTTAGGTATTAGACCAGAGGAAATACCGTTACATTTACCTCATTTAAATTTAGCCCAAGTCTTTGATGCTTTGAGTTTTTATTTAGATAATCAAGCAGAAATTAATGAATATATCGAACGCAATCATATTCCTGATGAATTAGTTCATCCTGCTATTAAAGCTAGATTAAATCAACAATGACAATTTTTGCTCAAGTTTATATTGATGAAGATGTAGATGTTCTAGTGAGTAATTGACTCTTAGCAAGAGGTTTTGATGCAACAACAGCAAGAGAACAGCAAATGTTAGGAGAAGCAGATCAAAAACAATTAGCTTTTGCTGGATCTATTGAACGTTGCATATTAACACATAACCGACTTGATTTTGAGGAATTACACACAGATTATGTAGTTAATAGTCAAACTCATGCAGGGATTTTGATTGCTAAACGTAGAAATGTCTATGAAATTGCTGAGAGGGCTGCTATCCTTCTTGATACTTTGACAGCAGACGAAATTGCTAATCAATTATTGTATATTTAGCTCAGTAATGCCATAAATTTTTATGCCTCAATAACATCTAGAGGAAAACTAGAGAAATAAATTTTGACTTCCCATTAGGGCGTGTTACACTTTACAAGTCTCGATGCGAGAGAAGAGCCGCAACACCACTCCAAACCCCACCACCAACCACTCCCGCACTACCCTCGCACGATATCCTGGAATGAATATCCGACTCCACCCCAGAGGGAGGTTTCCTCTAGGGGAAGAAGTCTCAAAAGTTAAGTCATAATAATAGAGCCAACTATTATTCTCACTCCATCCTACGCGATCGCCAAACTTCATCCAGGCTTTGTTGTAATACTTACCGTCAGTTTTACCGCCAAGGCTCAAATATATTTCCTTCTGGATGCTGAAGCCAAAATGTCCATTGCTGTATTTCACCCACAGTCTGTCTATTGTGCGTAAGTCAGTACAAGGAAAATTTAAGAGTTCATCATCGGTGAAGTAGTCGCCTCCTTTTTTACCTACAGCCTGAATCATTACTAGATAGGTTTCTTTATCGGCTTCTTTCCACCTTTTTGCGGCTAGTAAGTCGCGTAGTCTGGTGTAGTCTATGCCTTTTTCTGAGGATAGGTCATCTTTTTCTAGTTCAGGGGTTCTTGGTGGTGAAGGCAGAATTATGGGTGTTGTCCCTGGCTTTTTCCCGGTAATACCCTGTACTAATGTTATCCAAGGATCTGTATAATTACGGCTTTGTGAACGAAAATCAACCCACGTTCTACCAGCTAAGAAAACAGGTAATTCTGGCTTTTGTGCAGCATTAGGAAGTAATACAGGAATTACAGGACATTTGCGGCGATTAAATTCACGTAAAAAGCCGTGTATTTCTTCTTCTTGCCAAGGGACTATACCACTTTGACCTATAAAAACTGCTGCTGACTTAATGTTCTGAATTTGTCTTTCTAATTCTGGTTGCCAGGGAAGACCAGGTTGTAGTTCCCATTCATCTAGCCACGGTTTAATTTGATATTCAGCTTGTAATTTATGGGCTATTTCTATTACTGTTTCCTTATCTTCACCCTTGTGGCAAAGGAAAACATCAAACTCAAACTTGTCCATTGATTACTCTTTCACACCTGTAATAGTTGCCAACGCTTGATGATGCTGTCCTCAGCAGCTTTTAACTAACTCACTTCAGAACTTGGCAGATGATTGTCAACCACTCTGCTGATGTTGTTGAGAACTTATGCTACAAGGTTATGTTGCTTCCCAAGCCAGCGAACCAATACCAAACGGCAGACTTACAGATACAGTTTTTAAAGAAACGCGTTCACGAAGTGTAGGCGAAGAATAATCGCGCATAACTATAACTAAGCAAATTTAACTATAATTAGTGAATATTATAGTAATTGATAAAACTCTTCTACCAAAGCATTTTCAGGATGTGCTGGTAAAATGCGATCGCTACGGCGATGTTCTCCCTACGCAAATCATCATCAATCAGCAAGATTATGATAGTAATAACATCTGTGCATCCAATCTCAGAAGTTATTTGAGACGTGGTTGGCTGTGTGTTTAAAGACTTGTTGATCCCCCCTAACCCCCCTTAAAAAGGGGGGAACAAGAATCAAAAGAATCAAAGCCTTAAAAAGGGGGGAACAAGAATCAAAGTCCCCCTTAAAAAGGGGGACTTAGGGGGATCTAAAAGTATTGGATACATCACCAGGAACTTTTCAAACATCCCCTCAGCCGATATTATCCATAGCCCCAATTAAGTTATGTCAGTAGCCCAAGAATTAGAACCAGTAGCAGATATAATATTTCCGCCAGGAGATATCGAAAGTCACGAACCACCATTGGAAAGCGATTTATATCTACGCCAAATTATTCTGTTATTACAATGTTTAGAATGGTGGTGGCAAAACCGTAATGACTTTTATGCTGCGGGAAATCTGACAATATACTATAGCCAGCGTCAACTCAAATCAGAAGAATTTCGCGGCCCTGATTTTTTTGTCGTGCGAGGATGTGAAAAGAAACCGCGCAAAAGTTGGGTAATCTGGCAAGAAGACGGTAAGTATCCCAATATTATTGTTGAGTTACTGTCACCTTCCACCAAAGCCACAGACAAAGGTTTAAAAAAACAAATTTATCAAGATATTTTTCGCACACCGGAATATTTTTGGTTTGACTCCGATAATTTAGAGTTTGTCGGCTTTCATTTAGTGGATGGTAATTATCAACCCATAGAACCAAATCCCCAAGGTTGGTTATGGAGTCAGCAGTTAGAGTTATATTTGGGCGTACAGAATAATCAATTACGCTATTTTACAGCACAAGGGGAGTTAGTGCCGACACCGGAAGAACTAGCAGCACAAGAAAAACAGCGCGCAGATGAAGAAAAGCAACGTGCTGAACAAGAAAAGCAACGTGCTGAACGCCTAGCCGCTAAGTTGCGGGAGTTAAATATTGACCCGGATATTCTATAAAATGATTGATGATATTGAGCGACGACCGACAGTCGGTCGTAGACCATCGCACCCTCGATTGCTCAATTCTAAATTAAGCTGCTTCACTTAGATGAACGCGATCGCGCTTTCTTTAGTAGTTGGCCATATCTGCAATATTGTTAAACAATTCAGATATAATAGTGAGTTTGTCTATTGCATTCATTTTTTAGAATATGTCCAAGACTTACACCGTTGAAATTCTCCACCAAGGTAAAACCCACACATTACAAGTTCCTGAAGATAAAACCATTTTATCAGTTGCCGATGAGCAAGGGCTAGATTTGCCCAGTTCTTGTCATGCTGGTGTCTGTACAACTTGTGCAGGACAAATTATCAGCGGAACTGTAGACCAAGCTGACGGGATGGGAGTTAGCCCCGAACTGCAAAAAGAAGGCTACGTATTGCTGTGTGTAGCTTATCCCCGTTCTGATGTGAAGGTTGAGACAGAAAAAGAAGAAGTAGTTTATCAGAAACAATTCGGTAAATAATCTCAAAAGATTAATGTTAGTAATTGGTAAATTTTTGCTGTCAGGATTTATGGCAAAAAACACAAATTGCTGATAGTGATTATTACCAATTACTGTGAATAATCAACAAAATAGATAAAATCAGTATTTTGCTCTGGCTGAGATCGGTTATTCTAGAATCTACAAATCAACCGGACTGAAACCAATGACAACCCATTTCATTACCGCAGAAATCGACCTTCAAGAAACACCTACAGAGTTACAACAAGTGATTGAAGCTGAGTTGCAAAAGCAGGGCGAACCTTTAAGATGGGCAATTACTGCTGTAGATACTGACAAAGAAAAAGCTACTGTAGAAGCTGTAGTGACTACCGTGAGTGCTGAGTAATTCAGAACTCAGCACTCAATATGAATCGTCCCTACACTGCTATTTTAATTGTCCCAACTGGCGTTGGTGCGGCAATTGGTGGGTATGCAGGGGATGCTATACCTGTTGCTAGATTAATAGCACAGGTTTGCGATCGCCTGATCACTCACCCTAATGTCCTCAACGGTGCAAGCTTGTACTGGAATATCCCCAATGCTTTCTATGTTGAAGGCTACGGCTTGGACAAATTCTCCGCCGGTTGCTGGGGATTACGTCCTGTACGCAATAACAAAATAGGTTTACTTTTAGACCAGGGAATTGAACCAGAGTTAAGGCTACGACACCTACAAGCAGCCGATGCCGCGCGGGCAACTTTGGGATTGACTCTTACAGATTATGTAATTACTGACGCACCGTTAAACGTAGAATTACGCACCTCGTCATCAGGGGCAAGTTGGGGAACTATTGGCAATCCAGATAGTTTACTCAGGGGGGCTGAAACATTAATTAAACAAGCGGGAGCAGAAGCGATCGCAGTTGTTGCCCGTTTCCCCGATAATATGGATGAGGAAGCAGCACAAAACTATCGCCTGGGTCAAGGTGTAGACCCAATTGCAGGTGCAGAAGCCGTAATTAGCCATTTAGTAGTTAGAAACTTTCAAATTCCCTGCGCCCATGCACCAGCCTTGGTGGCTGAACCTCCAGAGCCTGATTTATCCCCGCGATCGGCTGCGGAAGAATTAGGTTATACTTTCTTACCAAGTGTACTTGTAGGATTGAGCCGCGCCCCACAATTTATATTAGAAAAGGAATTAACTAGATCCCTCCAAGACGATATTTGGGCAGAACAAGTAGATGCCATAATTATGCCAGCCACGGCCTGCGGTAGTAGTGCATTACTCAGCTTTAGCCAACAGCCATGTCAAATCATCACTGTAGAGGAAAATCACACCCAAATCAAAGTGCCTTCTCAACCTTTGGGAATCAAATCTATACAAGTAAATTCTTATTTAGAAGCAGTAGGTCTATTAGTAGCTTATAAAGCAGGTATTAACCCAGATTCCCTAATCCCTAAAATGTATCCGTTGTCAACACTCAACAATCAAAAATTAACTGAAGTTCTTAATTTTGAATTTTGAATTGATACGTCCCCATTCCCCAAACACCCGTGGTTGAAAAACAAAAACAAGAGCCAGAAATTCCATATTTGACGCGTACCCAAGTGCTAGTGGCTATGGGAGTCACTGCAATTCTGTTGTGGATAGTTGCCAGGGTGTGGTTGCACTTCGGCAACTTTTTGCTATTTGAGTGGCATTTGTATCCCAGGGATTTACTTTTAGGTTTGGGTGTAGGCCTGTTAATCACAGCATTAAGTGGTATCGCCTATCGTCTGTGGACACCATACCGCAGAAGTGCTGATTATTACTTGGAATTAGTACTGAAGCCTTTAGCTTGGCCTGACTTAATATGGTTAGGATTGCTACCTGGACTAAGTGAAGAACTATTATTTCGCGGTGTGATGTTACCCGCTTTAGGATTAGATCATCTAGCAGTCATTGGCTCTAGTATTTGCTTTGGGATTTTGCATTTGAGTGGTTCTCAACAATGGCCGTACGTTGTTTGGGCAACTATTATTGGCGTAATACTGGGATACAGCGCACTTTGGAGCGGTAACTTACTAGTGCCAATTGTTGCTCACATTTTAACCAATTGGATTTCTAGCTGCCTGTGGAAGATACAGCAACCGTAAAGTAACTATTGATTAAGAATTGCTTACAAGTAACGGTTTTGATTGCTTGTGTGCTGCTAGTGCGATCGCCTGTGGTAATATCTTATGCTCTTGGACTTGAATTCTGGCGTGGAGTGTTTCGGCTGTGTCATCTGGTAGGATTGGCACAGCCGCTTGTATTAATATCTCACCACTATCTACTTCTAAACACACTAAATGTACTGTGCAACCGGTGATTTTCACCCCAGCTTGTAAGGCTTGTTCTACAGCGTGAATTCCTTTAAAACTAGGTAATAAACTGGGGTGAATATTAATAATTCTATTAGGAAAGGCATCAATGAATACGGATGTAACAACTCGCATCCAACCTGCCAAAATTACCCAATCTACATCATATCGCCGTAATGTATTGACAATTTCTTGGTCTAATGATTCGCGATTTTTATACTTACGATGATTCAACAAAACCGTTTCTATTCCTCTATTAGCTGCCCTATTAGCTGCTTTAGCCGAGGGATTATTGTAAATTAACACTTGAATTTGGGCATTTAGTTGCTTGTCTTCAATAGCCTGAGCAACTGCTTCAAAATTACTCCCACTACCAGAAGCCAAAATTCCCAGTTTTAGAGGATTTATTACAGCAGATTGATGAGTATTAATGCTGGGAGACACAAGACTAGAGGTAGAATCAGGGCAGAAAATCATATGCAATTCAAAATCCAAAACTCAAAACTCAAACTTACGAGGATATCAATACATTAACTGAATAGCCAAGAGGAAAATTATAATGCAAAAAAAATATGCGAAGTCATGGTTAGATAATGATACATTTGCTGCCTGGACTTTTCTCTCACCCGCACTAATTTTATTAGGTTTATTTGTTATTTGGCCAATTGCTTATTTGTGTTATCTCAGCTTCACTGCTGGTAGTTTTACTTCGACAGGTGCTTATTGGGTAGGGATTAAAAATTACTGGCGTTTAATTTTTAATCCTGATTTTTGGCAAGTTCTTGGCAATACCGTTTATTTTACCGTTGTCACCGTCATTCCTAGTTTGATCATTCCGATAGGTTTAGCAGTCTTGTTAAATCGTTCCATAGTACTGCGAGGTTTCCTGCGGAGTGCCTATTTTTTACCTTCTATTACTTCTTTAGTGGCGGCTGGTTTAGGATTTCGTTGGTTATTTCAAACCTCTGGCCCTTTCAATGGCTTTTTAAGTTTATTTGGCATTCCGGCTATTTCTTGGCTGGGTGATACATTTTGGGCAATGCCTGTATTAATTATTTTAAGTGTGTGGAAACAACTCGGTTTTAATATGGTAGTGTTTTTGGCTGGTTTACAAGCTATTCCCCCTAGTCGCTACGAAGCCGCAGAACTAGATGGGGCTAATGGTTGGCAACAATTTTGGCACATTACCTTACCCGGATTGCGCTCAACCTTAATTTTTGCCACAATTACCACTGCTATTTTCACCTTGCGGAGTTTTGAGCAGGTTTATGTAGTGACTGGTGGTGGCCCCCTAAATACTACGAATTTGCTAGTTTACTACATTTATCAAGAAGCTTTTGGTCAATTTGATTTTGGTTATGCCGCCGCCGCTGCCACAGTGCTATTAGCTTTTACCCTCGTATTAGTCTATTTACAACTAAAAAGTTGGGGTGAGGAGTCTTAAAAAGTAAAAAGGTGAGCGCAAATGGCGTTAGCCTAGCGGTAGCGACGTTTCTAGAGTCACCCAAAGGGTAAAAGGTAAAAGAAAATTATATTTTGCTTTTTCTCAGCCTACTTTTTAAAATTCTCGACGTGAGAAAATAAAAATAGCGATCGCCAACAACATTGTCATGTAAATTAAGCCGTAAACTGCGTTACCCATTAAGGTTGATGCGTTTGGTATTGCTTGCAAACCATAAACAGCATCATTTTTTAAATCTAGCCGTGATAAATCTGGCAATATTAGATATAGACCTTGAGTAACACTTTCCATTGCTAAGTTGCGACTCATTCGGCTCAGTTCAACTAAATTTTGAGTAATATTCCCCATCAAATACACAGCAAATGTTAAAGCTACTGCTAATAAGGAACTTGTAAATACACCAAAAGTAATAGCCACAGCAGTTATTACAGCTATCTGCAATATTAAAAATAATGATGCAATTAAAATGCTGGGCATTGAATAAGCAATATTACCAAACTGTAAAAATAGTAGATAAATAGCTGTCATACTCGCAATTAAAACAGCCAAAACAGCGGATAAACCAAAAAATTTCCCAGTGATAAATTCTCCGCGACTTACAGGTTTAGCAATTAATAATAAAATAGTGCGTTTTTCAATTTCTTTATTCACTAAGTTTGTACCAATAAAGATAGCCACAATGACACTAATCGCACTCATAGCTGCTATCCCAAAGTCCAAAAACATTTTATCATCAGTGCTAGCTGCATATTCCGGTAAAGCGCGGCTAGCTACAGCCAAGATTAAAGCATAAAAAGCGATAATATACAGGATGCGATCGCGGATCACTTCCTGAAATACATTTTTAGCAATTACTAATATTCTAGTCATTGTTTATTAGTTATTTATGAGTTATTTTTACCTTCTCAGATCCCAAAGTTACTGCTGCGCTGGTGGTGTTTCTCTCCTAATGGAAATTGTGCGATCGCAGTCAATTTCTGCAACTGCAATTTTATCTTCTCCCACACTACTAGAATTGCTATTTCTTGATGTTGCTAGCGGTTCAATTCGGCAAGATTTCTTTAAAAAATAACCCTTAGCACTAGAACTTGGGCCTGTCCATATGCTCAGTAAATCTAATACATAACCTCCAGATTTGGTATTAGTCACACGCGGCTCTACACGCCATAATTCTTTTTCGTCCAATTGAGATAAGTTTTTATCTAAAATGTCTTTTCCCAGTTGTTCTACCTTGACATTCGCCTCTAAAAGCCATCTCTCAACTTCTGACCAAGGCTTTTCTGAAATTTGTGCTTCTACTAATGGTTGCAGTTGATTAAGTATTAAAACTCCGTTTGCAGGTACTTTTTCTGGTTCTTCTCTTCTAATCACAAAGGTACTACTTTGAAATTCGTCTGCGAGTAAACTTGGATATTCTTGTAACCAGTTATTCATCACAAAATAAAAGTTTAACCAGCAGCTAATTATCATACAACTGCCGACCAATACAAGAATTTTTTGTCGAGCTTCTGGTTTGGGAATTCGAGCCTTAGAGTCAGTATCAGTACCCTCGATAAATTCGGGAATTGCTGTAATCAAAGCCGATATTGTTGGCCAAAGTACAATTGTTATAGGTGTAAATAAATCTTTTTGATTACCAAATGCAAAAACAGACACTAAAAATCCGGTAACTAATGCCCCAACTGGCATATAAGTACCAGGAACTTTTAGAGGATCATCAGTGGTATACCAAGCAGTTCCAGTAATTAAAAATAACCAGCCACAAAGAGCGATAATATCTCTGATGGGAGTGACAGCAAAATAAGACATTACACCAGAAAAAACGCTTAAATAAATGAGCGTTTGCCAAGAATATGCTTTTGGTGGAATTAATAGTTTTTTTAGTTGTTGATAAACATCATCAAAGATGTTAAATAAACCAAAAATATCCTTGATGAAAGAATTCATTTAGATACCTCTTGATAATAGAGAACAGGTGACAGATGACAAGTTATGGTGAGCAATAATTTTTGGTTAATTGTTATAATTTAAATCGCCGTAAATAGATATT
The DNA here is from genome assembly GCA_015296085.1 of Trichormus sp. M33_DOE_039. Taxonomy (GTDB): domain Bacteria; phylum Cyanobacteriota; class Cyanobacteriia; order Cyanobacteriales; family Nostocaceae; genus Trichormus. Next base: position 18,641 of record DVDT01000005.1, on the reverse strand, counting down.
AATTAAGTTTATAAAGGGGCAAATATTCTCAAAGTTCTTACCCATAAAATAAAAGTGATGGCAGTATAGCTCAATGAATTTGCTATAATTGTAGTAGTAACTAGATTAGTGTTTTGAAATTGAGCTTTACTTAGAAAGCTTAGTTGTATCCTCGTCAGTAAAGGTGCGTCACCTTGATTTTTGCCAAAATCTTCACTCAAGGAAAAGACCAAAATTCTTAAGAGAAAGAATTTCAGCAGAAACGTCCCAAAGAAAATTGTCACTGTTGTTAAAATCAAGACTCCTTGGGTACTAGTAGACCTTAAAATATTAAAAAATACATAATTAATTAGCTCAGTTTTAATCTGAACTGGCAATCTAGGTTCTATGAAAAAGAAGATTAACCAACCAATCACACCAGAGAATAAATTGACTGCGATCGCATAAAAGGTGCTAGATTTTTTATCAAAATTTAATCTTCTGTGAAAAACGTAAGCTTCTAGGGGTATGGCAATCAAAAAGAACAAAAAATTAAACAAAATTACCCCGACAGGCCAAATTCTAGGGAGAATTATATCGTCAAACATACAAGTTCAAACTGAAAGTTAACTTAGAGAGTATAGTTGTAGACATTGCTGAGGGCAATAATCTCGCTGTTGTTACTGCTTACTACCTTGGTGTGACAGTATACTCCAATTTATCGTTAATATACCCATAGATTTACAAATGGTGCATGGGGTATTGGAGTACATATATCGACGGGTAGTAAAGGAGAATACTTAATGGCTAATAACTCATAACAGACTACTGACCCTTATGGGTGACTCTAGAAACGTCGCTACCGCTACGCTAACGATAGTTGCTTTCCGACTCAAGGCGACAGGAACGCACTATCTCACTATTGACTAAATAACTATTGACTACTGACTAAACAAATGACAAGGAACGGTATTGGTATTCGCACAGCCCAAGTGCGTTCAGAACGACTGACAGGTCAAATACACGTATATGATGGTGTGGGCAAAGGTAAATCCCAAGCTGCTTTAGGGGTCGTTTTGCGCTCAATTGGTTTGGGGATCAATACACCGAATAATTCTAACCGGGTGTTACTACTGCGATTTTTGAAAGGGCCAGAACGGGACTACGACGAAGATGGAGCGATCGCAGCCTTACAGCGTGGTTTTCCCCACTTAATTGATCAAGTCCGCACCGGGAGAGCAGAATTTTTTGGGGTAGAAGAAATCACAGCCTTTGACCGCGCCGAAGCTGCGCGCGGTTGGGATGTAGCCAAAGGCGCGATCGTTTCTGGTTTATATTCCGTCGTCGTCTTGGATGAACTTAACCCCGTCCTCGATTTGGGTCTACTCTCTGTCGATGAAGTGGTACAGACACTCAAATCTAAGCCCCAAGAGTTAGAAATCATCGCCACAGGACGCGGTGCGCCGCAACAATTACTAGATATTGCGGATTTGCACTCAGAAATGAAACCCCAGCATCATCCCACAGCTACAGAATTGCTGATGCAAGGGATTGAAATTTATACGGGCGCAGGGAAAGGTAAATCTACCAGTGCTTTAGGTAAAGCCTTACAAGCAATAGGTAGAGGTATCAACCATCCAGGTTCAACTCGTGTCTTAATTATGCAGTGGCTCAAAGGTGGTAGCGGTTACACAGAAGACGCAGCGATCGCAGCTTTGCGACAATCATATCCAGAAGTCGTAGATCATCAACGCTGCGGTCGAGATGCGATCGTTTGGCGCAATTCCCGCCAAGAATTAGACTACGTAGAAGCCGAGAGAGGCTGGGAAATTGCTAAAACAGCGATCGCCTCTGGACTCTACAAAACCATCATCCTTGATGAACTTAATCCCACCGTCGATTTAGAACTACTTCCCGTTGAACCCATTGTGCAAGCATTACTCCGCAAACCCCGTGACACCGAAATTATTATCACCGGTCGCTGCCAAAATCACCCTGCCTACTTTGACTTAGCCAGCATTCACTCAGAAGTGTATTGTCACAAGCACTATGCTAACCACGGCGTAGAACTCAAACGGGGTGTAGATTTTTAAATTAGTTATTAGTCATGAGTTATTAGTCATTAGACTGGAGACTATGAACTTTTGACTATTGGCTCATGGAAAATCAAAACTTACTCGATTTGGTGACAGGAGGGCTGGCGATCGCTATTTTAGGCGGTGGAATGTTAATGATGTTTACAACCCTACTCACCAGCAAAAATAGATAATCCCTTTAGAGACGTTGCACCCCAACGTCTCTACAAAACCAATTTCCCATTCCCAATGCCCAACCAAGCAACAGAAGTTGAAAATTTGATAAAAAACTTTAAAATAAGGGTTTGGCGGAGGTGCGTTATGAAAATAGCAATTACTGGTGCAACGGGATTTGTCGGTAGTCGTTTGGTAGAAAGACTCCACAAACAAGGTCATCAAATACTGATATTCACAAGAAACACTACTTTTGCTCGCAGAGTGTTTCCCCAAGAAGTTTTTACTAATGTAGAGATTGTTGCTTACACACCCACTACATCAGGTACTTGGCAAGATAGCATAGCTAGCTGTGATGGGGTAGTAAACTTGGCTGGTGAACCAATAGCGAACAAACGTTGGACACCAGAAGAAAAGCAAGAAATCCTCAATAGCCGTCAATTAGGTACACAAAAAATCGTCGAAGCCATAGCTAAAGCTAACCCTCAGCCTAGCGTTTTAGTTAATGCTTCCGCGATCGGCTACTACGGTACTAGTGAAACCGCTACCTTTGATGAAAGTAGCGGATCTGGGACAGATTTTCTGGCTCAAGTTTGCCAAGCTTGGGAAGCGGAAGCTCAAAAAGTCAAAGAGGCTGGAGTCCGCTTAGTAATTTTACGCTTTGGAATTGTGCTGGGATTAGGTGGTGCTTTAGCGAAAATGCTAACTCCATTTAAACTTTTTGCAGGTGGCCCTATCGGTAGCGGTAAACAGTGGTTTTCCTGGATTCATGTAGAGGACTTAGTAAGCTTGATCGTACAAGCCTTGACAAAACCAGAAATGGAAGGAGTCTATAACGCTACTGCTCCCAAACCTGTACGCATGAATGATTTAAGCCAAACTTTGGGTCAAGTAATGAATCGTCCCTCTTGGCTACCTGTTCCTGGTTTTGCGTTGGAAGCACTGTTAGGAGACGGCGCGATCGTAGTATTAGAAGGGCAACAAGTTTTACCCAAACGTACTTTAGAGTCCGGCTTTGAGTATCAATACCCTAATTTACAACCAGCACTCAAAGAAATTGTCAAATAGGCTATTGACTAGAACTAAACTTTTTGGACACCCAACTAATTAAACCACTGAGAATTGCGCCCCCCATTAAAATACCAATGGCTGGGTTAAAGACAGGTTGCCAAAGTTTGTGCCACAAATCTAGACCTAGATTAACTCCGGTTGCGTCACCCATCACAGCGATCGCAAACCAACCAAACCCGAAAAATACCAAAAACACATCCGCAACTAAAATCAAGTTGAGCCAATTTAACAATTTTTCTTTCATAAGCGAATGGGAATTGGGGAAAAAGAAGTAAAAAGTGAGCCAGCACAGTTGGGGAAGCAGTCCGTTGGGGAGACACTGCGTTGGGCGGCTTCGCCGACTTAAAGGAACTGCCGTGGTTTCCCCCATGTAGCTTGCTTCCCCGGAGGGGTGTGACTGGCGAACTCCAAAGGAGTAAAAAGGTAAAAGTAAAAAGAAAAGACTTTTGCCTTTTGCCTTTTTTAAAGTTTATTCACCTAAAATCCAGGCTTTAACTTTTGCTAAACTTTGCCAATCAGGTTTTCTGCTAAAACCATCTTCAATACTATTTTGAATTTCCTCTCGCCATTCTTGATTTACCAATATTAGTTGGTTAGCAATATCAATGTGCTGTCTGATACCTTTTTGGTTAGTTTCCAGCATGGCTAAAGCGAGATTAACTCTCGCTTGGGGGTCTTGAGGATTTAATTTGACTGCTTTTTGGGCAGCCTTCAGTGCTGAATTGGGCTTATCTTCTAGGAGATATAACCACGCTAAACAAATCCAAGCAGCACTAGCTTTGGGAGAGCGATCGCATACCTCTTTAAACACAGGGATTAAATCAGCAGCGGCCTCTCCGGCTTTATAACGTGCTAAACCTGTATCAAACAGGGATTCTACTGTTTGAGTCATAAAAAATTTATCAATGGGCAATAGTCAATAGCTAATCATAATCCTAGGTCGGCAGTCTACAGCCAAAATTCTGCCAAATTGGGCTGTGGACTATAGACTATGGACTATTTAACTACACCCCAAATGATTTGCCACAACCACAGGTTTGGTTAGCATTGGGATTAGTGAACTGGAAACCACCGCCAATCATGGCATCGCTATAGTCAAGCATTAAGCCATAAAGATACAACAAGCTTTTTTTATCGCAAACTATCTTAAAGCCATCGTAATCAAATACATCGTCCTGGGGAGTAATTTTGCTTTCCTGTTCAAAATCCATCATATAAGACATTCCAGAGCAGCCTCCTTGCCGGACTCCGACTCGCAGGCATAAGTCTTGGCCTTGCTTCTCCTGGAGGGACTTAACTTGGCGTAGAGCTGCTTCACTCAACTGAATACCACGCTGTTGAGATTGAGTTACTTGTGTCATCCGCTTTTCCGACTCCTTAAAGATTTTGATTCTCTGGCAATTTTTGTATATATTCTAGCGATAATGGTGTCGCTAATTGCCAAATTGTAAACACTCCGTTAAAAGCAGCCAAAGGTTTTTATTCTAGAATTGAGAGACTCGGTGTGTTTAGAGATTCGGTATTTTTATAGAGATACATCCCTGTGACAACTTGAGTCGCTAGCATCTTCAGGTAAAGCCAGGAAACAGTGATTCATGGCTAGCCATTCCCCAAAGGTCACTTTATATATTGCTTCTTTTTGGTTAACCCACTCTATGACAAGTTTTAATCGCTCTACCAGTCGTCGGCTGAAGAAATTAACGCAAATTCCTTCTGTATGGGAGGGCGATCGCCGTCCGTTGTCATCACCTACCCCATATTCTCACTCAGAGTCCAAGGGCGAATGTATTCTTTGGGTAGATGGTTCACAAGGTATGGTGCGGGGAATGGATGTCATCTCTCCTGAGACCGGCCCGGAAGCAATTGTTCGTACCTTAATGCGGGCTATGGAAAATCCCCACAGTCCGGCAAAACCTGCTAGACCCCAAAGAATTGTTGTCAAAGATCGTGAAATCCAGTTTTATCTGCGTGGCGTACTGCAAGATCTAGATATCGCCATTGATTACGCGCCAGAATTACCTTTAATTGATGAACTATTTCGCGGATTTGCGGAAATTATTGATAATCAAGTCCCAGATTTGCCTCCACAATATGCCCAAGTTTTACACGAAAAAGCATTTGCGATTTGGCAAGCAGCTCCTTGGGAATTTTTGGAAGAGCAACAAATACTATCTATTGAAATTAATAAGTGGGATGTTGGGACACTCTACGCCTCAATCATGGGAATGTTGGGGATGGAGTATGGAATTTTATTTTACCGTTCAGAAGAATCTCTCAAGCGATTTCGTGCCGCAGTTTTGCAGGACGATGATTCTCAAGGACATTTAGAAGAGGCTTTTCTCAAACAAGATTGCTTGTTTCTAACATTTGAGCGTGAGGATGATACTGAAGAAGAAGATGAATTTGATGATATAGCTGATTTAGCGTTATCCGAGATTGATCCTACCTTTGGTGCAATTCATCCTCTAGAGGGACTACGGTCTGTTTTGTATGAAGAAGAAGCAGTAGTTATATTTTTAGCTTTAGAGAGTCTTTCTCGGTTTATTCGTGACCACCGTAATCAACTTTATGCAGATGAATTTCCCAGTCTCAACCACCGCTATCGCATTTCTCTCCCGGAAGCCAAGGATGGAACTAAGCTAGTTCCTGTCACTGTTTCTACGATGCCACAACTCGCCACAGAATTAGAAGAAATGGCAGATTTAACTGTGTCAGAAGAAGAGATAGATGAGCTAGGTTCATCGATGCTGCGATCGCTGCGAGATGACTTAATTCCAGAAGACTCTTTTCTTAGTTTAGGAGTGATCTCTTGGGAGATGCTAGAGTTTCTGCGGAAAGGTGTCACATATCACCAAGCTGGTGAAATTCAAGCAGTAGGTGATGGATTACCCGTAATTTTAATTCAAACTTCCCGTCCTAAAGCGAAAACTGTTATAGAAACTATCGAAGCGGCTGGCGGACTCAAAGCTATTTGCTTTAATCCCGGTGCTGATCCTTTTGATGGCGATCGCTATGACTTAGGTTTACTGCAAGCTCATAATGGGGAGTTATTTTTATTTGGGGAATTTTTAGATGCAGACCCCATCCATGTAGAAGCTCGCAAAAAATGGAATCAACGCTGTAAAAATACCAAAGGCTACTGTGGTTTGATTATTGCCAAAGGTTTAACAGGTGCTTCCCGTGGCAATCCGCAATTGCGAGATATGATGGCTCTATTTGAAGCGCGATCGCTATCACCCAAAGATTTAGGTATCGGTACTCTTCAACTTATGCCTCAATTTCAGATGGAATAAGTCATCGCACTAACTTAAACTTTACATCATTAATTAATTTTTGTATTTTACTATACTTGTACATACTTAAATTAAATCATAGCCCCAGTTTCTCGAAGAAACTGGGGAATTTTATTCATAAGCCCACTCTGTTCTCACCTCTATACTGTTTGTTTCCCAAGCAAATACCACAGGAGCAAAATCAAGAATCATCCATTTTTACTTGTCCTAATCCGCAGGGAAGATGTTGGCTCTGTAGCTAACGCCTATCATCTCTACTTTCCCTAGTCTTACCGATTCCCAGTTCTGTGAATATCATCGCTTGGTTACTTTATTAAAATTTAATGAATTCACTTCGTAGTTGCAATTTATAGCAATTATTTGGGTAACTTAAGAAAATAAAAATCATCTCATAAGCTCACAAATAACTAGTGAGGAGGCATTGTTCCCTAGAGTATTTAACCGAACTAAATACCGCGTAAAATTATGCTTATCGTTTTTGGCTTAACTTATGAGTTGTTGTCAATAAGTTTAATCGAAAATTTAGCCAAATTTGTCTGAAATTTATATGTTAATTGTAAAGTAGCAAAAAACCTAAATTATCCTTTGGGTAAAGATTATCGCAATCACTATACATCTAGCTATAATAGCTCTAAATAAAAACATAAATACCAGAAAAAAAACTGTATGAATTATCAGTATTAAGAATCTAAATAAAGAAGTATTTTGGCATTAAAACGAGTAAACCACCAATAATTATGTATGCAGCATTAAGGAGATAGCAAAATTAATAGTGGTTGAATAAATTTTTGAAAAATACTGAATACCAGAAGAAATAATAGGAACAAAATTCACATTATTTCATCATTATACTTGAGACATTACAATATCCTTGTTCAGACTTCAATCCTATGATAAATAAGCTGTATATATTGAGAAATAATCTTCAATAGGGAAAAACATATCAACAAGTTTGGTTAAATTTTCCTATCTTTGATACTCAAAATCAGCAAATTTATTCATCATTTTTATCATGGTTAATGATGCTGGCAATTCAGATTAAACATTTATCTTACGACCTCAGCAATAAAGTCTGTGGTGTCGTACAGAACCAAAGTGTTCAGGGGTACGAAGTTATCAACGACTAGATTAGGCAGATTTCTCAATGAAACACTTCTGGTGATAAGAACGACTGATTGCTGATGGCAAATTTTTCATCCAGGTAAATTTGTAACCTTGAGCTAAGATTAAAGTTCAAATGTTTTTGATTAATTACCATCTTGAGGAAATTTCTTGAATGTAAAATCGCTAACTAAAATCGAAATGTAAATTTAATCCTGGTAATTTAATTGCCTATTACTCAGGTTACTCCCTAGAAAAGCGAGTTTTCGCCATTATTCTTTCTCGAACTGTAAATAGTTTCTTATGTTTCTTGGAAAAGCAATGAGTAATTTGACGAAATAAACATTTTTGTGATTAACGGTGTCGCTTGTTTCTTGACACAAATTCTGATAATCTTATCGTCTTCCTTGTCGTTTTAGTTGTTTTTGATGATGTTAATACACAGCAGATAGCATGATAATGACTAATAAAAAATGGGCCGTTAAACGTATAACTGTGAATCTAGCTGCACAGGAAGCAGAAAAACTGGAAAAATACTGTCAACAGACCGGTAGACCTGCAACTGATGTAATTCGGGAACTGATTAGAAGTTTACCTGTATCAGATGACAGTAAAGAAGTGAGTAAGTAGGAGGTATTTTGATGTGATCGCAACAAATCTTTTGACTACTCAATAAATACCTAGAGAGAAGTTTTTAGTCCACTATTTTTGACAAAACTTTGTCTCGTGGCAAATACACACTTTAGGTCAATTGCATCTAGCCACTGAATAATTGACAGGATAAAACAAGCAAACATATTGATCATCAGGTGCATGGCTTTGCCGCCCCAAAAAATACGATGTCGCTAGAGATAAGTAGCAAATTCCGACACCAACCCAGTTACAATTTGTAAAGAAACTGAAAAGGAAAGACGGAATGCGCGTTGCAATTGTAGGTGCGGGATTGGCTGGACTAGCAACCGCAGTAGATTTAGCTGATGCCGGCTGTGAAGTCCAGATTTTTGAGTCCCGTCCGTTTGTTGGGGGGAAAGTTGGCAGTTGGATTGATGGTGATGGCAACCACGTTGAAATGGGGTTGCACGTATTTTTCGGGTGCTACTACCAACTGTTTGAACTCATGAAGAAAGTAGGGGCGTTGTCAAGTTTACGCCTCAAGGAACATACCCACACTTTTATTAATAAAGGTGGGCGCACTGGTGCTTTAGATTTTCGCTTCTTCACAGGTGCGCCTTTCAATGGGTTGAAAGCATTTTTCACTACTTCTCAACTCTCGTTGCAGGATAAGCTACAAAATGCGATCGCTCTCGGAACGAGTCCGATTGTGCGGGGACTAGTAGACTTCGACGGAGCGATGAGAACTATTCGCAACTTAGATAAAATCAGTTTTGCTGATTGGTTTCGCAGTCATGGCGGTAGCGAAGGCAGTATCAAAAGGATGTGGAATCCCATTGCTTATGCTTTAGGATTTATTGACTGTGAAAATATTTCCGCCCGTTGTATGTTAACCATCTTTCAATTCTTCGCAGTCCGCAGCGAAGCTTCCGTGCTGCGAATGTTGGAAGGTTCTCCAGATGAATATCTCCACAAACCCATCCTCAAATATTTAGCAGATAGAGGCACACAAGTTTATACTCGCCGTCAAGTCCGAGAAATTCAGTTTGCCCAAGTGGATGGACAAACCCGCGTCACTGGCATAGTAGTTGCCCAAGGAGACGCTACAGAATTGATTACGGCTGATGCCTACGTGTGTGCTTGCGATGTGCCAGGAATTCAGCGTGTTTTACCCCAGGAATGGCGCAAGTGGTCAGAATTCGACAATATTTATAAATTAGAAGCAGTACCAGTTGCCACTGTACAGTTGCGATTTGATGGTTGGGTGACAGAATTGCAAGACGGGGAAAAGCGGAAACAACTTAATCAAGCCGTTGGCATAGACAATTTACTTTATACTGCTGACGCTGATTTTTCCTGCTTTGCGGATTTGGCTTTGACTAGCCCTAGTGATTATTATCGGCAAGGACAAGGGTCATTGTTACAGCTAGTGCTGACACCGGGAGATCCATTTATTAAGGAAAGTAACGAAGCGATCGCCCAACACGTCCTCAAGCAAGTCCATGAATTATTCCCCTCATCACGGGAATTAAACATGACTTGGTATAGCGTCGTTAAACTAGCTCAATCCCTATACCGTGAAGCACCGGGAATGGATGTGTATCGTCCTCATCAAAAAACCCCAGTGCCTAACTTCTTCCTCGCAGGTAGTTATACTCAGCAAGACTACATTGATAGTATGGAAGGGGCAACAATTTCTGGTAGACAAGCCGCAAAAGTCATTCTGGAAAATATTAAACAATAGAGTTAGAACTACTAACCTCATCAAATTTAAACACCAAAAAATAATGGCTGACTGGCTAGAACATAGCGTACAGGTTGAAGTCGAAGTCCCCATTGATTTAGTCTGGGGCTTATGGTCAGACCTAGAGCAAATGCCTAAGTGGATGAAGTGGATAGATTCCGTGAAAATTCCCCCTGATAATCCAGATATCTCTCTCTGGAAATTAAGTACAGGAGGACTAGAATTTACTTGGAAATCTCGCATCCTGAAAGTTGTTCCCAACCAAATCATTCAATGGGAATCTGTGGATGGCTTGCCTAATCAGGGGGCGATTCGTTTTTACGATCGCCACGGTAGTAGCATTGTCAAAATGACTGTTTCTTATGCTATTCCCGGTATACTGGGCAAAATCATGGATAATCTGTTTTTAGGGCGAGTTGTGGAATCAACGATTCAAGCCGATTTAGAAAGGTTTAAAGAGTATGCTTTAAATGTAAAAGCAAATTCAGCATCTTCGTAATTAGCCTAGATTAGTTCAATCAATTTTGTGGGTTGGGTCGAAATTTCAGACCCAGCACACTGTTTCTAAGAGACGGAACAAACTTTTGGTTCGGGTAGTGGCTCACCCGCAGTTTCATAAGCAATAATCAAAGACTCTATAGCTTCAATACCATTGGCTACTGCTAACTCATAAGTATCTCCATGAGTACGCCAGCGTTGTCCAGGAAAATCAGGTAATCCTACCAGAAAGCAATTATCTTGTTCAGACCACTGAATCACCATTTGGTACTTAAGCTTACTCATTAGTCAACATTCTTATATATCCCTAAACTTCTGTTGCTTCAAGATTACCAAGTGGGATCACTAAATAAATGAATGGTTAGTTCTTCATCTTGTGGTGGTACAGAGGTAATGCAAGCACGAATGGTTTCCCCATCATCTAGTTCTACCGTGCAAGCATGACAAGTCCCCATTAGACAGCCTGTGGGAATGAAAACTCCGGCTCTATCTGCTACATCTAATAGGGGTTCTCCTACCTCAGCATCAATGGTGACATCATCTGGCAAAAAGTGGACACTAACACTCATGCAACCTAGCCTAACTACGACAAGAAGGGCGTTAAATCTAAATGGGTTTCAACTTCGTTAGCCAGATTATCTAACATCTGCTCTCGTTGTTCCCGGTAGTTGGCAACACCTGTGGGCAATGATTTTAAGCCACGTTGTTGACGTAGGCGATTTAGCCAAGCGCGTCGCCAAGGGCCGTTGTCAAATAGTCCGTGGAGATATGTACCCCAAACTGATTGACACTTATCTACTAATCCTAAGTTAGCATCATCAAATAGAGATTGATAGGCTTGATTATCCCCTTGTGGTTCTACACGCGATCGCCCCTGATGGATTTCAAACCCAGTTACAGGTAATCCCATTTGGGGGAAATTGGAGCTAACTTGACGCTGACGAGCAATTTTCTGGCCTGTAATCACAGTTTTGATAGGTAATAGATTTAAGCCTTGATATCTCCCCGCCTGTCCTTCTACACCTTCAGGATCGGCAATGATTTGTCCTAGCATTTGGTAGCCGCCACAAATTCCCAATACTGTCCCACCAGAAGCAGCATAATGTTGAATAGCTTCAGCCATACCACTTTTTTGCAGTAAGATTAAATCTGCAATTGTGGTTTTTGTTCCTGGGATAATTACCGCATCTGGGTGTCCTAAATCGTGCTTGGGACTAATATATCTGACTGAGACTGTTGATTCTGATTCCAGGGGGTCGAAATCAGTAAAATTAGAAATTCTGGGCAGGCGAATCACACTGATATTAATATCTGTGTGGGCTTTTGATGGTTTTCGTTCCAGTAGATCGAGGGAATCTTCGGCGGGGAATAATTCTTGTATGTAAGGTATAACACCGATTACAGGGATTTTTGTGCGTTCTTCTAGCCATTTGATTCCCGGTTCTAGAAGCGATCGCTGTCCCCGAAACTTGTTAATGATTATACCTTTAATTAATTGTCTTTCGTCTGGTTCAAGTAGTTCTAATGTGCCAACAACGTGGGCAAAAGCTCCCCCACGGTCAATATCAACTACCAATATTGTGGGTGCATTTAAGTATTTTGCTATCCGCATATTGGTCAAGTCGCGGTGCTTGAGATTAATTTCTGCCGGACTACCTGCACCTTCACAGATAATCACATCAAATTCTGTACCTAAATGCTGTAAAGATTCTTCAATTGCTCGCCAACCCATTTCAAAATACTGTTCGTAGTAGTCGGCGGCATTAACTTTACCTACATATCTTCCCCGTACAATGACCTGGGAAGTCATATCTCCTTGGGGTTTGAGCAAAATTGGGTTCATTTCTACCCAGGGAATCACCCCCGCAGCCCAAGCTTGCACAGCTTGTGCGTAGCCAATTTCACCCCCGTTGGCTGTGACATAAGCATTTAAAGCCATATTTTGTCCTTTAAAGGGGGCTACTCGCCAGCCACGCCGTGACAAAATCCGACAAATAGCTGTAGTTATCAGTGATTTCCCTGCGTGGGAAGTTGTACCCACTACCATAATAGATTTCATAGCCACTGTTACTTACTCACAATCAGGGGGTGATATTAACTTCGTATACTAATTACCAAGGACTGGTATTACCTAAATTGGGGTATACCATAACATCTCAGTTGCGGATAGTCACTAAATTAAGTAGCTACCATCGTAGACTGAGGACAGATATTCTGCCTCAAGTTCTAGTAAATATGCAACCCAGCTTAACAATTTTGTCAATTTCCGCTGATGAAATTGTTAAAGGATTGATAAAAGGGTTGATGTGTTTACGTATTTATTGTTCCCTATAAATACCGAATCCTAACTTTGGAGGTCATGGATTCTAAAAAGGAAGTCTAAACCAACGAATTACAAAATTGTATAAGTGATCGCTCCATGAAGGTGCAGGTAGGTTTTGACCTTGGTATTTTTCAATCAGTTGATGACCTAGGGGAGTGAGACGAAAACTATCAGTAATACCTTGTCCATCAACTTCACGCCGCAGTAAACCAACTTGGATTAACCAACCTAACGCATCATCACAAGCTAATTCTGAGAGAGGTTGTTGAGTATAACCATTTTTGACACCATTTTCTGAGGCGATCGCACCTAAAGCCACACTCTGGCGACGCATGGTTTCAAATAACTTGACAGTGAAAGGAGAGCAAAGCAGCGATTTTTCAGCCCGTTTGAAGCTGTTAGGCTGATAATTCAGGGTTTTGGAGTTTTGGAAGTTAACCACAGGCATAGTTGATGTTTAGGGAATTGGGTATGGGAAATTGGGCATTGGATTTTTCTCCTCTGCTTCTTTTTAGTCCTTACCCTTGAGTTTTGACACTAAGTCATGAAATCATTGTAAATTATTGTAAAATTTCAAAGTCATCAACAATCAAAAACAGGAAAGGTTCATTATGCCTCTAGCGGTTGGTACGGATGCACCTGCATTTACCGTCAAAGATACCAACGGTAACACCGTGTCGTTATCTGATTTTGCTGGAAAGACTGTTGTTTTATATTTTTATCCCAAAGATGACACCCCAGGCTGCACTAAGCAGGCTTGTAGCTTCAGAGATGCCCAAGCAGATTATCAAGGCAAAGATATAGTCGTGCTGGGAGTCAGTGTGGATGATGAAGCCTCCCATCAAGCATTCACTGCGAAATATAATCTGAATTTTCCCCTATTGGCTGACACTGATAAAAGCTTAGTCAAAGCTTACGATGTGGATGGTGGTGGCTATGCCAAACGTGTCACCTATGTCATTAGCCCCGAAGGTAAAATCACTCACGTTGATGCCAGTGTGAACACAGCTAGCCATGCTAGTGACGTTTTATCAGCTTTGGGACTGTAGTTGAATTCTTAGAGACGCGATCATCGCGTCTCTACGTAGATAGATTATTGATTGGATGGTTGAACCACTGGGTCTGTAACACTAGGGGTGTTAATCACGCGTAAAGGTAGTATTTGTCCTGGTTGCTGATTATTAGTATTAGCTCGATTCTGCCTTTCTCTAAATGCCTTAGCTGCTTCATCTATTTGTTGGCTTTGCTGATCGGCATTCCACGAGCCTGTGCCAAACTGGGCGCGATGAATCAGGTCAAACATATTAAAATTGCCATTGCTAAAGTCAACATTATTTTGTTGATCAGTATTATTACCACCAGCATCTACTGTACCCAGTTGAGCAAAGCTAGGTTGTGCTGTGAGCAAGGAAGTGAAGCCCACACTGGCTATAGTTGCCATCAAGAGTTGAGTGATTGCTGAAAGTGATTTTTTCATAAATTCCTCTAACACCAACAGAAATTGGGGACTGGGGATTGGGCGTTGGGGACTGGGAATCAAAAAATATTAATAGCCAATGCCCCATGCCCCATGCCCATTTTGATGCTTGGCAATGAAATTTGTTTCATTGCGACTGCTCTTATCTTAAGCAAGAGTTCGGCGAAGTTGGGGTTGAATGCTGACTAAAGCTACTAAAGCAAAGCCAAATAATATTAGCAATGCACCACCAAAGGTAACATCACCCCAAGGTGCTTGCATAACTACACTATTTAGTTCCCAAGTGCTGTGAGTATAAAGGTAGCGAATGGGTTCAATGGCGTAGCTGAGAGGGTTGAGGGTGGCGACAACCTGCAACCATTTGGGCATGAAGGATAAAGGTGCTAAAGCAGTGCTGGCAAATAATAAAGGTAGGTTGGTAACGAAAATTACAGCAATTAATTCAATGTGTCCAGGTAGGGCAAAAGCTAAACCCAGGGAAATAGCTGTGACACCTAATGCCAGCAAGAAGACGATGAGAGCGATCGCACCCAGTCCAGTGGCATCCGGTAGTCCAGCACCCAGGAATGCTGCCGCACCGACAATTACAGCCGCTTGTAGTAAGCTTTGGCTAATAATAAAGATGGCTGACGCGAAGACAATAGAAAACCGCGAAGCTAAGGGAGCAACTAACAAGCGGTTCAAAAAGCCAAATTCCCTGTCGAACATTACAGGTAAACCAGCATTTAGCGCGCCTGCAAAAGCGGTAAATACAATTACACCTGCCGCTAAAAATTGACCGTAATTTGTCGTACTACCAAATAAACCTTTGGGTGCATTTTGGAACAACGCCCCAAATAATACTAACCACATGACAGGCTGAATAATCCCCGCCAATAAAGTTGAGGGACGACGTTGTAATTGAATAAACAAGCGACGTGTTAAAGCCAAAGTCTCTTGGACTAATTCACCGAAAAAGTTAGGTTTTGTTTCAGTGTAGGCTTGTGGTGATGTGGCAATTTGCCAGTTGATATCAGATTTAGGAGTGACACTCATAACAATTTTGGGAATGGGACATTGGGAAGGTTTCAGGGCAGGGGGCAGGGAGAGAATTTTTATTTAGTCTTCAGTACCGTTTGGACATTCGGCGAAGCCTCAGTCGAGCCGCTGATGCTCACGGCAAAAGCCCAGTCCCCAATTTTTAACGCATATTCTGCTTTTTCTCAGCTTTGGGATCACGGGTAGCGACTGCTGCTAGTTCAGCATCTAAAAGGGTGCGTCCGGTGGCGGCGAGGTAGACATCATCGAGGCTGGGACGGGATTGGGCAATGCCGAAGATTGGTAAACCTGCGCTCTTGAGTGCTTGCTGGACGCTAATCAGGGCATCGCTTTGCGGAGTGACTACTAAGTTAAGTGAGTTACCTTGCGCGCTGTTGATGATCACTTCTTTCACAAAAGATAATCCTTGTAAGAGTTCCTTGGCTTTTGTAGCTTCTTCTGTAGGGGAAAACTCACGGATGCGTAAGGTGATGCGATCGCCTCCGACTCTATCTTTTAACTCTGAAGGTGTACCCACGGCAATCACTACACCACGGTCAATAATGGCGACGCGATCGGCTAGTGCGTCTATCTCTTCTAAATAATGGCTGGTAATTACTACTGTTGTGCCTGATTCCCGCAGTTTCCGCAGGAATTCCCACACCACAAAACGGCTTTCAATATCAAGTCCTACTGTTGGTTCATCCAACACTAAAACATCTGGTGCATGAAGTAAACCAGCCGCCAAGTCTAAACGCTTGCGTAAACCGCTGGAATAAGTTCCGGTTTTTTTCCCAGCGTATTCTTGCAAACCTAGTAAATCTAAAACTGTCTCTATACGCTGTTTGGCTACTGCGCCGGGAAGGTGATAAAGTGCAGCTTGCAATTGCAACAATTCTCTTCCAGTCAGCATTTTATCTAAAGCGACTTCTTGGGCTACATAGCCTAGCCGTTGTCTAGCTACTCTGGGGTTATCCAACACGGAAATACCAGACACTTCAATTTTGCCTGCATCTGGTGTGGTGAGGGTACACAATGCACGCAGAGTAGTTGTTTTACCTGCACCGTTGGGGCCGAGTAAACCAAAGATTTCTCCTGGCTCTACCTGGAAGGAAATATCCTTGACGGCTTCAACAGTACCATAACGTTTTTGCAGATTTTGAATTAAAACGGCGGCAGCCATGACAGCTAAACCCTAACTATACAATTCGCAACAATATCTATATATATTGTAGTGGAGTGGTGGGAGGTCAGGCGATCGCATGGCTACACAATAGCAAGATAATGACAGAAACACCTCCTTTCCTCTTCGCTGTCACCTGTATTGCCGAAGAATTAGCTGGGGGTGGGAAGATATTCCCTATACGCCTACGCCATCTCAATTCAGGATGGCGTGAACGCAATTTTCAATTAGCTGGAAATGGAGAGATATTCGCTAAGTAGTTGATTAAATCTGTTTGGCTAGTGAAATCCAATAGAGCCTCAGCTAAATCTTCTAGTTGAGTAATGGATAAAGTGCGAATCTGCTGTTCTGTTTCTGGTTCAATTGCACTCAAACGACGTACTAACTGACGTAATATCAGTTCTAGAGCCTCCTTTTTCTTTCCTTGTTCTTCTCCTTGTTTTAATCCTTTCTGCAAAATATCTTGATAAATTACAGACTCTTGCATAATTTCCTCTCTGAAAAGTTGAGTAATTAGGTTTTTCTCAAATCGCAAACCAGCTAAAACTTGTACACAAGCTGATATATTTTGTCGTTCGTCTGTTTCTTCAATCATATCGACAGCAGCCGCGACTTGAGTTAATAAGTCTGTGGGTGATTCCGTTCTTGCTAGTGTCGCTAGAGGTAAGAGTGCGGGATTAGCTAATAGTGGTGTAGGGTCTTCCTCCCATAATCGGATCACTCGATATCTGTGTGTAGTATTAGTATCTACTTCTGGAAGTTTTGGGTTTTGTATGGAAATCTGGCTGGTTTGGTTCATATTGGGACGGTGATTTGAGTAGGCTTTATTCTTTTATCTCGAAATTTGAGCAGTGCCAAATAGAGTAGGAAACAATTTTATTCATAAGTTGTTGCTCTTAGTGATGACATGAGACTGATAACTAAACACAGGTCAGCCAGTAGCCTATTCTCCGTAGCCATTACCAGTCACCTTACCCCGGAAAACAATGTATTGGTAAAGGTTGTAGAACAACATCACAGGAATTAGAAAGCCGATAAAAATGATCATAATTACCAACGAACTAGGATCAGCCGCCGCTTCATAAATGGTTATTTGTGGTGGGATGATGTAGGGAAAAACAATCAATCCCAAACCAATAAATGACAATACAAATAACAGAATCGTCCACACAAAAGGCGCACGTTCTTCCTTGCGGTTGAGACTATTCCAAAGTTGCCAAATTAACCACACTCCCAAAATCGGAATAATGGCGAAAATATAAACTAGGGGTTGCTGAAATAAACGCGCTCTAGCATTTTCATAAATAATAGGTGTGGTGATAGTAATGAAAATTGCACCTATGAGCGTAGTTAATGCAGCAAGTTTGGCTGTCTTGTAATGAGTTTCTTGCAACTCTCCGGTAGTTTTCCACACCAAATAGGTAGAACCAATCAACACGTAGCCTTGAATCAAAGTTAACGCCACTAGCACTGAAGGTAAACTGAACCAGTCCCAAGTACTACCAACAAAGTGTCCCGTCTCATCAACTTTAATTCCTTTGAGTACCGCACCCAAAGCAAAACCTTGGCCAAGTGCAGCTGTAAAACTCCCCGCACCAAAGGCGAAATTCCAAAACAGTTTTCGTCTGGATAATTCCCGAAACTCAAAGGCTACACCCCGAAAAATAAATCCAAACACCATAACGAGAATTGGGATATACAAGGCGTTTAAAATTGTGGCGTAAGCCAGGGGAAATGCACCAAACAATCCCCCACCCATGAGAACTAGCCAAGTTTCGTTAGCATCCCAAATGTTGCTTAAGCTGGTCATTAAAATTCCCCGGCGTTCGTCATCGGAGGAAGTGAGAGATAAAATCCCCACCCCCAAGTCAAACCCATCTAGCATGACGTAGAGGAAGAGAAACAAAGCTAAAATCACAAACCAAACTTGGGGAAGAAAATACTGGAGTGTTTCCATATGTATAAGTGCTGAGTGTAGCCCTGTCAAGGTGACTTTTTTGCCTGAGCTAAGAGCTTGGCAGTTGAGACGTGTGGATGACGAGGATCATACACAGGAGGAGCTTTTTTCTTCTTGGGAGGACGAGGGAGTTTGAGAAAAGAACTTAAACGCACTTG
>DVDT01000016.1 GCA_015296085.1 Trichormus sp. M33_DOE_039 | reverse complement strand
GAATCATTTTGTCACTAAGTTTCACAAATGAGATTAATCTCAACAACATGCTTTATTGAGAATAGATGAAAACATAGCTTCAGACCGAACAACGAGAACTCAAGGGTTTCGAGGATTTCTTATCCCGAACTCAGGTTAATGTAGAAACCACTGCTGTGACAGAAGTGTTGAACGGCGATATTGATTTTTTGATCTAAGCTTATCTGCAACAGCAAAATCCCATTACTATGGACAACTCATCTTAATAGCGCAAGAATTTGACCAATTACAGCTAGAATCAAAAAGTCAAATACAATATACCAATCCCGCAAAATTTATCCGCAGTGATTTATTTGAAGCCAGCAAAATGGACGTATTAGAACTCAAACGCGAAATCGAAATGTTGTCTAGTCGCCTGGGTAAGACCCAGGACTATCTTTGACGTACCTGCACTGACAGCTAAAATTCACGACCTAGAACAAATAGCAGCACAGCCAGAATTTTGGGATGACCAAAACATGGCCCAAAAAACACTGCAAGAACTCAACGACCTGAAAGCTCACTTAGAACAGTATCATCAGTGGCAAGGCAGTTTGGAAGATACTAAAGCAGTGTTTGAGCTTTTGGAACTGGAAACCGACGAAGCCCTATTACAAGAAGCCGAGTCTACCATCACAAAGCTGAATCGTGAGCTTGACCAGTGGGAATTACAACAATTGTTGTCTGGCCCCTATGATGCAGAAGGGGCAGTATTAACGATCAATGCCGGGGCTGGTGGTACAGATGCTCAAGACTGGGCATTTATGCTGCTGAGAATGTATACCCGTTGGGCAGAAGCTCACGGCTATAAGGTAACTTTAGCTGAAGAGTCAGAGGGTGACGAAGCTGGGATTAAGTCAGCTACCTTAGAAATTACTGGTCGCTACGCCTACGGTTATTTGCGCTCCGAAACAGGTACACATCGCCTCGTGCGAATTTCACCTTTTAACGCTAATGGTAAACGCCAAACCAGTTTTGCTGGGGTGGAAGTGATGCCACAAATAGACGATTCTGTACAGTTGGATATTCCCGAAAAGGATTTGGAAATTACCACCTCCCGCTCTGGTGGTAAAGGTGGGCAGAACGTCAACAAAGTAGAAACAGCAGTGCGGGTAGTTCACTTGCCTACAGGTTTAGCTGTGCGCTGTACCGAAGAACGTTCTCAGCTGCAAAACAAAGAGAAAGCCTTAGCACGCCTCAAAGCCAAGTTGTTAGTGATTGCTCAAGAACAACGCGCGCAAGAAATTGCTGATATTCGTGGTGATATGGTGGAAGCTTCTTGGGGCAACCAAATACGCAACTATGTTTTCCATCCTTACCAGATGGTCAAGGATTTGCGAACCAATGAGGAAACAACTGCGATCGCTGATGTCATGAACGGCGAACTCGATATGTTCATCCAAGCCTATCTACGTCAGGAAAACCAATTGGTAGAGTCGGCATAATTGGGCATTGGGTATTGGGTATTAGGCATTGGGTATGGGTTATTTCATCTCTTCTGCCCAGTGCCAAATTAGTCAAGTTGGCAATATAACTCCTAGCAAACTGTTACATTTATATATAAAAGAACTTGTTATTTAATTATGAGTAACTCACCTTCAACAGAACCTCAACCCAGCTACGTCAAATTGGCTATGCGAAATATGGTGCGAAAGGGTGGTACTTCACTGAAGCATTTCGTGCTGACTACAGTAGGACTGTTGGCAGTTCTCATAGGTTTGGCTTACTTGACTCGTTAGTTTTACCATTGCGTAAGTTCGTAGCGAATTTTCTGTGTCCCTCTGCGTTGAAATTTTCCTTTTCGATTCGCCACGATGCCCAATAATTTTGACTTTGAATTTTCGATAGCGGTGTAAGGAGACTTGGCAGTTGGTGGAAGTTGAACTGGATGTACAAGATATTTTTTGTGAGTCTTCCCCTGAAGAGGCTCTTAAATCTTGCTATCTTGATCACCAAATTACACCAGAAACTTGGGAAACTTGGTTCAATCGCTGGTTAAAAATTTTACAGCCCCATCTCCCATCCGCATCTAGTTATGAAATTAGCCTGCGTTTAACCGACGATACAGAAATCCAACAACTCAACGCTCAGTATCGTCACCAAAATAAACCTACAGACGTTCTATCCTTTGCGGCTTTAGAGGTAGATTTTCCCCAGGTGGCGGAAATGTCACTTGCACCTTTGTATTTAGGAGATATAGTTGTTTCAGTAAACACGGCACAACGTCAAGCTCAACAACAGGAACACAGTTTATCGACTGAGTTGGCTTGGTTAGTAGCTCATGGTTTACTGCATTTATTGGGCTGGGATCATCCTGATGAGGAAAGTTTAATGCAAATGTTAAAGCAGCAAGTAGTTTTACTGAAGGCTATTAATATTTACATGGACATAGAATAATCAAATACTTCTGTGTTTATGGATCTTTAATTGAGAACATCCCTTTATAATACTTCTGTAAAAAACTGCATTAAAGTTTATAAGAATAGTAAAATCATCACGTATTCTCAGTAGATATACCATATTGTACTAATTTTTAGCCTATGTCTCAGCAAGTCTCACCGCCACCAACACAAAATCAATTATTTACCCTAGTGAAAACAGAACGGGAACTTTCTTGGCAAGTGGCTTCTAGTTTACTTGTGAGTTTTAAATACGCCTGGGCTGGAATTAGCTACAGTTTTCAGACTCAACGCAATTTTCGCATTCATGTAAGTGTCTGCACTTTAGCGATCGCCTTAAGCGTATTTTTACATTTGTCACCTGTAGAAATAGCCATTATTGGCATCACTAGCGGTTTAGTATTGGCACTAGAGTTATTAAATACTGCGATCGAGTCCCTTGTCGATCTCACTGTGAAGCAGACATACCATGAATTGGCTAAAATCGCCAAAGATTGTGCAGCTGGGGCTGTACTGGTTTCTGCTTTGGTAGCTATTCTAGTGGCAGCAGTGCTGTTGCTCCCACCCTTAGTAGTTTTGATTATGTCAGCTTTTTAGAATTAAAGAATTAAAGAATTAAATTAAGTGCTGTTATCGCTAGCAAAGCCATTAACCAGTGCAGAGTACTGAGTTAAGAGAAATTTTTGGGTTTTGTTACAGGTTTTCCCATGATGAGCATCAAGATTTACGTTACGTATCGTCATAAATTATGACTATGGGTTTACAGTGGCGCAAATCTGGTGACAATTAAACATGGTGAGATTAAAACCTAGGAGCTATTACAGGCTGTGATTATAGTTATCGATAATTACGACAGCTTTACTTACAATTTAGTACAGTATCTCGGAGAACTAGCCGCTGAATTCCCTGTGGCATCGGATATTCAAGTTTTCCGTAACGATAAGATATCCTTAGCAGAAATTCAGAAATTAAAACCTGATGCGATCGTCATCTCTCCTGGGCCTGGTCGTCCAGAAGATGCAGGAGTATCCCTAGACTTAATTCAACATTTAGGCCCTAGCTTGCCAATTTTGGGCGTGTGTTTGGGACATCAAAGTATTGGTCAAGTATTTGGTGGTAAAATTATCTCTGCTCCAGAATTAATGCACGGTAAAACTTCTCAGGTAACTCACACTGGGATCGGTGTTTTCCAGGGGTTAGAAAATCCTATGATCGCCACTAGATATCATAGTCTAGTGATTGAGCGCGAAACTTTCCCGGAAGTTTTAGAAATCACCGCCTGGGTAGAAGATGGCACAATCATGGGAGTAAGACACCGGAACTATCCTCACATTCAAGGTGTCCAATTTCATCCAGAGAGTGTCCTCACTTCTTCAGGAAAACAGTTACTAAGAAACTTTCTGCAACAGTTACAAGAGAATAATTAATGAAACGACGACAGTTTATCGGCTATGCTGGGGCAGGATTATCCACAGCTATCGCTTCTACCTTTGCTTCCAATCTTCAAGCTTATGCCCAATCTGGTGGGGTATCAGTACAGTGGTTAGGTCACACTTGCTTCCTGTTTACTGGTGGTGGGACGAAAATTCTCGTTAACCCCTTTCGGACGGTTGGTTGTACTGCTAAATATCGTCCCCCCAAAGTTAGCGCAGATTTGGTGTTAATTAGCAGTCAGTTGCTAGATGAAGGTGCTGTGGACGGCTTACCAGGGAATCCCAAGTTGGTATTTACCCCTGGTGCTTATGAATTTAAAGGGATTAAGTTGCAAGGAGTTGCCATCGACCACGATCGCAAAGGTGGTAAACAATTTGGTATAAATACTGCTTGGAAGTGGACTCAAGGCGGAATAAATATCTTACACCTGGGGGGAGCAGCAGCACCTATTACCATTGAACAAAAAATCCTGATGGGGCGGCCAGATGTATTGTTAGTTCCCGTGGGTGGTAGTGAGAAAGCTTATAATGCAGAGGAAGCAAAACAAGCGATCGCGGTCTTAAATCCCAAGCTTGTCATTCCCACCCACTACCGCACACAAGCTGCTGACCCTCAAACCTGCAACATTACACCAGTAGAAGAATTTTTAACCTTGATGCAAGGTACTTCAGTGCGTCGTAGTAATAGCGACACCATTAGTATTAAATCTGGTGATTTGGCTGATAATACCGCAATTCAAGTGTTAAGTTACAAGTTTTGATTGAGTGTTGGGAATGGGGCATGGGGATAAAATTTTCCTTGTGTTTTAATTCCCTATTCCCCATTCCCTCTTGCCTATTCCCCACTCCTAGTAGCTTCTAGTATGCGGGAGAAGTAAAAGCGAGTCTTCGTAAATGCCTTTCTTTGGATAGCAAAGCCGTTGCTTTCTAGAATTTTGATCACGTCAGCTTCACGGTGTAGATAGGCACGGGTGGTTTTACTTGGCCCAGGAAAGAAACTACCGATTTTTTTGAGTAAAGCTAAAGCACAGGTTTTAGGTGCGAAACTGAGGATAATTCTCGACTGAGACAAAGAACAGAGGTGAGAAATCATCTCATCGGCTTTCTCTTGGGGGTAATGGATAAGGACATCCAAACAAATCACAGTGTGATAACTGCCACTCAAAGATTCCAAGTCCTGGACAGCAAAGGTAGGATTTTCAGCATTTCCCAAAGCTTCTAAGGCTCTTTGTTTGCCTTCCTCTACCATTTTTTCAGAAATATCGCTGGCGTAAACCTTAGCACCTTCTGTTGCTAGAGGAATGCTGAGACTACCCACACCACACCCCGCATCGCAGATTGATAAGTCTGCTAAGTTGCCATCATTTTTTAGCCAGCCGATGACAGTATCCACAGTTTGCTGGTGGCCATTGCGGATGTCTAGCTGAACTTTATTGACTTCGCCATTGCCATAAATCCGTCTCCATCGGTCAAATCCTGTGGAATTGAAATACTCACGAACAATAGTTTTATCGTCGGCTGCGTTCATAAACTTCGATTTTTAAGGCTTCCCAATCCTTAAAATTATCATTGATAGTCAAAATACAAAACACTCTTCCAGATTTTTCTCAAATTTATCTCTGTTGAAGTAGTAAAGTGCGGCAGAAATAAAGCTACTATGACTAATCGGCCGATTGCTCAATTGCGTCTATCAATATGGTTCAGTTACAAGCTATGGAGGTGAAAAGTTGACTGTAGAGGCGCGGTGAGTTACGTCACTCCATACTAAATTTAGGGCTGATTTGAACTAATTTTTTTTATAAATAAGATTTTTGAGGTTTTTTAATGGCGATCGCCTCGGTAAATATCAATAATACCAAAATTATTTAGTTGAAGATTTAATTCTTGATCTCTGATCAAATGATCACAAAGATGTCATAATAGCCTACGTCATGACTACAAGGTAGGATTTAAGTTTTTACGGTCGAATTCAAAGCTTTCAAATTATGTAGTTACAAATATACTCTATTTATTAGGACAGTTATTTTTCCATACTTTTCAAATTAATGAAGTATCATAGCTGACAATTTTTAGAAAAATATGTTTTTTTAGCTCTATTTTAACCTCTAGACAATCATCATCACATATGGGTTCAAATTTACTAACTAACACTCCCATTATTGCCTTTACAATTCTGTTGACAGTAATTTTTACTGTACCACCAATATTTGAACGCTTAAAATTGCCTGGACTCGTAGGGTTACTGTTAGCCGGTGTAATTTTAGGACAAAATGGTTTAAAGCTTTTAGATCCCGATTCCGATACTATTAAACTACTTTCAGATATCGGCAAAGTTTATTTAATGTTTGTAGCTGGACTAGAAGTTGATATTGAGCAGTTTCGGAAAACAAAAAATCGGTCTATTGGGTTTGGCATCCTCACATTTTTAGTGCCAATGATTGCTGGCATTTTAGTAGGACGCATGTTTAATTTTAGCTGGAATGCCTCTGTATTAATTGGTTCTTTACTAGCTTCTCATACTCTCTTGGCGTATCCCATTGTCAGCCGTCTAGGTGTAGTAATGAATGAAGCTGTAACAGTAACAATTGGCGCAACAATTTTTACTGATACAGGTGCTTTGCTAGTTCTTGCTATTTGTGTAGGAATTCATAGTGGTGAATTTACCACCTTAAGTCTATTAACTTTATTAGGCGGATTGGCAATTTACTCAATTACTGTCTTATTTGGCTTTGATTGGTTAGGTAAAGAATTCTTCCGTCGTTCTGGAGATGAACAAAGCAATCAGTTTCTGTTTATTTTACTAGCGTTATTTTTAGCCTCTGTAGGAGCGCAAATCATTGGCGTAGAAAAAATTGTGGGCGCGTTTCTCGCAGGTTTAGCTGTTAATGATGTTTTAGGACGTAGTCCTGTAAAAGAAAAGATTGAGTTTATTGGTAGTGTCTTATTTATTCCTTGCTTTTTTGTGGACATGGGATTATTAATTAATATTCCTGCCTTTATTAAAACTCTCTCTTCCTTCTGGTTGACTTTATTCATTGTTTTAGCTTTAATTGGCAGCAAATTTTTAGCAGCACTCTTCGCCAAATTAATTTACCGCTATAACAATGCGGAACTAATGACCATGTGGTCATTATCATTACCGCAAGTGGCAGCAACATTAGCAGCAACATTAGTTGCTTATCAAACTATCAATTCTGCTGGCGAAAGATTAATTAATGAAGGTGTTTTAAATAGCGTGATTGTATTAATGTTAGTAACGGCAATTATGGGGCCAATCATCACAGCTAGATCTGCCACTTCATTACAACTTCCTCAAACAGAATTAGATACAGATAGTCTAGCAATTTGGTGGGGTAATTCTGAAGAACAACTTGTAGAAGAGAACCATTATCCGTTTACAGTCTTAGTACCAATATACAATCCACAAACCCAGCGATATCTCATAGAAATGGCAGGAATTCTGGCTCATTATGAATCTGGGCGGATTGTTCCATTAGCGATCGCTAAATCTCATGTGCATATGGACGATCCCCAGTTAGGAATAGCACTAGAACAAAGTCAACAAAGACTGAGATTAGCTAAAGATATCAGTCAAGAATTTGATTTTGAGGTAGAAGTGCAACCTGCCATTCGGATTGATGATGATGTGGCTTTGGGAATTAGTCGTGCCAGTCGCGAACAAAATGCTAGTTTAGTGGTGATGGGTTGGTCTCGAAATACAGGCTTACGCGCCCGGTTATTTGGTAATGTCATTGATAGCGTTTTCTGGTCTTCTCATTGTCCAGTAGCGGTAGCACGCCTGTTAAATAGCCCTGGTAACATCCGTAGAATTTTAGTCCCGGTCGGTGACTTAATGCCACAAACTATTGGTGCTTTAAGGTTTGCTCAAATTTTAGCTGATAGTAATCAGGGTGAGATCATGCTATTACACGTATGCGGCCCCAACACACCCCCACTTCTATTAGAACAATTTGCTTCACAACTATCTGATATTGTGAATAATAGCCAAATAAAAGTGCGAACGGAAATTAAAACCGTTCGAGATGATGGTGTTGCTAGAGTGATAATACAAGAAGCGGCAGCTTTTGATTTAGCAATTTTACGTGCTGTTCGTTATCGGACAACAGGTGGATTTGCCGTTAGTGAAGTCACAACCCAAGTAATTAATGAATTAAACTGCTCAATTGTATTGTTGGGTGCGCCTCATTCATAGTTACTAGCTGTCTTTGGTCTTTAATTTTTCTGGGTGCAGTTTAATGGAATATGTATTGCCCCTAAAGCTCAATTTATAGCTTACTGATGGTGTCGTTAATGCAGTATTTTGATCGTTAGTATCAACACAAACTGAGTAACTACTTCCCCTGTAGTTTAACTTATGAGTTATGGGTGATGTTTTGACTTCATCTGATTTATTGTGGGGGTCAAGATGGTAGGAAACACCACGGTAAGTCAATTTATCTTGTGGTTCTAATTCACAAATAGGTAGCTGTGCTTCTTGTGTATCTGTGCTTACCTGTTTACTTGTGTAGTATTCGTAGGTTGTGCTAATAACTACCGGAATTAATAGTAAAAGTAGAATCTGCCAAGGGGCTAAGATTAAAATTGCAATCAGGCTGATAACTGCAAATATACCCACTAAATAGGCAATTTCTCTGTTGTTATTTTTCAAGAGAAAACAGGCAGAGGTTAAACAAGCACACACCAAAATCAAAAAGTATAGTGCCATTTTTGCTTAAATTCTTCAACTAACAGCAAATGGTTGATAAATCTGATGTAAATTCTTGGGAAAGTATCGTTTATTTTAACTCCAATTAGCTTGTAGAGTTAGAGGTTATTACTAAAGAAATGTAAAATTAGACCAATAATCGCATCCACTTAAGTTCTGTTGTTGTCTCATCTTGATGCCAGCGTAATAAGTGGGCTGGCTGGTTGGGAGAAATTACTGGCAAATTGATCGCCTGTCTCGGTGCATTAGTCGCTAGGGCGATCGCAGTTTCTATGTCACAAATTCCCCACTTGACTAAGTTTTGTACTCCCACTAATAAAGGTAGAGTCGTTCCTGATAATGTACCGTCTGGTAGTCTTGCAGTACCATTTTTAACCTCTATCTCCCGACTATCCCAAGGATAAATCCCGTCGGGTAGCCCCAAAGGTGACAGTGCATCACTAACCAAGAATAATCCTGAGCTAGCACGAAGGAGAATTTGCAACATAGTGGGCGTAATATGTTGTCCATCAGCAATAAAACCGCACATGACTCCAGGGTGAGTCATCGCTGCACCTAATAACCCTGGTTCGCGGTGGTGTAAGGGTGGCATAGCGTTGAAAGCATGAGTTACCATCGTTGCACCCAGTTCAAAAGCTTGTTTTGCTTGTGCTGCTGTTGCTTGGGAATGTCCTAAACTGACGGTGATACCCAAAGAACGCAAGTAAAGAATGACTTCGCCTGTGGGATCTAATTCTGGTCCTAAGGTGATAACTTTGACAACATGGGCATAATCACCCAATACCCGCTTTACTTCATCAATAGTGAGGGGTAATAAATACTCGGCTGGGTGTGCGCCACGCTTGTGATAGTTTAAAAACGGCCCTTCCAGATGAACACCGAGAATTTGAGAAGCAGTCTTGGGAGTAGAGAGAAAATCTGCAATCACAGCCAGCGATCGCTGTATATTTTCGACAGAAGTTGTTACTAGCGTCGGTAAATAAGCATCGACTCCCATATCCCAGAGAAATTCTGAAATTTCTCCCAGTAAATGAGAATTTTCTGCTGCTAAATCAGGAAATGCCAAACCCAAAGCACCGTTAATTTGTAAATCAACACCTCCCGAAGATATCCAATCTCCAGCCACATCTAATACTTGTAAATCGGGTGATGGAACTCGTTTAAATACTGTTTCCATTGGCAGAATTTGCTCAATTATGCCCTTTGAGTTGACTAAGAGCATTTGCAAACCTTGATAACCAGGAACTCTAGCATTGATAATGTCCATTGGTTGGGAATGGGGCATAGGGAATGGAGAAGATTAATCACTAATGACTCAATATGAGATGATAGTTGCAAGCCGCTTTATTGTGTGGCTAAAATTTTGAATTTTCAATATTGAATTATTATGTCCCCTGTTGTTGGCATTATTATGGGCAGTGATTCCGACTTGCCTACTATGAAAGATGCGATCGCTGTTTGTGATGAGTTTGGGATTGAAAATGAAGTGGCGATCGTCTCTGCCCATCGTACCCCAGAACGGATGGTGCAATATGCCCAACAAGCTCATCACAGAGGAATTAAAGTCATCATTGCTGGGGCTGGTGGTGCGGCCCATCTTCCTGGGATGGTAGCTTCTTTAACACCATTGCCTGTGATTGGTGTTCCTGTCGCTACCCGCAATTTGCAAGGTGTAGACTCTTTATATTCTATCGTCCAGATGCCAGCAGGTATCCCAGTCGCTACAGTTGCTATAGGTAATGCTAAAAATGCTGGCCTGTTGGCTGTGCGAATCCTAGCGGCTTATCAACCAGAATTACAAGAAAAAGTACAAACGTATAGTCAAAGTCTGTGTGATATGGTGATGGACAAGCAAGGCAAGCTAGAACAGCTAGGATATCAGCAATATCTGCAACAAGAACTTTGAATTAGTTTTTGACTAAATTTGTGTTTTTACCCACTTCCTAAATAACCTGAGTGTGGGACTTCTCCCTAAAGTTCGGCTTTGTTCATACAATTGAATTTTTCTTGAATAAAATCTTGAAATTTTTGTACAGCTTAGTCGGAATTGTCGGTTATTTTCTAGTGGTAATGCGATGATTTTAAATTGTTTCCCATAAAGAGCCTGATCACCATTTCACAAAGTATTGTGTATATCATTTAGTCTGGTGTTGTGAACAAGAAAATGGAGTGACAATTACTGCCACTCCGAGATTCTAAATAGAGGAGACATTGAGGAAATCAAAATTACTTGCCATTACCATTTGAGCCATTGCTGTTGTTACCCAGAACGCGTTCAGCAAGTTTTTCTGGGACTTCTTGTAGGTGGTCATATTCCCAGTGGAAAGAACCAACGCCGAGAGTGAGCGATCGCAGCTCTACAATAAAATCTTGCATCTCGGCTTGTGGTAAGTAAGCAGAGATAGTATCCCACCCTTGCCAATCATTTCTACCTTCATAACCCAAAATCTGACCTCTGCGTCCACTCAACAGTTGCAACACCTTAGAGGTGAATTCACTGGGTGTTGTCACTTGTACCCGCAAAATCGGTTCTAGGAGAGTGGGTTGCGCTTGGTGTATACCTGTTTGCATGGCTAAACGCGCCGCCTGCTTAAAGGCTTGTTCGGAACTATCAACGTTATGATATGAACCATTGGTCAGCGTTACAGCCACATCGACAACGGGGAAACCCAAAGGCCCGTGGGAAAGAAACTCCCGTACACCCATTTCTACGCCAGGAATGTATTGTCTGGGAACTACACCACCAACGATAGTTTCCTTGAAGTTAAAGCCTTCACCCCGTGGTAGTGGTTTAATATCTAAGAAAACATCCCCAAATTGACCATGACCACCGCTTTGATGCTTGTAGCGTCCATGTACTGAGTTTACAGGCTTGCGAATAGTTTCTTTATAAGGTACTTGTGGCAAGTGGGTAGACATGGGCAAATTATATTTGCGGCGCAGTCTATCTAAAGCCACTTGCAAATGAATTTCACCTTGTCCCCACAGAATCACTTCATGGGTGTCACCGTGTTGTTCCCAAGCCAATGAAGGGTCTTCTTCTAGTAACTTGGTAATCGCAGCACTCAGTTTAACTTCATCGTTGCGCTTCTCTGGAGCAATAGCAAGAGCATACACTGGTTCTAACTGTTCAGCTTTGGGTAGTGCCATAGCTTTTGCTGTTGAGACAATATCCCCAGTTTTAATCCCTTCTAATCTGCTCAAGGCGACAATTTCACCTGCGCCAGCTTCGTTGAGTGACTGCTGTTGCTGTCCCATGAGGCGATAAATACCACCAGCACGTACACCATTCAGGACAATACCATCGGTTAATTTGCCTTGCCAAACCCGCACGAGAGAGAGTTTTCCACCTTGGGGGGTGTAATAGGTTTTGAGGACTTGGGCTATAGGTGTATTGTTGGTTTTGCTAACTTTGATGCGGCGTTCTGCGGTGGCTTCTGGTTCTGGTGCTTCCCGTAGCAGTGCGTCTAATAAGGGTCTGACACCATAATCTTGTTCGGCTACACCAAAAAATACGGGGACTACCAAATCTGCCCCTAATTCCATTTTCAAATCTGAGAGAATTTCTTCTTGGGGAGGTTCGATATCTTCTAACAGTTCTTCGAGTAAATGATCATCAAAATTAGCTAAAGCTTCTAGCATTTCGGCTCTAGCTGTATGTTCTTCGGCTTTTAAATGTTCGGGGAAAGGAATGGGGTCAGCTGGTGCGCCGGGATGATATTGATAGGCTTGTTCGCTCACCATGTCAATAAAGCCAGTCAACTCTTCCCCTTGCATAATGGGGTATTGATGCGCTACTAATGGACGACTAGAAACAGCTTTGAGGGCGTGTAATGTTTCCAAAACATGAATATTGGCTCGATCCATTTTATTCACAAAGACCAGATGGGGGATTTCCCAGTCGTCTAGGAATTTAAATAGAGGAGCAAGAGTCAAAACTCGATCGCGTATAGGTTCACAGACTACAATTGCCGCATCAACGCCAATTAAAGCGTTATGAGTCTCTTGAGCAAATTCTACACTGCCGGGACAGTCAATAAAAGTAAAACGAGTGTTGTTATACTCTGCGCTAGCTGCGCTAATTTCTACGCTCATGCGGCGATCGCGGGCTTCTCCTGCACTATCACCGATTGTGTTACCATCCTTAACGCTGCCTTTGCGAGAAATTGCTCCGGTGACAAATAACAGACTTTCTAATAATGTTGTTTTTCCGCTTAAATAAGGGCCGACAATGGCAACATTCCGCGAACCTGATATGACTTTTTCGCTCATAAAACCTCCCTTGCAGTAACTCTCTCTTACCGCATAGCCCTGTTTTTTTCAGGGGTTAAATAATTGTTCTCTTGCAGAAGAATTATCTCCCTTTAACTTGTAATTATCCTCTCTTTAACTAAAGGCAAAAAAAATTGTAGCCTGTCGTAAGATTTACCTTAAGAAAGTTTAAGCAAAACTAACTTTAATGCCAAAAACAAAAGTTTTGTTAAAACCTAACTTTTTAAAAGACTTTTTATGAATAACAGTGACGGAAATTAATTAAAGCAGACACATCAATGAAATTATCTATCTATAATTATCGGCTAGTTGGAATACTGAGCTTAACATTAGTATTGGGTGGTATTGCGCCAATATCAGCAAACCCTCACACCCGCAGACCCTTATACCCCTACATCCCTACGCCTCTAGCACAGACTAGCTTACCAACAGCCACAACCTTATTGAATCAAGGCTTACAAGCAATTCAAGCGGGAAGAGTACAAGAGGCGATCGCAGCTTTTCAGAGTGCGTCTCAATTAGATCCGAATTTAGCCGCAGCCCATTACAATTTAGGGTTAGCACTGCGACAAACCGGACAATTACAACCAGCAGCCAACGCATTTTATCGTGCTACCCAAGCTGATCCTAACTTCTCTCTCGCCTTTGCAAACTTAGGGGGAGCATTGTTAGAAGGAAGTAATTTACAGCAGGCAACTGAATATTTACAACGCGCTTTAGAACTTGATCCACAATTAGGTTTTGCTCACTATAACTTAGGATTAGTCAGACAACAGCAGCAAAATTGGGAAGGAGCGATCGCATCTTTTCAAAAAGCGATGACATATAGTAAAAATGCTCCAGAGCCTCACTATCATATAGGCTTATGTTATCTGCAACAAGGTAAAATTCAACAAGCTCAAGCTGCCTTTGAACAAGCTATCAAAATTAATCCGCAATATCCTGATGCTCACTACAATTTAGGTGTGATTCGGTTTAATCAAGGCAAAACACAAGAAGCTTTAGCATCCTTTAGAAAATCAGCAGAAGCTAATCCTAATTATCCCAATGCTTATTATGGTGCTGGGTTAGTGTTTATGCAATTAAATCAATACGGGGAAGCGGTGAAAGTATTTACCCATGCCAAAAATTTGTATAACGCTCAAGGTAATACTCAATGGGCAAAAAATGCCGAAAAATTGTTACAGCAGGTACAAAATTCAAAATAATCAATAGTGAATTATGAACAGTTATTGATGAAATATTATGATGTAGATTGAATTATAAATTTGAGAGTTAACAGTTAATAAATCATAACTCTTAAATCATCATTACTGCTGATGCGAAAACAATTAATGTTAGATAAAAATAAACATAAGCCATGAAATAGCTGTACAGGTCTTCAATGACCGTTTAAAACCGGAAGTTTCAATGAAAAAGCGCATCAAAAGTCGATTTTTATTTTGCGATCGCTGGCTAGACCGTCATGCGATAGTTCGCCATATGGAAGCTTTTCAGGACTTATTAGTAATTGTCTTGTGTTTAGCTTTGTTTAGCTTCATGCTCATAGAACTGTGGGGAATTTTTATTGCAATCTCTCAACCCCTAAATTATAAACACGTTACAGCCAAAATTCTATTTGTGCTAATTTTAGTGGAATTATTCCGGCTCTTAATGGTTTATCTCCAAGAACATAGCATTGCTGTGGGGGTAGCTGTAGAGGTAGCGATCGTTTCCGTTTTGCGAGAAGTAGTGGTTCACGGAATCTTAGAAATTTCTTGGCTTCAGACAGCCGCCATTTGTGGTTTGCTATTTATCCTAGGTGGTTTATTAATAGTGTGCGCTAAAACACCACACATGGATTGTATGAGTGCTAACACGAAACTTTGCCCTATTGTTTATCAACGAGGAAGAGACAAAGAAAGTGAAATAGAATTTACTTATGCACGTAACTATGATGACAATCAACCTTTAGCTAGGGAATAGATATACAAAATCTCTGAGATTTTCCCAACTCTCTAGATATTTAAAGGTTATTCTCCCCAAGATATTTAGCTTTTAATTCTTCTAATTCTCGGTCAATTTCGCTTTTGTTAGCAGGAGGATTATTTGTTGTTTGCGGCTGGATATTTTGAGGTTTAATTTTACCACCTGGCAGAAATTGCGTTTTTAGTTCCTCTAATTCTAGGTCAACTTGACTCGGTGTTGGACTAATAAAAGTTGGTGGTAAAGTAGCTTGTGATTGATGAGTTGGGTTGGCTGGTGTTGCTACTACTGAAGATGGTAAATTTAAATCTCGCAAGACCTCATCTACTGTTTGATAACGCCTTACAGGAATGCTTGCTAACATTTTGTTGAGAACATTAGTTAGACTATTACTGATTGGTGTTTTTAAGTGTTGCTGCCAAACCCAAGTATCGTTATTTGTATCATAAGAATCAAAAGGCGATCGCCCCGTTAATAAATGAATACAAGTCGCCCCTAAACTATAAATATCACTAGCAAAAGTTGCCCGACCTCTGATTTGTTCTGGAGCTACATATTCAGGACTACCAATACTAGTTCCCGTTCTATTTAAAGCAGTGCCAGTGGCAGATTTAGAAGCCCCAAAATCGACTAACACTAACTTATTATCACTACCCCGTAAAATAATATTTTCTGGTTTAATATCCCGGTGGATCACTTGTTGGGCATGACAAAATTGCAATACGGTCAATAAATCATGGAGTAATTGCCGAATTTGTGTTTCACTGAACGCGCCTTTTTTTCCCAATTCCTGTGCTAAGTTTGCCCCATTAATAAATTCTTGTACCAAATACTGGCGATCGTCTTGGGTAAAATATGCCAAAAGTTCAGGAATTTGTGGATGTTTCCCCAATTCGTCTAACTGCACCGCTTCTTGGGTAAATAACTCCACCGCTTTTTGGACTGTGTTTGTCCCTTGGGCTTGGGGGTAAAATTGCTTAATGACACAGCGCGGCTTTGAGGGTTTATCTTCATCTACAGCTAAAAAAGTTCTGCCAAAACCACCTTGTCCGATGGGTTTAATGGCGCGATAGCGTTCTTTCAGCAGTAACTTAGAACCACAGCTTAAGCAAAACTTGACATCATCAGGATTTTCTGGCTTGGGACAGCGGGGATTAAGACAATAACTCATTAGCGGGATGGCGTTCACATCGCTCTTACTGTCTTTATTTTGCCCTGTGCTAGCCAAGAGTGGTTATGTTTGTCAAGTTATTTAGCTTGAAGCTTTAACATCGAGCAAAAAATACTCGTTCACAAGTATCAGAGGCTCATTAACTGGCAAAAAATACTCGTTCACGAGTATCAAAGACTCGTTAACCGGCAAAAAATACTCGTTCACGAGTATCAAAGACTCATTAACCGGCAAAAAATACTCGTTCACGAGTATCAAAGACTCGTTAACCGGCAAAAAATACTCGTTCACGAGTATCAAAGACTCATTTACGGGTATCCCAGGCTAACGAATGGATTCATAAAAAACATGGTTGGGTTAGTGTAGTCTTAAAAAGTTTTGTTGGGCTACGCTGTCGCTCCACATAACCTACTGAAACGAGAAAAACAATCCAAAATTCACAGGGTCAATGTCCCCAGATTGTGTAATAATAAGCCGATCGCTAGAGTAATAAGTTACCAACTGTGCAATCAACGGATAATATCAATGACCTCGCTGCTGCTTTGCAACAGCCTGCGGATCTTACCTTTGAACTGCCCGACCCCGAAGACGAACAGATTCCAGAGTCAGATTTCCAACAGCAGTTGGATATAGCTTGGCAGGTGTGCGATCGCTTTGACTTGCAAACCGAAATTTGGCGGGGGCGCATCTTAAGGGCAATTCGTGACAGAGAAAAAAAAGGCGGTGATGGCCGCGGTGCAGGTTTTCTCAACTGGCTTAAGCAACGAGAAATCAGCAAAAGTCAAGCCTATGCTTGGATTCAATTAGCTAATAGTGCTGATACCCTGCTAGAAGAGGGTAAACTTGAACCCAATGCAGTCAATAATTTCAGCAAACGCGCTTTTGTGGAAACTTCCAAAGCTTCCCCAGAAGTGCAACAAATGGTAAGTGAAGCAGCGAGTAAAGGCGATCGCATTACAAGACGAGAAGTCCGTCAACTCACAGATGAATGGACAGCGATGTCTTCGGACTTGTTACCAGAACCCGTAAAAGTAAAAGCCGCCGAAAATTCCCTTCCCCCTCGCTACATCGCTCCTCTGGTAAAAGAAATGGAAAAATTACCAGAACAGCATCAAAAATTTATTCAAAAAGAAATTGCGTCTAATCCCGATGTGGATACTCTCAAGCAGGTAACGACAGAAGCCCGTCAGTTAGCCAAATATCTGAAATCGGCTGCTCAAGTACAAGCTTTAACAGATAATGATGTAGATATCGAAACCGCCCTAGAAGAAGCGCAAAGAGTTGGCTGTTTAAGTGTGGCGGCTGACTTAGTCAATCAAGCATCCCAGATAGAACAAACCATTGCTAAGTTATACATGACCTGGAAACGGATTAGCAATCTAGCAGATAGATTATATGTAGATACTGGTGCAAGTACACCGAATTTGCGATCGCTCCTCAGCAGCATCGAACCTCTAGGTAGCGAAGTTATGGAAGTGCAATTAAGTGGTGCGACAGAACATACTGTCCGCTTGCAAATTCAGGAAACGAATTAGGGCATAAAAAAGGTAAAAGGAAAAAGTAAAAAGGTAAGAGAAAACAATCTTTTACCTTTTTATTTTTTCCTTCCTTCACTCGCCCATCAATTTATCAACACTAAGGCCTGTGAGGATAGCGACAATTAGCCAAGTGATAGCCAACCCGATAACCTCGCCTAAAAACAAGCGGGTTATTTGGTGTAATGTTACCCCCACAGCATAACCAACAGGTAAAGCTACAGCCCAACTCAGAGAGTTAACTATTATCCATTGCCAAGCCCAAGATGTTGGCTGACGGATTGCTAACCATTGAGATAATCCAATAGCAAAGCCGCCAAATGCTCCATGTATTGCCCCAAAATAAAGTCTCAAAGATAGAATTCCCGAAGCGGGAATGCTCCAACCGACTGCACCCATGCCTATAGCTGTGAGTAATACCCAGGCTGTTAACGTTAAGATAATCCATCTCATAGTATAAATATTTTCTCTCAGGATAAGACTTTGCGGCAGTGCGATCGCCAGCCCTCCCATCGCCGCCTGTACTACCCCAATTTCAGCCCGTTCACCAATTTCAATCCAGCACAAACTCACCAAAAAACCGCCAAAAGTTGCAATCATCCACAGCAGTGCAAATTTCGACGGGGTTTTAGGAAAATTCATTAGTTATTAGTCATTGCTTTATAAGCAATATTACTTACTGCCTTTTCTACCTCATACATTCTACTCCCTGTCACCTGTCACCTGTCACCTATTTCCTACCTATCGTCAATGGCCTTTTTGCCTTAGCTAAAAACAACTCACGAAAAACTTTACGCCGTTTTTGAGGTGATTCTGGTGTGATGTAACCCCACAGACTTTCCCAGTAAAAAAAAGACATACCAAAAAATTGGCGATCGCGCACTGCTTCTATCTGTCCTTGCACCTGTGCAATCTTCACTGGATTCCGCAAAGTACCTGTAGAAATGCCAATAGCTACAGGAATTTTAGTCTGAGCAAATTTTACAGATGGTGCTTCTAATTCCGCCAGGAAACTAGTTTGATCACTGCGGTAAACCTGTACAATCAACTCGTCAAGTAAACCTCTTTTTACCCAAGTTTCCCAATCCTGCAAATAATTTTTATAGGCAAAAGCTTTGCCATTGGGAGACAAAGATATTTTGATATTAGGTTTTATCTCTTTTACAGCTTTATATATTTCTGCCATGAACTCAGTAATTTTATTAGCACGCCAACTCATCCATTCTGGGTTCAAAGGGTCAAGAGGCGGACTTTTACCTTGATGTTCTTTTTGATATAGGTCAATAGTAAACGAGTCATAACCAAACTTTACAGGCATTCCAAAATGATCATCCACCTGAATTCCATCTACATCATAATTACTGACAACTTCTGTAATTAACGACAAGATAAACTCTCGCACTTCAGGATGTAATGGGTTCAACCAAGCTAATTTATTCGTCGGTTCATTGTTTATTTCCTCTGGCAACATTTCACTAATAGTTTTCTCCCCTTGCTGGCCAGTAGTTAACCAATCAGGATAACGCTTCGCCAATGCCGAATCAGCAGGAGTCATAAAACCATATTCAAACCAGGGAATGACGGTTAAACCTTTAGATTTAGCTAATTTCAATAACTTTCTTAAAACATCTTGACCACCATGCACAGCATTCAAAAAAGGGTCAACATCACTACCTGTAAATAATTTAGCTGTGTTACTTTTATAAAAAGTATGTCCTCGATTCCAAACTACAGGATAAATAGTATTAAAATTGAGTGCAGATAGTTGATTAATAGCACGGTCAATCCCCCAAGGAACGAATAGCACACCACTGGCAACGTTAGTTAACCAAACTCCACGAATTTCTGTTGTAGTTGGTAGGCTATTTTTTTCTTGATAATTAGATAATGAAGGATCTGAAAATATTGTTAAGCACAATATCAATTGCACGCAAAGTAAATAAAATAAACAAAGTTTAGCCAACCGATTCATGTGTGGTTTTGACTTCGTTGGGTAGACATATTTATCAATACAGAATAAATCATAATTTCTCTGGACAATGTAGAAATATCATAATAATCTGCCAAGATACAAAGTGCCAAATACAAACTTGTCACTTTACATCTTGGCTCAAAGTTAGTTATTGAATAGTTAGCAGTGAACACTTAATTTAGTTTGTCGTAAGGACTTAAGTTCTTACGACAAACTAAATTAAAACCTTTCCACCCCTGCAAACTGCTGATTAATCATTTGATTAGCGGCTTCCCCACAAGTGCGGGGTGTAGGAAATATTTTGCCGGGATTGGCTAAACCTTGAGGATTAAATACCTGTCTTACCCACTGCATAGTTTCTAAATCAGTACTACTAAACATATCTGGCATATAGCATTTTTTATCAGCACCTATACCATGTTCCCCTGAAATGCTACCGCCAACTTTGACACACAGTTTGAGAATTTCCCCGCCTAATTCTTCAACGGTTTCTAATGCACCAGGAACAGCATTATCAAAAAGAATCAATGGATGCAAATTACCATCACCAGCATGAAAGACATTCGCAATTTGATAGCCAAATTTTTGGCTTAAAACCTCAATTTCTTGTAAAACATACGGTAACTGTGTCCGAGGAATCACCCCATCCTGCACATAATAATCTGGACTTAAATGACCAGCTGCCGCAAATGCTGCTTTACGTCCCTTCCACAACTTCAACCTAGTTTCTGGGTCACTAGCAGAAGTCACATTCCGCGCCCCGTTTTTCTTGCAAATTTCTGCGACGCGTTTTTTATTTTCTGCGACTTCAATTTCTAAACCATCTATTTCAACTAACAAAATAGCTGTAGCATCACGGGGATAACAATTAGTAGCAACTACATCTTCCACAGCGTTAATACTAATATTATCCATCATTTCCATACCACCAGGAATGATTCCCGCGCTGATGATATCAGAAACAGTTTCCCCGGCAGCTTCTACACTAGTAAAATCTGCCAACAATACACAAATAGATTCTGCACTTTTCAAAATTCTGAGAGTAATTTCTGTAGCGATTCCTAAAGTACCTTCCGAACCAACAAAGATACCCGTTAAGTCATAGCCAGGAGTTTCGGGAACTTCTCCCCCTAAATCAACAATTTCCCCTTCCGGCGTGACGATTTTTAAACCCAATACGTGATTAGTAGTAACACCATACTTTAAGCAATGCACCCCGCCAGAGTTCTCTGCCACATTTCCCCCAATTGAGCAAATGATTTGGCTGGATGGGTCAGGAGCATAGTAAAATCCAGCACCACTAACAGTCTGTGTTACCCAACTATTAATCACTCCTGGCTGCACAACAATACGCTGATTATCTAAATCAACATTCAGGATTTGTCGCATTAACGAGGTAACAATCAAAACAGAGTCTTCCGAAGGTAATGCACCGCCAGATAAACCTGTCCCCGAACCCCGCGCGATGAAAGGTACAGCATACTTGTTGCATATCTTCACTACTGCCGCCACTTGTTCTGTAGTTCGTGGTAACACCACCACAGCAGGACGTTGACGATAGCTAGTTAAACCATCACACTCATAGGTGATGAGTTCTTCACGACGTTGCACTACGCCATTTGTACCCAGCACCGCCTCAAATGCTTTGATGATGGGTTTCCAATTACGTTGTTGTTTATCTTGGGTAAGCATAGATTTTTATTTAACTGCTAAGTGGGTTAGTTTAATTACTATTGTTGCCAGAATAGCAGTTTCAGGGGATGATGAGGCGATGTTGTCATCGTTACTAAGTTTTATTGGTGGATAGCAGACGATGGCATTGCTGCATTTTTTATTATTTGTTTGTGTTGTTAAGTGAAGTCAAAAAATCAAAATTTAAAATTTTATATTGACGCTGATAGAGTCAAAAAATAAACCTTCCCATCTTATCTATATAATGTTCCTGTTTAGCAATTTTGACCCATGCCGAACCTTGAGAAAAACTTCCAGCATCATCAAAATGAGGAGATATCACTAGCTTTCCTGTTTTATCAATATAGCCATATTTGTCATTGATTTCGACTATTGCAAGTTCCTCAGAAAAGCCCCAAGCTTCATCAAAATGAGGAGATATCGCTAGCTTTCCTGTTTTATCGATATATCCCCACTTATCATCGATTTTGACTCTTGCAAGTTCCTCACAAAAGTCACAAGCATCACCAAACTGTGGTGATATGATTAGCTTTCCTGTTTTATCGATATATCCCCACTCATCATCGATTTTGACTCGTGCAAGTTCCTCACAAAAGTCCCAAACATCATCAAACTGAGGTGATATGACTAGCTGACCACTCTTACCAATATAGCCAAACTTATCACCCATCTTGACCACTGCCAGACCCTCAAAAAAACTCCAAGCTTCATCAAACCTAGACCGAATCATTATCCTACCACTCTTGTTGATGTAGCAAGATTTATTTCTGACCTTCACTTTTGCCAGTCCTTCGGAAAAGTCGGAAGCATCATCAAACTGAGGTGGAATAACTAGCTGTCCTGTTTGGTTAATATAGCCAAATTTGTCTCCAATCTTGACCAACGCTAGCCCTTCACAAAAGTTACAAGCATCATCAAACTGAGGTGGAATAACTACCCGCCCCATCTGGTTAATATAACCATACTTACCATTAATCTTGATTCGTTTGAGTGAGGTCGTAAAAGTTAATGAAAGCAAACCTGATTGTTTTAAGGTTTGCAATGCCTCATCTGCATCTGCATATCGCTGCCTGAAATTGTATCGCACCATCTTAGTTAAAATGTCTGCGAGCAAGTTGCTCACTTGAGCTTTTTCTCGCCAGACAACTTCTAATGTTTCAGGATCTATTCTTAGTTCTTGTGGTGAAACTCCAGTTAAAGCTTGAATCGCAGCCATTCCCAGTGCATATACATCACTACATAATCTGGGATGACCATGAAGCTGCTCACTTGGCATATAACCACGAGTACCAATTGGTACTGTACTACTGATTTTTCCCTGAGCATTAACTTCTAAAGTGCTGATTTCTTTGATGATGCCAAAATCAATGAGGACAATTTTATTATCTGAATATCGCCGCATCAAGTTCAATGGTTTGATATCTCGATGAATTACATTATTTTGATGAACAAAAGCCAGCACTTCTAGAATCTCTTGTAAAAGTTGAATTACATCAGCTTCACTCCAAGGTTTTCCCTTTTCTATTTCGTAACTCAGATCATGCCCTTCAATAAATTCCTGGACAATATACAGTTCTCTATTCTCTTCAAAGAAATCATACAGTTCAGGTATTTGGGAATGTTCCTTACCCAATTTAAATAATATAGCTGCTTCCTTTCTGAACCTTTCTTCTGTATCTAAGTCTGGAGTTTGAGGTCTAGTAAGCCGCTTAATAACACATCTATACTTTGGGCTGACGGGTAGATCCTCTGGGTATTCAGCTAAATAAGTTTCTCCAAAACCGCCTGATCCTAATTGTTCGATAATTCTATAACGCCGCCGCAGTATGTATCCAATCATTGATGCTGCTCTACAGACCTACATATGTAGATTTTGGCACAGGCTACACAGTTATTGTAGGTAAATGATTACGTACCGTCTGACTTACAATCAATTAACCTAGAAATAACGCTTTTACATAGTAGATAAATTTATGGTTGAGCAACTCCTCATAAATAATGATGATTTCTATGTACCAGATGCCAACCAGCTAATTACTGAAGATGATACACCAGTGGATAATTTTGCGTCTGTTAAACAACAACGCTTATTAGTCGGTTCTCTTTATAGTTCTTTACAAAATCAGAGTTTTTTAGCTGAAGCTAACGTTGGTATTTATCACACAGATAAACAGCCTGCGATTGTACCCGATGTTTTCCTCAGCTTGGATGTACAAACTCCTGAAAATTGGTGGGAGAAACAAAATCGCTGTTATATGGTTTGGCGGTTTGGTAAACCTCCAGAAGTCGTAATTGAAATTGTCTCTAATCAAGAAGGTGACGAACTCGGTAAAAAGCAGCAAATTTATGAACAAATGCGAGTCAGTTACTACATTGTTTATGATTCCACTCAGCAATTAGGAGAAAAAATCCTACGGGTTTATGAATTGAGGGGAAGACGCTATTTTGAAACTTCCGAAACTTGGTTAGAACAAGTAGGTTTAGGTGTGACTCTCTGGGAAGGTAAATTTGAAAGTAGACATGATATTTGGTTACGTTGGTGCTATCAAGACGGTAGTGTTTTACTGACTGGTGATGAACTGGCTCAACAGGAACGACAACGTGCTGAAAAAGCAGAAGAACGCGCTCAGTTACTAGCAGAAAGACTACGAGCAATGGGAATTGATCCTGGTACGCTGTAAAAAGTTTTATTACCATATAGAGAGACGTTTAATAAAACGTCTCTACGTATGGTTGATAAATTCTTGTACACGCTGCCAAACATTTTCTAACAAATTAGGATCAGTAGCATCAAACCATTCGATTTGGGGATATGCTCTAAACCAAGTGCGTTGGCGTTTAGCGAATTGTCGCGTATGCAAAACTGTTAATTCTTTGGCTACTTCTAAAGAAATTTCTCCACTTAAATATTGCTTGATTTCTTGATAGCCTAAAGTATTTAACAAAGGTAAGTCAGCACCATATTTTTGAACCAAATATTCAACTTCTGCAACTAAACCATCTTGGAGCATTTGC
Organism: Trichormus sp. M33_DOE_039; assembly: GCA_015296085.1. Taxonomy (GTDB): domain Bacteria; phylum Cyanobacteriota; class Cyanobacteriia; order Cyanobacteriales; family Nostocaceae; genus Trichormus. The sequence goes on along the minus strand of DVDT01000016.1, from coordinate 34,123 downwards.
TCAGTGCGTTTGTAAATACGTTGTGCTAATTTTTCGACATCACAATCTAAACCAATCTGCAAAATCGGATAATTCGGGGGATTTTCTCCTTGCTGCTCAGAAATTGGAATTCCCGTTACATAAAATACTTCTAAGGCTCGTAAAGTTCGCACAGGATCATTCGGATGAATTTTTTGCGCCGCAGTAGGATCAACTTGTTGCAATATGCCGTAGAGTGTAGTTTGTCCTAGAGATTCGAGTTGCGATCGCAATTCATAATTCGGTGCAACTCTAGGAATTTTCATTCCTTGTACAATAGAGCGGATATATAACCCAGTACCACCAACCAATAACAATGGAGAAGCACTAAGGGAATTAATTAAGTTTTGTGCTTGTTCTTGATAGTCTGCTACTGTCATAGTGTCTTGGGGATCGCAGATATCTATCAAATAATGAGGAACTAGTCGTTGTTCCGTTAATGTTGGTTTCGCTGTCCCAATATTAAACTCACGGTAAACCTGACGAGAGTCAGCACTGAGAATTACAGAACCCAGCCACCTCGCCAAATTCACAGCCAAACCAGATTTCCCCGTCGCCGTAGCACCACAAATTACGATTAATTTAGTCATTAGTCAATGGTCAATAGTCATTAGTCAACAGTCAAGAGTTTTTCTTTCTTGTCTCCCTTGTCTCCGTCTCCTCAATCCCCAGTCCCCTCCCTCTGTGCTAGAATCTTGAAGCTTTTTGCTCTTTCTACCCTAGACACTACAAGCTCTTCATCTTTCTTACTCAAAAACCCATAGACTATGTTATAAATTTGTGAAATTTGAAATATTCAAGGAATAAATTCAAAAAACTTATGGGGATAGATCCCCTATATAAACTTCTCACAAAATTGCCCTACAGTCGCCATCAAGCCTTTTGTGTTAGAATTTTGGTGTGTTTTGACTTTATAGCCCTTGGGCGATTTCAACCCCACACATCAGGAGAATTTTCATGACGAGCAGTTACAGTGCCGATCAGATTCAAGTTCTGGAAGGTCTGGAAGCCGTCCGCAAACGACCGGGGATGTACATCGGTTCTACCGGCCCGCGAGGACTCCACCATTTAGTTTATGAGGTGGTCGATAACTCTATTGATGAAGCTTTAGCAGGTTACTGTACTCATATTGAGGTGGATCTGAATGCTGATGGTTCAGTAACGGTGACAGATGATGGTCGGGGTATTCCTACCGATACTCACTCACGCACGGGGAAATCGGCTCTAGAAACTGTGTTAACTGTGCTGCACGCTGGAGGTAAATTTGGCGGCGGTGGTTATAAAGTTTCTGGAGGATTGCACGGGGTTGGGATTTCTGTTGTTAATGCTTTATCTGAAGTTGTAGAAGTAACAGTCTGGCGAGATAAAAAGGTTCATACCCAGCGATATGAACGAGGTGTTCCCGCCACGGAACTTGTCGCCAAGCCTTATAAAGAAGCGAGAACAGGTACATCTGTTAAATTTAAGCCAGATGAGCAAATTTTTACTACTGGTACTGAGTTTGATTACATCACCCTAGCAGCTCGGTTACGCGAATTGGCGTATTTGAATGCAGGAGTTAAGATCACTTTTACAGATAACCGTTTAGAACTTCTCAAAAGCGATACACCCAAGGTAGAAACCTACGAGTATAAGGGTGGGATTAAAGAATATATCGCTTACATGAACCGTGAGAAGCAACCACTACACGAAGAAATTATTTATGTGCAGGGAGAACGCAATAACGTTCAAATAGAAGTTTCTTTGCAGTGGTGTACTGATGCGTATACAGACAACGTGCTGGGTTTTGCCAATAATATTCGGACTGTTGATGGCGGTACACACCTAGAAGGGTTAAAAGCGGTTTTAACCAGAACATTGAATGCGATCGCTCGCAAGCGGAATAAAATTAAAGAAAATGAACCCAACCTCAGTGGTGAACACGTCCGCGAGGGTTTAACGGCGGTGATTTCGGTGAAAGTCCCAGACCCCGAATTTGAAGGACAAACTAAAACTAAACTCGGAAACACCGAAGTTCGGGGTATTGTTGATTCCTTAGTGGGAGAAGTTCTCACTGAATACCTAGAATTTCATCCCAGCATTGCTGACTCAATTTTAGATAAAGCCATCCAAGCTTTCAAAGCCGCAGAAGCTGCACGCCACGCACGGGAGTTAGTCAGACGTAAATCTGTACTGGAATCTTCCCCATTACCTGGTAAATTAGCAGACTGTAGCTCCCGTGACCCTAGCGAATCAGAAATCTTTATTGTAGAAGGTGACTCAGCAGGTGGTAGTGCGAAACAAGGACGCGATCGCCGTACCCAAGCCATCCTACCTCTACGCGGTAAAATTCTGAATATCGAGAAAACTGACGACTCGAAAATCTATAAGAACAACGAAGTTCAAGCCTTAATTACAGCCTTGGGTTTAGGGGTAAAAGGTGATGAATTTGACGCTTCCCAACTACGTTATCATCGGATTGTAATCATGACTGATGCTGACGTAGATGGGGCGCACATCCGCACTCTGTTACTTACCTTCTTCTATAGATATCAGCGATCGCTCATTGAACAAGGCTTTATTTATATTGCTTGCCCCCCATTATATAAAGTAGAGCGGGGACGGAATCATGAGTATTGCTATAGCGATCGCGAACTGCAAGAAATAATTGCCAAATTCCCGGCTAATGCCAACTATACCATCCAACGATTCAAAGGTTTGGGTGAAATGATGCCTGGACAACTTTGGGACACCACCATGAATCCCCAAACTCGCACCCTCAAGCAAGTAGAAATTGAAGATGCAGCCGAAGCTGATCGCATCTTTACAATTTTAATGGGCGATCGTGTTGCACCCAGGCGCGAGTTTATCGAAACCTACGGTTCTAAACTCAATCTTACAGATTTAGATATCTAACTGAACAATCAACAATAGAGAAAAGAAGATACATTTTCAGTCATCTTGGCATAGGTTGGGTGAAGCGAAAGCAAAGCCCAGCCTTTTTATTGTCATGGAAAGAAAGTTGTAGATAGCTCCCCCCCCTCTTGTCTACCCTATGGGTTTTGCGAAGCTTTAATGTTTCCTGTTTCTTGCTTTTCTGATTAACTGAACTTGATTGCCTTCTAAACTACACCATTAGGATGAGGAAGGTTAAGAAAAATATATTGACTATTGTAAATAAATCTCTATTGAAATGAAATTAAACTAAAGCCATGACAGCAAACAGCAGTTTGGCAGGAAGAATATTGTTCAATATTCTGGGTATAGGTAGCCTCATCACCTTATCAGCTTGCGCCCAACCAAATACAGAAACTCCCACAAGTAATCTTCCCGCAGTTACCTCAACCCCTGTAAACACAGCAACTGTTCCACCTGTATCACCTACCCCTACAGTTCCCACTACTTCACCCACTCCCAATAGCACAACTTCTAACCGCAATTTAGCAGAACTAGCAACCGCGGCAGCTAACCAGGGACAGTTTCAAACATTAACTAAAGCAGTCAAAGCCGCAGGCTTAAGCGATCAATTAACTACAGCAGGGCCTTACACTGTATTTGCACCCACTGATGCTGCTTTTGCAGAGTTACCAAAAACTACACTCGACAATCTTTTACAGCCTGCAAATAAACAGCAATTAGTTAGGCTCTTAGCCTATCACGTTGTACCTGGAAGATTTAGCTCTAATCAACTGAAATCGGGACAAGTCAAAACTGTCGAGGGTCAACCTGTCAATATTAAAGTAGACCCAACCAACCAAACAATTACCGTGAATGATGCTAAAGTCACTCAAGCAGACATTCCGGCCAGCAACGGTATAGTTCACGTAGTAGATAAATTAATCCTACCCCCAAATTTTCCAGCTAGCTTAAATACCACACCCACGACGACCCCAGCAACTCCACAGTAACTTTGTCCATGAATATAAATATTTCTCCCTTACAGGCCTAAAACCTCTCGCAGTGAATAGTCTATTGGCATCAGCCCTAAAATAGAAAATCTCCCCGGAATGCAGGATCTCTACCAAAAATCACTCCGGGGAATTTTTTTGTTGTTTTTGTTAAGGAAAATTGTTTGATAATATACATTAAGAAATCATTAATTACATTATCAGTTTTGACTTATGCCAAAAATGCACAAGTATGCTTTTGTGTCAAGCCTTGTTGTTGCGTTTGATTAAATATTCTTTGTTATTGCCACAGTAATTCAAAAAAATATTAATTTTTGGCTACTAAGCTGATTAACGCCACCATCAGAAACAGCATTTGTTAAGCTGATATAGCAAAGCTCTTGATTCATCAAAGTAGTCTAACTATCGTAGTATCTTCAGCATCGAAGATGACAAAACCACAATGTTCTCCCGACAATCAGCCGAATTTATTGCAATTTTTTGACAAACCACCAAATAAAAAATAGCTTTAAACTCAATATGAAGACTAGAATTAAGCTGCTGCCTCTCATTCTGCTAGGAGTAGACAATAGTCTGCTACTGGCTGGCTAATATGTTATCCTTTTAACTTTTGGAGAGAGACTATTTCATCTGTATTCGATAAAGTTTTGCTTTAAGTTGGCAAACATCTGTAATCTCAACTGTCAAATCCCGTTTGAATTGATTAAAATATCTTTGGATACAATAATTGAAGTTTGTCAAGATTCAGAGGTTTGAAATCTCAGCATTGCGCTAATGTGTGAATAAGGCTGAATTCCTAAAATCTCTATTAACTGTCATGCGGGTGGTTTCCACAACCTTTACTCACTAGTAAAGGTGTTGGACACACGAAAAGTTCAGTCTTTAGAGACAGGAACTATCTTTAATTAGTGTCTTGATTTAGTGGGAAGTCTTACCCAATTCTCCGGACTGACACTTTTATGAAGGAAATGTAAAAATGGGTGACTCAATGCTGCCGCACTAAGTTAACATGAAATACACTATTTCTAGGTAATTCATGTTTTACATAATACCAGAAATCGTGTGAAGACAGCTTTAAATTCCTGCGAATGTAAAGATAATCCCACTGCAATTCTCAAAAACTTTAGAGAAAATTTAAGTGCATCACTACCATGTTTGATGTCTTTTTGATAGTAGTGGCTTTACCTTGCTTAATGACTTCATGATTAACACACAAAAAAAGTGCAATTTTTGTGAAACAGGCTACAATCGGAACAGTCTTTATAGGAAAATATGCCAACAGTCATAATTCATTTATATGAAGTGGTAAATTTTTTTATCAAGACCAGTCTTTATTTAGGCAAGCCAGTTAAAAGTTGTCTGCAACAGCAATAATCTTGGCTTGACATGAGGTGAGTAAGCTACTATCCAGTAAAGCTTTTCACATTTGTTAAGGAAGAACAAAACTTCCAAAAAACATCAGGGAAATCGATCTAAAACCCTATTTTTTTCTTTGTTAACTAGCTCATTTTAAAAAGAGCAGTAACCAAATCTTGAGTAATTGATTCTGCAAGGAGCATGAGGAACGCGGCATGAACCAGGCTAACAACGTACTCGATAGCATTTATCAGCCTGACCTAGAAATAATGAATCAGCCTGAAGAAATCGAGTTAGAAGACCTCTTAATTGATGACGAGGAGGACTTGCTGCTTACCGATGAAGGCGAAATTGATGATTTTTTAGAGCCTCAGTCTGATGAGGACGACGCAAAGTCTGGAAAAGCCGCTAAATCGCGTCGTCGGACACAAAGTAAGAAGAAGCACTACACCGAGGACTCGATTCGTCTTTACTTGCAAGAAATCGGTCGAATCCGGCTGTTACGTGCTGATGAAGAAATTGAATTGGCACGGAAAATTGCCGATTTATTGGAATTAGAACGGGTACGCGATCGCTTGCAAGATCAGTTAGACCGCGAACCCGAATATAAAGAATGGGCAGAAGCAGTACAACTACCATTACCAGCATTTCGTTACCGTCTGCACATTGGTCGCAGAGCGAAAGATAAAATGGTGCAATCGAACCTGCGGCTTGTAGTTTCTATTGCCAAAAAATACATGAATCGCGGTTTATCATTCCAAGATTTAATTCAAGAAGGTAGTCTTGGTTTGATTCGGGCGGCTGAAAAGTTTGACCATGAAAAAGGTTATAAGTTTTCCACCTACGCTACATGGTGGATTCGTCAAGCCATCACTAGAGCGATCGCTGATCAATCCCGCACCATCCGTCTACCGGTTCACCTTTACGAAACCATCTCCCGGATCAAGAAAACCACTAAGCTGCTATCTCAGGAAATGGGACGCAAGCCTACGGAAGAAGAAATCGCAACTCGCATGGAAATGACCATCGAGAAATTGCGGTTCATTGCTAAATCTGCTCAATTACCAATTTCCTTAGAAACTCCTATTGGTAAAGAAGAAGATTCCCGCTTAGGTGATTTTATTGAATCTGATGGTGAAACACCGGAAGATCAAGTTTCTAAAAATCTGTTACGGGAAGACCTCGAAAAAGTTCTCGACAGTCTCAGTCCTCGTGAACGTGATGTCCTCAGACTCCGTTACGGTTTGGATGACGGTCGGATGAAAACCTTAGAGGAAATCGGGCAGATTTTTAACGTCACCCGCGAACGGATTCGTCAAATTGAAGCTAAAGCACTCCGTAAGTTACGCCATCCTAATCGCAACAGTGTGCTTAAGGAATATATTCGGTAGTTAAAGGTCAATAGTCAATAGTCAATAGTCAATCATCAAACCTTTTTACTGTTGACTGTGGACTTTGGACTCTTGAATAAAACTCATAAAAAGCCTGGGAGATGAATATATTTCCCAGGTTTTTTATTTATCTATTTTTATCTATTAAAGATGCAGTTACAGTTGATATTACAGAATGCCCCAGAAGTGCAAGAAGCCTTGACCAGAGAACAGTTCAATTAATACAGCTGCTAAAAAACCGATCATTGCCAAGCGACCGTTCCAGATTTCGGCTTGAGGAGTAAAGCCCCAACGCCAAGCGTTGCGATCTTCGATTACAGGAGCAGTGATTTTTGTTGTGTCTGTCATGGTGGACTCCAAACTGAATTTGCTAAGGATTATTGCCTTATGTAAATTAATATAACAATATTTTTCAGAAGCGCAACATTTATTTATACTTTCTGTGCCATAAATTGACAGCAATCGTTACCTGTATTAGACGAACGACTTCATACATCTATCTTTTGGCATAATTACCGAGTACAAGGCAAGCAAATTTTTCCTGATGACTATATGAATAATAGTTAATATTGCTATAATCTAGCAATTATTTTAGAGGACATACTTTTTTATTAGGCTTTTATCATCAAAATTAAGTTAAGAATAAAATTATTATTACTAATCCTTCTCATTAATTTTGAGATTTAGAGACACCTACACAGTGTCTCCTAGATCTAGCTAACTATAATAAGTACCTTTCACACACTGAAATGCTGTTGAATTAAATATTCTGCCTATGACGACTTGACTTCAGCAACCGTAATAATTTTCTCATCACGGCTGAGTGGCAGAATACTTTCACCTTTGCCATCTCTATTTAAAATCGGCACTGTGTCTATGGGTATCCGCACTACTCGGTCTTTGTTGGTTATGAGTGCCACTTCTGAATTAGCGATCGCCCCTACCATTCCAGCCAGATTGTCTGTTTTACTAGCAAATTTAATAGCTTGTGTACCCAAGTCAGCACGGTTAGCAGACTTGAGTTGGTTGACGGGTAAGCGTTTGGCCAATCCTTCTTCTGTGACTAACAATAAGTGTGGGACTTGAGCCAAACTTACGCCACCCACCATGTATTGATGTTTTAGGATTCGTAATGCTTGCAAGCCCATCGCTGTGCGTCCCATGATGGGTAATTGTTCATCATTAGCTGGAAAACGCAGTAACCGACCGCCAGAACTAGCTAAAACCAAATCTTCATTTGACTTAGTAAACTGTGTTAACAACAATTCATCATCATCTTTGAGTTTAATAATCGTAATGCCCCGCCGTGTCAGGTTAGATAGTTCACTTAAAGCCAAACGCTTAATTCTTCCCTGCTTGGTTAAGAGAACGATTTGCTGAGTTTCTAAATCTGTTGGAAGGATGAAGCGACTCACCACAGCTTCTTGAGTACCTTGAGCTGTACTTGTCAGCATCGTAATCAAAGGTGTTCCCCGTGGTGAACGTCCAGTAGTGGGGGGAATATCTCCGATTTTAATGGGGTAGAGTTTACCACCACTAGTCAGCACTAATAAATCTTTGTGGGTATCGGTCAACTCGGTTTGAATAAAAAAGTCATTATCATTTAAACCGTTTTCTAGTTTGGCTTTTTTGCCTGATAGCTGAATCCGACGCACATAACCTCGATGGGTAGATTCTAAAATTACTTCCTCTGGCGGTGCGATAGATTCTGGTTCTGTTTCTGTGTTGGTGGAACTGGTTTGTTTGTCTAGGCTTTTGCTTTTTGGTAATTCCTCTGCACCTAACTTAGTCCGTCGAGGATCGCCGTACTTCTTTTTGAGCGATCGCAAATCTTTCTTCAAGGCCTTGAGTAATTCTTTGCGATCGCCCAATAGTTTTTCCAGTAAAGCTATTTGCTGGCTCAGTTCCTCATACTCACGCTGTAAGTTTTGCTGTTCTAAACTAGTGAGACGACGCAATGGCATGGCTAAAATTGCATCAGCCTGACTTTCAGTTAAATCCAGTCGGCTACACAGACTCACTTTAGCTGTGCTACCATCGGCGGCTTGTCGCAAAATTTCAATAACTGCATCCACATTAGACAAAGCTGTTAATAACCCTGCAACTGTGTGCAACCGAGTTTCTGCTTTGCCTAACTCGTATGTGTAACGCCGATTCAGCGTATCTTCGCGGAAGTTGAGAAACTCTAGTAAAAGTTGCCGCAAACTTAACTGACGGGGTTGTCCATCAACGATCGCCAACAAAATTGCGCCAAAGTTAGTTTGCAAAGCTGTTTGGTGATACAAATGCTGGAGAACTTCTTGGGGGTTGGTATCGCGTTTGAGTTCGATCACTACGCGCATCCCTTCGCGATCGCTTTCATCGCGAATATCGGAAATTCCTTGCAGGCGACCTTGATTCACCAACTCAGCTACCTTTTCAATCCAGCCAGCTTTGTTCACTTGATAAGGCAATTCGGTGATGATGATGGCTGTGCGCCGTTTATTACCTCGACCCCCAGGAACTTCATCAACTGTGGCGATTCCCCGCAACACAATCCCACCTTTACCTGTGATGTATGCTTCTCGAATCCCTGTATCGCCAACTATTTCACCACCAGTAGGAAAGTCTGGCCCTGGAATTAACTCTAATAATTTTTCATCTGACAAATCTGGTTGGTCGATGAGAGCAATCAAGCCATCAACAATTTCCCCTAAATTATGCGGTGGAATATTTGTCGCCATTCCTACAGCAATTCCTGCACAGCCATTGAGCAATAGGAAGGGTAATTGAGCGGGTAAAACTGTAGGTTCTTGCTGAGAATTATCGAAGTTACCGACAAATTCGACTGTTTCTTCCCCAATTTCGGTCAGCATCCCTTCATGGCTAATGGGTGCAAGCCGGGTTTCTGTGTAGCGCATCGCCGCCGGTGGGTCATTATCAACGCTACCGAAGTTGCCGTGTCCTGCCAGTAAGGGGTAACGACTGGAAAAATCTTGCACCAGTCTGACAAGGGCATCATAAACAGCCTGATCACCATGTGGATGGTATTTACCTAACACATCCCCTACTACACGCGCGCATTTGCGGTAAGGTCTATCGGGTGTTAAGCCCAGTTCGTGCATAGCGTATAAAATCCGCCGATGCACTGGCTTTAAACCATCACGTACATCTGGTAATGCCCGCCCTACAATCACACTCATGGCATATTCTAAGTAAGACCGTTGCATCTCGGTGTGCAGGGCTGTTGTGATTACCTGTCCCTTGGAGAGAAGGTTTAACTGTTTTGCCATGAGTTTTTTCCCTGAGATTGAACTATAAAAAAATCAGTGTTACTAAATAATGCAGCAAACAAAGCATAACGGATGAAATGGGATTCATAACATAATCTTGATTATCACAGCATAAAAAGCCGTAGTATCATCCTTGATGACGAGTAGCTACATACACTATTAAAAAGGAGACAAGTAGTTTCATCAAATGATGATCTATTCTCACGACTATAAATCCCATACCGTGCTGTATTCAAGTTAATTGCTATGATTGGATTTCTTCATCGTGAATTTTTTTTCTTATTTCCCGTTGGCAATAGTCTTGCTAAACCAAGGGAATTTTAAATTGTGAATTGATGTCTTTCCCTTACCTCTATAAATAAAGTTCTCATGAAAACTGTTTTGATTGTTGAAGATGATCTAATTAATGCTCGCGTTTTTTCTAAGATTTTGACCAAACGAGGTGGTTTAGGCGTTAAACATACGGAAAATGTAGAAGAAGTCATGAAAATTGCACAGGCAGGAGAGGCAGACCTAATTTTAATGGATGTTTCTCTCTCTAGAAGTGTTTATCAAGGCAAATCTGTAGATGGGATCAAAATTACCCAAATGTTAAAGTCTGATCCTCAAACCGCAAATTTACCCGTGATTTTAGTAACAGCACACGCGATGGAAGGCGATCGCGAAAACTTTCTCCGACTCAGTGGTGCTGATGGCTATATTTCTAAGCCGGTTGTAGACCATCAACAGTTTGTTGACCAAATCGTGGCACTTCTCCCTACAGACAACTAATGAAAACTTCAGACATTTTCTAAGGAATATTCTCTCACTAATGTTTTTGGTGAACAATTCCTTATCATTTAGTATATATGTACTATAATTAGTTCTAATCTGCAAGTAGGAAATTAGAGAGTCGGGAGTCGGGAGTTAAGTATAGACAGGGATACTCAATTCACTACCCCGAAAAGAAGGTAGGGAATAGACGAATATTCAATTTGTTACTAAATTCCCCACCACTCACTACTCCCTACTCACCAATCCCTACTATCTTGGTGTACTTTCTCCCTGTTCTAAGGCAGCTTGAATTCGAGGTAATTCTAGGAATTTTTGCGTGTCAGATAGTAAGCGATCGCCCCAAAGATTTTCTTTGAGAAAATCTATATTGGCATAGCGTTGATCGATCTTTAGTGCAGCTTCTCCTAGAGACAATCCTTGTTGGCGATCACCTTTGGTGTATAGGGCTACCGCTAAAGCCAGCAATGGTTCTGCGGCTTGCTTATCAATCGAGACAGCAGATTGCCACCGTTTAATAGCCGCATCAGCATTACCCTGTTCGTATTCAATCAAGCCGATGTTGTTAATCGCTGGCCAGAATTTCTGGTCTTGAGCCACAGCTTTGTTATATTGGGCGATCGCATCTGGTAAGCGTCCTACCATGTAGTAAGCATTTCCCAAATCAAATAGCCCTTCTGGATCGTTGGGTTTTAACTTCAAACCGGCTTGATAATTTTCTATAGCTGCTGGATATTTTTTTTGTTGAAAATTAGCTGAACCCAGCGCAAAGAAAACTTCTGCATTTTTTGGATTCAGAGATTTGGCTTTATTTAAAGATGCGATCGCGGCATCATAATTTTTGGTTTGCAGCTGCAAACCGCCCAAAAGAAACCAAACTTTATCATTACCAGGAGCTAATTGACTAGCCAATCTAGCTCTTGGCAAAGCCAACTCAAACTGCTGAAACTGTCCCAGTTGGGCAGCCTCTTGTGCTAAACCCAATCCCTGCTTTTCTAACTTAGCAGCATCTAACTGCAAAGCATGAGGTATTAATGCCTGGGCATGAACCGTTTTTGGGACACTCCACAAACCACAGACAACTAAAAGAGAAACTAAACGAAAGTATTTAGGCACACTACCGCCTCTGAAATCACATATCACATAATCTTTCAGCTAGCTTAAACGATATCCGCTTGAGGTGACAGGCAAATTTTACAGTCGTTAGCACAGAGTCAGGGGAACACAGAGGAATAACTCATGACTGTTGACATAATCATCACTTATGGATAAATTAATAAGTATTGAATTACTTATTTATGGCTCGTACTCCAAAAATTACCAATCAGCAAATATTAGAAGCTGCCCGTGAAGTCTTTTTCCAAAAAGGTTTTAGTGGCTCTACTCTAGAAATTGCTCAACGAGCTGGGATTTCCGAAGCATCTATTTTCAAACGTTTTACAACTAAAGAAGACTTATTCTTTGCTGCTATGGGTATACCCGACACACCTCCTTGGGTTAACGAATTAGAGGGTTTGTGCGGCAAAGGTGATCTCAAACAAAATTTGGTTCACATATGTCTTCAGATTTTGGAATTTTATAGGGATATCTTTCCGCGCATCATGATGCTTCGCTCTCGTGGTAAGGCTTTACCAGAAATGAGAGGTCAAAATGCAAAACCCATCCGTGATTTAAAAATCCTCATGAGTTTTTTAGAGTTTGAAATGAATCAAGGTCGGCTTCGTCCTTGTGATCCTCAAACTCTGGCTCATGTCATCATGGGTGCGTTGATGAATTACGTAATGTTAGAGCAGATACCACCTCTAGAAGCTTTACCTATAGATTTACTAGCCGCAGAAGCTCATACATCAGCACTAACTTCACTGACGGCGATAGCTTTGGTAGAGAACTTGGTGGAGACAGTCTGGCAGGGAATTGCACCTCATCCCAAAAGTTGATTAAATCAACTCAAATTTTTTTTGCTCAATTAATAAGTTAGTACTTACATTTTATTTTTGACGTGAGGTTTTATGTGGTTACGCCGTGCTGCTCTTTTAGGAATGCTTCTTCTTTGTTTCAGGATCAACTTTCTTGCAGCTACACCATCTTCTCCATCACAACCGTTAATTTTACAAATGTCTGAGCAAAATTCCTTGTTTGAATTCAGCCCAATCGAGTTACATCAGTTACTCATTTTGACATTAGAACAACAGCAACAACTAGCAATTAATCTCTACCCAAATCTAGAGCAAATACTGCAACAGTTTCAACAGACTTGATCATCCTGATCGCAGGAACAGCTACATCAGATGAAATTCTGGAAAAATACAAAGCAACTGCAAAATTTATATTTTGCTTTAGAGAATATGCGATTTGAAAGTATGTTAGTAATGCGAGAGTTACTCAATCCAGAACAACGCCAGCATCTATTTGATATGATGCAACCGAAAAGTCCAGAAGAATTTAATTATTCACAATCATAGCTAATCAGTCAGATTTTTAGAGGTAAAGATTGGTGAATTTTAGAGAGCGATCGCCTCTAATATAGACTAATTAGCAAAATTGCCGATTGCCTAATACAAGGAATGTTAGGAGATGGTATCTATATTTTTTGTACATATTAGTAAACATTCGATAACTAACAATAAATAATATGAATCACCATAAAAAAGTGACACAATAATGACAAATACAATTTCGAGACTTAGTTAATAACTTATTAAAAAACGTATGACTTTTTTCACAGATAAATGTGTATATATTAGTGACTTTAGTCACTTATGATATTACTATCACCGAGTTGATAATGGCTGGCATAGCTGGATAGTTTCCCTACAACGAACAGCATATAGCAACAACAGTACAAACAAGGAGACAGTTTCATGTTGAAACTAAAGCGTGCAATGATCCTCTTAGGAACAGCCTTATTCTTTTCTCCTCTAGTGATGGCTACACCAGCCCAAGCACAGTATAGAAACCCTCATAGATCGGTATATCAAACCAGAGAAGTTTATCAAAGAGTAGTCAGGCTGCGGAATGGGGACTATCGCCTGCCTAATGGACAAGTGATTACTTCTAGGAGAGTAGTCAGACTACGTAATCCAGGATACTGGAGACTTCCTAACGGGGATGTTATTCTTCCTAGCCAAGAAATTGTTCCCGCTAGAAGATTAGTCAGACAAAGCAACGGTCTAGTTAGACTACCCAATGGAATATTAATCAGATTCTAACGATAAAAAGCTACTAGGTTACAGTTCTAGTTTGAAAAACTAGCTCTGTAGCCATTTTTCACAAAGTTCAATACAGGACTAGAAATGACAATTGAGACATCAAACCCTGTAGATTCACCATCATTAGTCCAAACGACGAAGAAACAGAGCAGAAATAAATGGCTACCTTGGTTGATTGCTGTGAGTCTTTTAGGTGGGATTGGTTACGCAACTTATTATCAAGTGGCTGTGAGTCCTAGGCAGGAAGCAAGGCGCAGAGTCCTGACACAGCCTGTAGAACGGCAGACTTTAGCAATCACTGTTGCCGCTAACGGCACTGTCAAGCCAGAACGATCTATCAATCTGAGTCCTAAAAATTCCGGTATTCTCAAGAGACTGTTAGTCAAAGAAGGGGATATAGTCAAACAAGGGCAAATTCTCGCTTACATGGATGATTCCAACTTGCAAGGGCAACTTACCCAAGCACGAGGACAACTAGCACAAGCCGAGGCGAATTTGCAAAAAGCCCAAGCAGGAAATCGTCCCCAGGATATTGCCCAAGCCCAGGCGCAATTAGATGAAGCCCAAGCTAATCTGCAAAAAGCTGAAGCAGGAAATCGTCCCCAGGATATTGCCCAAGCCCAAGCACGTTTAGCTAGTAGTCAAGCTAACTTGCAAAAGGCAGAAGATGATTTTCGTCGTAATCAGGAACTTTACAACGCTGGTGCTATTGCTCTCCAGATTGTCAACCAAAAACGTGCCGATCGCGATAGCGCACAAGCCCAGGTCAATGAAGCACGACAAGCATTAGCACTGCAACAAGCAGGTTCACGTCCAGAAGACATTGCACAAGTACGAGCAGTGGTCAAGCAAAGACAAGAAGCTTTAGCATTACTGCAAGCTGGTTCAAGACGGGAAGATATTGACGCAGCACGCGCCCAAGTTATGTCTGCCCGTGGTTCGCTGCAAAATATTCAATCTCAAATCAATGACACCATATTACGCGCTCCTTTTGATGGTGTTATCACGCAAAAATATGCTGATCCTGGTGCGTTTGTGACACCAACAACTTCTGGCAGTGCAGTTTCTTCTGCCACATCTTCTTCTATTTTGTCTTTAGCAGCGACAAATGAAGTAGTCGCTAATTTATCAGAATCTAACGTTGCCAAAATTCGCTTAGGTCAAAAAGTCACAATTAGAGCCGATGCTTACCCTGGTAAAACCTTCACTGGTGAAGTGAGTCAGATTGCAGCTCAAGCTACAGTAGAGCAGAACGTTACCAGTTTTCAAATTAAAGTCGCACTTTCTGACCCTCAAAATCTCTTGCGATCAGGGATGAATGTAGAAGCAGACTTTCAAGTTGATCGGGTAGAAAATGCCTTAGTTATACCAACAGCGTCCGTAGTACGCCGCGAAAATGCCACGGGTGTATTTGTCATGGGTGCAAATGACAGACCAGTATTTACTCGCATTCAAATTGGAGTGACAGCAAATAACTTTACAGAAGTCAAATCTGGACTGGCAGGTAACGAAAAAGTGCTGCTCAGTTTCCCACCAGGAATGCGACCACAATCAAGACCAAGAGGTGGACTGCTTCCAGGGACAGGGGGAGGTCGTCGTTCTTCCAGCTAATGCTGTGCCTTAAAAGATCGTAAGAGTGTAAGGGTATGGGGTAAGCATTTATGTATAAATTTTTTAGATGAAAGATTATGATTCAGGGTTTTTATAAAAAGGCTCATCCTCGTTCCAAAACAGATAACTCTCGCACCGTGCCATTTTTAGAAATTTTATCTATGGCAACGGAAACCCTGTGGAGTAATAAATTACGTACAGGATTGACAATGCTGGGTGTGATTATTGGCATTGCTTCTGTGATTGCTATTACTTCAGTGGGTCAAGGAGTACAAAAAAGTGTAGAGCAACAAATTCAAGCCTTGGGAACAAACGTGCTGCAAGTTTTAGCAGGGGCGGCTAGGAGTGGTAATATTAGTCGCGGTGTGGGTTCTACTAGCACCTTAACTTGGGAAGATGCCAAAGCGATCGCTCAACAAGCTCCATCCGCTGAAATCGTCTCTGCCTACTTACAGCGCAATGCCCAGGTAGTTTATAACGGTGAAAACACCTCCACCACAATCCTCGGCACAGATTTAAACTACCCAGACGCGAGAAACACTTATCCACAAGCCGGAAGATTTTTTACCCAAGAAGAATTGGATACAGCTGCACAGGTAGCAGCGATTGGCCCGACAGTCCAAAGAACCCTATTTGGAGAAAGTGACCAGGTTATCGGGGAGAGAATCAGGATTCAAGGAGAAGCTTATGAAATCATCGGCATTATGGAGGCTAAAGGATCACAAGGGCCAAATGACCGAGATGACCAAATTTTCATCCCATTAACGAGTATGTCAAAACGCTTGGTAGGGAACAATGCCCTTACAGGTGTCTCCGTAAATGGCATTTTAGTTAAATCCAACAATCAGGAACAATTAGAAGCAGCACAATTTCAAGTCACCAACCTCTTACGTCTACGTCACAATATTTACCCGCCGGAAGTCGATGATTTTCGGGTGACTAACCAAGCTGATATTGTCAGTACATTTACGACTGTGGTAGGTTCATTTACGATTATGGTAGTGGCGATCGCTGGTATTTCCTTAGTAGTTGGTGGGATTGGGATTGCCAATATTATGCTAGTTTCCGTTGTGGAAAGAACCAAAGAAATCGGTATTCGCAAGGCCTTAGGTGCAACTAACTCAGCCATTCTCAGCCAATTTTTAGCCGAAGCGATCGTTATTTCTATCATTGGCGGCGGCGTAGGGATGGGTAGTGGAATCTTAATTGCTTTTGGTGCTGCTAGTGTGTTCAAATTTCCCTTTGTAATTTCAGCGTTATCAGTCATCGTTGGTTTTATTCTCTCGTTAACTGTTGGCTTGGTAGCCGGAGTGATTCCCGCGAGGAACGCTGCCAAATTAGATCCCATTACCGCCTTACGTAGTGATTAAACCTCACTGTTATTTATTACTTAAAATTAGCGTCAAAATTAGTGTGTTCCTTACTTTCTAGTTATTCAACGAGGTATAAAAATTCATGATTTGGCTAGAATCTATTACAAAAACCTACCAATTAGGCGAAGTTAGTGTTCCTATCCTCAAAGGTATTCAACTTGCTATTTCCGCAGGGGAATATGTGGCAATTATGGGTGCATCCGGTTCGGGTAAATCGACGCTGATGAACATCCTGGGATGTTTAGATCGTCCCACTAGTGGACTCTACACCTTTGAAGGCAGAAATCTCACCACCTACGACGATGATGAATTAGCCTACATCCGCAATCAAAGAATAGGTTTCGTGTTTCAACAATTTAACTTACTACCGCGAGCCACGGCCTTAGAAAATGTCATGCTACCAATGGTTTACGCCAATATACCCAAACGTAAACGTCGCCTCAGAGCATTGGAAGCCTTAAAAAGAGTAGGACTGGAAGAACGCATCTTTAACCGTCCGAGTCAACTTTCTGGAGGACAACAACAACGAGTAGCGATCGCCCGGGCTTTAGTGAATAGACCAGCATTAGTTTTAGCCGATGAACCGACAGGTGCGCTAGATACAGAAACTTCCTACGAAGTGATGAACTTACTCACAGAACTGAATCAGCAAGGAATCACAATTGTAATTGTCACCCACGAACCAGACATTGCTGCCCAGACTAAAAGAATTATCCGAGTTCAAGATGGTTTGATTGTCGCTGACCGCAGTTCACAACTTCAAGTTGGATGATTTAGCACAATTGTGCATTCCCCATTATGTGAAGGGATGTAGACACTACTATGTCTGCATCCTTTTGCCATGATTGGATTCTGTTCACCCTGTTAGGTGAAGGCACATTCAATAAATCAAGGCTAGGATGAATGTCAAATCAGCAACACAGTCGATAATTATTCGTCCATCTGGATTAGTGTTAAATAAATATTTATTTCTACAATATTCTTAATTATTACGACTTCTTATCAGACCACCAATACTTGTCATAGGCCATTATTTATGATTGCGTACGTAGAAGTTCCCTTGATTGGCAAAGTTAAATATCCAGCTAGGTGGCTGGTAGTGTTGTTAGCTACTGGAACTTTAATTGTCGGTACCACTAGCTATAGTCTTGTCAATCGGGCAACTAATCAACAAGATGTCACGCAACTAACTGTACCTGTGGAAGCAAAAAATGTGACTCTGCGGATTACTGCTAGCGGAAAAGTTGTACCAGTTCAAAGTGTTAATATCAGCCCCAAAAACCCTGGGGTATTAGCTGAATTATACGTAGAACAAGGCGATCTCGTTGAGCAAGGACAAATTTTAGCTCGGATGGATGTAGGTGATATCCAAGCCCAACTTGCTCAATATCGTGCTAATTTAGCTCAAAATCAAGCCCAGCTAGCGGAAGCACAAGCAGGGAGTCGTCCTCAAGAAATTGCTCAGTCTAGAGCGCGTTTAGCCCAAGCCCAAGCCCAATTAGCAGAAGCACAAGCGGGGAATCGTCCCCAAGAAATTGCCAAAGCTCAAGCCCAGGTGGATGCAGCCCGTGCTAGGGCAAATTACACTACAGAACAAGTTAAGCGTTATCAGTATCTCTACCAACAGGGAGCAGAGAGAAAACAATTACTTGATCAAGCTATTAGTGAAGACAAAAGTGCTAAAGCTAATTTAGCAGAAGCACAAAAACAACTCTCTCTGCTGCAAATTGGAACTCGCAGCGAAGTCATCGCCGCCAGAGAAGCATCTGTGACTGAAGCCCGTGCGGCCTTGGTATTGTTGCAAGAAGGTAGCCGTCCAGAAGAAATCGCCCAACGTCAAGCTGCTGTCAAAGCCGCGCAAGCGCAGTTAGCTGCTGCTGAAGTTAAATTGCAAGATACCATTGTTCGTGCGCCTTTTGCGGGCATTATCACTCAAAAATATGCAAATATTGGGGCTTTTGTCACTCCCACCACCTCAGCCTCTACCAGCGCATCGGCGACTTCTAGTTCCATTGTGGCTGTAGCCAAGGGCTTGGAAATATTAGCACAAGTTCCAGAAGCCGATATTGGCAGGATTCAACCAGGACAACAGGTGGAAATTGTTGCAGATGCTTATCCTGAAGAAGTTTTTCAAGGTCGCGTGCGTTTGATTGCTCCCGAAGCAGTAGTGGAACAAGGCGTGACATCCTTTCAGGTAAGGATAGCTCTTGATACTGGTACAGATAAATTACGTTCTGGCCTAAACGTTGATTTAACCTTTCTAGGCGATCGCGTCAACAATGCTTTAGTATTACCAACCGTTGCTATCCTCACCGAAAACGGCAAAACAGGCGTATTAGTACCGGATGCGAAAAATAAACCCCAGTTTCGGGAAGTTACCATTGGCACACAAATCCAAGATCAAACCCAAGTGATATCAGGGGTGAAAGCAGGCGATCGCGTATTTATTGACTTACCCAAAGACTACAAAATCCAAAAGGCACAAGAAAACCAAAATCAATGAACTTCCTAGAAAGTACGCAAATGGCAGGGAAAACCCTGCTGGCGAATAAGCTACGTAGTGCGCTCACCATGTTGGGTATAGTGATCGGTAACGCTTCAGTAATCGCCATGATTGGGATTGGTGAAGCTGGACAAAGCTATGTCAATCAACAATTAGAATCTTTGGGGCCAAATGTATTATTTGTAATTCCGGGTAATCAAGCAACTCAACGTATTTCCAGAGAAGCACCAAAGACTTTAGTATACGAAGATGCCAAAGCGATCGCTACCCAAGTACCCACGATTGCCAACGTCACATCTGAATTAAACAGCAGACAAGTAGTCACTTATAGCAATAGAAACACTGATGTCAACATTATTGGCACAACACCCAATTTCTTGATAGTACGAGACTTTGAAGTTGCTCAAGGCAGATTTTTTAGTGATGTAGACATGAAACGCAGCAATCAAGTTGCTGTGATCGGTGCAAAATTATCTAACAGACTGTTTGGGAATAGTAACCCTGTAGGGCAACAACTCAGAATCAAAAATACCAGCTTTCAAATTATTGGACTATTAGAAGCCAAAGGTTCAAGCTTAGGCGTTGATTATGATGACTCAGCTTTAATCCCTGTGTTTACAATGGCTAACCGAATTGTGGGGCGGACTTCACCCTATGGTTTGGAGTTAACTTATATCGTTGCATCCGCCAAAAATGCTGACAGCGTAGATGCAGCCGTATTTCAGATCACAAATTTATTACGTCAACGCCACAAACTCATCGGTGAAGATGACTTTACTATTAGAACCCAAAAAGACGCTCTACAAGTAGTGGGACAAATTACCGGTGCATTAACAGTCATGTTAGCTGCGATCGCCGGTATATCTTTATTTGTAGGTGGTATCGGCATCATGAATATTATGCTTGTTTCCGTCACCGAACGCACTCAAGAAATCGGGCTACGAAAAGCAATCGGGGCTACAGAGCAAGATATCTTACTGCAATTTATGATTGAATCTGTGATTGTATCAGCCATTGGCGGCCTCATCGGAACAGGCATTGGTGTTAGTGGCATTATGTTAGTAGGAGCGTTGACACCTTTAGAATCGGCTGTATCTCCCGTAGCGATCGCCACTACTGTATGTATTTCTGGTGGTATCGGTTTATTCTTCGGTGTTGTTCCCGCCAGACGTGCGGCTAAACTCGATCCCATCGTGGCGTTGAGAAGTATTTGATAGTATTGAGCTATAAAAAAAGGCAAAAATAAACATATTTTTGCCTTTTAGCTTTTACCTCTTTGTCCCTACGCCCTATAACTGTTGAGAATTAACGTGATTCAGTGCCTTGATTGGGACTCCCAGCTACGCTATCCTCTCCAGGTGCTTCTGGTTTAGCAGTTTCCCTAGCATCAGATTGTGAAGCATCACCAGTTTTACGGATATCTTCTTGTAAAGGAGTTTGGTAGCCACCAGAAGCAGTAGGTGTGGTTTCTTGATTTTTAGATTTTTGTTTCTTTTCTTCAGACATAAATATACTCCTTCATTTAGTTTCAGGCATCATTATAAGAAACTAAAAGTGATTATCTTATCTATCTAAAATCTGGTTATGGTCAATTCACTACTCTATCCTAAGTATTGTTTAATTTTAATCATATATACTTGCAAAAACGACTGAAATCACAGCTTTGTTAATCAAAACATTTGCCATTGTTGATTCTGAATTAATTTATGAAGCAGAGTGACTCATCATTACCGACTGGATGTACACTACGTCAAGCGACATCTCAGGATATGCGATCGCTAAGATGGCTAGTTCTCTCCGCTATCCTTGACCCTACTCAGTTAAACTGGCAACAATTCTGGGTGATGGAATTTCAAGGCGATGTCATAGCCTGTGGACAACTACGTAACTTTCCCCAAGCCCAAGAACTAGGTAGTTTAGTAGTCATACCTGCTTGGAGAGGTCGCGGTTTAGCAACTTTTCTTACACAATATCTCATCACTCAAGCTACAAAACCTTTATACCTAGAATGCTTGGGTAAACAACTAGCACAGTTTTACAGTCGCTTTGGTTTTGTGCAAATTGAATTTGAACACTTACCTAAATCGCTCCAAGATAAGTTTAAATTCTCTCAACTAGCCAAAAAAATCCTGAAAGTTCCTGTAATATTCATGCAGTATCAAAGTGAATTATTGCTGAGTCAAGATGCCTGATACTCGCTACTCATCACCGAATTTGAGACGAATTCTATAATCCAAAATTCAAAATTTTTTGACTCAGTACTCTTCAAGGTTTAGCAAACACTGTCAGCATAACAGGCCCTAACAAATAGTAATGATGCAAACACACTAACCCAGCCGCAGTTCCAAGGTTTTCTCGTTGTTGAGGACTGTAGAATTTAATTCCCTGATGGGAAATTGACAATGTTTGTGGTTCTTTCTCTTTTTTCGTCGTGATATCAACCAAGTAAAAGCGTCCACCAGGAGTCAGTACCCGTGCAACTTCCTGCAAAACCTGTTTCGGTTCTAGATAGTGCAGGAAACTAATAGTATTGAATACTGCATCAAATTGACCATCACCAAAAGGTAGAGCCTCGGCTTTACCTTCGATAAAAATTAAGCGGGGATGATGGCGGTTACTCAGTCGCGCCACTTGCAACATCTGGGACGATAAATCTAACCCAGTACCCTGCAATTGTGGAAACTCAGTAGCTAGACGTTCCAGCAGGCGACCAGTACCACAGCCTAAATCCAGTACATTGGCTCGTGCTGGCAAGTCTACATATTCTAACAGGCGTTTGTGGACGGCCCGATAAAATACGGAAGGTAAGAGCCAATCATAACTAGAAGCCCATCGGTCAAAAATAAACTTTTTGTTTTTGAGAAAGTCGTTAGTCATGTGTTTTCACAGCCTCTTTTAACTAGATGCTTCCAGAAATGAGTTTTGCACCGCGCCTCCCAAAAATTGCATGACAACAACAGTCAGTCCCTTATCTAGCCTAGCGTTTAGCAAAACAGATATGTGATTGTGCTGAAACAATCTTCTGTAATACCAATACTTGCATATGTAGTTAACAATGTTCCCCAAGCTGATATTTGTCTGTGTTGAGGATTGCATAAAAAGAAATAGCCTAACTGTATTTATATATAGAGGGTTAACACACAACACAAGTAAAATGATGAAGGTAATAGATTATGACAAGCTTTACTCAAATTCACTCCCACAACGACCTACTTGAGCCGATTCGCAGATGGCTAGAAGGTATCGAAATTCGTAACTCTCAACTAGCTCATATGTTGTGTAAATTCATTCCTGCTCAATGTCCATTTGAACGTGATGTCAAATTTTTTGGTCGTCAACTATTTCACATTCCGCCAATGTGTAAATTAAATCCTTTCTACGAGCAAGTGGTAAGTTTACGTTTTAAGGCTCTTTGCTATTTGGCTGATGAATGTGGCGAAGATATAACAGCTTATTGCTAAATCATGACAATTGCTCAAGACCAGAGCAATTGGTAATCGGTAATTACAGATGTACCCTTGTTAGTTACGCAAAAGTATACTAAGCTAACGGAGAACTATTTCGATACTCGTATAATCTGCTAGCACAGTAATAGTAACAGAAACTATGTGCAGGCAAAAAGCCAATATTACAGGTATCTTAATATTTTTACCTTACCTTTTTACTTTTGCTCGATCATGACGCACATCTTGTTGGTTGAAGATGAAGTCAAGCTAACCCGATTTATGGAGTTAGAACTGAACTATGAAGGTTATCAAGTAAGCGTCGCCTACGATGGATTAACTGCAATCATGGCAGCACAGGCGTTACAGCTGGATTTAATCATTGTAGATGAGACACTACCTGGTGCGTCGGGATTAGACATTTGCCACCGCCTGAGAAATATTAATTATCAAGTGCCGATAATTTTATTAACTGCTAAAGATGGAATGAGCGATCGCATGACAGCTTTGGAAACAGCTGTGACTGATTATGTCCTGAAACCCTTAAACATAGAAGAACTCTTAACTACAGTCAATACTTATCTACGCAAAAAATCCTAAAATTGTTAGATAAAGCACACTAGCAAAGAACACGATTACAGTTTCTAGGGTTAGTTTTTGGTGATGAGTAATCGCGCAACCATAGAGATGTGGCTAATCCCAAAATAGCCACAAGTGCAACAGTCAGTGCGATTTTCAATAAACGATTTAATCTGGCTTCACGGATTCTTTGTTGTTTTTGACTTTCTGCAAGTTGTGCTGTTAATTCCTTTTCTTTGAGTTCGGCGCGGAGTTGTTCTATTTCTAGTTGACTCAGTTCTTCCCGCTTGCGTAACTCTCGCAATTCTGTAAGTAAATCTAATCCTTGCTGGGGTTGAGGATATATAAGTTTGTTGTGCTGCTTTTTTTGGCGGAGTTCCCGTTGGAGTCTTTCAATTTCGGTTTGGCTTTGTTCGACTTTTTGACGCAGCTGATTCAGTTGGGCTTGTAGGCTGGATTCTTGTTCTTGCAAGTAACGAATTAAATCTACTAAGTAATCGTGAATTAATTGATAGCGTTCTGGGACATCAGGAAACAACACTACTAACCCAGAACTAACTAAAATATTTAAGACTAATTCTAATTTATCTGTATCTTCTAATTCTGATAATTCTGCTGCTAATTCGGCACGAGTTTTAAAAGGTCTTTGGTTACTTTCATCTGTTAATAAATATAAAACCAATAAAGCTGCACGTTCATTCTCAGGGCCACAATCTTTGATGAGTCCTTTCATATATCTTTCTATGAGCCTATTGGGTCGATATGGCTGATATTGGGAGAGAGTTGTGATCCCTTCATCTTGTAATTGCGCGCCCACTAATTGTAATTCAATGGGACGGATTTCACCCAAATCTGTAGATAAATCTGCAACTAAAGCATCAATTAATGCTGGCTCTAAATTAGAAAGAGAACGGGCAGTTAATTTCTGAATAATGGCTTTGGCATATTCAGGAGAAAAATTGTTTAGCTGATAGCGAATTTGTTTATCTAAAATATTATTATTAATTGCTTCTAAATTGGCAACTTGTTTCAATTCTAATAAGTGATGTAAATAATCTTCTCTTAAAGAGAATATCACCTTGGTACGAGATATATCTAGACAATTACTCACAAATTGGTCAAATTTTTGTTTTTGCTGGCGGTCAGTAAAACTAAAGAAAAATTCTTCAAATTGATCAAAAATTAAAACTGTAATCAGATGATTATTAGCGTTTTGATGTAATTGTTCTAAGATGCTGCTAATAGTAATAGACGTTTCTGTAAAAGCCTCTGGTACAGCTATTTCACTTCGGAGGTCAGAAATTGCTACCTCCAGAGATTCACCCAATTCTCGCACCCAATCGGTGTAAACTTGCAGCACTACAGGCACAGCAATTTGATCACCAATAATGCGATTTTGTAATGCGGGAACTAACCCTGCATTCACGGTGGAACTTTTACCCACCCCAGAAGGACCATGAATCACAATCAATTTTTGGTCAGCACGGCTAATTCTGCCAATTAAGTTATTAATATCCCGTTCTCGACCAGAAGCTTCAATTTCTAAGGCTATACTGCTACTTCCTGATGCTGACATTAAAGCTGGGTTGGTAGCTTGTCTTTGGGGTTGCAAGCGACCTGCACCAATGAAAGCTCGAAAGCCGTATTGTTGTTCTACAGAACGGAGTTTTTGGCGGATGCAATAGGCTTCTAAATAACGACCAGCTTCAAAGTAGAGCGATCGCAACTTCCGCAACATCCTAATATAACGATGAACATCGTATTGATGCACGCTATTTTCTAAAGCTACATTTAACTCCTGAGCAGCTTTATCTAAATAGGTTTGCGCTACGGCATTTTCACCCAGGTTTTGCTGTGCTTTGGCTAAGACTAAATAATAAAACTGCGCTAATAGCAGAGGAAATAAGTTCTCATGGGCTTGATCATCTGGTCTTTGGGCTTCATCTAACTTGAGGAGAGCAACATGAGCTAAAATACTCGCCTGTAACCATCGCGATCCTTGGGAGGCGACTTGGGCTAAAAAACCATAATCATAAGCTAGCTGAATTTGACTTCCATAGATTTGATGTAACTCTAGAGAATGTTGGGCGACTATTTGTAATTTGTCCCATTCTTGCAGGTGTTCTAAAACTTCCGCCAATTGACCGATAAATTTTGCTGCAATATCTGGTCTTTGAGCCAATTGTAAGCTTTCTAAGCTCTGTTGTAAGCAAGACTTAGCTGCTTCCCAATATCGGTTATTTAGTTGGTTTTGTTCTGCTAACCGACAATGACATAAGCCAATATAAAACAGTAATACACTCTGTCTGATAAGTGGAGAAGATAGGGAAGTTTGCTTCCCTTCAATCTGATTTGCTGTGGATGTTTGGGCTACAAGGTTTTGCCAAATTAGTAGACTTGTCTGAAAATGTTCTAAGGCTTGATGGATGCGTTCCGTTAGGTTGCCGGAGGCATCACTCACATAATCGTCCAAACCAAATACAAACTGTAAACTGGCATTTAATTGTGGTTCTAGGGTAATTCCACGTTCACGCACTTCATTAATAGCTGAGTATAATTCATGACTGTGTTCCCAAGCTTGCTCTAGGACAGAATCATCTTTGTTAATTTTTGCCTGTCGGCTTTCCTTATACTCGTTAGTTAATACCTTGGCAAATAAAGCATCAGTTTCTTGCTCTAGAAATTGCAGTAAAACTTGATTGGGTAATGTAAACTCTGTTGTTGTTGCCCAACTCACAAAATCTGGTGCTAGCCGGATCAACTTTTGCATAACTTGATCATTAACCGATAGCAAGACAGGAAAGGGAAAACTTCTGATAAATCTTTCTCGCACATAGTTAGCCGAAGACAGGAAAATATCAAGTTCTTCTATGCAATCTAAACCCTCAATCATCAATGCCGATAGCTGTAAATTTTCTAAAGCCATTTGTATGGTTGAGTCAAATTTTTCTATTTTGATTGATTTTGGTAAAGTTATCTTCTGGACTACTAAAGACAAATTCAGCAGATTTTGTAAAATTTGATTGCTTAATATGGTGTAATTACAATGTACTAATATGAGAGAAAATTGCTCATCAGAAAAATTAATTCCTCGTATCAGTGTATTTAAAGACTGCTGATTTTCTTGAATAGTGAATTTCTCTTCCTCCAAAAAATTTCGTAAAATAGATTGTGATTTTTCATCTATAGAGAGATTACGGTTTTCCAATTCTTGTAAGGCTAATTCTATCTCTCGACAATAGCCTTTATTTAATTGCAATAAATCCAAATTTGGAAATAAAATATTACTTACACTATAGTGTATGAAATTTAGCAATTCCTCATTAGAAATTTGCACATCAATTCTTGTCGTCCAGTCTTCAAAATCTCGCGCTAATCTAATGAGTTGTCGATGAATATCATTGTTAATCCATAAAACTATAGGAAAATTAAAATTCTTGCGGAACTCATTGCGGGCATTATTTGCCGATTTTAGCACTTGCTCAATAGCAATGACTTCTTCTAGTCCGAATATCATTAAGGCTTGCGGTTGTTCATTGCCAATAGTTTCCTTAATGGTTGTATACAAAGTTGTAATTTTATTTGATAAGAATAATTGTTTGATTATGAAGGAAGATGATAATTCTTCTATATATATTTCTTGCCATTGTTTTAAAATTTTACTTCGCAAGCAAGAGTGATTGCAGCATACTAAGATTAATTGAAAATCTTTCTTGGCTAATTTAATTGACCGTGCCAAAGTTTTCAACGCATTTGTGTTGATAATTTCAATATCCTCTATGCGGTCTGAGTCAGTCATAGAGTTGCAATTCGTCTTTTATTAATTTATCAATTCTGCTGAACTCAAGCTATGTAAAATCATACACACATATAGATAATAATTTTTTAAGAATTAGTAATAGTTTGAAGAAGTTGTTCCACTACGTCCAAGCCACCACTTCCTGGTCTTTCTGCCCATGTTAAAAGTGCAAATGTGCGTTCGTGTTGGGAACTGGGCATTTCAGGTATTTCTCCCGGTGGTGGGTTGAGTGCAAAGATAAGCATATTAAACTGTCTTGCTGATAAGGCACTGATTTGTTTCATCAAGGCAATACGTTCTTGTTGTGTCCAGTTCTTTTTACTTGAGTTAGTAACAATAACAGAATCAATGAAATTTTCCTCTGTTGAATTACCAGGATATTGAACTTGAGTTTGTGTGACACGTTCAGATCTAGTCGTACCTGGAAATTGAGGAGCTTGTGTTGGTTTAGCACGCCCACTAAACGCACCAAGAATAGAACTGCGGGCATCTTGTTCTGTTAGTCCTATAATATCAACAAAGATAATAGTTTTTAGCATCCCTATCAAATCACATTGATCTACACGAATAGGTATAAGTGTTCTATCTTTTCCTTGCGGATCGCGTGCGAATGCTGCTGCCCATTCAGGATGGGTATACTCAGCGTTTATGTAATTGTCTGACAAAATAGCGATTGTTCTTTGTGTTCCTGCAGCAGCCTTTTGCATTTCCAAAGGAAAATTTCCTCCAGGTCGAAAATCCCAGGCAGCAATCACCACAGAATAACCTGCTTCTTCTAATATCCAAGCTATCCACTCAGCCCAAGCTATATCTGCCGTATTGTAACTAATAAAAAAATCTTTCATTTTATTGTCCTTTTTAGGATTGATATAAAAATCTTTGGATTGAAGTTTTTTATCTTCTGCCAAAATTGGATTCAGAGCAAACCAAGTCTCTTCTTTGTTAGAGTATTCAAATAAAAAATTACTTGGCGTAAATTGCAACCACTTTTGATAAATGATTTCCTGCTCGTTTTGGTCTTGTGCTACTTCAATTAGCCACTTCCACTCTTTTTCAGAGATTGTTCTCCTAAGTTGTTCGCGGTATTCTCGAATCACATCTTCTAAACAATTACGCGAAAAGGGTGGATCTTGTTTTCGCAGGCAGTTATACAGCAATTTTAGTAATGTTTGTATATGACCACCGCTAATTAAACATAGGCGATCCAAAGTTTCAGAGTCATCAAAAATTGTTTGAATTAAATCCAAACGCCTATCTAATTGGATAGTGGGAAAAGCTCTTGCTAGGACTATCTGCTGTAATAGCTCAATGCCTTCTTTGCACTCTTCACCATTGCGCGATCGCACGGGAATCATAGACAAAAATCCAGGTAGTGTGCCACCTCCCAAAAAACGGCTGATAGTTTCACTGTCCTTAGAAAAAATAAGTGCTAGTGGAATAGTATAGATCATGTGACAGTTTAGCTGACGCAAACTTTCAGCACGCTCAATAAAAACAGAACGCCAACCCTTTATATATTTGGTATTTAATCGTTCTAAATTATCTACAATGACAACTATTTTTTTCTCATTTTTACTTTTTAGATGTTGATGTAAAACATCAAATATCTCCTGATTTATTAAGTCTCTTATGGTATTGGTTTCTGGCTCTAATTTATGCTTAAATTTTAAACGATGTTCTGTATTATTTTTAACAATTTCAACTATTTTTGTATAAAGGTCATCAAAGCTTATAAAATCATCGAAATTATCAAGCTTTAGTAATTTATAAAAATCAGTTAATTGCTTAATTAAACTAGTGGGATATAGATTAACTTGCCATGTTTCTAAATTTTTAATCACTTCGCAAGCAACTGCCAACAGAATATCTATTGTAATGACATCTGTCATGTTTAGATAATGGCTAGACTCAAAATAAACAACGTAAAATCCTTGGCTTTCCAAATCTCTTTTGAGTCTGAGAAGTTCGATAGATTTGCCACAACCGTTATGACCAGCTAATAGTTGACACGTTGGATAATCTTGTGACAGAGCTATAGC
Organism: Trichormus sp. M33_DOE_039; assembly: GCA_015296085.1. Taxonomy (GTDB): domain Bacteria; phylum Cyanobacteriota; class Cyanobacteriia; order Cyanobacteriales; family Nostocaceae; genus Trichormus. The sequence continues at coordinate 4,872 of DVDT01000016.1, read as the reverse complement.
TCTGCTTAATTCTCTAGCAATATCTCTCCCTCGGATTGATGAGAAATCTATATAATATTCCCAATCTTCAGAATCACTAGGGATTAAAGTTATATAAGGATTACAAGCTTTGTGAAATTTACTTAAACTCAACTCCATTAGAATTCAAGCCATTTTATATTCAACATAAGTGTCAAACAAAACTAATTTTTTGATTTATCTGGCAAGAAATTCTTTGGCTTCCGCCAAAACAGGGTTGATATCGAACCAAGAGCCATCAGTATCACGGTATTCATACACAAATAAACTACGTATTAATATTTGATATGCTTCTTCTCCTCTAATAGTTTTGTTTTGTGCAACTTGATGTAATAATTTCCATTCCTCAGAAGTAATTGCCAAAGTCAGTTCATTGCGGCGTTGTCGAATTACACTTTCTACACACTCTAATGAGAGAGGAGGGTCTTCCCTTTGGATACAGCGATACAATAACATCATCAAGTTACGTATATGGCCTCCACTCACTTGACATAATCGCTTGAGGGTCTTGGGACTGTCAAAAACTTCAGTAATTAATTGATCTCTCCTCTCTTTAGTAAAATCTGGAAATGCCCTAGCCATTACCATTTCTTGTAATAATGCCATACCTTCTTGACCCTCCGAACCATCCCGTAATCGTACGGGAATCATTGGCAATACTTTCGGATCTACACCGAAACGATTTATGAGTCTGCCTAAAGAGCTAGAAAAAATTAATACTAAAGGAATAGTGTAGACGACATGACAATTTAACCGATTTAATTGTTCACCACGGTCTACAAATAAGTATTCTGGTTGAGTACGCCATGATGGTTTCATAGAATTATCAACCCGATCAAGGTTATCAACAATTACAACTAGACCCCTCTTTCCTTGCTGCTTCAGATGAACTATGGCAGGTTTGAGCAATTCATTGTTGATAGCTTCCAAAATTCCTGTTGTGCGTGGTTCTAAATATTGCCTTAACTGACTACGAAGTCTAGGACTATCTTTAGTCTTAGTAGTAATTTTGCCAATGGCGACAGAGAAAACAGTTTGTTCCTCTAAATCTATAGAAGTTTGTAAAAAATCTCTAATTTCTGTAAATAAATTACTAAAGTAACGAGATTGAAAGCGAATGTTAAGTGTTTCTAGACTAGCACCTACCTCACGAGCGATCGCCAATAAAATATCTGTAATATCTACATCTGCCATATCTAGGTCTTGGCTAGACTCGAAATAGACTACATGAAATTGCTGCTGCTCTAACTCTGCTTTCAAGCGCAGTAATTCGGTAGACTTTCCACAGCCAATATGTCCTGTAAACAGTTGACAGGTGGGTTCATCTGGTGAAAGGCGCGTAATAGTTCGACTCAGTTCCTCAATAATTTTGCCTCCACGTACTTCTGAAAAATCAATGTAGTATTGTTTATCTTCTTTGTTACCTAAAACTAGGGTCTTGCTGGGGTTACAAGCCTGAAAAAATCTCATTACATCCAGTGACATTAGAATTTACCCATCATTAAATTGTGAGATTACCATGAACTGCGATCGCACTACGTGCATATAATGTGCTTTTTTTAACTTAGAAAGTTAATGAAGTGCCATCCGAAGGCGACGAATGTTCATAATTTCAGTAAAAATTCATCTAACTCATAACTAGTTATATTAGGATGCACACAGTTTAATCTCAAACAGTGTTATGAGTTACCTAGAGACAGCAGCCCAATTTTACAGCGAAGTTGCCCAAACTCCAGAAGTAGGACTTTGTTGTGTTCAAAGCACACCTATGCAACTTCCAGGGTTAAAGATACCTTGCAAAATGCAAGAAATGAACTATGGTTGTGGAACTACCGTTCATCCAACTGAACTTTCCCACCAGCCTACGGTGTTGTATGTTGGTGTTGGTGGTGGTTTAGAAGCATTACAGTTTGCCTATTTTTCTCGCCGCCCAGGTGCAGTAATTGCAATTGAACCAGTTGCGGCTATGCGGGAAGCAGCAAGAAGTAACCTAGAACTTGCAGCAAAAGAAAACCCGTGGTTTGATCCCAGTTTTGTGGAAATTCGCGACGGAGATGCTTTTAATTTACCTGTGGCTGATGAATCTGTAGACATTGTTGCCCAGAATTGCCTGTTTAATATTTTTGCCCCTGAAGATTTAACTCGTGCGCTACAAGCAGCTTATCGGGTGTTAAAACTAGGTGGACGCTTGCAAATGAGTGATCCCATTGCTACCCGTCCAATTCCTCAGCATTTGCAGCAAGATGAAAGGCTAAGGGCTATGTGTTTATCAGGCGCACTTACCTACGAAGAATATACTCAACGTATTATTGCAGCTGGTTTTGGTCAAATTGAAATTCGCGCCCGTCGTCCTTATCGGTTGCTAGACTCAGAAACTTATCATTTAGAAAAGCATCTTCTTTTAGAAAGCCTTGATTCAGTAGCTTTTAAAGTGGCAATTCCAGAAGATGGTGCTTGTATTTTTACAGGTAAAACAGCTATTTATGCTGGTAATGAACCATTTTTTGATGATGCGGCTGGTCATTTATTGCAACGTGGCATTCCGGCAGCAGTTTGTGATAAAACTGCTGCTAAACTAGGAGCTTTAAAGCCATCAGAAATAATGATTACTGATTCAACATGGCATTATAGCGGTGGTGGCTGTTGTTAATTTATCATCCTCAAAATGTGGGAAGTAAGTATATTTATTGCTACGCTATTTCTAGCTTACGCTAAAGGATCTAATGATAATTTTAAAGGTGTAGCTACGCTATTTGGTAGTCGTATAACTAGCTACCAAACAGCAATTTTATGGGCAACTTTCACAACTTTTGCAGGTGCAGTAACATCTATTTTATTTGCTGATAATTTAGTTCAGCAATTTTCCGGTCAAGGTATTGTTAGAGACGCGATCGCACAAGGTGGTAACTTTCATATAGCGGTAGCGATCGCTACTGCTTTAACCGTAATCATTGCCACTAATTTGGGTTTGCCAGTTTCGACTACCCATAGTTTAATCGGTGCTATCTTCGGTGCAGCATTAGTTGCGATCGGGCTAGAAGCTAATTCTTTACTGCTTTTAAATTATTTTGTCTTACCCTTATTTATCAGTCCTATTCTAGCTATTCCATTAGGTGCAGGAATTTACAGCTTAGTTGAATATATTAAACCAAAATTATCTTTACCAATTAACCAAAGGTTTATTAATATTGCTCACTATATCAGTGCAGGAATTATCTGTTTTACTCAAGGTTTTTATGATACTCCCAAACTAGTATCTCTTGTTGTTATAATTGAATATTTTTCCAGACAAGGAGCAATAATTACAATTGCAATGGCTATGGGTTTAGGTGGTTTAATTAGTTCCCAAAAGCTTGCTGAAACCATGAGCTTAAAAATTACTCCGATCAATCACACTCAGGGTTTATCAGCCAATATCATCACTAGTATACTGGTCATTTTATCAAACTATTTTGGTTTACCTATATCTACTACTCATGTCGCCGTTGGTTCTATTTTTGGTGTAGGAATAATTACTGAAAAAGTTAATAAAATTGTTTCATTTAAAATTATCATGGCTTGGATTTTAACATTGCCTACTGCCACAATTATGAGTGGCATAATTTATAGATTATTACAAAGATAAAAATCTAAATTTTTACGTTATTTAGGAGTCATCACCTATGATTAATCAAATTCCTAATTCAATAAATGCAATTACTACTCACTTCTCAAAGAAAATAAATCAACCTTTAATTAAAAACAATATCCATGTTTTACAAATTAATTTGGGTAAACGTTGTAATCTTGCCTGTACACACTGTCATGTAGAAGCTAGTCCTAAGCGCACAGAAGAATTGTCCCCAGAAATTTGCGAACAACTAATTAAGTTAATAGAGAGATTTCCACAAATTCAGATTGTTGATTTGACTGGTGGCGCACCAGAAATGAATTATGGCTTTAAACCATTAGTTGCAGCAACAAGGCAAAATCATAAACAAGTAATTGTTCGTTCTAACTTAACTATTTATTTTGAAAATGGCTTTGAGTACTTACCAGAATTCTTTGCCAAAAATCAAGTGAGAATTGTCGCTTCTTTGCCCTGCTACTTGGCAGATAACGTGGACAAAATGCGGGGTAATGGCGTATTTGATGCTTCAATTAAAGCATTGCAATGGCTGAATCAACTAGGTTACGGTACAGACCCTAATTTAATTTTAGACTTGATTTACAATCCCCAACTACCCAATAGTGACCAGTTTTCCTTAACTCCAGAACAAAGCCAACTAGAACGAGATTACAAGCTGTTCCTCAACCAAAATTTTAACTTAATATTCAATCACTTATTTACAATTACCAATTTACCAGTTGGTAGAACTCTATTTCATTTAGAACGTAAAAAGCTCCATAGCAGCTATCTACAGTTTTTAGAATCTCATTTTAATGAAAATACTCTTGAATATCTGATGTGTCGCGATCAGCTTTCAGTAGACTATTTAGGTAATATTTATGATTGCGACTTTAATCAGATGATGAATTTACCTGCAAAAACTGCTAACGGTGAAACTATAAATGTCGCTAAATTACTAGAGGCTGATAGTTTAAACTTGATTGATGAAATTCAAACGGCTGACTATTGCTATGGTTGCACTGCTGGGTGTGGTTCTAGCTGTGGCGGTGCTTTGCTGTAAGGAATTTGGTTGGTTAAGTTTACGAAATTTAAGGCAGATATATTGCAATACGGTTCAGTTAAGGCGCAAAGTTGTGTAAATTAAGGGTTGTAATCAAGACTGAAAGTAAACTGTAGTGCATCTCAAAGATTTTTCCCTGTTGTCTCCAATGATACAAAGCGATGATTTGCTAAAAGCAATAGAG
>DVDT01000116.1 GCA_015296085.1 Trichormus sp. M33_DOE_039 | reverse complement strand
TCAGGCTGCACAAACTGCTCTTGAATCTATTTTCCCTCATATAGTTGTGTATCTTCTTTTACTTGATATTGAACGCCTTGCTCATCTTGCACTTAGTTGTGGTTTTGACATTCATATTTCCAGGTGCAAGAAATGAGTTAAGTGAAGTAGGCGTGTAAGGGTTTGGGGATATGGGAGAAATAGAGGGATTGTCAACTTATGCTCAATTCTCACTCGTCATTCCCTATTCCCGTTTGTTACTATGTCCTGATAGAAATTCAATTTCTCTGTAAGATTTAATCGGAGTATTCTGGAATCTCAGGATTGTTTTCCAAGGAAACCCTATGAACAGATTTATACTTAGCTTACTTTCTAGCCCTGTTCTGATTGCATCTATTCTGTCTATGACAGTTATGGTCAATCAAGCGCAAGCTGTTGAGCCAGAGGCCAAGACTACGGATAAGTTAACTTGTATTAGAAATAAACATAAAGTAGGTCTAGTATGTGCGCGGGCTTCCGTCTTAGCCCAAATTCCTAGCTATCAGCCAGAAGTTGAGTTTTCTGTTGAAGATGCACCGATGCTAGAATTCAACGACGAAGAAAGTGACATAGCAATTAATTTATTTGGTTGCGATTGTCCTGCTTGTATTAACTCTCTACGTCAAATGCGTGGTGTAACTCCTTTGGTGTACTAGGATTTCAGTATTCCTCTATTTACGTATAAAGTCTGCAATCAGCTACTTTGGCTTGACATGGACAACAGAAGACAGTCGCAAGGTAGAGTTAAACTCTATTGTGGCGACTGTCTAATTTTTTCAGGGTCAGAAAACCTGATAGTGCAAGGGCGTTCTTGAGTCATCAGTGACAACCAGCCCAGGTGATCCATCTGTGAGATAGTCCCATACGTATCACTGTACCGTTCATTTCTCCTTCAGAAATGATGGCTTCGTCGATATCTGCGCCATTGAGGTCGGCTTCAATCACATTACTACCCATCAAGTTGGCTTGTTGGAAATTAGCCTGTTGGAAATTAGCTCCGCTCATTTCTGCTTCATAGAGGTTTGCACCGGATAAGTTAGCTCGCGCTAAATTAGCACCGCGCAAATCAGCATGAGTGAGGTTGCTATTTTTGAGGTTAGCTCTATTCAAATCTGCACCAATGAGGTTAACTTCAGTGAAGTTTGCACCAATCAAGCTAGCTCCACTTAAATCAGCATCAGTCAAATTAGCTCGACTAAAATTACAGCCATTTAAATTAGCGCGACTGAGGTTAGCTCCACTTAAATCAGCCTCCGTGAAGTCTACACCACTTAAATCAGTGGCGTAAAGATTGACCTGATGTAGATTTGCTTGCTCAAATTTTCTTTCGCCTGCTGTATATAAACCTAAAATCTGATGAGTGTCCATAGTTTTCTCTCATTATTGGTTGGATTTTCTAGTTGTTAGCGATCGCTACTCCTACCACACCAAAAATAATTCGTAGAGTTATGGCAAACTTGGTTTTTAATTAACACTAGTAATTTGATTGTGATCTATTTTTTGCTCTGATCAACAATTACTTCATGGAAATATACGGAATCAAGATATATCGTTACACTACATATTTTGATTTACTGTTCGTCCGCAGTCGTTCCACTTGGGCAAAGTCCAATACCAGGCTGCTCTCTATTTCCTCCCTGCTTTTCAAAATACTGTTGATGCTCTGGAGTAGCTAAGTAGTATTCACCAGCAGGCTTAATTTCTGTGACTATATCCCGTTCAAACCTGCCTGACATCTGAACTTTTGTCTTGGATCGCCTGGCTATTTCTTCCTGTTGGGAAGTATGAAAAAATATCACAGACCTGTACTGTTCTCCTCTGTCTGGGCCTTGGCGATTGAGAGTTGTGGGGTCATGGATCTCCCAAAATATGGTCAGCAATTCCTCATAACTCACAATTTGAGGGTCATACTCTATCTGCGCTACCTCTGCATGACCAGTAATCCTCGATAACACATCTAGATAAGACGGGTGAGGAAAATGCCCTCCCATGTATCCCACTGAGGTTGATACTACTCCTTTGATCTGACGAAATGCGGCTTCTACACCCCAAAAACAGCCAGCCCCAAATGTTGCTTTCTCCATTGGTGTAACGTACTCCCAGTTGATTGATGATGCAGTTATGTCAAAAGTCTAACGTGTCGCTGGGGTTGTGAGTGATGCGCGATCGCACTCACCATTTTCGGCACAAAAGCTGGCAAAACCATCACTATTTACGTAACTTCATGTAGTTTTTCGGGAATCAAAGTTAGTTATTTACTAGTTTCGGGAACTCTATCATTACGGTTCAGTTAAAGCTAGTTCTCGTAGAACTTTACTCATACCAGTAAAGCATCGTCGCAACTACCAACTTTCATCTAACGGCTGATCTGAACTGTGTTCTCAGTGCCATTTTAGTTTTGAGGATTGCTTAATGGATAAATCAATTACTCAGTTGGTTGATGAGTTATCAAATGATAATATCACTGTCAAGGTTTTGAAGGCTGTCGATTTTGTCGCACCCAGTCAATGGAATAATGTGGTGGGTTTTGATAATAGCATTCGCGCTATTACTGGAGAAACTGATCCTAGAGTGATCCAGAGAATTCGGGAACGTGCTGCGGCTTTATATCAAGATCCGCAACAGAGCTACCAGAGTGTAATCAAGCTGTATCAAACAATTGATAAAGCGGATACAGTTATGGCGGCGGCGGCTTTAGCTAATAAAGTTGGTGAAAAAATTGGTTTTCTGTCTTTTTTAGGCAATATTACACCCAAGGCAGACGTAACTCAGACAATTGATTTAGTCTTGAAAATTGCAGTTGAAATTATTGCTTTTTGCAAACTGAACGGAATTCCTCAACCCAACCCCCAAGAGTTTGTGAAAGCCCTGAGCAATAACTATCAAGATGCGTCTTTGATGCGGATGATAGCTTTAGTTTGTCTAGACGGACTTCTGCCATTAGGCCCTGATTTCCTCAGCAAAATCCAAGGATTAATTAGTGGTAATGATGCTTCTACTCAACTCGCTCAAAATCCTATCTTTTTAGCAGTTAATAGCTCTATTCCAGGCAATAATCCCACCGAGAAACTTGGTTTTATTTCTCTAGGATTTAACTCTGTACAAGGCTGGATTGGTGGCTTAGTATCTAAGACTGGTATAACTCCCCAAGCAATCTTTAGTAGTCTAGGTAATTTTATTCAGATTGCCGATGATAATCTAGACTTTGTAGCAGCATTCCTCGACCAAACGACAAATTACTACGAGCATACGGGGATTCAAAGTGTCGCTAACAAGGTGATTAAAGAAGCTCATGCTTTAGTTAAACAGGAAATTCAACAAGAGCAACAATCACAATCACAATCATCTCGTTCTGATACTACCTCTGCTGTTAGGGGCGATAACAATGAGTATGGAGTGGGTAAAACCGTAGAAGTCTGGGATGAGGAAGAAGAGGATTGGTATTCTGCAACTATTGAAAAAGTTAAAGATAACGAATACTTTATTCATTATGCTGGTTATGGTTCATCCTATGATGAATGGGTTGGCCCTGATGACATCCGTAGTCGTAGCCACAACTCATCTGATGATAATGGATATGCGGTGGGTCTCAAGGTAAAAGTTTGGGATGAGGATGATGAAGGTTGGTATTCTGCAACTATTAACAAAATTCAGGGTCAACAATACTTTGTCCACTACGCTGGTTATGATTCATCCTATGACGAATGGGTGGATTTGGAAGAGATTTCCTAATTAGTGAGTTAGTACAAGCAATATTTTGGTTTCCTAGAAGCGATCGCTGCTGTTATCATGTAGGCGATCGCTTTTTATTTTTGGGTAGGTTAGGACGGAATATCTGCCATCTTACATACTCATGTACTTAGTGAATAAAACAATCTATAATCATACGAAATATCTCATTTTTCCTAATTTAAAATTTCAAAATTAGTCAATTATTATGACAAGTACCAATACAGATAATTTTGTGAGTATTTTGGCTCAAGCTGCTACTGCATATAGGGAGAAAAATCATCAACTTCCTACTACAGAAGCAATTGTCAATGCTTTATTAGCAGCAGAAACAACCGCCAAACAACAACGACTGAATTATAATTTTGCATCTCTAGTGGGCCAATGGCGTTTATGTTTTGCTACCGGGACGAAAAAAGCTCAAGAACGAGGGGGAATTATTTTAGGTCAGGGTTGGTATGTCCCAAAATTGGTCAAGATTCATATTTCCTTCAATGCAACTATAGAGCCAGATATTAATACAGGTGAAATTAGTAATCAGGTGCAATTCGGGTCACTAGTATTACAGTTGACAGGGCCAGCCAAGTATTTAGGCAAGAAGAATATCTTAGCTTTTGACTTTAACCAAATGTACCTCCGTTTATTTGGCCGTACCATTTATCAACAACAGATTCGCTCTGGTAAAGGTCAATCTGAAAATTTTTACAACCAACCTATCGCTAAACTACCCTTTTTTGCCTTCTTTCTCGTTAACGCAGATTTAATTGCAGCACGTGGACGTGGGGGAGGTTTAGCATTGTGGGTTCGTGAACGAGAAGATTTTTCCTAGATAACTCTTAGTTAAATTTCTTTCAAGAAAGTATATCTTTCACAGACTGTCTCAAGGTGAGTCCAGCGTCATGATTGTATCCTTTTGACACTCATGGGAGTGTAATCAATATGGGTGGAGTGTTGAGTAGATAATAGTTGACTGGCTCTGGAAAGGGCTTTCGCTAGCTAGAATGCAGTTTTCGGAAATACTATATTGCCTAAATGTGCAATGTAGTTTGCCAAATTTGGTAACTAAATTTGCAGAAACTATACATGACTATAGGCAGTATTTTCCCTTATTGTCTTTATTAAGCCAGGAGCGAAAGGGGAACAAAAATTACCTTTCTTTCCTAGCCAGCTTTAATTGCAAACATTCTTATTGTAGGATAAAAATCATGCAAGATACATTATTTACCGAAATCTCTGCTCAAGAATCTGCACTCGTTAACGGTGGCGATGCACCAGTTTATACATCTTTCGCTTTTGATTGGAACAACCTGTTCTACACACTAGGAGTAGGTGCATTCTTCGGTTTAAACCTCTTCCAAGAAGCTGTAACATCTTCTATTTTCCGCAGATACTAATAGACTCCTACCAGTCTTTACTTGATAAATTGTCTGATAAAGTTAATGGAATTTATCCAACTTTATCAGACTTGTATAGCCATAATCCTTGCTTTAGTAAGTAAGGATAACTAATCTAAATACTGGATACTATTAAATTCCCCAGTATTTAGATTATTGCCTTAATTAAAGATGAATTGAGGTATAAAGGTCATGTTAAAAACAAATGAATGCTTACTGTTCACTGAGCTAACAAAAGAAGAAGCCGTGGCTATTAATGGGGGAAATGGTAATAATATTCTCGACTTATTACAGATATTATTACCACTCATACCTACTTCTCCATCTGCTCCTACACCAACCACACCTCCAGCACCACCTTATTCCCCATTTGTCTCACCACAATATACGGGTTTAAATTCAGCTTTTACTCCAGTTTCGGGTCTTGTATTCTCAGCCTTTACATGAAATCTCTGGCTCTATTTTAAGTTGTTTTACATAAACTATAACCAGTTCAATAGAGCCATTTTTTCAGTTATATAGCTTTGACTTTTGGTTGATGCTTCAGATGTAACCTGAAAATAAAGCTCAAGCCTCAAGTCTTAATTTTTCATGCAATTATCAGTATAAATTATCCAAAATCCTAGGTATTGGGATTAAGGATGATCATAATTTATCTTTTCATACTATTAAGATACATTTGCCACATGGAAAATAAAAATCAACTGTTCACGGAAATTACTTCAGCAGAAGCATCAGTCGTTAACGGTGGCTTAAGAGTGAGTTTCGACTGGAATACTTACTTCTTCATTTTGGGGGCTGGTGTTTTATTAGGTAATCCTGGTCTAACTCCAGAGGAGGTTCAGTTTGCTTGGGAGTCATCATTTGTATTTGAGGATGCTCCACGTTCTCGCAGAGGCAGGCGTAGTAGATGATCTCACATCTAGTATGAGATGGAAAATTAATGCTGTATTAGTTGATATGCAATTAAATCTGCATATTCATTTTTTTTTGAAAGTTTTCTTGCCCATCAATATAAGCATTTTTCCTATATGAAATACCCTTATGTTCAGCAACACAGTGAAGAAGATTGCGGCCCGGCTTGTATTGCTTCCATTGCTAAACACTATGGACGGAATTTTACTCTCAGCTACGTGCGTGATGCTGTAGGGACTGGACAATTTGGTACTACTTTGCTGGGACTAAAAAGAGGTGCAGAAACGCTTGGTTTTAATGCTCGTCCAGTGAAAACTTCACCAGATGTTATACAGCGGATAAATGAAGCACCACTACCAGCAATTATTCACTGGCAAGGTCATCATTGGGTAGTTTTATATGGTAAAAAGGGCAGAAAATTTATAGTAGCTGATCCTGCTGTTGGTTTGCGTTATCTGTCTCCACAAGCTCTCACAGAGGGATGGAATGACTGGTTAATGCTGTTGCTCGAACCTGATCCCATCAAGTTTAATGAGCAAGAGAATGGGAAAATTAGTGGTTTTTGGCGTTTATTTAGACGAATTTGGATTTTTAGAGGGATTTTAGCTCAGGCTTTACCCCTAAATATTTTGTTGGGATTACTATCTTTAGCTTCTCCGTTCCTACTACAAATTCTTACTGATGATGTGTTGGTTCGGGGTGATACAAAACTACTAAACACGATGGCGATCGCTGTGGTAGTGATGAATGTAATTTCTAGTAGTTTATCTTGGGTACAATCTAACTTAATTGCTCACTTTGCCCAACGTCTACAATTAGGTTTAGTTTTAGAATTTGGGCGGCAAATTTTGCAATTACCGCTCTCTTACTATGAAGCTCGGCGCAGTGGTGAAATTGTCAGTCGTCTGCGAGATATTGACCAGATTAACCAGTTAGTCTCACAAGTTGTTGTGAGTTTACCGAGTAAATTTTTTATCGCTCTTATTTCTTTGGGTTTGATGGCTTTTTATAGCTGGAAACTAACTGTAGTAGCTCTATTTATCTCGATATTAATGACAATATCTACAGTAATTTTTCAGCCAACTTTACAACAAAAAACCCGTGATGTTTTAGTCACAGAAGCTGAAGCACAAGGGGTTTTAGTAGAAACTTTTAAAGGTGCGCTCACTCTCAAAACAACCACTGCTTCACCGCAATTTTGGGAGGAATTTCAAATCAGATTCGGCAAAATGTCTACTTTGACTCTCAGCACTATTCAAATTAGCGTGATTAACGGGACATTTTCTAACTTTGTTTCTGCGGTTGGTAGTGTGGCTTTGCTATGGTATGGGGGTAATTTAGTAGTTAATCCCCAAGAGAATTTGAGTATTGGACAATTATTAGCTTTTAACTCTATGAATGCTAATTTTGTGGGTTTGATTGGCACTGTCATTACTTTTGTGGATGAATTTACGCGAGCTAAAACTGCTACTCAACGGCTAACAGAAGTCATAGATGCAACTCCAGAAAACCAAGAAGATGGTAAAAAGCCATTTGCGAAAATCCTTGGCGATGCTGACATTGTTTGTACTAATATCAATTTTCATTATCCTGGTCGAATTGAATTATTAGAAGACTTTTCTTTAAATATTCCTGGTGGTCAAGTCATCGCTATTATTGGCAAATCTGGTTGTGGTAAAAGCACCTTAGCAAAAATCTTGGCTTGTTTATATCCCATCCAATCAGGAAATATCCGTATTGGACTCTATAACATAGAAGATTTGTCACTTGATTGTCTACGTCAACAGATAGTTTTAGTTCCTCAAGATGCTCACTTTTGGAGTAGGTCTATTATTGAAAACTTCCGTTTAGGTTCGCCACACACAACATTTGAGCAGATTGTCAGGGCTTGTCAAATTGCTGAAGCTGATGAATTTATTAGTAAATTACCGGACAAATATCAGACGGTTTTAGGAGAATTTGGAGCAAATATTTCAGGTGGACAAAGACAAAGATTAGCCATAGCCAGAGCTATAGTCTCAGATCCACCAGTATTAATTTTAGATGAATCCACAGCTGGACTTGACCCCGTTAGTGAAGCACAGGTTTTGAATAAATTACTTCAACATCGTCGGGGTAAAACTACGATTTTAATTACACACCGCCCTAAGGTCATTAACCGTGCTGACTGGGTTGTATTACTAGACCAAGGTAAGTTAAAAATACAAGGTTCTTTAGAAAAATTACGTTCCGTAAATGGAGAGCATTTAGATTTTTTAAATTCTTAGTGGGAATTTATTAGACAAGGTAGAAATCAGCAATGACTAATAACTCATAACTCATAAAAATTGTAGATTTTAATTATGCTCTACACTCATAATCAAAAGGTTTTACCATCAGTTCCTAGTGGGGAATTTCTTCCTCCTATTAGTCCTTGGACATCTTTAGCTGGAATTTTTCTGATTGCTAGTGTTAGTGCCGGGATTAGTTTATCTTCATGGATAAAATACAACGTCACTGTAAAAGCGACGGCTGCTGTACGTCCTACAGGAGAAATTCGGCTGGTACAGCCTAAAGCTGAAGGTACGGTGAAAAGTATTTTGGTGAAAGAAAATCAACTGGTGAAACGGGGAGACATAATTGCTTATTTGGAAGATGAACAATTACAGATTAAAAAGAGCCAGTTGCAAGATAGCATTCAACAGAACAAATTACAAATTATTCAAATTGATGCCCAAATTAGAGCTTTAAATACCCAAATTTTTGCAGAAGATACAATCGCACAGCGATCAATTTCCTCGGCTCAATCAGATTTAGCACGCATTCAACGAGAATTTCAAGAAAAGCAAGTTGTTACCAGCAATGAATTATTAGCAGCACAAGCCAACTTAGAAAAAGCCAAAGCTGATTTACAAAAAGCTAAAGCTGATGTCAGTTTTGCAGAAGTGGATCGCGATCGCTATCAAAAATTAACAGAAATTGGTGCGATTGGGGGACGCGAATATGAACAGAAAAAACTCGCTGTGGAACAGACGAAAGCGATTTTAGAAGCTACGCGAAAATCCGTTGATATCGCCCAAGCTAAAGTTAATTCGGCTGAAGCTGCGACTAATCCCACAGATGCGACAGTTGCGATCGCTAATGAAAGAATTGCTCAAGAAACCGCTAGAGGTAAAGCCACTATTGCTACTCTCAAGAAAGAAAAACAAGCTTTGATTCAAAGGCGAGTAGAAGTTCAAAATCAAATTGGACAATCGCAAAAAGAACTCCAGCAATTAGCCAAGCAAATACAAGATACTGTTTTACAAGCTAGTAGCAACGGTATTATTTTAAAGCTAAATTTACGCAACCCTGGTCAAGTTTTACGTGCTAGTGAACCAATTGTGGAAATTGCTCCTAATTATGCTCCTCTAATTATTAAAGCATTTATTCCCACCCAGGAAATTGGCAATGTTGCCGTTGGTCAAACAGCACAATTGCGAATTGATGCTTGTCCTTATCCTGATTATGGCACTCTTAAAGGCGTAGTCAAAGCTATTTCTCCAGATTCCATTAACCCTAACAATAATAATACAGATACACCAAAACCCAACACAGCAACATCTACTGCTAGTTATTTTGAAGTGACTATTCAGCCAGATAGTCTCAGTTTTGGACATAGCCGTCAGTGTCGTCTGCAATCTGGAATGGAAGCGAAAGCGGACATTATTTCTAAACAGGAAACAGCACTGCAATTCGTGCTGAGAAAAGTTAGATTAATTACTGATTTGTAATTACCTCACAATCTTATAACAATGCTTTCCTTAATTTTATTTATGGAGATTGTTAACTTTAAATTTTGAATCGGAGTGAAGAGACGTGACCATGATTATGTTTGTTAAATCCTATCATAGAATTCAGCAAGCATTGCAATGGTGGTCTTTTAGACAATCTCTAAAATTATCTGTAGAGGCTGATAAAATTAGGGAAGAGTTATTACAGGAATTATTTACCGTCCGTCGTAATTTGGAATTATCAGCCATAGATAATCAAGATGTATCAATTGAAAAAAGTCAATCCTATGTAAAACAAATTGATCATTTACATCGCTCCCTAGCACGATTGAGCGATCGCCTATTTCCATCATACCTACAAGATAACTTTCCTTTAGCTATTGAAAATTTATTAGAACCGTGGATTGTTTCCTATCCCCATTTAGATTTTCATATGAGTATGCCCTTTAGCTGGCGATACGAACCTGCTGAACATAGTCTGATAGTTTTAAATGCTTTAGAAGAATTACTGATAATTACTCTGCCAGAGTTATTGAGTCCGATTGTAGTTAATATTAGTTTACAACAACGGCAAAATTTAGCTCAGTTAATTGTCACAATGACCTACTCTGATCTATCTATGCTAATTTCTTATTCTAACTTGAGAGAATTAGATTATCTCTGTGAAAGCTTTAGAGCTTTGACAGCAGGAAAATTATTTTATCGGATAAATAATCTGCTCGTAGCTTACTACTTTTATTGGTAAGGATTGCATATCAAGTGTAGGGATGTAGGGTAAAAATATCTTTTGTCTTGGGTGAGAAAACTTATCTGATTCAAACTAACTACTGGCTAATATAATCGTCTCGCCCTGCTCCAAAAATATTGTTTAATTTCTTTGACTGTGCCAGTAATATCTAACAATTTAGTATAATAAGCCTATATAGGAAAGTATATAAATATATTGAAAATCTGGCATTCAAGAGGTGAAACTTTAATGATGAAAGAAAGTTTAACAGAGAAGTATTTGCTGAAGATTCTAGTAATTGACGACCACGAATCGGTGTTATTTGGGACGCTCAATGTGTTGCGAAAATATTTCTCTGATGCTGAATTCGTCACAGCCGTAACTGCTAAAAATGCTCTTGAAGCACTATCTATCTCACAACCTGATCTCGTAGTTATGGATCTGTCGATTCCCGAACATCCAGATACAACAGCAAAACCAGAGACAGGTGTGCAACTCCTACGAACTTTGATGAAAAAATATCCCCACCTCAATATTGTAGTTCAGAGTGCTAATGTCAGAACGCTCGTGCGAATTAGGCCTGATATTGATAGCCATAAGGGAGGTTTTACTGTCGCTGATAAAAGTCTTTCTACTCAAGAAATGTTGACTAGAGTTGATTGGGCATTACAAGGATTAACTCATACAAAAGATATTAAAGGTATTCATTCAGGATTAGAAGTAAAACCAGAGTGGTTAAGGATGTTAACTTTAGCATTTGGTGAAGGACTACAAGATAGAACTATTGCTGAACGTATGTGCATATCTGAACGCATGGTGCGTCATTACTGGAGTAAACTACAAGATGCTTTAGATGTTTATCCTGAAGAGGGGAAAAATATCCGCATTCAAACTGAAATGCGAGCTAGACAAGAAGGATTAATTGATTGATTGAAGTATCATTACACCAATTCGGAATGCAGTCTGTTTGTGTCGTAATATTTAAACCATAAATCCCCGGCTTATTCAAAAATTCGGGGTTTTGAAGTTTCATCAACAAACACTCATGCAGCCTGGAATTTGGACAAGAATCAAAGAAGAAATTACCATATGGCGCGTAGGTGCTTTACCAGGTCTTGCATTGATGGGACTGGTGATTATTGCCCGTCTGAGCGGTGCAATGCAATATTTAGAGTGGCTAGCGTTTGATCATTTTCTGCGTATCAGGTCTTCAGAACCTATAGATGAAAGAATTTTGCTGGTGGAAATTAATGAAGATGATGTGCGTATTGGCAAAGATTATGCAGTCAATTCCGCTATATCAGATCGTGATTTATCTCAACTACTATTAAAATTACAGACTTATCAGCCGAGAGTCATTGGTTTAGATATTTATAGAAACTTACCCGTCAATCCTGGTCATGCTGAATTAGTGAAAGTATTTCAAAATATCAAAAACTTAATCGCGATTGAAAAAGTATTACCTGATCCAGTTCCCCCACCTCATACGCTATCATCTCAGCAAATTGGATTTTCAGATCAAATCCCTGATAATGATGGCAAATTAAGGCGTAGCTTGTTATCAACGCCATCACCATCAACTTCAGACTACAAATTTTCTTTATCTATACGACTAGCAGAAATTTATTTAGCCAAGGAAGGGATTTCTTTGGGTAATGGAATTCGCGATCGCCATGCTATGAGATTTGGTAAGACTGAGTTACCACGGTTTCTACCCAACTCTGGGGGGTATGTACGATCTGACGCAGGCGGAGTGCAAATTCTGCTCAATTTTAGGAGAGGTCGAGAAAGATTTAGAGTTATATCTTTGCGCGACATTCAAAACGATAAATTCCAGCCAGACTGGATACGCGATCGCATAGTGATTATTGGCATAACTTCCCCCAGCCGGAAAGACTTTATCACGACTTCAGCAATTAAATCTCAAAAACCTGCTCCTGGTCGAGTTTATGGATTAGAAATTCAAGCACACGCTGTTAGCCAAATTATCAGCGCAGTGCTAGACAATAGACCACTTTTAAAAACATGGTCAGATGGATGGGAATATCTCTGGATTATCGCTTGGGGTATTTTAGGAATTGCCAGTGCGAGACTGACTAAATCTCCTTTAAGTAATGCTTTTGTTGTTGTTTTAGCTAGCGGTATCCTTATAATTACTAGTTATTTATTACTAATTTGGGGCTGGTGGATTCCATTTGTTCCTGCACTTTTAGTTTTTGTTTTAAATGGCATAGAACTTACAGCTTTATATCAAAATGATCACGCTTTACGTTTAGGAATTAAAGCCCGTCAAGCTATAATTGAACGTACCTTTGAAACTATTCATAACGGCCCTTTACAAAACCTTGCTAAAGTTTTAAAACTAGTGCGAGATCAAGACAAACCTGTTCATGAATTATTCCCAGAAATAGAACAAGAACTAGAAAAATTGAATCAAGAACTCCGGGGAATTTACGAATTTCTCCAAAGAGAACCACCCAACCAAGATACTAGTCTTTATTTAGGAAAAAGTTTAGTACTGAATTTGCAAGATCCCCTACACGAAATTCTCTATCAAGTTTATAGTTACACCTTAGAGCGAGAGTTTCCCTGCTTTAAAAGCATTAGAATTAAAATTCGTAATTTTGAACCTCTAGATGAACGACACTTGACTATTGAACAAAAACGAAGCCTTTGCCGTTTTCTCGAAGAAGCTTTATGCAATGTCGGTAAACACGCCACAGGAGTAACCCGACTCGAAGTGACTTGTTCATCATCTGAGGGTTGGTATACGTTGAGTATTGTTGATGATGGTTTAGGTGTCACTTCATCTACAGAAGGTCGCGGTACTCAACAGTTTAGAAACTTAGCTAAACAATTCAAAGGCAAATTTCGGCGAGTACCTCTTTCTCCTAGAGGAACTCTTTGCGAGTTATCTTGGCCTATGCCGAAATTTTGGTTTTGGATGTGAAGGGATTAGAGACTGGAGAGACAAAGTAGAAAATACGGCGTTACATAACATGGGAGTGAATTGAGGGATGTAGGGGATTTGATCTAGTTGTTATCATCTCTCAATTCAGTAATGCCAACAAAATTCACTAATAACTATTGACTTTTTTTGAATTCAAAATACAAAACTCAAAATTAAGAATAATTTTAAATTAATTAATTCTGGGTACAAGCCCTCACTGATTGTCTTTAATTTTTCACTGGATCGTTCGCGTACCGTCTCGTAGAGAAGTGACTTGATAAATCTCTCTGTAGAAAGATGCAATGAAATGCTTTTATTGATATTCTTACCCTATGGCAATCTTTGTTGTTGAAAATCGCTATAAAGCAACAAAGTCTGATATTTTTGAAATTAAGGGTTTTACTCGTTCACGTATATACTTATTCTTAGTTACTTGTTGTTGTAACTATTGAGAATTTTGTAGCATTTCATCCTAAAAAATCTTAAAGCTCAATTTCCTTTGTGCAACAAATTTAGAGATATTTATAGTCAAAAATCAAGACTGCTAAAGAATAGCAAACGCAGCGAAAAAAGGAATAATATGGTGTTTATTTGTCATGAATATACTATCAAAGCTATAACTTTAAAATGCACATAGAGCTTACTATAAGTATTACTAAAAACCGAATAAATTTAGTTAGATATTGCTTGCTAATTATAAATTAGTATATGTTACTATCAATAATATGGACTGATTAAAAAGCAAAAAAATAATGTATTCATACAAACATTTTTTCTGAAATTAAAGAGATTTCAAAGGTTATCCAATGATTTAATTGGCGTCATTTTTCAGGAGGCAAGAAGGTGAAGCAAACCTCTTTATTTAACACGAACAAATCTAAAAAAAAAAGCGAAAATTAAAATATTCAATGTGTAGTTTAGTTAGTATCTTTCACAGTGAAATACACCCTATGATGGCTAACAACAATAAACCTAGACATCCAATTCGGTATACCAGGGTTTTAACATGTTGTATCTTGAGTGCAATTCTAGGTGTAACTCAGACTGCACTAGCTGGGTATAAACCACCCAAAGATCAAAAACCCCCAAGTGGTTATTCAGACTCATCAGGAGTAAGAGGAAAGTGCAGGTCTAGCAGTGGGCGATCGCTCATACTATTAGCCCCTATAACTCATGTCGGACTAACTACTTCAACTCATCCTACGTTTGCTTGGTTTGTGCTTGATAATCAGTCTGTACCCATACAATTTAGCCTCTATGAATTTGATGCAAATTTCAAACCCAAAAAGCTCAATAGCTACACACAAATATTCCCAAGTTCACCAGGATTAATGAAGCGATCCTTACCCCAGGAATTGCCAGGTTTAAGTGTAGGTAAAAGATATCTCTGGCAGTTGCAAAGTTTTTGTAACCCTGATCGTCCTTCTCATAATCCCATAGCCAGAGCCGAAATAGAAGTTGTACCAGTACCCCAAACTCTTGTGAGTGACTTGGCTATCACTAATGATCCATCACTCAAAGCTAATCTGTATGGGAAGTATGGTATCTGGTATGATGCGATCAAAGAAGTTCTCCCCTCTTCTCATCAAGAGGAAATTGGTAAAGTATTTACTCATTTGTTAGCTAGTCTTGCCGAATTAGAAAAATCGGTAGAACGGAAAAATTTCAGTCAAATTGCTTTGGGTTATCAGGATTAGTGCGATTCCATTTTAGATTTTAGATTGCAGAGTGGTTTCATACAACCAGAGAAAAAAATAAACCTAGCTTTCAAAGCCTCTCTCCCCGTGGGGGAGAGGTTTGGAGAGGGGTCAAAATCTCGGTTACAAAAAGAAAAATCAAAACTTATAGATTTTTCTTTTTTTGTATGAAACCAGCCTGCATTTTAGATTTTAGATGGGGATTTTGGCTTAAATCCCCATCTAAAATCTAAAATTTTTACAACCAATTCCCTACGAGGATAAATGCTGCCCAATATGCAGGGTGGGAAGATAATCCACCATTGGTAATTAGCGATCGCTGTGCTATTTGTAGAGCTTCTGCTTTACTGACACCAGAATGACACCAAGCTTCATAAAATTTAGTTACTAATTTAACAGTGGAAGCATCGTTAATCGACCATAGGGAAGCTAAAGCCGTTTTGACACCAGCTTGGACTGCGACTCCAGCTAATCCCAGAGCAGCCCGATCATTGTCAATTGCACTTTCACAAGCAGTTAGTAACAGTAAATCTACAGTTTTATGATTGTAACTGAGACTACGAAAGATATTATCTAAATCTGTAATAGTCAGCTTTTTATTGTCACCTGTTACCAGGAAAGTCTCATCCGGGTATTGTCCAAATTCACCATGTGTAGCAATGTGAATAACGGGGTAAAAACTTTCGCGGAGTTCTGATTTGATGCGATCGCGTGTAAAGTTCTGATCCAACAACTGCTTGCTACCCGGAATTTGTTTTTCAACTTCACGGATTTCTGTAGCGACATTACTCAACGCTTCATATCTGCGACCGTCAACTATCGCATCTTGCGTTAAGCCAACGGCTAAAGCACGGAATTTTGTCCGCTTTGATGTTTGCAGATTCGTCAGACTCAGACTGGGAGTAGTAGCGATCGCATACTTCTCTATCAAAAATTTTTCGCCATCATGCAACGCCGCCATCGGTACACTACGAAGAATTGCGTCTTGGATAAACACTAGAGTGTTGATCTGTAATGACTCTAAATCATCCACAAAAGGTTTAATAATCCAGTCATACAGATGTTGTGCTTGTTGAGGATTGTAAGTAATGTCACCATAGTTTTCTAACCCTATACGAAATTTGTTAATTTCTTCTCGAAATGCTTGACTGTCTATATTAATCCAATGCAATTTTAGTTTTTGATTAGTTCTAGGAAACTGAACTATGATCGCAGTTTTCTGTTCTAAAATTATGGAGTTAAAAATTGCTGTATTTGCTGCTGATAAACTATGGTTTATTTCTTGGTTATTCATTAATGGCAATCGGCACTCTTGATTGTGAAAGCCTTGGATTTCCATTAGCTGTAAATCACTCATATCAGTAATTACAGAGTAGAGTTTTTGGTGATTATCTATAAAATTCTTTGACAATAAATTCAATTTTCTAGTAATTAACTGCCGATGAAATCTTGACCAAACACCTTGAGCGTCAACATTGGAGTCTCTCTGTTGATTACAAGCACCGCGTTTATATTCTTTGACAATTACAGATTGAGCCTCATCATGATTTAGGGTGTTAATGTTAAACAAGGCATTTGCTTTCTGCTCAATATTAATTTTTTCACCCAATGCAACTGAGGAATGTGTAAAAAAACTCTGATTTATTACCAAGCAGGAAAATAGGCTAATCATAAATAGCCACTGTAACAAGTGATGTTTCCTTGCCATAAGAGCGTTTGGTTAAGGATGTAATTACAGAACAATTATGGAGACACACTTATGTCCATGTTTTCTTATGTACGCAGTTCACGACTGCTGCTTAGTAAAATAATTTTTGGTTACTGCCTCATGCGAGGTCAATCTCTAGTTGCAATTGTTCCGTTTTTTCGGGTCGTATGGCTTGACTAAAATCATAAATCGATAATCATACAACAACTCGAACATCAACGGGTTGAAAAATGACAGTTAATTTTGTTTTTTATTTATCTAATGCAAAAGCTTGATTTCAAGCATACCATATTTTATCGTGAGATTTCACTAACATTGAGAGTTATTAATAGCCATAATATTTTTGAGATTTTTTAACTGAATTAATTGAATTAATTGAGTTATCTGAATTAATTGAATAATGATCTAAGACTAGTCATTGCTTGATGCTATAAGAAAATTGAGTTGATGAATCAATTTCAAAGTACAAACTGTTTGAGCAAGGTGTAATATATTATTCAGCTAAATGATATGAAAAACATAGTCAACTCATTTGGAATATTAAAAACAGATCAATCTTGTCATGTGAATCATGAGGTAGCACTTTTTTACTCTCCATAAATAAATTTAGTGGAAAGAGTTATCAATATGCAAAACAACATTTTGAATTTTGTAGAAGTTCAAAAGAATGGGACAAACAATGTATTTAGCCTGAATTTTGCCAGTTCTGTAACGCTCAGTGCTGATGGCGAATTTCTCTATGTAACAGCATTAGATAATGAGTTCACATCAGAAAGTAATGAGTCTGCGATCGCAGTATTTCGACGAGATGCAACTACAGCGACGCTGAGTTTTGTAGAAGCACAGCAGGATATTGATCTGTTTGGTGCTTACGCGATCGCTATTAGTCCTGACGGTAATTATCTCTATGTAGGTGGATCTGATGATTCAGCGATCGCAATATTTCTGCGGAATCCGATCACAGGCGAGTTAATACTCATAGGCTTTCAAGAAGATGAATCTCTGAATGGTATCAGTGACATCACTATTAGTCCTGACGGGGAATTTCTCTATGCGATCGCCTCTGATGAAGATGCAGTATTAGTATTTAAACGTGATGCACCAGACGAATTAAGTTTGGTTGACGTTCTCCAAGATGATGTAAACGAGGTGGATGGACTAGCTGGTGCTTACTCCCTCATTGTTAGTGCTGATGGAAGATTCCTCTATGCAGCTGGAATTGTTGATGAAGCCATAGCCGTATTTGAGCGTGATTTAGATACCGAAGAACTGAGTTTCGTTGAAGTGCAAACAGGCTACACAGATAGTATTGATGAGCCGTTTGTTCCCTACTCTTTAGTCATTAGCCCTGATAGTAAATACCTCTATGCAGTGGGAGTAAGTGGTGTCATCGGCGTATTTGAACGCAATACCAATACAGGCGAATTAAGTTTAGTTGAACTTCAAGAAGATGCAGCTTCCGATACTCAAGCAACGGCTGGTGTTAAAGCCATCAGCATCAGTCCTGATGGTAAGTTTCTCTATGCTGCTATCTTAACCGATGAATTGGCAGTATTTCGGCGAGATGCGAGTACAGGTAAACTGACTTTCATTGAATTTCAACAAGATAATACCAATGGTGTAGATGGGCTGAATGGTATTTTCTCTGTTGCTACTAGTCCCGATAGTCAATTTATCTATACGGCGGGATTAGGCGATTCGGCTGTAGCCGTGTTTAGAAAAAATTTCCTCCCGATTGCCGCAGATACCAACATCTACACTCAGCCAAATAGCCTTTACACCTTCAAAGCATCTGACTTTCCTTTTAACGATGCAGATATTGATGACAGTTTGCAAGCATTAACAATTGTCACATTGCCACAATTGGGAGAGCTTTTCCTAGATAAAAATGATGATCAACAGCAAACAGATGGTGAACAGATTACAGCGGGACAAATTATTGCCATAGAAGATTTAAACCAGCTAAAGTTCAAAACTGATAGAACTGCGATCGGCAATAATTATGCCAGTTTTCAGTTCAAAGTGAGTGACGGTGCAGAAGAGAGTATAGAGACGAATCAATTAACTATTAATGTCAAAGGAACTGTAATCACTAACAGTCAAAATGATGTATTAACTATTCAAAATTCAGATAGTAATAGCAAAGCTAAACTCCAATTTCAACTCACAAAACTGAGTGCAAGTATCATCTATGAATTGGGAGTATTTAGCGTTGATGATGCACAAGGTAATATTGGCGGTATTGCTCCGGGGGCAACTGATTACACTCGCACTGCATTAGCGCGATCGCAGATAGTTTTATTCTCTCTAGCTAATGCGCCCAATAGTTTTAATCCCTTTGAGCAGCAAAGAACACTAGAATTTAATTCTGGGGAGAATCTCCGATTTTATTTGATACCTAACAGCACAACTAATGCCGTGTTATCAGGAAAAACAGCCTTCTCAGAAGTGCTGTTTCTCTCAAATCAAAATATTCAAACACAAGATGATGGATTTTCTGTTAACTTTGTAGATTTTGGAGTGAGGATTCAAACTACACAACAAGATTTGCCCCTGGGTATCAATCTGCAAGCCAAACATCAAGGAGAAGTGATTGATTTACGGGGTGTAAACCAAGCGGTTAAAGCAGATTTTATTGTCAACAGAGAAGCAGCTTTTGATAACTTTGTCGGCTTTTATCGAGTAGTTGATGATCGTGGCGGGATTGATACTAACGGTGATGGTAAAGCAGACATCTTAGTAGGGCAAGTTGGTTATACACAAGCGGCTGTGCGTGAACGTGTGAGTGGGATTGATTTGAGAGTCAGCAACCAAGGGATAACAACCTACACCAGTATGTTTGAGCCTGGGGGAATTTTTGTGCCGTTTATGATCGTTAAAGGTACACCAGATGCACTTCTGGATATCAATCAGAATAACGACCCAACAGTTTACTTCCCCTTTTTAGGTGCTAATGCTGACCAAGCAGATCATATCCACTTATTAGGTAATAATACTTTTGGTTTTGAGGATTTATTTAATGGTGGTGACCAAGATTATAACGATGTGGTTGTACGTGTGAATTTAAGTGTAATCTAATGTGCGAAATTTCTGCTAATACAGATGATTGTATTGACATTCTTATCTAAATCTGAATGCAGAGGATTTGCGAGTATTTATTTATGTAAAAGGCTGTGCAATTTACGTTTAATGAAATTTGGGTAGACAATCAGATGTTGATATATACGACTATACCAAGGTAAAAATTGTTCATAATAACGGTAGCATCTTCCATGCAAAGAGTACCCTTCTCTGGCAAAGTTCCAAGGTTTAAGAGGCCCTAAAAAGTGAATAATTTTGATATCTGAGTTAGATACACAGGGGAACAATATTCCAGATTCAGAAACTTTCGTCTCATGTACAGGACTTTTATAGATTTCTGAGGCAAATTTATTGTAAGCTTCAGGAAGATTATATTTAATCCTATTTCTCCAAGAAATTATATTCAAAAATCCCTGATCCGGATTTTTAAAAGAATGCCATCCGTATTCTTCTGCTATAGATAAGAATTCTCGCAGTAATTTACCATTACGCCAATACTCCATATCAAATAAAACTACTCCAGTATTGATACAATCAGTAACTTGAGGCACTTTCTCTTTGTGCATGACGAGATTGTGATCTATATATTCAACTGATAAATCTCTTGTAAACTGTCTAGTAATGAGACTTCCCTCCATTTCAAATAGAGGTTTTAGATCACCAAGAATAACTGTATCGCCATCAACATATAGGGCTTTCTTGTAGTGACTTAATAAATGTACATAAAAGATGAAATATACTCCTATCCCTAAATCTTGCCGCAAACCCAACTTAATGTCTGAAGGATCAATGACTATGATTTCGCAGTTTGCAAATAACTGCCGAATTTCTGATGAATCATCATCGATAATTACAGCAATAGGAATATCAGGGTTAGAAAGGCGACAACTTTCAATTGTGATTCGCATTCCCTTTACAGCGTAATCCCGATTATGCTTAACACTACCTGCCAAAAATACACAGTAAGGTGAATCTAAATCTGTAGGGGATTTTTTTTGTAACCTTTGTTCTGTAATCATCACTTGATAGTAAGTAAGTTAAACATTATTGCCAAACTGTTGAAAATACGGTACTTACAGTAATTCTACATACAATATACATAGATAGCATTGTAGATTGTGTTGTTTCTTTAAACAACACACTTGAGAAATTTATGTTTTTTCTTCACGTTAATGTAAATTTTTGACCTCTCACCCATTCACAGGGTGAGAAGATTTACGGGTCGTGATGCGTAAAGCCCCCGTCATTCATGCGCTATCCATTACCCGGATCTTTCTCAACATTTATGAGAGTATTCACTCACGCTTTTTCTAACCCTGATTGCTTCGTTCTTAATTCTCAATAAAAAGCCAATTTTAGCGAGAATACAAAAAGCGAATTTGTCAAGTATGCTTG
>DVDT01000049.1 GCA_015296085.1 Trichormus sp. M33_DOE_039 | reverse complement strand
TCAAGCCTCTGGAGATATCGACCTCTGTTTGGGTGGAGAAATCCCTCCAAATAAGTCGAGTCGGGGAAAGAGGAAACCCAAAGAGTGATCTTTGGAATCCCCCGCTATACCCGCAAGGGTTCGCGGTGGGAGGATGTCAATAAGAATACAGCCTATTTTAAACGTAATCAAAACTTAATTTAAATTAATACTCAAGGCAGAAGAGTAAGCTTTCACTTGCAAATCAATGCCAGTAATTGCTGTACCAACCACCACTGCATCAGCACCTAAATCTAATGCTTTTCGTGCCATTTGAGGTGAAGAAATTCCACCTTCACAAATGACGGGAATATCTAAATCTTTTACCATCTGTGTCAGCAATTCCCAGCCTGGGGGAGAAAAATCTTGAGTCGCAGTAGTGTAACCGTAAAGAGTTGTCGCAACAATATCTGCACCAGAAGCAACTGCAAATTTCGCTGCTTCGATAGTATCAACATCTGCCATCACTGGTTTACCCAATTCTTGATGAATGCGAGTGATGATATCTGCCATTGTTTCATCACCAGGACGCTTCCTAATTGTGCCATCGATCGCAATAATATCAGATCCTGCTTCGGCAACAGATACAGCATGATGAAATTGTGGGGTGATGTATACGTTATAGCCCTTGATGATTTGCTTCCATAAACCTATTATTGGGACTTTAACTTTTTGACGTACAGCACGAATATGATTTGGGGTATCAATACGTACACTTACAGCACCATTATTCACTGCTGCTTGAGCCATTGCTGCAATGATTGATGGTTCATGCAACGGTGAATCTATTGGTGCTTGACAGGAAACTATGAGTCCTTTGCTCAAATTGGGAATAGGGAGTCCTGACATGAAAATACTTTGGTGATGACAAATATTCTTTTTAAGAGACAAGGGAGTAGGAGAAAAACTCATAACTGATGACTCATAACTATTGACTCAACACTCCCATAAGCTGCGATGGTATCCAGACTGTAAAAATTGAGCCTATGCCTACTGTGGATTCTACTTCAATCCGTCCCCGATGTAGTTCTACTAATTGTTTAGTTAAGGCTAAACCTAGTCCTGTACCCTCATAACGGCGACGATAGGGCGTATCGAGTTGTTGAAATTTCTCAAACAATAATGGTAATTGGTTATCAGGAATACCGATACCTGTGTCTTCAACTTGAAAAATAGCAGTATCATCTTCTACCCATAAGCGCAAGGTGACACTACCACCTTCAGGGGTAAATTTAATAGCATTAGTTAATAAATTCCAGAGAATTTGTTCTACTCGTGTGACATCAGCCGTAAAGCGATCGCGTCTAGGATCAATTTGCAAATCAAGTTTGAGGGTAACTTGTTCAGTCTGAGCTTTATCTAGTAATGATTCTATGGTGTTTTCGGCTACTTTGACTAAAGAGAATTCGCCAAGATTTAATACTGCTTTACCCGCCTCAATTTGAGATAAATCGAGGATGTCGTTAATCATTTCTAAGAGATGTTCGCCACTATCATGGATCGTTTGTAAATAATCCCGTTGTCTTTGACTCAATTCGCCTATAGGCCAACGCAACAAGGTAGACGACATCCCAATCACATAAGTCAAAGGTGTGAGTAATTCATGGCTAATCGTGGCTAAGAATTCATTTCTCAGACGACTAGCCGCTTCGGCGGCCAGTAACGCATCTCGCAGAGCCATTGTGCGTTCTATGACACGTTGTTCTAGAGTTTGTTTTTCTTGGGTGAGCGATCGCATTAATTCTGACTGATGAATGGCGATCGCTAATTGTTCAGCAATAGAAGTCAGCAAACTTCTATCACTTTCAGTCCACTGACGGGGATTGTAACATTGATGAGCAATCAGCAAACCCCAGAGTTTATCTTCAAAAATGATCGGTGCTGCTAATTTTGCTCTGACTTGGCATTGTCTTAAAAAGTTCAAGAAACACTCTTCAATGGCATAAGTTTTTTCCACATCATCTACAACTAAAGTAAAACCTTGACGATATTTTTCCCAACAGGAAGAATTTCTAGTAAAACAAGTTTTTTCCTGGTAATGTAAAACTGATGGAATTTCATCTGTAGCACGAGCTTCATAAACTATGCAACCCCCATATTTTTGTAAGTCTGCTATGGGAGGATGTAGCGAATTATAATTATTGACTCGTTTAACCTCAAATTTATATATTACTAATCTGTCTAATTTCAAAAAATCTCTGACTTGGGCAATTGCCGTCGTCATAATTACTGACAAATCTAGACTTTTACGAATTTGAGTTGTTACCTGATTCAGCAGTCGTTCTTGGGAAATTTGTTTTTTTAGAGCCTCTTCTATAGGCTGACAACTATAAAATTCCTGTATATTAGTTAGTGGAGATACTGTTAATTCTGCTGTTGATTGTGGCAAAAGATACTCTAATAACAATAAAGAAAATTGACTTTGCAATTGAGCATCATTAGGTTGAAGAATTTGGCGATAATGTTCCAGATGTTGGTAAGTGTAAGAATCACACTCAAACAAATCTTGCAGCTGCGAAATAAAGGAGGCGATCGCATCTAAATTAAATGTCAACCTTGTACTGAGTAATGAGCCTGAAAAATTACCTATATCTTGAGTTAAAGGTACAATTCCTTCCCATAACTCATTTCGTTGTTCTTGCTCGCCCACAACTAGCGCACTAAATCGCTCAGAAACTACTAGCGTAAACCTTTGTCTTTCCCATTCCACAGGTACACGAACCCTAGATAAAATCGCTTCTGTGAGTACCAAAGCAGCAGTCTCTACTGCATGAGCCATCTGCTGCAACAATTCCCCAAGCTGATTAAATACAACTACAGGTAAACTTCGAGAAAAGCTCAAATCAGAAGAACTAAGCATTGTCAATAGCTGTGTAAAAGGGGTGGGGTGCTGTGCTGAAATATTTGTTTGATTATGTTCTAACCAACAGTTTAAAGCGGTAATACAGGATTATGCATCGTATAAGTACCACATCAGTAGGATTGAATCAGTCAGAAGGTATCATTTTTTTAGAACAAACTCCAGCTAGCTTGGTATTGATTACGGCTGCTGATACTGATATCCAAACCCTGGCGGCCGCAGTTCCCCAATTACCTGCAACATTTCCTGCTTTGAGAGTAGCGAATTTATTGCTGTTGCAGCAACAAATAAGCATTGATACTTATAGTGAGCAAGTGTTAGAACTTGCTCAAGTCATCATTTTGCGCCTGATAGGAGGACGTTCCTATTGGGCTTACGGTTTAGAAGTAGTGCAAGAAATTGTGCAACGTAATGGCATAAACTTAATTGTAATGCCAGGAGACGATGCTCTTGATCCTGAATTGTTTTCTCAGTCTACCTTGCCTGTGGCTACTGTTAATCAAATATGGCAGTATTTCCATGAAGGTGGCGTAGAAAATTTTGTTAACGCACTTCAATTTATTAGTGATAAATGTCTAGCGACTGCATATAATCCAGCACCACCGCAACAAGTTCCGCGTGTGGGATTGTATACAGGGGATTGGGCATTGGGGAAAGACAAAGGAGGAAAAGCAACTTCCCTAATTCCTAAAGTTGGTATTTTGTTTTACCGCGCTCACTATTTAGCGGGTAATACTAAGGTGATTGATGCGTTGTGTACGGCTTTATGTCAAAGAAACTTGCAACCTGTGCCGGTGTTTGTCTCTTCTTTGCGTGACCCTGATGTGCAAGCAGAGTTAGTGGAGTTTTTTCAATGCCAAGATTCGGAGCAAGTTGCAGTATTACTCAACACCACGAGTTTTTCCTTGGCACGGTTAGATACAGAAACCCCTCAGACTGAACTATGGGAAAAATTAGATGTTCCCGTATTGCAAGTTATCTTAAGTGGTGGATTTTTAGAGCAGTGGTCAGCACAATCACAAGGACTTTCTCCCCGCGATATGGCGATGAATGTCGCCCTACCAGAAGTAGATGGCAGAATTATTAGTCGTGCGGTGTCCTTTAAGGCTGTACAAACCCGCAATCCTGACTTAGAAACAGATGTGGTAGTTTATGAACCTGTCAGCGATCGCATTGAGTTTGTCGCTCAACTAGCTGCTAATTGGGTAAAACTGCGTCAAAAACCACCCCAGGAACGCAAAGTAGCGTTGATATTAGCCAATTATCCCAACCGCGACGGACGTTTAGCTAACGGTGTGGGATTAGACACACCCGCTAGTTGTATAGAAATTCTCAAAGCTTTACAGCAAAGCGGGTATGTAGTAGAAAATCCTCCCAGCAACAGCGACGAATTAATCGCCCGTTTAACAGCCGGTGTCACCAATGACCCAGAAGGTAGAGATTGGCGACCAGTACAGCAAAGTCTATCAACTGACGAGTATCAAGCCTATTTCGCCTCTCTACCAACAGTAGTACAACAGGGTATTGAGGGGAGATGGGGACTGGGAGAGCAAAATGCCCTATCCTCTACCCCCTGCTCCCTGCCCCCTGCCCCCTGCCCAATTCCCGGTATTCAACTCGGCAACATATTTGTGGGTATTCAGCCATCACGAGGTTATGATGTTGACCCTAGTTTGAATTATCATGCACCGGATTTAGAGCCAACCCATAACTATTTAGCTTTTTATTATTGGGTGCGGGAATGTTTTGGGGCTGATGCTATTGTCCATGTGGGCAAACATGGGAATTTAGAATGGCTTCCCGGTAAAAGTTTGGCATTATCTAACACCTGCTATCCCGAAGTCGCCTTTGGTGCAATGCCACACTTGTATCCATTTATTGTCAATGACCCCGGTGAAGGTTCACAAGCCAAGCGGCGCGCCCAAGCAGTGATTATCGATCATCTTACGCCCCCGATGACGCGTGCAGAACTCTATGGTGCTTTGCAACAGCTGGAAAATTTAATTGATGAGTATTATGAAGCGGAAAGTTTAGATCCTTCCCGCTTGCCAGCCTTGCGCGATCGCATCCAACAACTAGTCATCCAAGAAAATCTTTATAAAGATTTAGGTATTAAAGACGAACAAGACATTTTGAATTCAATTGATGGTTATCTATGTGAATTAAAAGAAGCACAAATTCGCGATGGTTTGCACATTTTTGGGCAATGTCCCCAAGGTAGACAACTAAGGGATTTAATTGTGGCGATCGCCCGCATTCCCAACCGCTATTCCCCAGGAATTACCAGAGCCTTAGCTGATGCTTGGGGTCTAGACATCGACCCCCTTACAGCCGATTTCAGCAACGAATTATCTCCAAGCGATAAACAAATATTAGCCCAACAAACTCCCAATTCCTGCCGCACCGCAGGCGATGCCATCACTGCCCTAGAAGAACATGCTGCCCTGTTAGTAGAACAAATTATTAGGCAGGGGGCAGGGGTGCAGGGGGAGGATTCCTTCCTAGTCCCCAATCCCCATTGCCCCTTATCCCCAATCCCTCATGTCCTCGACTGGATTAATACCAAACTCATCCCCGCATTACAACAAACCCAGATGGAAATTACTCATTTGCTGCGGGGACTAGATGGGAAGTACGTTCCCAGCGCACCATCAGGCGCACCCACAAGAGGGAGACCGGAAGTTTTACCCACAGGGAGAAACTTTTACGCGGTGGATATTCGCGCTATTCCCACAGAAACCGCTTGGGATGTAGGCAGAAAAGCCGCCGAAAACTTGATTGAATGTTACACCCAAGAACATGGAGAGTATCCAAAAACACTAGGCTTATCTGTGTGGGGAACAGCGACAATGCGGACGGGTGGAGATGACATCGCTGAGGCGTTGGCCTTACTAGGTGTCAGACCTGTGTGGGATGGCGCAGCGCGGCGTGTCATTGACCTAGAAATTTTGCCCCTCAGCATTTTAGGAAGACCCCGTGTCGATGTCACCTTACGCATTTCTGGTTTTTTCCGTGATGCCTTTCCCAACTTAATAGATTTATTTGAGCAAGCCGTCAACGCTATCGCCGCCCTAGACGAACCAGCAGAACAAAACCCCCTAGCTGCCCAAGTCAAACAAGATACTGAGTTTTGGTTACAGCAAGGCTTAACTTCAGAAGTGGCTTTAGCGCGATCGCACTATCGCATCTTTGGCTCAAAACCAGGTGCTTACGGTGCAGGACTCCAAGGCTTAATGGCATCGCAAAACTGGCAAGACGACCAAGATTTGGCCCAAGCCTACATTAATTGGAGTTGTTATGCCTATTCTTCAGGTGACAGGTTACAGGTTACAGGTGATAGAGGAGCAGAGGAGCAGAGAGAAGTCCGATCGGAGGAAGCCTCCGCTCGGAACTTCGGGGAGAGCAGGGGAGCAGAGGAGAAAAATTGTAACCATACCCAATCCCCAGTTCTCAATCCCCAGTCCCCCGCCCTCGAAGCCTTTACCCAGCGACTAGCCCAAATGCAAATCGTGCTGCACAACCAAGACAACCGCGAACATGATTTGCTGGATTCTGATGATTACTATCAATTTCAGGGTGGTTTAACGACGGCGGTGCGCTCTATCCAAGGTAAAAATCCTGAAATTTATTTTGGCGACAATTCCATTCCCTCTCAACCACGCGTCCGCCAACTCAAAACTGAAATTGCACGGGTATATCGTTCCCGTGTAGTCAATCCCAAATGGATTGAGGGGATGATGCGCCACGGCTACAAAGGTGCATTTGAAATGTCAGCAACCGTAGATTTTTTATTCGCCTATGATGCTACGACCAGATGCGTGGAAAACCATATGTATCAAGGTGTCATGCAGGCTTATTTGCTTGATCCTGTAGTTTGTGACTTTATTCAGGACAAAAATCCCCATGCCCTACGTGATATTGCGGAAAAATTATTAGAGGCACACAAGCGCGGTTTATGGCAGGATGTAAATATACAAACATTAGATAATTTACGCAACTTAGTGCATCAAGCTGAAGCAGCCATCGAAGAAAGATAAGTGGTGTAAGAATTATGGACAACATCGCGTATTTACATCTAGCTTCCGCCTACGAAGGTCACGAAGCTAGTGAATTAGTTTCTTTTACCCCGTTGTTAGATAAAGCTACTCTACCAGACTGGAAACGTCTTTCTAGTAGGGCTTGGAAGCATATGCTACCCCTTGCCCTCACAATATCGATTCTCAGTATCGTAAGTAGTGCCTGGGCATTAGAAAGGGGAGACCAAGGCCCTTCTGTCAGAAACCTCCAAGAAAAGCTGCAAAAAGCAGGTTTTTATCAAGCTCAAATTACCCAAGTGTACGACTTCAATACAGAAGCGGCTGTGCGGCGTTTTCAAGAAGCTGCCAGATTACCTGTTGATGGCATTGTTGGCACTAGCACTCTAGAAAAATTGGATAAATGGCCTTCAGCCACAGTCATTAGTCAACCACTAACAGCTACTCTTGTTAGTCAGCAAACAACACTGACACAAACAACTACTGCCAATACACAAACTCGAACTAATACAACTGCTAGTACACGCCCAAAACAAACAACTGCTACCAATACACAAACTCGAACTAATACAACTGCTAGTACACGCCCAAAACAAACAACTGCTACCAATACACAAACTCGAACCAACACCACTGCTAATACACGTCCAAAACAAACTACAGTAGCGAACTCAGTCACTAAAAAACGCCAAAGTGCTGACTACCTAGCTAAAGGCGATGAGGGTGAAGATGTCAGAGTCCTGCAAGAACGCTTGCGTGTTGCAGGATTTTATTACGGTAATGCCACAGGTATTTTCGGCCCGGTTACTGAGGAAGCAGTCAAAAGGTTTCAAACTGCTTATAAATTGGATGTTGATGGCATTGTTGGCCCGGTAACGCTGGGGAAATTACCCCCATTGGGTGTAGGTGGCAGAACTACTTCTAAACAAACGGCTAATAGAGATCAACTGCGCGTAGGCGATCGCGGTGAAGCAGTGCGAGTATTACAAGAACAATTAATCCAAGCCGGGTATTTACAGGGACAACCTAACGGCTACTTTGGCTCTTACACAGCAGATGCTGTCAAAAGATTCCAAGCCGAAAATTATTTAGCTGTCAGTGGCATTGCCGGCACTACTACCAGAGCCAAATTATATAGCCTCGTTAATAAAACGCCGAAAAGCGACTTTAGTGTTTTGGAAATCCAAAGACGACTACAAGAAAGAGGATTCTACAAAGGTCAATTAAATGGACTAATGGCAGAAGATACTAGAAAAGCCATCAAACAAGCACAAGAATTCTATGGCATCAGCCTCAATGACATCAGAAGTGGACGCTTTTAGCATCCACTCCGGCATTTGCTTTGTATAAATCTGTAACAGTTGGTTTACCTCCCAATAGCTGCAAGTGATAAATTGCTCAAAATGCTTTTGCTTGCCTAAATTTGAGTAACTTCCACTACATCCGCTAAATTCGTGCAATCTGGCGAAAATAAAACCCTTAACTAAGTCGTGAAACTTATGAAATAAGCATTCATTTTACTTTTGCCTTTGACATTCTTGCACTAGGGGCTAAAGCGGCATCAAAGCCCGTTGGCATTTGGGGCATACTGCATGGATTGTCATTTGACAGTCAAGTAGATGAAACCCTTCCTTTTGAGCAGTTTTAGCCCCTATTTTCAAAATAGAGTCATTTTTGAACTCAATAGTGGAGTTACAACGCACACAAATTAAGTGATGATGATGATGGGGGTAAGGCTGGTTGATTTCATAGTGTTTATGCCCTTCTCCCAATTCCAATTCCCTTAATATCCCCATCCGCGCCATCAATTTCAAAGTCCGGTAGATAGTGGAAAGGCTAATTCCTTCACCATCACCTTCTAAGCGGTGGTATAAATCCTCAGCACTCAAATGTTCGCCTTGAGGCAGTTCTTGGAAGATATGTAATATAGTTTCTCTCTGGGGAGTTAAACGCCAACCGCGTTCGTTTAATTCTGCCTTGAGTGAAGTAGTTGTGTAGACAGTCATACTAATTTTTCTCAACAAAGCTTATTAATTGAGAATATAGCAAATGTTTTGAGCGGTTTGCAACAATCATTGCTTATTGAGAATATTTATTAAGCTTTGAAAAATAATTGATGAATCTTACTAGATAGATTATAGAAATTTTGATCCCCACTTTAAATATGTTTGCCAAAAATAGCCAAGAAAAGAACGCTATCGTTAATTGTAAAGATTCCTTATAAGCAGTAGATAGCTATCATCAGTGGGGAGCAAACGATTTATTTTCAAAGAAATAGTCCAGAGTCAACAATCCATAGTATGAGTTTTGTTTACTATTGACTATTGACTATTGACTATGAAATTAGCTCAAGGACTCTAAATAGTCACGAATCAGGTTACGACGTTTGGGTTGACGCAATTTCTGCAAAGCTTTGGATTCAATTTGGCGGACTCGTTCCCGTGATAAATCAAGGGCGCGGCCAATTTCAGCTAATGAGTAAGGATGACCATCAGCTAGACCAAACCGCATGAGAATTACATCCCTCTCTCGGCTGGTTAAATCTGCTAATAAATGTTGCAAGTCTCTTTGTAAAGATTCTCGCATTAACATTTCTTCAGGAGTGACTCCATCGGTTTCTAATAGTTCACCAAGTTCAGTATCTTTATCTTTACCAACTTTAGTTTCTAAAGAAACGGAACGAGGTACTCTTAACAAAACTTCTCGCACTTGGCTAGGTGTCATTTCTAACTCAATTGCAAGGTCTTCTAAAGTAGGAGTGCGACCTTTTTCTTGAGCAATTTTGCGTTGAGCCTTTTTAATTTTGTTCAGCTTTTCTGTAATGTGAACAGGAAGGCGAATCGTGCGGCTAGAAGTAGCGATCGCTCTGGTAATTCCCTGACGAATCCACCAGTAAGCATAGGTACTAAAGCGATAACCCTTGGTAGGGTCAAATTTTTCCACTGCTCTTTCTAAGCCAAGAGTACCTTCTTGGACTAAATCCAATAATTCCAAACCGCGATTTTGGTACTTCTTCGCAACCGACACAACCAAACGCAAATTAGCCTTGATCATGTGTTCTTTGGCTTGCAAACCGTTAGATTGGATTTGCTCTAATTCTTCTACGGTCATTTTGGCAATTTCAGCCCAACGACGCTTACCTTCAGACAAAATCGGCTTGAGATCAGTTACCTTTACACCAGCAGTTGCAGCCCACCGTTCCAAAGAAGGGCGATGTCCTAACTCTGATGCCAAACGTTCTTGAACTTCGATTAAGTTCAGATAAGGGGTAGCGACTGCATCACCTTGTTTAGCTGCATTGGCTAACACTGTCCGCAATCTGAGGTAACGCTGGACTTTTTGGGCTTCGGAAACTTCCTCGTCGCGTCCTAACAACCGAACTCGGCCTATTTCCTGAAGATATAGACGTACTAAGTCTGTACTGCGACGGTTGCCGTTAGCAGCAAAGTTACTGGGATCAGCCGCAGCAATTTCCAAATCATGGAGATCGTCCGCCAAAAATTCACCATCATCACCCGTCAGATCAGGTTCTAACATCTGGCGAGATTTTTGGGTATTGAAGGCGGCATCTGCGTAAAAAGATGTTGCTGGCATAAAATCGTCTCTATGGCTCCAGGTAACAATAGATTGCGGTCAGCTATTGAAATTTAACTGTTGCTATTGTTCCCGTGATTTTAGATTAACTAACACGGTTGAGAATTCCAGTAATGTTTTTTTGCAAAACAAATTACTGGTTCTTGCAAGCATTAACACCAAACTAGGTTCGGTTGCTAAACTTTTGATTGAACCAATAGCTATTCAAATCCAAGATTAGGCTTTAAATTCCTAACTACCGAGTCAGCATTTCAACCGTCAGGGATATTAGTTGCTACTTTAGTATTTTGTATAAACATAATTCAGTAGAAATCATGTTCATCATTGGCATAGTCACATCTACATGGATATGAAAGTGTTTTCCTGACGATTTTCTAATTTTTTCTAAGGATTTTTTGGTAACAATTAGAGGTAATAGATAATTCCAGATGGTCAAGTGGTCTGTTACAAGTGATACTTTCAACTATTAAATT
The DNA here is from genome assembly GCA_015296085.1 of Trichormus sp. M33_DOE_039. Taxonomy (GTDB): domain Bacteria; phylum Cyanobacteriota; class Cyanobacteriia; order Cyanobacteriales; family Nostocaceae; genus Trichormus. Next base: position 3,640 of record DVDT01000049.1, on the reverse strand, counting down.
GTTCACAATTAGCAGTTTTTCATCAACACTTCACACTTAGTTCGGATGAGATCAATGTTTCTTTATTTTTGGGAATAGGGGTGTAGGGGTGTAAGGGAAGAAATATTGACTATTGACTACTCCTGCTTAATATTGCGAAGCATGAGTTCATCAAGAGCTTGTCTGGGAGTGACTTCACCTTGTAGTAATCGGTAAACTTGCTCGGTAATCGGGATGACGATATTTTTTTGTCTGGCTAGTTGGACTAATACCTGGCAGGTATTTACCCCCTCGGCCGTTCCTGGCAGATGAGCCAGAATTTCTGTAAGTGATTTACCACCAGCTAGCTGATAGCCAACTTGGTAGTTACGACTCAAAGAACTATTGCAGGTGGCTAACAAATCTCCTAGACCAGATAAACCATAAAAGGTTTCCGTTTTTGCTCCCCAGTAATTGCCAATGCGAACCATTTCTGTGAGTCCGCGAGTTACTAAAGCAGCTTTGGCGTTAGTTCCCAAATGTAAACCGTCACATACTCCTGCTGCGATCGCCATAACGTTTTTGAGTGTACCGCCTAGTTCAACTCCCACAGGATCAGAATTTGTATAGACTCGAAACCGAGCAGAAGAAAATACCAGCTGCACTTGTTCGGCGGCTGTAGCTTCACAACTGGCTACGACGGAAGCGGCTGGTAATGATTGTTCAATTTCTTTAGATAAATTCGGCCCCGAAAGTACAACAACTGCATGATCGGGAAAAGTTGATTGCCAAATTTGGGACGGCGTACAGATAGTTTGTGGTTCTAGTCCTTTTGTCGCCGTCACAAATATAGTTGTGGGTGAAAGGGGGAAAGAATGTACTTGAGATGCAACATCTCTTACCCCTTTCATAGAAATGGCAGACAGAACTATTTGCGCATCTTGTAAAACATCTGCCAAGGTTGCAGATCCTTGGCGTGACCACACACGCACCCTATGGCCGTTTTCTGCTGCTAACTTTGCTAAAGCTGCACCCCAAGCACCTGCACCCAAAATTGCTACTGTATTTCCTTGCACCTTCAAAATTCAAAAATTAAAATTCAAAATCGAAACTACTCATGACTAAGCAATCTTTGACGTGGATAACGCTGCATGAGTTCTCGTACTTGTTCAGCATGATAAGAACTTCTGGTTAAAGGAGAGGCTACTACCTGCAAAAATCCTAATTCTTCACCATAAGCCTGCCACGCGGCAAATTGTTCTGGAGTGATAAAATCTTGGACTTGCAAGTGTTTTTGGCTGGGTTGGAGGTACTGACCGATAGTCAAAATATCACAATCTACGGAGCGGAGGTCTTGCATGACTTGACGCACTTCGGTATCAGTTTCACCCAAACCGACCATAATGCCAGATTTGGTGTACAACCAAGGGGCCATTTGACGACTGAGTTTGAGTAGTTCTAGTGTGCGATCATAGTCTCCTTGAGGCCGCACCCGTCGATATAGTCGTGATACGGTTTCTGTGTTGTGGTTTAATACTTCTGGCGCAGCTTGCAGAATGATCTCTAAAGCTCTCCAGTTGCCACACAAATCAGGAATCAGTACCTCAATTGTGGTATTTGGTGAAACTGTCCGCACAGCTTGAATGCAATGTACAAATTGAGCCGCACCACCATCTGCTAAGTCGTCTCTGTTCACAGAGGTAATCACCACGTGATTCAGTTTCATCCGGCGGACGGCTTCGGCTAATCGCGCTGGTTCTGTGGGATCTAAAGCCTTGGGTTTCTTGTCAAAGTCAATATCACAGTAAGGACAAGCACGAGTGCAAGCTGGCCCCATAATCAAAAAAGTTGCTGTACCAGCTTGGAAGCATTCTCCAATATTTGGACATGACGCTTCTTCGCAAACTGTATTGAGTGCTAAATCCCGTAAAATCTCTTTAACATTGCCAACGCGCTCCCATTGAGGAGCTTTTACTCGCAACCATTCTGGTTTAACAGTCACAATCTGCCCTTACCACTCAAAGTTATATAAATCTAATCCTAGCAAGCAAACTCCTCGCTGAAGACATTTCAGTATATCTATATATATGGGGTAATTGGGAAAAGGTAAATCAGGTGGACGAGGGAAAAGAACTAATAACTATTTCACATTTTGTGCTATTTTTAGAAATATGTGCAAATTTACGGGATGTAGCGCAGCTTGGTAGCGCACTTCGTTCGGGACGAAGGGGCCGCTGGTTCGAATCCAGTCATCCCGATTTGTACTTGTACATTCGCGCATTATATGTCGCAATTCGCAAATTGATGTCGTTTTTCGCATACTAATGTCGCTTTGGCTGTTTTATTAGAGTCAATTGAATTATGCTGAGTTTCGCAAATTAATGTCGCGACTATAATGTGGTGGAGTTGATTTAACTTAACTTGTAAAATATGCTGAAAAAGTTCAGGATAGTCCTGAACGAAGTGCGCCTTTCAACCCTCCTAATTGAAACAAATATCTCACCTAGTAACAACAAAAATTTTCTTTCAACCCACCCCTAGCCGGGATGGTCGTTGAAACCAGTCCATAATTACTGGCAACCCCACTAATAAAAACTTTCAACCCACCCCTAGCCGGGATGGTCGTTGAAACCAGGAATACAATTGGTGGGGCTTTGGTAAAAATGAACCTTTCAACCCACCCCTAGTGTACATTCGCACATTATCTGTCGCTCTACACTTGCGGAACGCATGGATGCTAACCCGGAACCGTATGTACAGATGTTTCTTAACATCCAACGTCCACATCAGAGTGAAGTAGCAGAGTCAGTTTTATTGAGAGAACTTGCATACACTTTTCGCCGCGATATCTGGATAGGGAAGAGATTTCCAGAAGTATTTTATTAATCTACATTTGAAGTTAATCTACGTGTCGAGTAGATTAAATTGTCGGCAAAAACAAAAGCGATCGCTCTCCGGGAAGAGTCCGCGATCGCAGAGGTCATTCACATGATTATACAAGAGGCATTTGACGACCAAAATTTGATGCAATCAGAGTTTGAGAAATACGTTGACCAGCTACCTGACCCAGCACCACCAGAAATAGAGATGAAAGACCTTGTTTGTGGCAAATATTTGCAAGCGCAGTTGCTAATCATAGCTGTTAATGGCTTGCTGGTTGCAGACGTAGCGTACATCAAAAGTGTAAAATTCTGTATGTTTTTGACTTTGGGCTAGATGAAAATAACCCTTCTCTTGATAGAGGTTAACTGCTTTTGTCTGTTTATAAGTTGGTTGTAAGTGTGAAGTTAATAAATTAACCAAATATTATGGCTGACATTGTGGAAACTGCTGTCAAAGCTGGAACTTTCAATAAATTAGTCCAGGCTGCTGAAACTGCACAAATATTGGATACCCTCAAAAGTCCAGGTTCATTCACGCTGTTTGCGCCAACTGACGAAGCTTTTGCACAGCTACCAGAAGGAACTTTGGAGGCACTCCTAAAAGATATCTCCAAGCTCAAAAAGATTGTGACGTATCATATAGCCTTTGGCGATGTTAGATCTGTCCGTTCGCTGATTTTGAGGTGGTAAGCGGAATTAAAAGCTTGAGGAGTAAAGAATCAGGCAATCAAAGAACTTTTGTGAGATGACAGGCTGATTACAAGTAATGTGAAGACAACCTAATGGACTGTTTCGGGGTG
>DVDT01000111.1 GCA_015296085.1 Trichormus sp. M33_DOE_039 | reverse complement strand
TGTTGTTGAGATTAATCTCATTTGTGAAACTTAGTGACAAAATGATTCCACTTTAATCGCTTCTTTTATCACTTAGATTTTTGCTCAATCCTTACAGAATAAGCTTTTGAGCTTCTGGCTTAACCCGAACTCAGGTTACATACTAATTCATATTTAGAAATAGTAGATTCAGGCGTATGAAAATCAGCATTAAGGCATTAGTTTAAACTAAAATCCTTCTGCCTCCTGCCCCCTACCCTCAGCCTCATGGTGTCCGTAAATAAATTACCTGATTTTGATTGTTGTAGATAAATAAAGGTAGATTAGCATTTTCACTGATTACCGTTAAAGCTTCTTGTAAACTTTGCCAGTGGTTGGCAACATCAACAATAGCACTGGAATTGTTAGTAGTACCTTCAGAAATACTATCTTGGAGAATTTGCTCATATTCAGGAGTAATTTTGACAATGATTCCCTTCTCATCTACTGTAAAGGTGCAAATTGTCATACCACTAGAACAGGTTTTATTTAAATCTGCACGAGTTTGCTGCCAAGCATTATCTAGTTCTAATTTGTCCTGTGCTTCCTTGAGAGCTGCTGAATAGGGTGCAATCAGGCTCTGGGCTTGATTGTAGTACAAGCTATCATTTGAGATTTGTTTTGCTGCCTGCAAAGCCCGCTCCCAATAGATTACAGCTGCTTGCCATTGCTTTTGTTGTTCGTAAGCTTTGGCTTGTCTAGCAGTACTCGTGAGTTGCTGGAAACTTTTCGCGCCTAATTCTGCTAGAGTAACGCGATCGCGCGCTCTGGCTAGTTTAGGTTTATATTCAAGAAGCAGCTGTTGTGCTTCTTGGTATCCTAGACTAGTCTGGGGGATCACATTCAAAGCATTCACAACTATTTGCCAAGTTGACTGTATCCTTTGCCAATCGTTGATGCTCTTCGCAGTACTTTCCCTTCTTGCTGCTACACCCGCCACAGCTTTAGCATCCACTAGTTTTTTCAGCCATTTTTCTTCAGCTACTAATTGTTGATTAATAGTTTTGAGATTGGCACGATACCGCAATAATCTGGGTGAAATCAGTCTGTAAAGGTCACTATTGGGATTGACTGATTCTAAAGGAGCGATCGCTTGTCGCCAGAGGTTTTGTCTAGCTTTCAATTCCTCCTGGCTATTGGCCGGAGTTTGCATCTTTTGCTCTGCTACAGAAGCCGCTTGTAAAGCCTTTAGCACCTGATTAATTTTGTCGGACTGTACAGACAAACTCGATTTAAGTTCTTCCGCTTGCTGATGACGTGGCGACCACCAAGGGATCACCGTTAAAGCAGCACTAGTAGTTTCTAACTGCTGTGTAATTGTAGTTAATTCCTTGTCTGACTTAGCACGACTTAGCAGTTGTCTAGACTGAGTTTTCAGTGCCTCAGCCGCTTGAATTTCTTGACACTCAGACATTACACAAGGCCGAGTCACCACATAAGCCCCCGCACCACCAAAAAAAACAACTCCTATTAACCCTATACCCAAAAATACCAGCGGAACTTGTCTGCGGTGTGGAGTTGTTAATAAATCTGGTGTACCCGCTAAAGGATCAAATATTTCTTCTTCAGCTTCATCTTCTGAAGTACTAACTGGAGGCGAATAAGCCAAAGGAAATTCGACCGATGAGAAAGAATCTGCTTCCTCAGCCATTTCCTCTTCCTCTGGGATCGGGGTTTCTACTTCTTTATGACCCCTAATCATCAGAGAACGTTTTGCATAAGGCAGTTTTTCACCCAACATCCTCACGAAGCATTGAATTCGTTGCTCCTTGTAAGGTGCTAGCGAGTGAAGCACTTCCTCAATTACAGAAAAAACTTGTTCAGTGTCAACGTTTATACTGACCGGGTGTTGAGTCAAAATCATCAACTCGTCTTTGTTGACAGCACACTTAATTTGAAAAACTTCACCAGATGGGACTTCTGCCAGGAATTGCTCCTGTAAGGTTCTGGCTAAAATTTGCAAATCTTCCTGCTGGACTGCTACTGTCATAGAGCTTTCCTGCTGGTTTTCTATATTATGTTTTTTATCTTTGAGGGACTGAAATGAAGATTGTTCGTTGATTGAAGGCGGATGCACAGTTTAACCAACCATAGTCATAAAATCCAATAGACCAATTTTTTAACACACAATTTGGAGTTGTCACGAAAAATTAAACTGTTAGTCAATAGTTAATAGTCATTAGTCATTAGTGACCTTATTTTTCTCCTTCTGCACTAGTAAATTTACTGAAATAAACAACTATGCTAGTCGTACACAATACTATACAGTTAGTGCTACAAATTAAATGTGCTGCATTTACTGAATTCGATAGAATTGATACGTGAAAAACTAGTTTTTATAGTTACTCAAAGATTGGTTATCTAATTGGGGTGCAGTCAAAAACTCAAAAACAGCACCAAAATAATTCTCTGAAAGTATAAATATTCAGGTGCGTAACAATGGATCTATTAGAGTATCAAGTTAAAGAATGGTTTGGGGAAATAGGTATTCCGGTATTGCCTTCCCAACACATATACCACCCTACAGATTTAAAAAGACTGAAAATTCGCTATCCGATCGTACTAAAATCGCAAGTACACGCTGGAGACAGGGCAAAAGCCGGAGGAGTGAGGATTGTAGAAACCACAATCGACGCTGTTGCTGCTGCCCAAAATATCTTTAACTTGCCCATTTGGGGAGAATTACCAGAAGTTGTATTAGCAGAGTCTAGATATGATGCTAGTCAAGAGTTTTATTTAGCAGTAGTTTTAGATACCGCTATTTGCCGACCCATCCTTTTAGGTTGTCAAGAGCCGGATGTAGACTGGGAATTAGCAGGCGAAAAAATGCAGTATGTCGTTGTAGAACAAGAATTTTCGCCTTTTTACGCCCGTAGACTAGCTTTAAAAATGGGTTTACAGGGCGCACTGATGCAGTCAGTCAGCAGTGTGTTAGAGAAACTGTATCAGCTATTTATACAGAAAGACTTAGACTTAGTGGAAATTAATCCCTTGGCAATTAATAATTCTGGGGAAGTGATGGCACTCAATGGAAAAGTCAGGGTGAATCAACGGGCGATAGGGAGACATCCAGAAATTGCGGCAATGGCAGCAAAAATTGTCAACCATCATGGCAAAAATCAGATGAACAATCGGTTTGGTGACTGGGACAGTTTAGCAATGCACGGCAAAATAGGCATTTTGGGCAATGGTACAGGTTCAATGATGGCAACCTGTGATTTAGTGACTAGTGCGGGAGGTAAACCGGGTATGTGTTTAAATCTCCGACACGCTTCAATTATTGATACCTCACCAACTACGTTTTGCGATCGCCTAATCAAAGGTTTAAATATTCTAGCTGCTGACAAAAGCATCCAGGTCATACTCATTAATCTTCTCGGTAGTATTCCTGAACCAGAAGCTGCAGCTACAGCCATTGTTGAATTTTTATCACACCACCAAGAGGAACAAACATCATCGATTGGACGCGCCAATGGCAGCAAACGAGAGTATCATTCACCTTACTTAGTCATCCGTCTAGCAGGTTCGGAGCTAAATGCTGCTAAAGATGTTTTAGCATCATTAGAAACTCATGATGATGGGCTAATAGTAGTGGAAAATTTAGATGAAGCAGTAGCAACATCTGTGAGTCTAGTCAAATCACCCGCCTACAAAAAAGTGTCTTAGAGGTAGAAGGCAGGTAAGCAAGCTACACGGAAGCTTTGCCGAAGCTAGGCAGAAGACAGAAGGCTATATAATTTCCCTTATTCCCAATTTCCCATTCCCAATTCTCTATTCCCTTTTTTATGAACTTAACGCCAGAGAGCAAAGTTATTATCCAAGGCTTCGGTGAATTTATCTCAGCAACTCATATTGCTCAAATGAAAGCCTATGGTACAAATTTAGTTGCTGGTGTCGATCCCGGATGTGGTGGACAGGAAATTTATGGTTTGCCTGTGTTTGATTTGGTAGAAGAGGTAGTAGAGAAATTTGGGGTTATTGACACGACAATTATTTGTGTACATCCATACCAAGTTTTAGATGCTGCCTTAGAAGCGATCGCCTCTGGTATCAGTCAGATTATCATCATTTCTGCGGGTGTACCGCCTTTGGATATGGTGCAGTTACTCCGCAAAGCTGAAGCGGTTGAAACCCTGGTAGTCGGCCCCAACAGTCCCGGAATTATTGTACCTGGGAAAATCCTTTTAGGTACGCAACCAAGTGAATTTTATACTCCTGGTTCAGTAGGAATCGTTAGTCGCAGCAGTACACTAACCTATGAAGTAGCTTGGGAACTGACAAAAGCAGGTTTGGGACAATCAATTAGTGTCAGTATTGGTAGTGATGCTATTGTTGGTTCTTCCTTCTTGCAATGGCTGCAAATTTTGGATGAAGATGAAAGTACTGAAGCAATTGTGTTAGTGGGTCAACCAGGTGGGGGTAGTGAAGAAACCGCTGCTAGGTACATCGCCGAAACTATCGATAAACCAGTTATTGCTTACATCGCAGGTAGACAAGCACCACCGAGAAACACTTGGCGACAAACGGGTACTTTAGTTACGGTTGTGGGTCGTCCACTTAACTTTGGAACTGCACAAAGCAAAATCGCCGCTTTTGAAGCCGCAGAAGTTCCTGTGGCGGAACGTCCTTCTCTAATTCCTGAATTGTTGAAAAAAGCAATTAATTAAATGTTAAGTGTTGACTAGTGACTAATGACTGCGTAGTTTAAATTGTGAGTTCTTGTTTTTCAGTGAAACACATAGCCACACCCTTTTCATAATAGGCAGCCTCGTTAATAAAAATGGGGTAAACTGTTGATTCACCTTCGTAGGCGATCGCTTTACCATCTAGAGTTAAAAATATCGGGTCGCCTGGGTGCAGTGGTTGATAATCACGGAACTGGAGTTGAGGGTGAATCATCGCTTGAATTTCACCTCGTTCATTTCTGGGATAATCTATAGAGGCTAATAATTTATAAAGCGTGAGAGTATTTTTTACTTGCAAAATTTCGCCGCGATTACATCTTTCTAAATAATCTAAGATTTGAAAAATTAGCTCCTCAGTATTTTGAAATAAATCTGCATTCAATACACCTTGAGCCACAGGCCCCACTTCGACGACAAAACCTAATTCGCATAGGGAACGCAGAAAATCACTACCAGCTTCTGGTATGGTGTAGCAAACCTTAACTAAAGGATTAATGGCACTCAAATAAGCGGATAATTGCAAGAGGAATGGATGCTGATTACCTAGAATCACACTCAAGCCCATATTGGCTGTTGTACTGTGTAAATCAACAATTACATCTGCTTTAGTTTTACTATCTTCACTTAAAATACTAGATATATTTTTCGCCTGTATATCTTCATAAGTGGATAGGGTATGATCTTGTAAATCCTTATTGAGAAAGCACCGATTTAAATCTTTGTCAATGTAGCGTCTAGCTGCGGCAAAAGCTTGGGGATTAGCTAATAATGTCAAAACTTCAAAGCCGTAATTTTGAATTAATTGTGGAAACTGGGTAAATTTTTTAATCAGAAATGCACCTGTAAATTCATTTCCATGAGTTCCACCAACAATAGCAACGCGATTAATTTTATTCATCAAATACGCCTCTAATTTAATTAGAAAAATAGTAATTTACTCTTATATATACAAAGTAAGCTCATACTTGGCTAAACTGCACAACTACTTTCTGTTTGCCGTCGTTAACTGTTCACTGTTGACAGTCAACTCTCCAGTCTGGGTAATGTGCAAATTATATCCGTGACAGCTGAACCGGAAATGGAAAGTAATTGAAGCAGGACTAACTTTTCGCTTTGAGAGGGTGTAGAGGTTTGGAGTCTAAGGATTTTGAACACTTATACCCTAAACCTCTATACCCCTATTCCCGTTATTACTAGGCGCGATCGCAGGGAAGATAATCTACACTCAAAGGAAGACCAATTATTTACAACTGCTACGATGTCTTCAACTTTAGACTCCTTACCACCTGCTCTTGCTAAAATCGTCCAGCGTTTTCAACGGGTGACAGACCAAAGAAGACGTACCGAACAGCTGATCATCTATGGTAACAAGCTAAAAGGTTTCCCTGAAGCTGACAAATTACCAGAAAATAAAGTTCCTGGCTGCGTTTCTCAGGTTTACATCACTGCTTCACTCCATGATGGTAAGGTGATGTTTCAGGCTGATTCTGATGCCTTCATCAGTAAAGGAATGGTTGGCCTTTTGATTGAAGGATTAAACGGACTAACTCCCACAGAAATATTACAACTCACACCAGATTTCATTCAAGAAACTGGTTTAAATGTCAGCCTTACCCCTTCTCGTGCCAATGGATTCTACAACATATTTAAAACTATGCAAAAAAAGGCACTGGAATGTAAGCTAGACCTCCCTAACTAGTACATAAGGTTAGTTGCTTGATTTCCTGATGTACTAAAACTTGTCGTTAATACCAAAGTTTAGTCAGATGTCTACCAGTTTATTATCAACTCATGACTCTACAGGGTTTGGTGGAGTAATTCAAGAATATCTTTGGCGATGGGAAAATCAACCATTGCGAGTTGTTTATGAAACTCTCGGTGATGGTTCACCTGTATTGCTACTGCCAGCTTTCAGCAGTGTATCTACCCGTCAAGAAATGGCTGATTTAGCTAGGCTGTTAGCTCCCCAGTTTCAAGTAGTGGCCTTAGACTGGCCAGGATTCGGTGAGTCTTCACGCCCCAGTTTAGATTATCGACCAGAAATTTATCAGCAATTTCTGACAGATTTTGTTCAGGCTGTGTTTTCTACCCCTATTACTGTCATAGCCGCTGGCCATGCTGCAAGTTATGTGTTGCAATTAGCACAAAAGCAAGCAAACGCTTTTTCCAAGATTGTACTAATTGCACCGACTTGGCGCGGCCCCTTACCAACAATGGGAGCAAATCCACAAGTTGCTGGTGCAGTTAGAGGATTAGTGCGATCGCCTATTTTGGGTCAACTCCTCTACTATCTCAACACCACACCTTCGTTTCTAAAATTTATGTACCGTCGCCATGTCTTTGTCGATACGGCGAAACTCATACCCAGTTTCATCACCAAGAAATGGCAAACCACCCAAAAACCAGGAGCAAGGTTTGCTTCGGCGGCTTTTGTCACAGGTAACATTGACGCGGTACACAATCAAGCTGATTTTCTCTCACTGGTGCAGTCCTTATCTGTCCCCCTCATGATAGTCATCGGAGAATCCAGTCCCCCCAAATCACGCGCTGAAATGGAAACTGTCGCCACACTTCCAGGAGTCAGAAGCGTCGTCCTTCCCGGTACTTTGGGAATGCACGAGGAATACCCAGCAGAAATTTTTGCAGCAATTCAGGATTTTTTGTAATCAGCTACGCTGGACTGAACGCGATCGCCTCAATGTTAAGTAGGGTGTGTTACGGCGATGTCAGGATTTGAGCTTGAAAAAGAGTAGAAATTAGCCGTAACGCACCACTTGGACTTACTCTAAAAATTAAGGGTTAACTTTATAAATCATCTTGAAGACAAGTTCGTTTCTTGAGATGAGATAGAGACAAGCCTAATAAAGCCGCTAATCCCAAACCAATAGTAGTCGATGGTTCTGGCACTTGTTCAACTCGAAAATCAAAGCTAAATGTTCCAGATTCTAGATGATTAGAACTTAAATCCACTAGTTTAAATGTTGCCGAATATTTACCTGGTGTTGCCGTTTTTTGAGTCCAAAAAGTCGGGGTAAAGACAAAATCATCACCACCACCAAGGGTATAAATATCGCCTATCGACTGGAGAATATTTTCACCAGACTCATTAGCAATATTCAAACCATTGCTAATTTCTACTAACTGTAGCCCAATGGTTGCACCAGTCAAAGGCGATCGCCAACGACCACCAGAACTATTAAACAAATACTGATCATCTGCATCTGTAGCACCTGCTAAAGATGTTACAGATGCGATTGTCAGATTGCTATATTCCTCATGAGTATCAGTACTAATCAAGCGATCAGCATAAATCCCTGTGCCTGGTAATAATTGCAGTGGTAAAATTCCTGTGTAAGTTTCAGGAATTCTGTTGTTATTATTAGTTGAATTGATACTAGTATTATCTACATTACCTAAGTAACTATAAGTACCAATTCCATGAAAATGATTTCTTGTGGGGTCTGCTTCTCGGTGTGCAAATAAGAAAGTCAAACGATTGTAGTTAGGATTATTTAATCCTGCATATGTTCCACTGGCAAGAACTTGTAACCTGTCTAAAGCAACGTAAATTTCAGTGTCATCGCTATGAATACCATCAGCTTTTGCTGGTGCGACACCCACAGACAAAACTAATGGTGCAGCCACAAATAAGCCTAAAGCAAGAGAAGCTTGCTTGTTCCAGCCGCTAGTGTATTTTGAAACCACTGTGTTTCTCCATGAAAGTATAATTTTTGCTTGTGATAATGATTATCATTTTTGCGGTTTGCTTGTCAATGAAGAATTTGTTAAAAAGTAAAAGTCTGTATCCAAGCAAATTGTGAATATTTATGAATAGTTAAAGATATAAAAACAAATCATAGTAGTAATTGCAGTGATGAATCATGGCAAATTCACACAAAAATAGAAAAGGTTTTATCATGGGTGATAATGATTATCTATAAGGTGAGATAAGAGGTTTTTAAAATATGGTGGCGGACGTAATCACAAATTCAGTTCCCGTTACTGTTTTAACTGGCTATTTAGGAGCAGGGAAAACAACTCTACTTAATCACATCCTCACCTACGAACACGGTAAAAAAGTAGCTGTGATCGTCAATGAATTTGGGGAAGTAGGCATTGATAATCAATTAGTTATTAATGCCGATGAAGAAATATTTGAAATGAATAATGGCTGTATTTGTTGTACAGTTAGAGGCGATTTAATCCGCATCATTGGTAATTTAATGAAGCGGCGGGATAAATTTGACCATTTAGTGATAGAAACGACTGGATTAGCAGACCCAGCCCCAGTAATTCAGACCTTTTTTGTAGATGAAGATATGCAAGGTCAAATGGCATTAGATGCAGTAGTGACAGTGGTTGATGCCAAGCATATTTGGCAACATTGGGATGCAGACGAAGCCCAAGAACAGATTGCCTTCGCTGATGTAATTTTACTTAATAAAACAGATTTAGTCACACCAGCAGAACTAGATGAATTAGAAAAACGGATTCGGTCGATGAATGCAATGGCAAAAATTTATCGCACCCGCAATTCAGAATTATCAATGGATGCGTTATTGGGTGTGAAAGCCTTTGATTTAGATCGGGCGTTAGAGATAGATCCAAATTTCTTAGGAGAAGATGCCCACGAACATGATGAGACTGTTTTTTCCGTTGCGTTAGTCCAAGAAGGGTCAATTGATGGGGAAAAATTAAATGCTTGGCTATCAGAATTATTGCAGACCAAAGGGCCAGATATCTTCCGCATGAAAGGCATATTAAATATTGCTGGAGAGGATAATAGATTTGTTTTCCAAGGTGTGCATATGATATTTGATGGCAGACCGGATAGACCTTGGAAAGCCAGTGAAAAACGGAAAAATGAATTGGTTTTTATCGGGCGTAATCTGGATGAAGAGCAATTAAAACAAGATTTTCTTGCTTGTCTAGCGTAAAAAAGGCAAAAGGTAAAAGGTGAGCCACTGCGTTGGACGGTTTTCCCGGCTTGAAGCAAGTGGCGAACCTGAAGGGCAAAAGGTAAAAAAGTTTTTTCTTTTTACTTTTACCTTTTTACTTCTTTGTTCCCCATTCCCCATTCCCTAACTATGAACCCTACAACCAGCAAATCTAAAGAATTTGAAGAACATTACTCAGGGACATTAGCCGATTATGTAACTGCGATCGCCTGGTCACCCAGTGGCAATTCTTTAGCTGCTACCTCGGCGGCTGGGGAAGTGACACTTTGGCAGGATGGTGAATTAACAACTCTGCAAACTGGTCATGGTCAATCAGTAGATTGTGTGGCTTTCTCCAGAGATGGTCAATTTTTGGCTGTGGGTGGACAAGATGGCCGGGTGAAAATTTGGCGGGGACAGGAATTAATCGCCACTCTCGAAAATGCACCAGCTTGGGTGGATAAGCTAGCCTGGAATCACGTTAATAACGAGTTGGCATTTAGTTTAGGGCGTTACGTCCAAGTTTGGGACGCTGATACTAGTGAAGTCGTCGCCACTGTGAATTTTGCCGACTCCTCGGCCTTGAGTATCGATTGGCGGATTGATGGGCAATATTTAGCCATTGGAGGGAATCAAGGAGTCAAAATTTGGCACTCTCAAGATTGGGATCAAGAACCATATCTTCTCAGTATGCCGACAGTCAGCGTAGCAATGGCTTGGTCAACTGATGGTAAATTCCTCGCTTCTGGCAATATGGATCGCAGCGTCACCGTTTTAGAGTGGAACAATCCCGATCCTTGGGTAATGCGTGGCTTTCCTGGCAAGATTCGCCAATTGGCTTGGTCAGAAATCAAGACTAAAATAGGCGCGCCATTGTTAGCTACTTCCAGTGTGGAAGGGATTGTGGTCTGGGAAAAGCTAGAGGATGAAAACTTGGGTTGGGAAGCGCGAGTGTTAACTAATCATGTAGGTGTGATTAATGCGATCGCGTTTGCACCAAATAGCTTACTTTTAGCTTCAGCTGCTACAGATGGTTGGTTGTGCTTGTGGAACAAAGCCAAAGAAGTATCTCAAATTCTCACAGGCGTTGCTGACGGCTTTTCTACCTTAGCTTGGCATCCTCAAGGCAAATTTTTAGCCGCAGGTGGTGATAAAGGTGAAATCCTCATTTGGTCAAAAGTTTTGCGTGGTCAAGGCTTCGGGCGTGGTTAAATTCTCTACAGTGATTCAAGTTGAAGCTCATCAATAAGATTGGCTATGCTGTATCAATGACCAACATAAATCTTTGGATTATGAAACTACTCAAACTGATTTTCTTAGCTTTTCCTGTATTTCTAGCATCCATATTAATGGTTGCTAATCCAGCCAATGCTAGTATTAAAATCTTATCTAATACCCAATTAACAACAGTAGAATATGTACAACCTGTTGCAGATATAGTAGTTCCACATTTGGCTTTAGGATCTCATCCAATCACTGAGCAATTAAGCTGTAATTGTGCTAATTGCGCTCAATCTAAACTTCAACTTTTACAAGGTAAATTACCATCTGTAAATTTTTAATCACTTGAAAAAGTATAAATTATTGTATTAGGCACAGCAATGCTGTGCCTTCACTGTAATTACCAGGTTTTAAAATTCAGAATGCTTTTTGCAATTATTTATTGGGTATACGCTTAGTTGTGATTGCCTAAATCTTAATTCAATTGCTAAAAATATTAATTATGAGTTTTTACTTCTGAATCTTGATATTTTCATAATTAATCAGCAGACAGAAAAATTGCTAATATAACTACCTTAACAAATATTTTAGTTACTGCTAAAACATAACTAAATTCAGTAGCAAAATAATAATTTATTCTCAATACTCTTCAAGGTTTATGTCAAAAAAGATACTCAAAAATACTGCTTCACGATTTGGTTTATTGTTCTTGATAATTGGCTGTTTTGGATGTGGCAATCAAGCTGTAAATACATCCTTCACTCAAACTTCTAGGGCAGTCAATGAAAATCTGCCTCAAGTTGTAGCGACCACCAGCGTACTATGTGATTTAGTGAAACAAGTTGCAGAAAATACAGTTAATCTTATCTGTATAATTCCTACTAATACTAATGCCAAAGACTACCAAGCAACTGCAGAAGACCGCACAGCGATCGCCCAAGCAAAATTAATTTTTTATAACGGTTATAATCTAGAACCAGGATTAATTAAATTAATTGCAGCCAGCAATAACAAATCTACAAAAATCGCTGTTAGTCAAGTTGCACTTCCTAAACCGCAAATATTTCTAGTCAATGGACGTTCAGTAGCTAATCCTTATATTTGGCATAATCCTAGGAATGCCATTAAAATGGTAGAAGTTATTAATACTAACTTAAAAAAAATAGCCCCTACTAATTCAGATATTTATCAAGAAAATACAAGAAGCATTAAAAGTGAACTAACTCAGCTAGATACTTGGATAAAGTCTAGAATTGCCAGTATTCCCAAAGGAAAGCTGAGAGTAGTGACAACCAATAATGCTATAGATTATTACACCAAAGCTTATGGTATCCCTTCAGCAAGTTTTGGAAATGAGGCACAAGCCACAGATCAACGTGTCAAAAACTTGGTGAGATACATTCAAAAATCGCAAGTGCCAACTATTTTTTTAGAAACAGATGTTCAACCTAGATTAATTGAGTCTGTAGCCACAGAAGCAGATGTGAAATTATCAGCAAGACGACTATATACTCAAGGTTTAGGAGAACCGGAAAGTGGTGCAGATACTTATCAAAATATGATGGCTGCTAATACACGCACAATTGTAGAAGGTTTAGGCGGAACATATTTAATTTTTCCCCCCAGAATTAAGCGGTTACAACAGTAGTTGTTTATTGTACTAGTTAAGATTTTTATTTTGACTCAAAGGCCTAATAATTACCGGATCTGGCCAAATTTTTAAACTTGGTAAATTGTGGGTCAAATAGCAATTTTACTGTCCCAGTCGGCCCGTTACGGTGCTTGGCAACTATTACTTCTGCAATGCCGCGATCAGGACTATCAGAATTATAATAATCATCTCGATATAGCATGATCACTAAATCCGCATCCTGTTCAATTGATCCCGATTCACGTAAATCTGACAACATCGGACGTTTATTAGTGCGTGCTTCCACCCCACGACTGAGCTGAGATAAAGCAATCACTGGCACAGATAATTCTCGCGCTAAACCTTTAAGAGAACGGGTAATTTTCGATAACTCTTGCACTCGATTATCCCCTCCACCTTCCATCAATTGCAGGTAATCTATCACCACTAAACCTAGTTCTACACCCTGTTCTGCTTGCAGTCGCCTGGCCTGACTCCGCATTTGGGTAACAGTAATATTCGGCGTATCGTCAATAAAAATCGGCATTTCCGATAACATACTGATGGCACGGCTTAAAGGTTCCCATTGGGTTTGACTTAAGCGTCCACTCCGCAGATAACCACTTTCGATTTGTGCTTCGCTAGCTAATAAACGTTGTACTAATTGCTCTTTGGACATTTCCAAACTGAACACAGCCACAGGTAATCGCATAGAAGCGGCGATATTGTTAGCTAGGTTCAAGCAAAATGCGGTTTTGCCCATTGATGGTCTACCAGCGACAATAATCAAATCAGAACGCTGAAAACCACTTGTCATAGCATCCAAATCATAGAAGCCACAGGGAATCCCAGGTAAGGCAATACCTTGATTTCGCTCCTCTATTTCTTGAAAATTATTAATTAGGGTTTCGGCAATGTGAATTAAACCCGATTGGGGACGTTCTTGAGTAACACCGAAAACCTTTTGTTCGGCTTGGTCTAAAACAATGGGTAACTCAGTTTCAGTCTCGTAACCAAGATGCACAATTTCGTTACCAGCTTTAATTAATTGCCGTCGCAGGTACTTTTCCATTACCAACCCTGCTAAGGCATCAATATTCACGGCTGAGACTGTACGATCTACCAAGGTTGCTAACTTATTCCGACCACCTATGCGAGCCAGCAAATCATTGTCAGCCAGCCAACTTGTAACTGAGAGCAAATCTGTAGGTTTACCCTGGGCGTGGAGGCGCAAGGCAGCTTGATAGATATCTTTATGAGCCGTAATATAAAAAGCTTCGGGAACTAGGCGATCGCTAACTCGACTAATTGCCTCTGGATCTAGTAAAATACCCCCCAAAATCGCTTCTTCCGCTTCGATGTTTTGGGGTGGTAGGCTGTTGCTACCACGCGATTCAAAACTTAGTTCTTCAGCCATAATTCTGGGGGATTGGGTACTGGGGATTGGGTACTGGGTACTGGGCAAAAATTCTCATTCTTTTAACCCTGAGTTCCAAGTACGCAAGGGCATTTTGGATTTACGATAGCGCAGCGTTAACAAGTTAACAACAAGCGTCTTCTTGATTCCCTTCCCATCCCCAGTCAACAGTCAACAGCTAACAGTCAACAAAATTTAGGGATTTAAATCCCCGTTACAACACGTGATTGCGAATTGCGTTAGCGGAGCATGGCGGGAGCATCGTTGCGAATTGATTTAACTAGCCACAACTTGAATATCAATTTGTGCTGTAACTTCAGAATGCAATTTGATATCAGCTTTGTAAGTACCCAACTTGCCAATATCAGGAATCGTAATACCACGACGGTCTATTTCTTGACCTGTTGCTGCTTGAATAGCATCAGCAACGTCTTGGGTGGTGACAGTACCGAAAATTGCTTCATTTTCACCAACTTGCTTGGCGATCTTCAAGCTGCCAATTTTTTCTAAAGCGGCTTTTTGCTCTTGCGCTTGTTGCTTAAGCTCTAATTGACGTTGCCGTTCTATTTCCCGACGGCGTTCTACTTGCTTGAGAATACCGGGGGTGACGTTAGTTGCTAAACTCTGAGGAATCAGATAATTACGAGCATAGCCAGGAGCTACTTCCACCAAATCGCCAGATTTTCCTAGCTTGCTGACATCCTTAGTTAAAACTAATTGTATGCGTTTCGCCATTGTTTTTCGTTTTTCCTGTAAAATCTCATTAACTTGGGTTGCAGCCGGATAATCTACGTGAGCGTAGCTGTATCTCAACCAATACTATAATCCCAAAGCTTACAGATCCTAGCGAAAGGCGGGGGGCGATCGCAACTCCTAATTGCCAAAAATATTAAAATGTTGACTGTTGATTGGGGATTCGGAACAAGAAGCAGGGAGAGAAATAATGACTCTTGACTCTTGACTAAAACATATCCTTCATTCCCCGAATTCGAGCAAATGTTTGTACTGGATCACTGCTATTAGCTGCCAATTGTAGTGCTGGCTGTTCCCAACGTAAAAAGGGATTGGTCAATTTTTCGACTCCCAACCATGAGGGTACAGTAGCTTCTTGGCGATCGCGTTGTGTCTTCACTTGATAAATGCGTTTTTGTAGTTCAGTATTATTACCATCTACTGTCAGAGCAAACTGTAAATTTTTCAACGTGTATTCGTGAGCGCACCAAACACGGGTTTTATCTGGTAAAGACCTAAGTTTACTTAAAGATTCCACCATTTGCGCTGGTGTCCCTTCAAATAAGCGACCGCAACCACCAGCAAATAAGGTATCACCACAGAATAATTCCCCTGGTTCGCCAGAGGTTTGGGGGGGGAAATAATAAGCAATGTGAGCGCGGGTGTGTCCAGGAACGAAAATCACTTCAGCAACTCTATCGGCAAATTGGACGCGATCGCCTTGCTGCAAAAACACTTGCTGTCCCGGTATTCTACCTTTATCTTCCGCACCACCGTAAACAGTCAATTGTGGAAATTTTTGTATTAGCTTTTGATTACCACCTACATGATCATGATGATGGTGAGTATTAAAAATTGCTACTAATTCTGCATTTAATTCTGCTAATTGTTTGAGTACGGGTTCAGCCTCTGCTGGATCGACAACAGCGGCTAGATTGTTTTTGTCGTCATGCAGTAGGAATATATAGTTGTCTGAGAGTGCCTCAAGACGGATTACCTGCATTAACTCCATTACCTCACTATTTAAAAATTTTTCTCCCTTCACAATCCCTTATCCCAGTAATTAATCAGGCTCTTTGATTAACCAGAAATATTAATTAATTCTTTCTAATTATAGCCTTGTACTGGAGTCCTAACTGTGAATCCTTGAGCTTATCAGACTTGATGAAAAATATCTGTTAGTTCCTTCGGTGGGGAAGGTCTAAAACAGAAGCTTTTCCGCAAGGAAGAAATAGCATCAATAATTTTCTGCTCAATTCCCTCAAAACCCCTACATTCAAGACCTCTGCTTTACGCCCTATTTACCATGATATTATTATACAACCGTAGTTATACTGACAGCATAATCAAACAATAACAAACAATATTCTCATTTATCAGTAAAGATGCTCTAGAATGTAGTGGATATCAGAAGTTAGATTAATTGGGTAATTTTACTTTAATCAATCTGCCAAAATTGCTACAAGGAAAATTATTAACTACAAATAAGATATCTCTACAAATTATAGACACATATGTTTGATATTATTTATCACCAAGAACGTAACATCAGTTTCTAACAGGAATATTTCACCAACAAAGCCTAATGGATAAATCATAGATACACCCTCTTTGAGATTGTCAAATATTTACTATTAGTAATCGATGTGTGCCGCTGATGGGTATGAGGTATGTCATCTACGCAACATAGACTACACTAAACTAATTATGCGAACATGTGATCATTGGGATAATGTATGCTTGTAATATGTGCAAAATCTGGACAGCTTGGCAATAGATTGCTGCTTTTTGCTAATTTTATAGCATTTGCAATAGAGAATAATTTTACAGTATTCAATCCAGCATTTGATGAATATGCTGAGTTTTTTCAATCGACATCTAGAGATATTTTGTGTCGCTACCCTGTGAGTAAACTGCCACTTCCAGGAAATCTTGCGCTCAGGCGATACTACTACAAATTTACCCGTGATTTAGTCGATAGTGGGAAATTTAATACAATTGATATTAAGCGTAATCAAACATTTAATTGGAGTAATTCCCATATAAAAAACGAATTAAAGCCCAGTGGCATTAACTTTTTTCAAGGATGGCTATTTCGAGATGGGTGGTTTGTAGAAGATTTGGCAATTCTGCATAAGCATAGAGAAACAATTTGTAGTTATTTTAAACCTGCAAGTAAATATCAATTAAATGTCAATAAAAAGATTGCTAAAATTCGTCACTCTACAGATTTACTTGTAGGAGTTCATATTCGTCAAGGAGACTATCAAAATCATCAAGACGGTAAATACTTTTACCAGACTGAATATTATGTCAAAATTATGAAATCAATATTAGATTTATTTCCTAATCAAACAATAAAATTCTTAATTTGTTCAAATCAAGAACAAAATGATAGTGATTTTCAATATCTATCTTATTGTTATGGGAATAATCATTTAATTGAAGATATGTACGCTTTAGCTGAATGTGACTACATTATTGGGCCTCCCAGCAGTTATAGTATGTGGGCTTCTTTCTATGGAGACAGGCCTCTGTACATGATTCGGGATGTGAATAAATCTGTCACCATCGAAGATTTTGTTCACTCCTATCAATGGCAGGGAGTTTTTCATTATAACGATGACTGGAGTAAAAGTTTCTGGGAATGGACACATTGAAAAGATATAAAACCACATTATTTGGAGCAATAATTAACTGTATATAAACGGTTGTAAACAACAATAAATTTATACATATATGAGTAAAGATAAAGCCTTTGTCACCATCCTTACAGGTCTATATTCATTACAAGATTGTGTTCATTTTCTAGCATCAGTCCGTAAGTTCCATCATGAACCAATAATTATTTTAATTGATAGAGTACCTAAGATTTATTATCCTTTTTTACAGGGGTTTCAAAACGTAATTCTACAACCTGCACCTGCTAATGAAAACACCGTTCTAGCTTCACGGGAGGCAAAATTATCTTTATATGCAGCATCAGAGTTTGATAAAGTTATTTATCTTGATTCTGATATTTGCTTATTATCTGATTTAAATGATGTTTTTGATGACTTAAATGAATATGATTTGTTGTTAACAGAAGACGTA
Organism: Trichormus sp. M33_DOE_039; assembly: GCA_015296085.1. Lineage (GTDB taxonomy): Bacteria > Cyanobacteriota > Cyanobacteriia > Cyanobacteriales > Nostocaceae > Trichormus. Next base: position 11,101 of record DVDT01000111.1, on the reverse strand, counting down.
CAACCTTCTATTTCTAAAGCAACTAATTTATTACGTGGCAATCAAAAAGAATTGTTACCTCATGTTTTATCTATCCTCCAGTCTGTTGGTCTCCCATTACAGGAACATAGCATACAGTACAATGGCGGGTTTATAGCTTTTCGCAAAACAGACACTACTAGCTTATTATTTGAAAAGTTTAAGTATTACTTTGAAATTGTTAAAGCTCATCAAGATAAGTTGCTTTTAAAAGACCAAGGAGCTTTTGCTGCTGCAATTGCCCATGTCAAGCCTAAAATGAAAATATTGCCTCCCACATATAATTATTTGAGCAAATGGAAAGATGCTTACCAAATTGATGGTGAAATTAAAGTGCTGCACTGCACTTATCCTTATAGACCACAATATGCTAAAGATTTGACTCGTTCTTTATACACAAGAACATTTGATAAATTTGCCAAGTTTTTTATACCCAATCAAGTCACAAACCCTTGGCGCAAAAAATAATAACTGCAAAAAAAATGGCAAATCCACTCAAAATATCTCTGTTAGTTTGGAACTTATCTACTAATGATGGGTTTATTCGAGCTTCTTTATTACAAAAAGCATTAAATCTATTAGGCTATGAGGTTGAGATTTTAGGTTTTTTATTTGGTCAAGAATTGTACAAAGCAATTCCCCAAAATATTAATATATATACAGTAAAAGGTAAAAATTATCCAGGTTTTTTAAATTCTATTCGGCAACTTTTAAAACGTATTGATGGCGATATTATCTATGCTATAAAACCTCAACCAGCGAGTTTTGGCATTGCACTTCTTAAAAAGCTATACAATAAGAAGCCAGTCATTTTAGATATAGATGATTGGGAGATGAGTTGGCATGGTGGTGATGAATGGCATTATCGTCCCACCCTCAAACAACTAGCTAGAGATTTATTGAAACCAGACGGGTCTTTGAGATTACCAAATCATCCTTTGTACTTGAAGTGGATGGAAAATTTAGTTAGTCAAGCTAATGCCGTGACTGTACATACTAAATTTTTACAGCAGCGATTCGGCGGTACACCTGTCCCTAACGGCAAAGATACTGACTTATTTAACCCTACTCAATATGATTCTGAAGAAAGTAGAATGCGGTATGGTTTATCTCATTACCGCATTTTAATGTTTCCTGGTGCGCCAAGACCCTACAAGGGCTTAGAAGATATTCTCATCGCTCTAGATAAAATTAATCAGCCTGATTTGAAGCTAGTGATTGTCGGTGGTAGTCCTTATGACGATTATGACAAACAACTTCAAGAACGTTGGGCGCGTTGGATTATCAAATTGCCAAATTACCCAGCTGATGTGATGCCGGATGTAGTTGCGGCTGCTCATGTTGTTGTTGTTCCACAACGAGACACTCCTGAAACCCGCGCCCAATTTCCTCTAAAATTAACAGATGGCATGGCAATGGCAAAGCCTGTATTGTCTACGCGCGTAGGAGATATTCCAGAAATTTTAGGCGAAACAGGTTATTTAGTTGAGCCAAACTCTCCTGAACAGATAGCTACACAAATTCAATTGATATTCCAAGATTTAAGCGCAGCTAATGAGCGTGGTTTGCAGGCGCGAAAACGATGTATAGAAAATTACAGTATAACAGCAATGGCTTCTACTCTACAATCAGTCATTGCTAATCTGTAGATGCTTTATGGAGTGAGTAGAGTAGTTGTGGGCTAATATACTACAAATTAATGAAAGGCTGGAAAATTTGTGTTAAAAGTGTGTCTATTGCGATCTAAATAATTGAATGTCTACCAGAAGCCTATTAGTAAAATTTGCTAAACCCTACCCTGGATTGATTGTGCTGACGATCTTGTTAGGGTTTTCTGGTGCGTTATTTAATGGGGTAAGTATAGCCCTGATTGTTCCGGTCATTTTAAAGATAGTTGATCAACCAGTAGACTTAACGGGCGCACCAGGCTTACTCAAAGCCATCATGACCCCATTTGATAATGTTCCAGAAAACTATCGTATTTTAGTAATGGCAGGAGCAATTATAGTCGCTATTGCCTTAAAAAACTTAGCAGCATACTCTAGTTCCTTAGTATCAAGTTCTTTAACCCGTAAGCTCACCTCGGATATGCGAGAAGCCGGAATAAGTTTATTATTAAGCGTTGCTATAGATTATTACGCTAAAACTAAAGTTGGTGATTTAATTAATCGATTGGGTGGAGAAATTGGTCGTGCAGCTAGTTCTATCAGCAATATAGTTAAGTTATTTATATTGTGTATTACAATTTTAGTTTTTGTAGGTTTATTAGTTTCGATTTCTTGGCAATTAACTATAGCTGCCACAGTTCTGCTTTCCCTAGTAACTTTGATTAATCAGTTTGCTATTACACGTTCTCGTTTTTTTGGCAAAATCTTGAGTGATATGTCAAAAGAATATTCCATAGCTGTATTAGAAATACTAAATGGAGTACGTTTAATTAAAGCTATTGGCAATGAAGAAAGAGAATTTCAAAGAGTTAAAAGGCTAATTAGAGAAAGAGAATTAGCAGATTTTCAAGCTCAGATGAACTCTAACATCATTGCCCCTTTAAGCGAGTTCTTTGGAGTTGCATCTCTCCTCTTAATTGTCTTATTAAGTAAAGTTTTTTTTGCAGATACAATTTCTTCTTTATCTGCGGTAATTCTAACTTATTTACTAATACTGCTGCGCTTACTACCACTGATTTCTCAACTTAATGGTCTTCGGAGTAGCTTTGCCAGTTTGAAGACAAGTGTAGATTCTGTATCGGAATTTTTGCAATTGGAAGACAAACCATTTTTAGTGAATGGGAAAATTGCCTACACAAGCCTACAGCAAAGCATTAAATTCCAATCTATTTCTTTTGCGTATCCTGGTCATGATAAGCAGGTACTAAAAGATGTAAATTTACATCTCCCACGCGGTAAGACTTTAGCATTGGTAGGTGGCTCTGGTGCAGGTAAGTCAACTATAGCTGACTTGTTACCCAGATTTTATGATCCCACTGATGGCTGTATTACTATTGATGGCATAGATTTGCGTGAGTTTGATATTGTCTCATTACGCAAAAATATGGGAATTGTCAGCCAAGATACATTCCTCTTTAATGATTCAGTCAGAAATAATATTGCCTATGGTAGACCAGAAGCCACAGAAGAAGATATTTTATTGGCAGCCAAAAGAGCAAACGCTTATGAATTTATTAGTAAACTACCTCAACAATTTGATACACTGATAGGCGATCGCGGTGTGATGCTATCTGGTGGACAAAGGCAAAGATTAGCGATCGCTCGCGCACTGCTACAAAATCCCGAAATCCTCATTTTAGACGAAGCTACTAGTGCTTTAGATACCGTTTCTGAACGCCTAGTGCAAGCAGCTCTTGATGAACTCAGTTTCAATCGAACTACTTTAGTGATTGCTCACCGTCTCTCCACAGTCCGCAAAGCTGATCAAATTGCTGTTTTAGATCAAGGAAAAGTAGTAGAGGTGGGAACTCATGAAGAACTGCTAGCACAAGGTGGATACTACTCACGCCTCTACTCAATGCAATTTGCGGCTAATCCCGAATTTTTAGAAAAAAGTAGTCAACAAAGTTTACCTCGTGTTTCTCACGAAATCCGTACACAATTAAACTCAATGATGGGTTTACTTCGTCTCTTACTGGATAATGTGGTGGATAACCAGCAAGAACGAGAGGGATTAATTGAACAATCTTACAAATCTGCCTGGAGAATTCTCAATACAGTTGATATTTGTGATGATATTATCAACCTCCAAATTCAGGGGCAATTAGTCGCAATTGCAGAATCACATCAAAACACTATCACTAACTATTATCAAAAATTTAGTAATACTTTTGCTGAGTTTCGCACTTGTTTAAATTCCCTGATTAGTTCTCTTCGTAGACTCTTAGATCACGAAATTGACTCAGAACAAGATCAAAAGCAACTGATTGAAGAAATCAATGATTATGGTTTTTATTTATTTAGTCAATTAGAAAAACTTGAAGATAGTATAGCAGGATAAAATTGATTTATGAATAATCATAAAAAATACTATATTTTTTACATTAATTCGCAATTACCAAATCCTGAAGCCCATCTTGTTCAATCGACAAATGCCGCTAACGGAGCAGCTAACTTAGGCTATCCAACTGTTTTAGTGTACCTGCAAAAAAAAACAAGTACTGCTAATCCTCTCTCTTTAATAAATCCTTTTCGGCCACGGCAGATATCGTCAGAATTAGTTAATTATTATAATCTCCAAGATAATTTAAAGGTAGCCCCACTGCCTATGCCATGGCCAATTGATCATTTTTCAAGTAAATTTACTTCTTCTAATACTATAGCTACTAAATATTATTTTCCTTTTCATATTTTGCCTCATACTAAATTGGTTCACAGTCGGAATTGGAATTTTATTAAAGCTGCTATCAAAAATGGAGTTCCGGCAGTTTATGAACACCATCATCATGAAAATAAGCTATTCGAGCCAGAAATTGTCAATAGCCCTTTGTTGCAAATGACAGTAACAGTGGTAGATACCATTCGTGAAACCATGATTAAAAATGGTATGCCTCCAGAAAAAGTAATTACATTACATAATGGTTACAATCGCTTGTTTCTAGAAAGACAACCAGAAAAAGCCGCAGCATGGCGAAACAAATTGTTGGTAAATGACAGAAATCATTTGGTAGTATACGCAGGAGCTTTACAGCAATTTAAAGGAGTAGATTTACTAATTGATGTCGCTAAAGAAATGCCAAATGTACAATTTGCGTGTGCAGGTGGTAAACCGAAAGAAGTTGAATACTATCAACAATTAGCCAGAGATAAGGAAGCCAATAATATTAAATTTTTGGGTTACATTTTACATAATGAATTAGCTTCTTTGCTGCAAGCTGCTGATGTTTTAGCTCATCCTCATTGTTCAGGCAAAGCAGCAACTTTCACTTCTCCTTTAAAGCTGTTTGACTATTTTGCATCTGGTACTCCTATTGTGGCTACTAAAATTCCCTCTTTAATTGAATTTCAAAATACTCCTGCGATCGCTGGTTGGTGCGAACCAGATGACCATATAAAATTTACTGCTTGTCTCCAGCAGGTTTTCGCAACTCATCCCAGAAAAATAGATGGTTATTCAGAAACTATTAAGTTCGTACAACAATTTTCCTGGGAAAACCGTGCAGCTAAAATCATGAGTTATGTTCATGAATCTATGCGTCCTTATATACAACAATAAATATTCTTTATATTTAATTACTAATTAACAAATGAGTAAAATCTCTTTAAAAACTGTTGGGATGATTAGTAGCTATCGAGATCTTGAGCAAAGAGGTGATTGGCTATGGCAACAAACCCCTCATCAATTTGGTCTTTGGGGCAATATCAAAATGCAAGCATTAGCATCTCAACCAGATTTTCTATTGATGTATCAATTTGATTTTCCCAAACCAAATCAGTCTCAATCCTGGCTAGATAAATTACGCAGAAAACCACAAAAACCAAAAATTAATGTTAGTTCATTACTGAGAGGAGTTCCCCAAGAAAGAATTATCTATCTTTTGCGTGAACCACCCTTAGAAGAAGTTGTCGAAAAAAATAAACGCTATTACCAAGCAGCCACTAGTTACTGTGGCTATATTTCTGGCCCCGACGATTTTGCCCCCGTGCCTGATTATATGCCAGCAATTTGGTATCATAACAACTCGTTTCGGGAATTAAATGAGATGCCGATACCCGAAAAAGTTGCTTCATGTAGTTGGATTACATCTGGTATTAACCGCACAGCTAATCATCGTCAAAGATTAAAATTTTTAGAATCACTCCAAAATAGTGAAATTAAATTTGATTTATATGGACGTAATTTACCGTCATCAGCCAAATCAATGGGTGAATTGGGTAATAAGTGGTATGGTATGGCCCCCTACTACTACAACTTAGCAATTGAAAATTATGCAGAAAACAATTGGTATGTGAGTGAAAAATTGTGGGATGCTTTGCTGGCTTGGTGTTTACCAATTTACTATGGAGGAGCAGCAGCCGATAAATTATTACCCCCAGGTAGTTTTTTACGCTTACCTAGTTTGGATGACAAAGGTATTGCCTATATCCAAGAAATGACTGCTACTCCTGATGCTTGGTATGCAGCTAAGGATGCGATCGCTGAAGCTAGACAAATTATCTTACATAAGCTCAATCTACTCAATTGGTTATCAGAATTTGTCACTAATTTTTCATAAAGTAAGGAGTGGTTCGATGGATGGTATATGTACCCTTGCTAATGACCGAGTTTACGACCAATTAATTGCTTTACTTAATAGTATTGAGGCTATTTACGAGCAACCTATGCCAGTTTGTGTCTATCCTTATGACGATAATACGACTCAAATTGCTGCCGAAATTGCTCGCCGTCCTCATGTGCAACTATACGATGATCAAAACTCGATGCAGCAATGGGATGATTTTGTGCGTCGTGTTTGGGATACTCATCCCACAGCTCAAGCTCATTGGCTAAAAATTAGTGGAGACAAATATTATCGAGTTGGTACTCATCGCCGTTTCTGTGCCTTTGATGGGCCTTTTGATCGGTTTGTTTACATGGATGCAGACACATTATTGATGAGTCCATTAGATCAAATTTTCGATCGTCTTGATGATCATGACTGGGTAGTATATGACTTCCAATATAGAGATTTATCTCACGTCTATGATGTATCTGCTTCTAAATTAACAGAAATATTCACACCAGAAGAATTACAAGCTAAAGTATTTTGCTCTGGGTTTTATGCTTCTAAAAAAGGTGTATTTAACCGTCAAAATCAAGAGATTATATTAGAAAAATTGCGCCAAGGAGAATCTGAAATTTTGTATGCAATGGCTCCAGATCAAACAGTCCTAAACTACATGGTAATGCGGTCAGAAATTTCTCACTGTAACCTGAGCCACGAACTCGCTGATCATGAAAAGACAGGCTGCTGCGTTACTTCTACTCACTTTACTACCCAGGATAATATTTTGTATGACCAAGGTAAGCGATTAACTTATCTGCACTATATTGGTGTGAAATCTCGGTTTTTTCAGCAATTATGTGCAGGTGAAAATGTTGGTTTTCCCTACCGGGATGCTTTTTTACATTATCGCTATCTTTATGAGCCAAATCAGAAACCACAATTTACCACTAAGCCAAAAGCTTACAATGCTCCTCCCAGTTTAGGCACCAAAATTTTACGTAAGTTAGGATTAAAAAGTTGAGGTTAAGATTATGAGTCGCGGAATTTATATTATTGCTAATGACAAGGTAACAGATCATGCGATCGCTCTCCTCAATAGTATTCGATTGCATGATCAAGATACCCCCATCATCATGATTCCATATGACGAAAACTATCATCAAATAGCAGAATTACTCAACATACATTATGGCGTGCAACTCTATGAAGATTTAGATTTCATTGACCGTCTTGCCCATAAATTGCATGAACTTTTTGGTAATCAATTTTTTGCTCGTCCCAACCAATTTCGTAAACAGGCCTGTTGGTTTGGACCATTTGATGAATTTTTGTATATTGATACTGATATTGTTGTTTTCGAGAAAATTATTAATAATCTTAACTATTTAGCTGAATCTGATTTTATTTGTTGTGATTATCAACATTTAGGTGGCATCAAAAACGTTTTTACATCTAAAGTTTTGGAAGATAATGTTTTTAGTGAGACGGAAGTTAAAGATATTTTCAATGGTGGTTTTTGGGGAGCAAAGAAAAATTTAATTTCAGAGAATGATTTATATGCAACCTTTATTGAGTGTGCTACCCATCCAGAGTATTTTGATTTTTCTGAAAAGACTTCTGATCAACCAATTATCAATTATATGTTGCTCAAGCGGATTCCCCGCCGATTTAATATTGTTCGTAGACCAAGTAAAGCTCCTGGTAATTGGGCAGGTTCGCCGCAATTTCAAATACAAGGTAATATCTTATTTGATCCCACAGTAAATCAACTCCTGCAATATCTCCATTGGGCAGGGATTCGCATTCAACCCGGTTGTCCCTACTGGGAAATTTGGGACTACTACCGTCATCTTAATTCTGCATTACCTGCGGCAAATATACCTGCTCCCATCAAACCAAATCAGTGGCAAAAGACACTCAGGAATATCAAACAACAATTACGCAAACTTAAAATCTAATCCTGTGCTGTGTGAGCAATATTAATTCGTCCCTCTTGATTCTCAATTCATGTCTAGTTAAATACTTATCATTGCGTTGATGTTAGCCTTCCCCTAGGGTTTATTTACAAAAATGTATTATAAGTAATTTAACTGAGATGATATTTGATACTATTAACTGGTTGTGAGATCTAGAGCATCTGTACGGATATAACTGGCAACTGCTACGTAAATTAAAATGATATTATGTAGAGTTGCAGGCCTTTCTCCGTCAAATTTCTTCAATACTTAGTTTTTTGCTAGCACTATTTAAGTGTATATACTTAAATAGTGCTAGTGCTTTTTAAAGCAAAAGATATACGTTGTTCTGTATTGATTCAATTTTACACAATAGAATCATTAAGATTAATAGTGTTATCAGTAAAAATACAGTGAATTTACTTGCTCAATTGCTTGATCAAAATCAATATATTGTAATCTTGTTCTTAAGACTGACAGTAATAACCGTAAAAATACTATTAACTTTATCCACCCGTTAGAAGATATAGCTCCAAATCCATAAGGGAAAACTATGACTTACGAACAACAAGATTACTGCTTCTGCACATTAGCATTACGGAAAAAATATCGCCTGTTAACTCAACAATTAGCTACTGATTTAGCACAATATGCACCGGGAACATCGTTTGTAGTTTTAACAGACCAGCCAGCAGATTTTAAAGATTATGCCAATGTCTTAGCTTTTAAGCATCAGCAGCGCGGGATTCTGCATTGTTATCACGATAAAAGCTTAGTTATGGAGTTAGCTTTAGCAAAATTTAACGCAGCTATATATATTGATGCAGATACAAGCATCCTATCGTCATTCCCTGAAAATTTAAACTGGAAACCAGGCATTACAGCAGGCCATTGTGAAAATCTAGTTGCTCATGTTACTAGATACACACCTGAAAGATTGCCACACATACGAAAAGTCGCGGAAAATTTAAATATCCAGTTGGAAGATTCACCTTATATTGGCGAGTCTTTATTCATTATTGCTAGGGATAAAGGGAAAGAAATAGAGTATTTACAATATTGGGCAAAAATTGGTAGATATTTAGAGCTGCGCGGTATTCATGCCGGTTCGGGTAATGCGATGGGATTAGCCGCAGCCAAAGTTGGCTGGAGTGTTTCCAAAGAAGGTTGGTCTGAAGTCAGAAATGCCACTCAACACTTAGATGCTTCTTATACTAATAAGCAAACTTTCTGGGATTTATGGAAAAGGAAATTTGGTTATCACTATCGCTTGAATAAAGCCAGATTAACTGCTTTGACTGAGTTTAACTTTTACTACAAATGAAAATTAAACTTGCATGCAATTTACCGTTAGAATATCTGCATTATCTGGTATTTGCATTCTCATCATTTATATCTGCATATAGTCTTGATACTAAGTTGCTTTCAGAAATAGTATTCCTACTCCTTACTCTCTATTCCCTACTCCCACCCCAGGTGACTATCTTTGACTGCAACTTGGTATGAGAAGAAATTCGTATTCTGTAATCAATGAGATTGAAAGAAATCTCAAAAATAAATTGGGATGACTTCAGGATGCTTGATTTGGTTAGCAATTGAAGTCATCTTTTAGAATGTAGTGGCATCTATTCTCTATTAGAGTAATAAAAGTCAAAATTGCTCAAGCTACTAATTCTTAAACGGAATAGGCTGTAAAAAAATCTGACTTTTTTAGCCAACATAATCTTCAACTTTTCAAAAAGAGAATTTTCGGAAAATTCGATCATTTTTTGCTGCTCAAAATATTTAGCCACATCTTTCATCTTCGATTGGCCTTTTTTGACTCTGACCAACTCTGTTCTATCCTTAAAAAAGGAAATTCCCTCCATCTCACTCCATCTTACTGGTAAACCAGCTTTAGCAGCAGCTAAACCGATTGCATTTCCTTCTCCATCATAAACTCCATTTAATTCAAAATAGGGAGCTAGGATTTCCCACTGTTTAAGAAACTCAATTTCTTTTCCAGAGTCCCTGGTAACAGCAAATAAATATTCATATACGAACTTAACATTTTTATCTTCAAAATTTAGAGCCAATTTCTGGGCAGCTTTTTTAGTAATTGCAAATCTTTTAGCAAGTCTAGCATTAGCTTTACCATTAAGAACCTTGGCATATTTTTTAGCCATGACTTCACATACTCTGGCTGTTATTCCAGGTGATTGAATCCATGCCATATCCTGTGGAACTGGAGCTAAAATCCGCATATCTGCATCTATATAGATACAGGTGTTAAACATAGATAAAGCTTGGGAAACGACAAATAATTTATCGTGGTACAATTTAGCACTTTTTGGTTTATGTTTAAATGCTAATATGTTAGCCTGTGCGCTGAAGTCTTGAGGGTAGTCAGTTAAGACAATAAAGTGTGTATTTGGGGAATATTGTTCTATATCTTTCGCTAGCAATATCGCAAGCTTGCGATAATTTTTTCCAAATGCTAAGGTGCAAAAACAGAATTTGGTGTTGTATTTATCCATGATCTTGATTGTTCAAACTGTCATCAAAAATTGAAGTCAATTTTGACTTACCAAATTCGTATTTATACTGAAAACAAAAATCAAACAAAGATTCTCAGAAGGTTCATACTTACACAGTATAAAATAAAAACTATATAACTTTATAAAGGTATCATAAAAACACTGATGGGATCATAATTTTTAATCCACTAAAGTAAATCAAAAATACTTCCAAGAGAACCATATAGTATTTAATTACTTTTAAGCTCACAGTAATGCTTTGAGAATTATTATAAGAAGGTAAAAATAGAAATTGAGCTAATATATTGCTGTTAGTGACTGTAATTGGCTTGTTTAATTACTTTTAAGCTCACAGTAATGCTTTGAGAATTATTATAAGAAGGTAAAAATAGAAATTG
>DVDT01000003.1 GCA_015296085.1 Trichormus sp. M33_DOE_039 | reverse complement strand
TGTTCTCACTGGCGGAAGCTAAGTGTTTGCCATCGGGACTGTAGGCAACACTATAGACCGAATCGCTATGACCCTGGAGAGTTTGAACTGTTTTACCTGTGCTGATATCCCAAATTTTGATGGTGGTGTCCTCACTGGCGGAAGCTAAGTATTTGCCATCGGGACTGTAGGCAACACTATAGACCGAATCGCTATGACCCTTGAGAGTATTGAGAGCTTTACCTGTGCTGATATCCCAGATTTTGATGGTGGTGTCCGAACTGGTGGAAGCTAAGTATTTGCTATCGGGACTGTAGGCAACACTATTGACCGAATCGCTATGACCCTTGAGAGTTTGAACAGGTTTACCTGTGCTGATATCCCAAATTTTAATCGTGTTGTCCGTACTGGCGGAAGCTAAGTATTTGCTATTGGGACTGTAGGCAACACTAAAGACCTGACTGCTATGACCTTCTAAGGTATTAACTTCAAAACTACGATTTTGTTTCTTCTCCCCTGGTTTTAAATAAACTGCTTGGTGTAAGGTTGCTATCGTTCGCATTTTGGCATAGCTTTTTTCTTCCTTCCAAGCTGCGCGTTTCAGGTTGTCACCTGCTCTTAATGCTTCTAGCAAAGCATCTGGGTGTTGGTTAGAAGCAAAAAACGCTTCGGAAGAATTATTTAAGGCGTTAATTTCATTAAGTTCTGCGTTTTGTTTTTGTCTTTCTGCCTCATTAGCCGATCGCACTGCTAAAGTAGTCACAATGGCCAGTCCCATACCTGCGGCTAGCGAGCCAAACAAAGCGCGTTTGAGAAATTTATTCAGTTTAGCTTCACTTTGTTTTCTTTGTTCTCGCTCTTTTTCCAGTTCCGCTATTACCTGCTTTAACTTCGGTTCTTGTTGCTGGCGGATAAAGTTGGCTAAATAGTCATGCACCAGTTGATAACGGTCGGCTGGGTTTTCTGGTAACAACACCACTAAGCCTGATTTGACGACAATTTCTAATACTAAATCTAAACTGTTGATAGGCAAATCATTTGATCCCCCTAAATCCCCCTTAAAAAGGGGGACTTTGATTGTATTGCCCCCCTTTTTAAGGGGGGTTGGGGGGATCTCCCCAGATTCAACATCACTAAGCGAAAAATATTGCTGCAAATCCCGTTCTAACTCCACGCGAGTCTTTAAAGGACGCGTCCCTTGTTCATCAGTCAGCAAAAACAGCACAAATTCCGCCAACTGCTGATGTTCTTCCCCGCAGTCATGAATAACTTCATTTAAATAATGCTGCACCAAGTCTTGTTTAGTGCCGAACTGCCGATATTTTTCTAAGGTAGTGATATTCTCAATTTGCAATTGCGCCCCCACCACTTGCAACTCAATGGGACGCACTTCACCCAACTCTCCAGCTAAGTCGTTTACCAGTGCATCAACTAAATCAGGTTCTAAGCGAAAGCTAGTATTTGCAGTTAAACGCTGAATCAGCGACTTCGTATCGTCGGGGGAGAAATTCCCCAACTTGTAAAGTACGTTATTACTGAGAATGTCATTACCAATAATCTTAAAGTTAGGCAAATCATTACATTCCAGCAAGTAATGAATGTAATCAACCCGCAAGGATAAGATAACTTTCGCTGACAGCACCTCTAGATATGACCCCAGAAACTCAAAGAACTGCTGACGTTGTGCTGGTTCAGTGTAAACAAAGAAAAATTCTTCAAATTGATCAAAAACTAGCACTGTGCGGAGGTTGCGTTGTTCTTGTTCGCGCAATGAGTTGAGGAGGGAAGAGGGAAGTAGGGGTGTAGGGGTGTAAGGGTGTGGGGGTGTAGGGGAAAGAGGGGGGTTTGAGTGAGGGTGTTCTTGTTCTAAGTGAGGAAGTAGGGGTGTAGGGGTGTAAGGGTGTGGGGGTGTAGGGGAAAGAGGGGGGTTTGAGTGAGAGTGTTCTTGTTCTAAGTGAGAATGTTCTTGTTCTAAGTGAGAGTGTTCGGGTTCTAAATGAGAACGTTCTTGTTCTAAGTGAGAACTTTCGGGTTCTAAATGAGAACGTTCCTGTTCTAAGTAAGAATGTTCGGGTTCTAAGTAAGAATGTTCCTGTTCTAAGTAGGAATGTTCCTGTTCTAAGTGAGAACTTTCCTGTTCTAAGGCTGAAGTTTGAGCTTCTGAACTTGAACTATCAACATCCCCAGTCCCCAATCCCCAATCCCTAGTCCCCAATCCCAACAACCGTCCCAACTCCTCCACCCAGTTGGTATAAACGCGCATAACAATGATTAGATTATCTTTGCCACGGATTGATTGTTGTTGCAAGGCGGGAACTAAACCCGCGTTAACAAGGGAACTTTTACCAACTCCAGACTGACCATGAATAACTATCAATTTATAATCATCATTGTTGAGGCGTTCGAGTAATCTTTCTACATCTAATTGACGACCAGAGGCAGAAATTTCTGGGGATATATTTGATGTTGTATGTAACGTCTCTACAAATGTTTGTCTACTAGCTTCTAATCTCCCTGCGCCAACAAAAGCCCGTAAGCCAAATTGTTGTTCTATAGAGCGTCGTTGCTGTTTAATGTTGTAAGCTTTGAGATATTGTTTCTGTTCAAAATAAAATTGCTGTAACTGATTGAGAATATTAATATAGAGTCTGACATCTTCTTGGGGATTTGCCCCATCTTTGGCAGTTTCTAAGTTACGAATTGCATCTTGAGTGTTACCCAAATGATATTGAGCGCGACTCAAGATAAATTTATATAAATTTAAGTCGTAAGTTTGTACAGATTTTGTCAATCTAGGATCTAAAGACTCACTAGGAATTGCCGGGATAATTCCTAATGCTTGTTTAACTAAATATATTGCTTGTTTCCAGTCTTTTTCAGCTAAAGCTACCTCAGCTAAAAAACCATAATCTCTAGCTGATTCTCTTTGTTGGTTGTTTGTTGTATGAATAGATAGAGCTTGTTGAGCAAAGATTTTTAATTGTTGCCAAAGTCTTAATTCCTGAAGAATATCACCAAGTTTATTAAGAGAATTAGCAATGATATCTGGGCGGTTAATTTGAGTGCTTAGTTTAATATACTCGTCAATATATTGCTGTGTCGCCTGCCAAGTTGGATGTTTTTTATCTTGTTGTTTAATTGCTTCGAGATATGCACAAAAGGCCTTCTCACCCAGGATTTTTATCTGCCATTCTAGGTTATTGCTTTGCTGCCATAGGGTTAATGCTGTGTGATAATGCTGGATAGCGGCATCTTTTTTATTGTTGATTTGCTTGGTTAAACCTAATAGGGATTCTATAAGGGCATTAATTTCTAAATTAAGGGATTGACCTAACCCCCTAACCCCCTTCCCTACGAGGGAAGGGGGAATAAGATAAGCCTCTCTCCTTTTAGGGGAGAGGTTTGGAGAGGGGTTTTCTTGTGAAGGGTCGAGAGAATCGCTTATTAATTCTTTTTGTGCAACTGATAATTCAGTTTCTAGTTTCAGATAGTCATAAAAATTTAAGTTAAGTTGATTATTTAACCATTGATTAGCAGTGGCGATAATAAAATCTGTTAATTCTTGGCTGTTAATTTCAAAGCTTTTAGTAATTGCCCAACTTTCTAAATCTGGGGCAATTTGCATGAATTGTTGATAAATTACATCATCAATCCACACTATCAAAGGGAAATTAAAGTGTTTACGAAATTCTTCCCTGACCTGATTAGCAGAAGTTAACATCTGCGATAAGTTCTGCACACTTTCCAAGCCGACTACCATCACACAGCCAGAGATATTTTCCCCAAATGTTTCGTGAATGGCTGTGAACAGAGTTCTGTGAGACTGCTGGACTACTAAAACCTGAATTTCAACTTGGCAGATTTCCTGCAATCTTGTAAGCAAGCGATCGCGCAATTTACTATAATTACACCGTGCCAAAATCAGCTTGAACTGTCCCACGCTATTTTCAATCGCCCAAGCTAATTGTGCAACAGAGCGATCGCTATTTAATACATCATCCTCTGATTGATTTTCACTCATAAAGCTAACTCGTAGCTAGTAGGTTGGGTTGCGCTACGCTTAACCCAACATAAATTTAGATTCTTAGGTTTGTGTCATCAACTCAATATAAATCAAAGTGTTGGGTTTCCTTACGTCAACCCAACCTACACCCTTACACCCTTACACCCTTATACCCCTACACCCCTAACCATTCAACTCCCTCGCTTCAGCCAAGATGGGATTGACATCAAACCACGACTCGCCGCTTTCTCGATATTCAAAGACAAAGCGGCTACGGATTAATTTTTGATATCCGTCGTCATCACTGACTTTTTTCGTCTGCTTGACATCCCTTAGTAATTGCCATTCTGACTTAGAAATTGGCAACATCATTTCATTACGGCGAGAACGTATGACTTGCTCTAAAGTGTTACGGTTCAGGGGAAGTGACATTTCTTCCATAATCCAGCTATTCAAGAGCCTGAGCAAGTCCCGCACATGACCACCACTCATAATACATAAACGCTCTAGGGTGCTAACACTATCAAAAATCTCGGTAATCTTTTCTAGGCGTGCTGCTGCTTCTAAGTCGGGAAAGGCTCTGGCTAAAACCATCTGCTGCATTAACCCCATCCCCTCTTGATGGATACTCCCATCAGGATATTGTACAGACACCATCGGCAATACTTTGGGGTCGTCGTGAAATCGCTGGGTGAGTGTAGCGTAATCATTGGAAAACTTCAGCGACAGGGGCATAGTGTAGACTACATGACAATTTAGCTTGGTGAGATATTCACCTTGGTCTACAAATAAATATTCCTGTTGTGGTCTTCCCCAAGGCTTGGGACTATTATCTATGCGGTCGAGATTATCGACAATCACCACCAATCCCTGTTTACCGTGCTGTTTGAGTTTTGCGATCGCCGGCTGCAATAATTCTTGATTGATGGCTTCTAATAGCTGAATTTTCTGCGGTGCAAGATACTGATTGATTTTCTCCCGCAGTCTCGGATCACTTTTAATCTTAGTTGTAATTTCGCCAATACCTACAGACAGCGATAGTTTTTCTTTTTCTGCACTGAAACCGACATCACCCACCCCAGGAACTTTCGCTTTAACTCCCGTCACCTCGGTGTTGAGCAACTGCAATGCACCTTGCAGCAGAGCATTAAACTTGTTAGTATCCTCCAGGACAATTTTATCGAGACTTTGACTAATGCGGCGAGCGATCGCCAGCAGCACATCCGCAATACCGACATCAGTGATTTCTAAGTCGTCGGTAGACTCAAAATACACCACATGAAAGCCTAAACTTTCTAACTCTGCCTGTAGTCTAATCAGTTCCGTAGATTTCCCACAGCCAATATGTCCAGTAAATAAGGTGCAGGTAGGTTCATCTGGCTGAAAAAAGGTAATTTTTTTCTTGAGCGTTTGAATAATATCCCCACCGCGCACCGATGAGAAATCAATATAATACTTACTATCTGAGCTATTTTGAATAAACAGAGTCCGGCTAGGGTCTGTCGCTTTAAAGAATTCCCGCAAATCTATAGCCATAAGTCCTGTTAATCTGGTGAAAGCAGGAGGCAGGAAAGCTTATTAAAGAAGCTTTTTGGCATTTTTAAACAGAATAGTTATTTTTACCAAACCGCACCAGTTGATTTTGCTGCCCTGAAAACCTCTAATTAACACAATAAAATTTTTTACCCTCCTTTGCCGTAATTTTCCCGGTTTTCTCGGAATTAATCCCAGAATTTTAGCGAATCAGGCGTTGCTTCCATATAGTCCTGCTTCTCAGTTCTATACCTTTGGTTTGATAATCCCCGTTTCTTGTACGCAAAACTGATAGTTTCAATAGGCACAAAGCTAAAAAATTACACTAAGTTTAAGAAAACCTAGCCCTTCCAAGTGAAGTGATACTTTAGATAATTAGTTGCCCAGAAGGGCGCAAATTATGAAAACTTTTTCATCTTTCCTTGGTAAGACTAAAAAAAATAAATTAGCTTGTTTTGCAACTACATTCATAGCTTCTTTGGCATTAGCTAGTAGTATTAACTCTGCTGAAGCTAATAACCTTAAAACATCGACTTTCCCAGAAAATACACCAATTACACTAGAGCAGACTCAGCCAACTATTACCCAATTACAAGTCAGCAGCACACAATATCAAACAGCTGCAGTTGATCCTTTTGTGCTTGTCCCCGTTATCTTGGTTGGCGGTTTAGTTATCTTTGTTCCTCTGTTCTTTGGTGGTTTAGTAGTTATTGGCGAACGTGAAGTTGGTATCGTTGTTAAAAAATTCGCCATCTCTGGACGGGGACTACCAGCAGGACAGCTAATTGCCCTGAATGGTGAAGCCGGCTTACAAGTAGACACCTTAGCACCTGGCTGGCATTGGGGCTATTGGCCTTGGCAATACTCAGTACGTAAAGAGGCAGTTGTTGTTGTCCCTCAAGGTGAAATAGCAGTTATCGTCGCTGCTGATGGTGAATCGATTCCACCAGAAAGAATTCTAGGTAAAATAGTTAACTGCGATAATTTCCAGGATGCTCGTAAATTCCTCACCCAAGGGGGTGAAAAAGGGCGACAAATGGGATTTATCACGGCTGGTACATACAGGATCAACACTGCCCTATTTAAAGTAATTATGGCTGCCAACGCCACTGCTCACGATATGACTCCCGAACAGTTACGTGTGTATACTGTGGCATCGGATAAAGTGGGCATCATCACTACCTTAGATGGGATGCCGATTACCGTCGGTGAAATTGCTGGTGCAGTAATTGCAGGGCATGATAACTTCCAAAACGGGCAGAAATTCTTAGATGGTGGTGGGCGCAGAGGTTTACAAGAACAAATTCTGCTTTCTGGTTCTTGGAATCTCAACCCCTGGTTTGTCAACGTTGAGCAAGTACCAATGACAGAAATTCCCATCGGTTATGTAGGTGTGGTGATTTCTTTCGTCGGTAAAGCTCAAGAAGATGTCAGTGGTGCAGCTTTTACCCACGGTAACTTAGTAAATCCTGGGCATAAAGGTGTGTGGGTTGAACCTTTGTATCCAGGCAAACACCCCATTAACACCCGGATTATGAAAGTAGAATTAGTGCCGACTACTAACATAGTATTAAACTGGTCGGGACGGACAGAAAGGCACAAATACGATGCAAATTTAGAATCTTTAACAGTACGTTCTAAAGACGGTTTCGCCTTTGATTTAGAAGTTTCGCAAATCATCCACGTCGGCGCGTTAGATGCACCAAAAGTAATTTCCCGCGTCGGTGCAATGCAAAACTTGGTTGATAACGTTCTAGAACCAAGTATTGGTAATTATTTCCGCAACTCAGCGCAAGATTACACTGTACTAGATTTCTTAAACGCTCGGAGTGAAAGGCAAGTTGAAGCATCAGAGTATATCAAAGCGGCTTTGCGAGCTTATGATGTGCAAGCAATTGATACTCTAATTGGGGATATTCAGCCACCAGCATCTTTGATGCAGACTCAAACAGATCGGAAAATTGCCGAAGAAGAACGCAAAACTTACGAAGTGCAGCAAATGGCACAAACCCAACGACAACAACTCGTGCGGGAGACCGCTTTGGCTGATATTCAACAAGAAATGGTGAAATCAGAGCAAAGCGTGCAGATTGCTGAACTAAAAGCTCAAGCGCACATTAAACAAGCGAATGGGGAAGCAGAGTCTACAAAACTACGGGCGATCGCAGAAGCAGAAGGGATTCGCGCCACAGGTAACGCCAAAGCTGAAACTTACCGCACTGGTGTAGAAGCCTTGGGAACACAAGGTTATACAGCCATGCAACTCATGCAGATTATTGGCGATCGCAATGTCCGCTTAATTCCCGATATCCTAGTTGGGGGCAGCAATGGTAGCACCAACGGTTTAGTTGATGGGTTACTATCCATGATTTTATGGAATCAATCCAATAAAAATGGTGAAGTCACACCTATATACCCACAACCAGTAGCATCTCAAACATCACCAACCAATGGTACTAGCCAAATTTTGGTGGATATACCAAAAGATTAATTGTAGGTGACAGTTCACCGACCTCACCCTTCAAGGGTGAAGTCGGTGAACTATATCTCTCAGCCCCAGACCCTTTCAAGCTAAGGACAATACAAAGTATCCCGCGTATCACGTCCAGTAGTTGGGTTAGTCCCTTGTGCTACTTTGCACAGTTTTCTTTGCTCATCTGAACGCAACAGCACATCAGTAAAATCTGCTCCGTCAATAATTGCACCGTCAAATTTGGCATTAGCTGCAAATGCACCTTCCAAAACTGCATTTGTCAAATCAGTTTTGATGAGACGCGCAGAATCTAGGGTAGCATTGGTCAGGTCTGCTCCTTGCATATTCGCCGACTCTAAATTAGCAGCAAAGAAACTCACACCCCGCAAATTGGAGTTACTAAAGTTACTTTGGCGCAGATTTGCTTTGGTAAAACTAGAGTCTGTTAAATCACGCCCAGAAAAATCAGCCTCTATTAAAATTTCTTTGTTGTACTCCAATGCTAGAGCTGGAGGAGAAAAACCGGCAATTGTCGTGATGCCCACTACTCCCCATAGCAATAAACTGAGTATACTAGCCAAAATTTGATGATATTTTTGGCACTTAAACTCGTAGCAAGTACTGAATAAATTGGGTATAAAAGCTAATCTGCGATCGCCTCTGACGGGGCGTAGCCCATCACTTAACTTAGAATTCATAACTATTCTTAGCCAATGGTGAATCCTCCTCCATCACATTATCTCGATATCGGCGACCTAGGAGAAGAACTTGTAACTCAATGGTTACAATCTACAGGTTGGTTAATTTTACAACGTCGCTTCTCTTGTCGCTGGGGAGAGATTGACATTATCGCTCAATATCCTGGGACAACAGAAGACTGTCCAGATTCAACACTGGCCTTTATAGAAGTGAAAACTCGTAGTGTTGGTAATTGGGATAACTGGGGCAGAAGTGCCATAAACCCTAAAAAACAGGCAAAAATCAGCCGCACTGCTGGGGTATTTTTAGCGAAATATCCTGAAAAGACAAATTACTCTTGTCAATTTGATGTGGCGATCGTCAGTTATCAGCCAATCTTACCACAACATATTAATTCCCAAGATGCTCAACCAGCTTTAGCGATCTCATCAGTTGCAGGCTACCAATTTCAGTTACAAGAATATATTCCGGCTGCTTTTGATGTGATTGATGGATGAGAGGTAATATCAAATTGGGATAGGTAGCCTTGTTTCAAACTGTGGGAAGAGTCTGTAACCAAAGGTTTTTAATCCGAAATCTAAAATCTAAAATTCGTATGATTGGTAATTGGTTATGGATGAAATATCTCTATCACCTAACGACCAATTACCAGATTTTATGTAACAGCCTTAGATACATAGGGTTTTACGCCAGAGTTTCTGGACAGTAACCCAACCCTCGGACGAACTGTTGCCGGAAAGCCTCAATTTCCTCTCGTTCGGGGCTACCATGCGAAACGATCGCGACTTGATAGCGGCGCATCACATCTACAGGGCATTGCCCAGCTTCTAAACTCCAAAGTGCCATTTGTACCCGCATTGGTGGCTCATAGCTAATCCCTAATTCACTGAGAAAAGCTCGAATATCACCATCCTCTTGGGGCGAAATTTGCTCTTTTAGTTTGATCCTAACCACCCAACCATCTATTTGATGAATCACGGTGACGAATGAAACAGGGATTCTAGGTCTAGCATGCAAGTGTTGAACAACTCTAAGAGTCAAGCTGGCGTTTGCCAGATAATACAAGTATTCCATGATGGTTGCTTTTGGATCAAAGCCAATCCTACATATTTATCTTCTTAAATTCCCTATATTCCCGGTAGGGTAAAAGCCCCCGTTTTGGCATGGGGAGTTTTACCCAATTTCGATTTTGTTGTGTATCTGTCACCAAGTCTTGTAGTCTAGGCAAGGGAATGGGGAATAGGGAATAGGGCATTGGGAGACAAGGGTCAACCTCATGACTGTTGACTCTTGATTCTTGACTAAGCACTCATCACTCTTGTTAGACGAGAGAAATTGCAAACGAGCAGTAAGTATTACAAGTTAATCACAATCAAATGTCTAATCAAGGAACAAACGATACAAATCAAGATACAAATTTAGATTGTTCATTAGCTGGGTATGATTATGAACTCCCTCCAGAACTGATTGCACAAAATCCAGCTGTTCCTAGAGATAGTTCTCGTTTGTTGGTGATCAATTCTCAGACTACAGGTAGCACAACAGCACCATTACAACACATTTTTCGTGATTTGCCAGATCTCCTACGCCCTGGAGATTTGTTAATTATGAACAATACCAAAGTCATTCCAGCACGACTGTATGGGCGAAAATCAACTGGCGCAGAAGTGGAAATTCTGCTTCTAGAAGAACGCCAACATAACTGTTGGTTAGCCCTAGTTAAGCCCGGAAAACGCTTTAAAAAAGGCAGTAAAATCTTTTTTGAACCAAGTTCTTCACTCCCTAGTTCCCCGCTCACTGCTACCGTTCTAGAAACTGACAAAGATACTGGCGGCAGATTATTGCAATTCGACATCCCAGATA
Organism: Trichormus sp. M33_DOE_039; assembly: GCA_015296085.1. Classification (GTDB taxonomy): domain Bacteria; phylum Cyanobacteriota; class Cyanobacteriia; order Cyanobacteriales; family Nostocaceae; genus Trichormus. The sequence goes on along the minus strand of DVDT01000003.1, from coordinate 54,403 downwards.
ATCAAACTTTAGTACAAATTTTAGATAAATTTGGAGAAATCCCACTTCCACCTTACATTACTGCATCTCAAGCAGCAGACGAACAATATCAAACTGTTTATGCCCAACAACCAGGAGCGATCGCAGCTCCGACGGCTGGGTTACACTTTACTCCAGAATTAATTGCTAAGTTAGGCGATCGCGGTATCAAGCAAGCCTTTATTACGCTGCACGTTGGGGTGGGAACTTTTCGCCCTGTGGAAGTAGAAGATGTCGCTAGCCACCAAATGCACGAAGAATGGATTGAAGTTCCCGCAGATACAGTAGAACAAATTCGCGCCACCAAACAAAACGGGGGTCGCATTATTGCTGTAGGAACGACAGTAGTCCGCGCCCTAGAAGGTGCAGCCGCTGCTTCTGGAAATTTACAGCCTTTCTGTGGCAAGACAAACTTATTTATTTATCCGGGCTACCAATGGCGAATCGTGGAAGGTCTGATTACTAACTTTCACCTCCCCCGTTCTAGCTTGCTGATGTTAGTCAGCGCGTTGATTGGTAGACAACGGTTATTGAACATCTACCAAGAGGCGATCGAATCTCAATATCGTTTCTATTCCTTTGGTGATGCCATGTTGATTTTGCCAGAAGCGAAAATGGTTGTGGGGAATGGGGGATAGGGATTGCTGACAGGTATAGGTTTTTAATAGAGCAATGAGTGATGACTATCAAACCAACGACAGAATCATATTTTCATCTACCCATACACCCCTAAACCCCTATACCCTTACACCCTAAAACAGTGTCTTATAGGCAAAGCGTAAAAAACCTACACCTGTGAGGATAGGGATTGGCTTGGCGATTGGGGAGATCAGGGTGACTATAGACTCCCTTTCACAAATTTTTCTTGTACGATTTTTAATTTTTCATGTAGTGGTGGGTACTCTGACTTATAAGGATCTAAACCTTAGTACAGAGATTCCATTATGTATAAACAAAATCTTGTTAGGCAGTGGTTCTGCGGTTTGTCTCCCATCACCTGTGATGGGCTACGCCCCGCTGGAGGTGATCGCAATTCTCGTTGGCAAAAGCCATCCCTAGGAATTCTCTGTGCTGCTGTGATGTTGGTTGCACCGACAGTTGTGAACTTACCAGCAAGTCAGGTAATGGCACAAACTCCCATTTCTCAAGATTTAGAAGCGGCTAGTTTTTACCAACAGGGAGTAACGCGCTACAACCGTGGTGATTGGCCGGGTGCAGAATATGCTTTTCGTCGAGCCTTACAGCGAGATGCAAGTCTAGGTATGGCAAGAAATTATCTTGGTAATATTTTTCTCATTCAAAATCGCTTGGATGTAGCAATACAGGAATATAGTGAAGCAATCAGAATTAACCCCAATCTAGGAGAAGCTTACTATAATTTAGGACTAGCATTGCAACGCCAAGGGCAGAAAGAAGCAGCTATAACAGCTTATCGTCAAGCTTTGGTAATAGAGCCGACAAGGGCCGCAACTCAATACAATTTGGGTTTATTACTCTACGAACAAGGTCAAACAGCTGAAGCGATCGCAGCTTACGAACAAGCAATTAATTTTGATAGCAGCGATTCCAACGCTTACCATAACTTAGCGATCGCGCTGCAAGAATCAGGCAAAATGGAAGAAGCGATCGCAGCTTATCAGCAAGTTCTGAAACTAGATCCCAAAAATAGTGCAGCTTATAGCAATTTGGGTAGTCTCATGGCACTTCAAGGTCAAACGACTGAAGCGATCGCAGTTTATACGCAAGCCGTGCGCCAAGATCCCAAAAATGCCTCAGCTTACTATAATTTAGGTGTAACTTTATACAATCAAGGCGAACTCAAGAAAGCTAGCAGTGCCTTAAAACGCGCTCATAACCGATATCAAGAACAAGGTAATCTAGAGCAAGCCCAAAAAGCTGAACAACTGATGCAGCAAGTTGATCAAAAAATTGCTCAACAAAAACTCCAACAGCAACAAGCATCTAATTCCCAGCAGACACCGAACCCAACCAACAACGCTACAGAATCTAATTCACAACAGCCAACTCAATCGGTTAATTCCATTGATACATCCGTATCATCTGAACAACCCCTATTTAAACCAGTCTTTCCTGGTTCTACACCAGAGCAAGCTGGTGGTAATGGCAAAGTTTAAGGTTTGTAGAGACGCGATATATCGCGTCTCTATTGAGTTTTAGATTTTTAAATTGGCAAACGATTAATATCTTTATTACAACCAATCACCACCATTGCTGAACCCCGTTCTAAACGCTTATAGGGGTCAGGATTAATTTGAAATTTACCATCATGACTCACAGCTAACAAATTTAAACCATAACGATTACGCAGTTGGAGTTCTGCAATAGTTTTACCGTGAAATTCATCGGGGACAATTACTTCGACAATACTATTATCTGGATCAAGGTCAAATCTGTCTAAGATAGATGGCTTAGTCAGTGTACGTGCTAAAGCACAACCTGCTTCATATTCAGGAAAGACAACATGATCAGCCCCTACACGCTTTAATAACTTGTAGTGGACTTCACTGGAAGCCTTAGCAACTACGTGAGGTACACCACATTCTTTGACATTGAGAGTTGTGATGATACTTTCCTGAACATAGTTGCCAATGGCGATAATTACGGTATCAAATTCATATATTCCTGCTTCTTTCAGAGCAGCTGGCTCAGTAGAGTCCAATTGTAAAGCATGACCGACTATATCTTCAGTCAATGCTGCTGAGACGCGTTTTTCATCAATATCTGTTGCTAACACCTGGTAGCCTAATTTATGCAGTGTTGAGCAAACAGAACGGCCAAAACGACCTAAACCAATTACGGCGAATTGGTTGTTATCTCTACGTAAACTGCGAAAAAAACCTAATGATGAAAGATTCACAATGTAATCCTTATGAGCAATCCCTGTATTGAGGGCAAAAATGTTAGAATGACTAATTAAAAAGTTGGATTTTTTGCCTGTTCTTTTACATATTATCAGTAGTCATTAGTCATTAGTCATTAATCAAAAATTGACAGTTATCTCTCATATCTCCCTCAACCCTTACACCTTTACGTTCCCTCATAACTAACCCACGAGTAAGTTTTCTTCGGGATAGTGGATTCTAGTAGGTTTGGGGTCTCCTAATATAGATGACATCAGCAATAAAACCCCAACTCTACCTATATACATAGTGATAATTAAAATTATTTTGGCTGCTGGGGAAACGCTAGCTGTAATGCCAGTGGAAAGTCCTACTGTTGCAAATGCTGATACCACTTCAAACAAAATTTGAATAAATTCAAGCTTGGGATCTGTCAGAGCTATTAAAATAGTGGACAAAATCACTGTAGCTACAGAACCTACTAGTACACCAACAGCTTTTAAAATGAGAGGAATTGCTATTTTTCTCTCATATAACAAGACTTCCTCTTTACCTTGCAAGATCGCTTTAGTGCAGCTAGTTAATACTCTGATTGTTGTAGTTTTGATGCCACCACCTGTCCCTCCGGGACTAGCACCCAGAAACATCAATGCGATAGTAATAAATAAACCAGCAGTTGTCATTTTGCTGATGTCTATGGTGTTAAAACCAGCAGTTCTGGGCGTAACTGATTGAAACCAAGCTAACAATAACTGGTTACTCAAGCTTTGAGAGCCGAAAGTTGCGGGATTTCTAATTTCTATACATAAAAAAGCAATTGTTCCCAAACCTAACAGGATTAAAGTTGTGCTAGTTGCTACCTTAAAGTCTAGAGAAAAGACTAAAGTAGCCTTTTTTTTGAGGAAGCGATCGCGCAACCACATATACATTTCTAAAATTACCTGATAACCTATCCCTCCAAAGATGATTAAACCTGTGACTGTAAATACCACTATGACAGATGACTGATAGCCAATTAAATTATCTTTAAATAGGCTAAAGCCAGCATTATTCCAAGAATTAACACTATGAAAAATTGCTAACCACAACCCTTGAGTCCACCCGTATTTCGGAACAAATGCGAATAGAAGTAAAAATACTCCGGTGATTTCAAAAATCAACGTTGTGGCAATAATTGAGCGAATAACTTGCGCGCTACCACTCATTCCTGGTCTGTCTAAAGCTTGTTGAATGGCAATTTTTTGTCTGAGGTCAAATCTACGTCCAATTAATAGAATTAAAAAAGTGGTGGTTGTCATATAGCCCAAGCCACCAATTTGCACTAGTAGTGCAATCAACAACTGACCCCAAAAAGAAAAATAAGTACCAGGATCAACTACCGATAACCCAGTTACGCAAACTGCTGAGGTTGAAGTAAACAATGCCACAATCGGATCATTCCAGCTACCATTACTAGTGGAAAAAGGCATCATCAATAAGATAGCTCCGACGGTGATGACAGCCAGAAATCCTAAACAAATAGTGCGAGAAGCAGTCATAAACGATTCAAACTTCAAAATACCCTATGGAAAGCAAGCTACAAAATTCAAAATTATGCAAAATTATGTAATCTGATACTTGCTACTGTGCCAATAAGACAGGAACTTAGTAAGTTTTTCCTGTGAGGGTTTATAAACTCCACCCTGCCAAGAAACAAAAACTTTCTTATTTAATTAAAAGCACACATGGTAGCCTACGAATATATTTTTTTAATTTCTGCTTTTTCTTAACACTGGTTGATTCATGAGTGCAACACTTTACCAGCGAATTCAGCAATTTTACGATGCTTCTTCTGGTCTGTGGGAGCAAATTTGGGGCGAGCATATGCACCACGGCTATTACGGTGTAGACGGGAGGGAAACAAAAGACCGTCGTCAAGCGCAAATTGATTTAATTGAAGAACTGTTGAGTTGGGCAGGGGTAGAGACAGCAGACAGTATTTTAGATGTGGGCTGTGGTATTGGTGGTAGTTCTCTATACTTAGCAGCAAAGTTTAATGCTAGGGCTACGGGTATTACATTGAGTCCAGTACAAGCCGCTAGAGCTACAGAACGGGCTAAAGAAGGCAAGTTGAGTCACAATAGCCAGTTTTTAGTGGCTGATGCTCAAGCAATGCCTTTTGAGGATAATACTTTTGACTTGGTGTGGTCGCTAGAAAGTGGTGAACACATGCCAGATAAAACCAAGTTTATGCAAGAGTGCTACAGGGTTTTGAAACCTGGTGGTACTCTGATTATGGTGACTTGGTGTCATCGCTCTACTGATAAACTACCTCTTTCAGCAGATGAACAAAATCATTTAGAGGATATCTATCGAGTGTATTGTCTACCCTATGTCATTTCTTTGCCAGAGTATGAAGCGATCGCTCGTCAACTGCCATTAAATAATATTCGCACCGCTGACTGGTCGCAGGCTGTTGCCCCATTTTGGAATGTAGTTATAGATTCCGCCATTACTCCCCAAGCTATATTCGGTTTACTGCGTGCCGGTTGGACGACAATTCAAGGTGCATTATCGCTAGGGTTGATGCGTCGTGGCTATGAGCGGGGGTTAATTAAGTTTGGGTTGTTGTGTGGAAATAAGTAAACGAGGATTGGGCATTGGGCATTGGGCATGGGATATGAGTTAGTCTTCCTCGCCTCCTTTATCTCTATTCCCTATTTCCTAACTAATTCAGACCAAATGCTGTAACCGAGTTAAGCGTTCTGAATAATTTTTAATCACCATGAGCGCAAACATAGGTGTTTCTTGGACAGCAAAGAGAAATCTTTTTTCATCTAAGTAAGCTAATGTGCAGTCTGTTTTAGCGATCGCTGTATAGGTTCTATGTTTCACACCTACTAGTACACCAGTCCCAAATACATCACCAGCCCCAATGGTTTCGACAACTTTACCATTGACTAATAGTTCTATCTCTCCTTCCACAATGCCATACATATACTCGCCGGGGTCTCCGTCTGCAAAAATGACTTGGCCGACTGGGAAGACTTGAGGATCAGATTGTTTTTGAAAGATACCGACTGTAATTACAGGATTTGACATAATACATCTACAAAGTTGTTAATTGTCAGCTGCTCTTTGTGAGCAAGCTCAAAAGAACCGAGTAAAGTATACTACTTTACTGAAAGTAAGCCTAACGCTGAAATTACTAATAATTACTGACTCAAAAACGAATTTTTGCCAATTTGGCAACCATAATCACTCTAATACTGGTATTATTTATTTAGTGCAAGGGGTGTAGCAAAAGTAGCCCCGACCGCAAGGTTGGGGTGACTTCTGCAAAATCTTCACAGATGATTAATCACATTAACTACAACCGCGATCGCTTCGTTCAAAGCGGCGAAAAGATTCAAATTAACAGATCCCACATACCAAAAGTGTCACAGCACCATACGCAGCCTAAAAGTTGCAGCACCAAATGACTCATGACTCCACCTTCAGCAGTCTGATTCAGAATTCGCTAAACTCTGGATAGAAAGACGATCTAGCGGCAATTGGATCTAGGATCGATTTAATAAGTCCAAAAGATAACACTTTGGAGCATGTGTTTGTAGTAGACTTTAGCACTACTACAAAATAATTCCTTATCACCATTGTTAACTTACTAGGGATCACACGATGGAATTAACAGTTGAAAACGTTGAAAAAGTTTTGGATGAAATGCGTCCTTATCTAATGTCTGATGGTGGCAATGTGGAACTCGTAGAACTCGATGGGCCTATTGTCAAACTGCGCCTGCAAGGTGCTTGCGGTTCTTGTCCCAGTTCCACTATGACGCTGAGAATGGGTTTGGAACGTCGTCTGCGGGAAATGATTCCCGAAATTGCCGAAGTTGAACAAATCCTCTAAAGGCATAATATTGGGGAAATGGGACTGTGTTTTGAATGAATTATGAATACGCAGTTGAAATCATTCATAATTTATCATTATTACCCAGTTCCAAATCCTTAATCAGTTCCCATGTCTCACCCACTTTATGTAGCCTTTATTTGGCATCAACATCAGCCGCTGTACAAGTCTCCTAACAGCGGCGTTTCAGCATCTTCAAGTCAGCAATACCGTCTGCCTTGGGTACGTCTGCATGGTACAAAAGATTACTTGGATTTGGTGTTAATTCTGGAAAAATACCCTAAATTACACCAAACGGTGAATTTAGTACCATCTTTAATCTTGCAACTAGAAGATTATATTGCTGGTACTGCCTTTGATCCTTACCTTACAGCCAGCTTAACACCAACAGAACAGCTGACTCAGGCACAAAAAGAATTTATCATTCAACACTTTTTTGATGCGAATCACCATACTCTAATTGACCCCCACCCCCGCTATGCCGAGTTGTATTACCAAAGGCAAGAACAAGGACAGGCTTGGTGTTTAGCTCATTGGGGATTAGCTGAGTATGGTGATTTGCTGGCATGGCATAATTTAGCGTGGATCGACCCTTTGTTTTGGGATGATGCTGAAATTGCCGCTTGGTTAAAGCAGGGACGTAACTTTACATTAAGCGATCGCCAGCGTATTTACTCCAAACAGCGCGACATCCTCAGCCGCATCATCCCCCAACACCGTAAGATGCAAGCATCTGGGCAATTGGAAGTTACCACCACACCATACACCCACCCAATTCTGCCTCTACTTGCTGATACTAATTCTGGACGAGTCGCAGTGCCAAATATGACTTTGCCAGAGTACCGCTTTCAGTGGGCTGAAGATATTCCCCGTCACCTGCGTAAAGCTTGGGAATTATATACAGATAGATTTGGACAAGAACCCAGAGGTTTATGGCCTTCCGAACAGTCAGTAAGTCCGGCAATTTTACCGTATATTGTCAAACAGGGATTTAATTGGATTTGCTCAGATGAAGCTGTTTTGGGTTGGACATTGAAACACTTCTTCCATCGGGATGGGGCGGGAAATGTCAAAGAACCAGAATTGATGTATAAACCTTACCGTCTAACAACTCCAGCTGGGGATTTAGCTATAGTCTTCCGCGACCATAGATTATCAGATTTAATTGGCTTTACCTATAGCGCAATGCCAGCCAAACAAGCTGCGGCTGATTTAGTAGGACATTTGCAGGCGATCGCCAAAATGCAACGAGAACGCCCCAGTGAACAACCTTGGCTAGTTACCATTGCTTTAGATGGCGAAAACTGCTGGGAATTTTACCCCCAAGACGGTAAACCCTTCCTAGAAGCCTTATATCAAAGCTTAAGCAACGAACCTCATATTAAACTCGTTACCGTCTCCGAATTCCTCCAACAATTCCCACCCACAGCCACCATTCCCGGAGAACAACTGCATAGCGGTTCATGGGTAGATGGTAGCTTTACTACTTGGATTGGCGACCCCGCCAAAAACCGCGCTTGGGACTACCTCACCGCAGCCAGGGCAATGCTAGCCAGCCACCCCGAAGCGACAGAAGAAAATAACCCTGAAGCTTGGGAAGCTTTATATGCAGCTGAAGGTTCTGATTGGTTTTGGTGGTTTGGCGAAGGACATTCCTCCAATCAAGATGCCATCTTCGACCAATTATTTCGTGAACATCTATGCGGTATCTACAAAGCGTTAAATGAACCAATACCCCCATATCTCAAACACCCAGTAGAACTTCACGAAGCGTCGGCTGACCATTCTCCACAAAGCTTCATTCATCCTGTGATCGACGGTAGAGGTGACGAACAAGACTGGAACAAAGCCGGACGGATAGAAATTGGTGGCGCAAGAGGAACAATGCACGTCAGCAGTGCCATTCAGCGTCTATGGTATGGGGTTGATCACCTAAATTTTTACTTGCGCTTAGACTTTAAAAATGGTTCTGCACCAGGAAAAGATTTACCCACAGAGTTAAATTTGTTGTGGTTCTATCCAGATAGAACAATGCACAATAGCCCCATTCCTTTAGCAGATGTACCAGATACAGCCCCCCTCAATTACCTGTATCACCATCACTTAGAAATTAACTTACTCACCCAGTCAGTACAATTCCGGGAATCTGGAGAAAATTATCAATGGCATCCCCGTAGCAGTCGCGCTCAAGTTGCTGTAGAAACTTGTTTAGAATTAGCAGTACCTTGGGCAGATTTACAAGTCCCCCCAGATTATCCTTTGCGCTTGGTTTTAGTCCTGGCTGATGAAGGATGTTACAAAAAATATTTACCAGAAAATGCTTTAATTCCCATTGAAGTACCTTAGTTTGTAGTGAGGACTATAGCCCTTTTTTAATATGAAAATGAGGGCTATAGTCTCTCACTACAAAAATAAAAATTAACCTTTTACACACACAACTTGCTTGAGTGTCGCTACAACTTCCACCAAATCTGCTTGATTGTTCATAACCTCATCTATCGGCTTATAAGCACCAGGAATTTCATCTAAAACATCTTGATCTTTGCGGCATTCTACACCTTTTGTTTGTTCAATTAAATCATCAAGAGTATAGACATTTTTGGCTTTATTTCTCGACAATAAACGACCCGCACCATGAGAGCAAGAACAAAAACTATGTACATTACCTTTACCTTTGACAATGAAAGATTTCGCTCCCATTGAACCAGGAATAATTCCATAATCTTCCGTATCGGCGCGGACTGCACCTTTACGAGTGACATACACATCTTCGCCAAAATGTACTTCTTTTTCGGCATAATTATGATGGCAATTTACCTCTAATAGAGGTTTAGTTGGCTTTCCTCCCGCTAGATGTTTCTCAATAATGTGCTGGAAACGCACCATCATCACATCGCGGTTAAAACGTGCATATTCTTGCGCCCATTGTAAATCATGCCAGTAGGCTTGGAATTCTGCTGTACCAGCGATAAAATGAGCCAAATCAGGGTCAGGTAAATTATTTCCTGCCATCTTTGCTAATTCCTTAGCTGTATTAATATGACATTGCGCGAGATTATTACCAATGTTCCGTGAACCGGAATGTAACATTAGCCAAACTTGGTTATCTGTATCTAAGCAAACTTCAATAAAATGGTTTCCACCACCGAGAGAACCCATTTGTTTCATTGCTTTACTTTGCAAATTCTGCACACCACGATGCAAGTCTTTAAAATCTCGCCAATGTTGCCAGTTAGCTACAGATTTTTCGACATCTTTATTTTCATGAAAACCAGTAGGTATTGCTGCCTCAATATCAAGACGAATTTTCTTAAGTTTCCCTTCTAATCTTTCACCATTAAACGGGGTTTTAATAGCACTCATTCCGCAACCAATATCCACTCCGACAGCAGCAGGAATAATGGCTTCTTTTGTAGCAATTACAGAACCAACTAAAGCACCTTTTCCTAAATGAACATCTGGCATTAATGCTACGTGTTTAAATACAAAAGGTAGTGATGCCACATTCTTAGCCATCTTGGTTTCTTCTGTACCCAATGAGTGATTTGCCCAGGACAAAACGGGTGCTGGTGTATTGACTTCTAATTCTTCGTAGGGCATTTTTTTAGAGGAAGTAAGGAATAAAACATAGGGAAGAATGATTTCCCATTTTTAGGTTGCTAGGCTTTATATACTACATTTGTAGTATATAAGTATTTGAGTGTCAACTCAACGCTAGCAAGCTAAGTCTGCCAAAAAACCAGACGTTTGCTGAATACACTACAATTTGTAAAGACCATGACTCAGCCTGAATCAAACCTATGGTGGTACGTCAAAATACTCTCTGGGAAAGCTTTTTATCGCCTGTAGTCCGTTTTTTTATTGATGAGGAAAAATTGCAGCGTTACGCCAAAAGTATCGACTGGGAGAAAGAAGGCGATAAGTTTCGACGTGGTGATGTGATAATTCCTGCGTACTACAGTAACCAAAACTTTCACGGTATCGAAGGGGGGTATCTTAACCCTAGTGCGGCTGTCTCCTATGACCCCATTACCGAATATGTTCTACCACCGAATGAAACTTGGGTACGTCAAGCTTTAATTGATACAGTCAAGGTCAAACAACCTCGACGCATACTTGACTTAGGTTGTGGTACAGGTTCTACAACTGTGATGTTAAAGCAAGCTTTTCCTCAAGCTGAAGTTATCGGTTTGGACTTATCGCCTTATATGCTGGTGAGAGCCGAAGATAAAGCCAAAAGTGGCGGTTTTGATATCATTTGGCGACATGGGAACGCCGTACACACTAGTTTCCCCGATGCTTCATTTGATTTGGTGACGGCTGCTTTACTATTTCACGAAACGCCAGTTGTAGTATCCCAAATCATCCTTCAAGAATGCTTCCGGTTATTGGTAGCTGGTGGACAAGTATTAATTCTCGATGGAAACCAGAAAACTCTGCGTCAGTTAGATTGGCTCAATAATGTGTTTGAAGAGCCTTATATTCGAGAATATGCTGGGGATAGTGTAGATGCGCGGATGGGTGCGGTGGGCTTTGAGGCGGTGCGAACCGAAGATTTGTGGTGGATACATCAAGTAACTAGCGGTGTCAAACCCATTCCTGTAACAGATCCAACTACTCAAGCAAAAGTCAGACAATATATACCAGCAATAGATAATAATAATTTGGAGGGTCTAGAGTCTCCAGCTTTTGGCATAACGGCATGAGTTTAAAGGCAATTTTGTTTGATTTTAATGGCGTAATCATCAACGACGAGCGCATCCACCTACAATTGATAGATGAAATTCTGGTTCAAGAAAATCTGCAACCCCAGAAATTAAAAGAGCGTCAGGCTTCATTAGGTCGCAGCGATCGCGCTTGTTTTCAAGAATTACTCGCCAATCGTGGTAGAGTCGTGAGCGAGGAATATTTAACTCAGTTACTACACCGCAAAGCCGAAGCCTACGCGCTGGAACTAGAGAAACTGGAAAAATTGCCCATATATCCAGGCGTGGAAGACTTAATATATCAGGTACGCTCCCAACATCTCAAATTAGCTATAGTTAGTGGTGCGCTACATCAAGAAATTCAACTGGTATTAGAGCGAGCCAAGTTAGCAGAGTATTTTACAGTGATCATCGCCGGAGATGACATCACCACCAGTAAACCCCAACCAGATGGTTATTTACTTGCACTTACACGCCTTAATCAAGAATATCCTGATTTAAATCTGCAACCCCAAGAATGCTTGGCTATTGAAGATACCCCCGCAGGTATCCAAGCTGCAAAACACGCGCAGATACAAGTATTAGGTGTAGCCAATACCTACCCTTTTCAGATACTCCACCGCTGTTGTAGCTGGACAGTAGATTATCTGACAGAGTTGGAACTAGAACGAGTACAACAAGTATTTTCTGGGAAACAATACCAGCCAACCATGACTGAATGTTAAAATATTGTACAGTAGTGAAGCGTTGAGTGATCAACTCAATCCTATCAGGGGAATTAGCTCAGTTGGTAGAGCGCTGCGATCGCACCGCAGAGGTCAGGGATTCGAGTTCCCTATTCTCCATAAGCTGCGTTATCTTTATACGATGCTTTCAAATTTTAGCAGCGATCGCTCTCCCAATGCTATAGAAATATTTATTAGTTACACCAAAAGCCACAGGATGTTTAGCTATCACAAACACAGTTTGACTATCTCTACAAATTAAAAAACCTCAACTTTATCAAGAATCTATTGCAACATTTTAGCTGAAACAGTCCACTACAATTTAAGGTTTACTTTATCAAGTATCTCTTAATAAAGAGAGCGATCGCATGGTGAAATACAATCTTACTGCTGTTGCAACCAAGTTACTAAATCAGCTTCATTAGAAAAATCTAGTAATGCTTCAGCTAAATCCTCTAACTGAGTTGAAGATAATCCCCGCACTCGCTCTTGTAATTCAGGAGCAATATCACCAATTCGTCTTGTCAATAGACGCTGGATTATTTTCAATTCTCCTTGTTGCAGCCCTTGTTGTATCCCTTCCTCCATCCAACTAGTAACGATCTGCATAACTACCTCTTGTTGAGTTGGTTCAAATTGTGCAATTTCAGCTTGGAAAATTTCTGTTTCTTGGGCATTTAGGCGTAGGTAAGTGTCAATAAACCCAGAAATTAACTGCATTCGTGCTGGATCTAACTGCAATGTAGCTAAAAGACGTAGACACTCAGATTTTACTCTGGGACGGTCTTGTGGTGCTATGTTCATTTTAGCCATCAGCGCACTAGCTACGGGATTTTGTTGTTGCAAGTATTCTCGCCAATTCAAGCGATTTAACTGAATAACATCATAGTTGAATTGCAAGACTAGCTTATTGGGAAATGCTACCTGATGAAAATTTGATTCGGCTTTTTTGGGGCGATCGTAAGAAAATAAGGCAATAGGATAGACTGGCAGGGCGTATTTTTCGTACAATCTGGCAAAGTAGCGATACATCCGCAAATCAAATGCTTCTTGATAATAAGCTTGATGTTCTAGATGTACTAGGAAAAACGATTCTTGCTCTCTAAATCTGGCTTTTACTATTAAATCAGTTTCATATTTTTCGCCAGCAGTAATATCGGTAAATATTTCTTTATCAATGAAGCTGATAGTGTCCCTTTCCAGATAAGCGGTTATCTCTGGGAAGAATAAATCGATGAACTCCCAGAAGAAGGTAGTTAATAGTTCTTTAAACAGGCGATCGTGGTCTATCATGATTAAATTTATATCATGTCACTGATAAGCATAGGCGCAGCCCAAATAGCTGTTTAGGTTAAGTGCGATCGCTGTTTGTATCCCACGCAGAAGGGACAAGAGAAGAGGCGATCTCATTCTGCGAGATGTTGCAACAATTTTAATAGGTTAAATTTTAGTCTCCAAATTAGTATGTAGCTAATGTTAAATTTCCTCTTATTTTGGGGACTCTAATAATAACGATCACTAAAATAAAAATTTTCCAATGGAAAACCTAACTTCTGAGCATAGAACACCTAGAGCCTGGTTAGTAATAAGTGATGATAAGCGAAAACACGCTGGTAATTTTGGTTACAATGATGAATTTACTAGAAAGTATGAGTACAACAGTCTTGTGCAGAACCATCTTCAGGTAACTGAAGGTGATTTCGTTTTAATACGTGATAAAAAACAACTTCTTGGTATCGCTATTATTGAAATAATTAACAGCTATCAAGGAATAATAAACCTATTACTTTGTCCTTCATGTAATAAAACTAAATTCAATGAACGAGATAAAAAAAAACCTAAATTTCATTGTTATAAATGTGGTCATGACTTCGATGAAGGTCTAATAAAAGCTAGAGAAGGTGAAATATTCACGGCACATTATGGTAATACATTTATAGTGGCAAAAGGTGCAGTTAGCATTGATATTTTAAAACAAGCCTGCCTACAAAAAGGACAGATGTCTATTAAGTCAATTGACTTAGAGCAAATTAAAATAACTTTACTCAAGAACGCACCTATCGTTGCTAATCTGCTTAATAAAAAAAATGGTTTTGAATATCTCCAAGGTGAAGAAGCTCCTGAGTATGTTCTTACAGAAGAAGATAGGCGGGAAACTGCATTTCAGCAAATAAAGGAACGTCGTGGACAGTCCGCATTTAGAAACTCGTTGCGTCAACGCTATGGCGACAAATGTATGATTACTGGGATTAAACTACTTGATGTTTTAGAAGCTGCTCATATCTCACCATATCGTGGTGAGCATGATAATCATCCAGATAATGGACTTTTATTACGTGCAGATTTACATACTTTATTTGATCTTAATTTATTGGGTATTAACCCAGACTCTCTAGAAGTGAAGTTTCATCCAAAAGTCATGGAAACTGGTTATCAAAAATTGGAGGGTAGAAAACTTAGATGCTCTAAATATAAACCAAGCCAGTCAGCACTTAAGTCTAGATGGAATGAATTTTTACAGCGTCTTGACGAAGATGCTTAAAATTTAACCTTCCATTAAAAGGTTAAGTAGAAAATTTTACATATTAACACTGATCAACTCTATTAATTATTTATTTCCTTTGCGTCTTTGCGCCTTTGCGTGAAGCAAATCCAAAAAACTTGCCTCAGAAGCATCACACCCCCAAGGCAAGCAAACCTAGAAATTATTCTGAATTCCCTAAAGTTGCTTCACTTCTGAAACTAACTTCGACACCATATCTTTCGCACTACCAAAAAGCATAGTGGTTTTATCTTTGTAGAATAACTCATTATCTACACCAGCAAAACCTGCACTCATCCCGCGCTTAATAACAATGGTGTGTTTCGCTCGATCAACTTCCAAAATCGGCATACCGTAAATTGGGCTATTGCTATCACTACGCGCTGCCGGATTTACTACGTCATTTGCCCCAATAACTAAAGCTACATCTGCCTGTTCAAACTGAGGGTTAATATCTTCCATGTCATACAACTGGGTGTACGGCACATTCGCCTCAGCTAACAACACATTCATGTGTCCGGGCATTCTGCCAGCAACAGGGTGAATGGCATACTTAACATCAACACCCATGCGTTCTAGTTGATCTGCCAATTCTCTTACACTGTGTTGTGCTTGGGCTACAGCCATCCCATAACCAGGAACAATTACCACAGAACGGGCGTAACCCAACATCATCGCCCCTTCTTCGGGATCGATGCTATGAACGGTTTGATCTGTTGCGCCAGCCGCCGCACCACCAGCCGCACTAGAACCTCCCGAACCAAACGCGCTGAACAGCACGCTGAAAAGGGAACGGTTCATGGCTTTACACATGATTTCGGTCAGAATAATACCGGAAGCCCCTACCAATGCGCCGGCGATGATTAACATATTGTTCATCACCACAAAACCCGCCGCCGCCGCCGCGATACCTGATAAGGAGTTCAACAGCGAAATGACTACGGGCATATCTCCCCCGCCAATGGGGATGACAAACATCACACCCAAAACTAGGGATACGGCAACGACTGCTAAGAATACAGGTAAGCTATCTGGTGTGATGACTAAGTAGGCACTACCTGCTACATAAGCACCCAACAAAAGCAGGTTGAATGGTTGCTGTAGCGGAAATGTAATTGGCGAACCGCTAATTAATCCCTGCAATTTAGCGAAGGCGAGAAAACTACCTGTGAAGGTGACACCACCAATTAACACATCCAATAACATGGAAATGTTGATATCTAGGGGTACAGGTGAGCCAGTATCCAAAAACCGCCAAAATTCGGCAACTGCGACTAATGCTGAAGCCAATCCACCTAAACCATTGAGCAAGCCCACCATTTGGGGCATTTCTGTCATCTGGACTTTGTAGGCGGCGATCGCACCAATTGCTGAACCAATCGCCAAGCCTAACAAAATCATCTCATAGTTCAATACGTGCTGGTCTAGCATGGTGGCGACAATTGCCAGCAGCATCCCCACAGCCGCAATCACATTACCGTTGCGTGCAGTGGCGGGAGAACCCAGTTTTTTCAAACCCAAAATAAATAAAGACGCAGCGACTAAGTACGTCAGCTGAATCCCAGTTGGTAAAAAGTCGCTCACGCTTTAATCTCCTTTTTCTTGAACATTTGCAACATTCTGTCAGTGACGAGAAAGCCACCAACAACGTTAACTGTTGCCAGTACCACAGCAATTAAACCGAGAAATACAGATAAATTGGTGTTTCTTTCTCCAGCTGCTACGATCGCCCCAATCACAGCAATCCCCGAAATGGCGTTTGAGCCTGACATGAGGGGAGTATGTAAAGTTGGTGGGATTTTATTGATAACTTCAAAGCCAATGAAAGATGCCAACACGAATACAAACAAAGCCGCAATTAATGCCTCTGTCATTGAAATCTCCTGATTTTTGAGGGTATGGGGGTATAGGGGTGTAAGGGTGTAAGGGTTGGGAGATGTAAGGGAATGAGTTCATAATCCATCCCCAGTCTCCAATCCCCAGTCTCCATTACCTCAGTACTGCATCTTGTAGCGCATCCTTGACGCGCTGATTACGAATTTCCCCAGCGTGGGTAATGCAGGCTGCATCGATGATGTCGTCAGCAAAGTCTACATTTAACGCTTTGTCTTTAATCAGCAGTTGCAACAAAGATGTTAAGTTCTTGGCATACAGTTGGCTGGCGTGAACTGGCATTGATGAAGGAAGATTGATCGGGCCGATAATGGTTACACCATTCCAGACAATATCTTTACCGGGATCGGTGCAAGCACAGTTACCACCTTGTTCAGCGGCTAAATCTACGATTACTGAACCGGGTTTCATCTGTGCCACCATTTCGGCTGTGACTAGCAGTGGTGCTTTTCTTCCTGGTACTTGGGCGGTGGTAATCACCACATCTGAATTTTTGATATGTTCGGCGACAACTTCTTGGGTGCGTTGTTTGCTGGCTTCGGAGATTTCCTTGGCGTAACCACCGGCGGCGGTTGTTTCTTCTTCTAGCTGCACTTCAACGAATTTTGCTCCTAAACTTTGTACTTCTTCTTTCACAGCCGGACGAATATCAAAGGCTTCTACTACTGCGCCCAAACGTCTAGCGGTGGCGATCGCTTGCAATCCTGCGACACCAGCCCCCATAATAAACACTTTCGCAGGGGCAATTGTACCAGCCGCTGTTGTCAGCATCGGGAAATATTTTGGTAATGCAGCTGCGGCAATTAAGACTGATTTATAACCCGCCAAGGAAGCCTGAGAAGACAAAGCATCCATACTTTGCGCCCTCGTAGTGCGGGGGATCAACTCCATACTCAAAGCTGTTACCCGCCGATTGGCTAATTGCTGTGCTACTACGGGATTTCCCAAAGGATTGAGGAAGCTAATTAACACTGCTCCTTCCCGCATCAAGTCAGTTTCTGCCCGCCCATCTTCCCGTTCTTGGGGTGGGCTAACTTTCAATAAAATATCTGCTTCGCCCCATAATTGGTCAGAATTATCAATAATTTTAGCTCCTGCTGCCGTGTAAGCAGCATCACTAAAAAATGATCTCTCTCCAGCACCTGCTTCTACCCAAACTTCCAAACCTTGTTTAACTAACCGCCCAACGGTATCAGGATTTAATGCTACACGCCGTTCACAAACTTCTATTTCTTTAGCAACTGCTATTCTCATGAAATCTCCTGGAGATAAATACCTAATCTCTGCACAATCCGCAACTGTTGCAATTAACTATGGATTTAACTCATAGCCACTGCTTTCAACCATTAGTGGTGGCTTTTTTGTGGGGATAGAACGTTTAAATTCCCTGTATTTCGTACCTTTATGCCAGATCAAGCTCCACTTTAATCCTGACAAATCTTAACTTTTGCTGACAGATACTAATTGCTTTACTTAGTGCAAATCTTAATTTTAATATTCAATTTTATATCTATGTCTTTAGTTTTTTTTAGGGATCTCAAGTCTTTAATTCTATTTTTGATTACATCTCGTAATATTCAAGTAATTACTTAATTGTCGAGGTTGGTTTTTGGCAATAGTTGTTTAATGGTGATGGATAATATGCGAGCCTATTTTATTCAACTTATCCCAACTTAACAGGCGATCGCTAATTACATCGCTCAATTTTTATAACAAAAAGCCTAAATTAAGATACACTTATACATATTTAGCAACACAATCAAATCTCTACAGTGTTTATAAGGAGTTAAAGGTTAGAATCCAGAAAACAACCCCAATTAAGATAAATTTTGCTGTTTAGTTATGAGACTTGCGGGTAAATGAGATAGTACTCAAACAGAGTAGTCAGTAATGTTAGCTTTGTGGGGCCTAAGTTCGTCCCGGATTTTAAGTAAAAAATGACTTGCCTCAAGTTCCTAGCCTCGAACTGAGTCAGGCACTTTTGTCGCTCCATTCCGTCTGTTGTGACCAAGTAAATAGTAAAGTTTAGTTACAAAAAATCTGAATTACAGACCATTCTCTGGTGGAGGAGTTAAAAATTATGCGCCGTTTACTTTCCGTTTTAGCTTTAACAGGCTGTGTACTCACTGGATTACCAGCTATGGTATCAGCACAAAGCGGTGGACAGGGATTTGTACTGTTTAGTGGCGTTAAACGGGAAAACCAGCTGCCTTTCCGCTTGGATTTTGGTGGACAGACTAATAGTACAGATAGATATATACTCCGTATTCCCGCGGACAAGATGAAATTGGCGGTTGCTCAATTTGCTGTTACCTATCCTAACTACTATAAAGGCTCTTTTGACCCTAAAAAGATTGAAGTCAGAGTCAGAGACAAAAAAGTAGCGATATCTGAAGTTAAATGGAATAAAGAAAGCGGTTTAATCGAGATTTTCCCCGCAGAACCAGTACCAGCAGGTAGTAGAGTCGAGTTAGTCTTATCTAACGTCAGAAATCCTGCTTTCGGTGGTACGTATTATTTCAACTGTCAAATTCTCTCCCCAGGAGATGTTCCCTTACTGCGTTACATTGGGTCGTGGATTTTGACTATTAGCTAACTAGTCAACAGTCAAAGGTCAAGAGTCAATAGTTATGAAGCTGAATCTCGTGTATCCTCCGACACGCTTGATTCTTGACTATGAATGGTTGAATAATGACTATGGACTAATGACTATGATATAGTGTTAGATTGTGGCTTTTTATAAAAATCACCTAAAAGGAGACATAGTATGCAAAGAACCCTGGGTGGGACTAACCGCAAGAGAAAAAGAACCTCTGGCTTTCGTGCTAGGATGCAGACCCCTGATGGTAGAAACGTCATTAGAGCTAGAAGAAGAAAAGGACGGCATCGGTTGACCGTGTAGGGTATTTTAAGCGTAAAAAAGCTGTGGCCTTGCCTAAAGCATATCGATTAAAATCCCGCCAAGATTTTCAGGCAGTTTTCCGCGAAGGAATGCGGCGATATAGCTCCCATTTGACGTTGAGGGCTTTAAAACCGCTATCTGCCAAAGAATCTTCTTTGGCTACTGCCCCTAAAAATTCTGTAAAAACTGGGTGTCAACATCTCACCAGTACGAAAATTGGCATCTCAGTCAGCACTAAAGTCAGTAAAAAAGCAGTGGTGCGTAACCGCATCAAACGTCAAATTACTGCCGCATTGCAGCAACTATTGCCAAAAATAGCACCAGGATGGAAATTGGTGTTAATTGTTAAACCAACAGCAGCAGGATATGAGTGCGGAAGCCAACAATTTCTGCAAGAATTAGAGCAGTTGTTGGCACAAACTGAGGTATTAAATGGGCATTCGTGAAGAAGTTTATTATGAAGGCGGCCCCCACATTGGGGATTTAATTTTAAATATCCTGATTGGCTTTACTGTTGTTGGTATACCACTGACAGTTGGTGCAATAGTCAGAGCCTTGTGGTTGCGTTACCGCATTACTGATCGCAGAATATCTGTGATGGGTGGCTGGATGGGACGCGATCGCTCTGACGTAATTTATTCAGAAATTGTCAAAATTGTCAAAGTTCCCCGTGGAGTTGGGATTTGGGGAGACATGGTAGTCACCTTAAGAAATGGTAGTCGTTTAGAAATGCGGGCAATTCCCAATTTTCGTGAAGTTTATGACTACATCAATGAAAGAGTTGCTACTAAAAATCCTCAATATACGGCTCAGTAGAAAAGAGAAACAGGGAATAGAGAGCAGGACGATATTGAGCTTTGTTCCGAAGTTCAGATGCCTGCGGCAAGCCCTCCGGGTTTAACAGTTCCTGACGTGGGAGGAAACCCGCCTACAGGACTGTTTCACCACTAAAGCGTCTATGGAGGAAAGCTCCTCTCTGACTTCTCCCCAATTGGAGTAACTGCTGAGGAACAGTGAAATTTTCCCACAGTCAACACTCAACACAGTCACAACACTACTCCCTACTCCCCCTTTTTTAGATAAATTAGATTCAGATCAATTTACAGTAACTCAGGTTGAATTCAGAATAATGGATTTTGGTATCGGGTTTCTCTCAAACAACGTAATGCTGCCAATCATAGACTTGTTCTATAGTATTGTGCCTAGCTATGGATTGGCGATCGTTGCCTTGACATTGATAATCCGCTTCGCGCTCTACCCCCTGAGTGCTGGTTCAATTCGCAGTATGCGGCGGATGCGAATTGTACAACCTCTGATGCAAAAGCGGATGGCAGAAGTTAAAGAGCGTTATAAGGACGACCCGCAAAAGCAGCAAGAAGAAATGATGAACGTGCAGAAAGAATTCGGCAACCCCTTAGCGGGATGTTTGCCACTCTTGCTGCAAATGCCAGTCCTATTGGCATTGTTTGCCACCTTACGGGGTTCGCCGTTTGCTGGAGTTAACTATTCTGTTAACCTGCAAGTCTTCCCCTCTGAACAAATCGAACGAATTCAACCCCAAGCCTTTGCTACCCCTCCTCAGAACATTTATGTTGCTGATGGGGAACACGTCAAAGTTACTGCTATTCTCCCTAGCGGCAACAAATTAACAGTAGGCGAAAACACCAAGATTCAATATCAAACCGTTGAAGGTAAGCCATTCCAAGCACTACTGGCAGAACACCCAGACAGTAAGTTAATCCCCGAATGGAAAATTACTAAAGGAGAAGACAGGATCAAAATCGATGCTGAAGGCAATATAGAAGCCCTCCAGCCAGGTGATGTCACCATTCAAGGTACAATCCCTGGATTAGCAGCCGATAAAGGATTCCTGTTCATTGATGCCTTGGGCCGAGTGGGTGCAATAGATCCCGACGGTACAGTCCACTGGGATATTGTGGCGATGATTATCTTTTTTGGTATCAGCCTCTACGTCAGCCAAATGCTCTCCGGGCAGAACTCCAGTGGTGGCAACCCAAACCAAGATACAGTCAACAAAATCACCCCTGTCATTTTTTCTGGGATGTTCTTGTTCTTCCCCTTACCTGCTGGGGTGTTGATGTACATGGTGATTGGGAATATCTTCCAAACCCTCCAAACCTACATCCTCTCCCGCGAACCCTTACCAGAGGAGCTACAAAAAATTGTAGAAACTCAGGAAAAACAAGAGGTGGCGGCACAAAAGACATTACCTTTTGAGCCAAAAAGTTCCAAGAAAAAGACCGCAGGTTAGTAGATGAGCAATATTCCCATGCAGCGAGGTCAGCAGTGGCTAAAATCACTGCTTGAACTCACTGGGATATCAACTGAGATTCGAGCTAGTGTAGAAACTGCCCATTCTCTAGAAGAAGATTCCCCAGCAATAGATAGTTACTGGTTAACAATTGACGAAACCAATCTCACCCCAGAGCAAATTAGCCTTTTTATTGGTGCTGATGGCTCTGTACTAGATGCAATTCAATATTTGGCTAATTCGACTCTGAACATCAACCAATCCGAGGCAGGGCAAGCTTCTTACACTGTAGAACTGAATGGCTATAGAGTCAGAAGACAAGCTGAAATCCAAGCAATAGCAGAAGCAGCAGCCTTGCAAGTGCGCTCCACAGGTCAAGAAGTGGAAATTAGATCGCTAAGTTCTGCAGAACGGCGTTTCGTGCATACCTTATTCCAGGATTTGACTGATTTAGAAACATTTAGTCGCGGCAAAGAACCACATCGGCATTTGGTTGTTCGTCCCGCAGGATTGAACCATGACTAGCTAGACTAGTACAGAATATTCTTTGTTTCTAAGAGCTAAACTATATAGGGATTGTCAGCAAGATTGATGATGATCAGCATAAATTTTAGTGATGATGTTGCACAAATCCTATGGACGCAATTTTTATTCCGCAGCTAACTAAAGCCCCGGAGCGTACAGAGGAAATTCAAGTTAAAGAATTTCTGCCTGGGCTAGATACATTGACACCAGTTCGCGGTCGCGTTTGCGTGCAGCATCATGGTAATTATCTGGATGTGTCAGCTCAGGTAGAAGCTATTATTACCTGTACCTGTAATCGTTGCTTACAACAGTACAATCACCGTTTAGTGGTGAATGCTCAAGAAGTCATCTGGTTGGATGAAGCAGCAAATCAAGAGCAAGACTTGCCTTTAGAAAGGGAAGTGGCTATGGAAGATTTAGTGGAAACCATATCACCGACTGGTTATTTTTATCCTAGTGAATGGTTGTATGAGCAGATGTGCTTGGAATTACCTCAGCGTCAGTTGTGCGATTTAAATTGTCCAGGCATTCTTAGTTCTGCTGATGAGAGTTTAGATAAGCCTGTTGATAGCCGTTGGTCTGGTTTGGAGGCCTTGAAGAAGAAGCTACCGGGGTAAGGTGAATTGAAGAAAGCAGGGATAGAGACAGAAAATACAAGGTCTAATCTCCTATTCATTCCCAATACCCTATTCCCAATGCCTCACAGGTATAGGTTTTTTACGCTTTTCCTATAAGACACTGTTTTAGGGTGCAAGGGTGTAGGGAAGGCAGTTGCGTGGGCGGTGAACCACTTGCGGTGGTGAGGCAGTTGCTAATGGGGGTTTCCCCCATTAGCAACTGCCGAAAGGTTTTCCCGGCATAAGCTGCATTGGTGAACCCGAAGGGGTTTCCCGACTTGAGCAAACTGCCGTGTGTAGGGGTGGATGAAAATATGATTATGTCGTTGGTTTGATAGTCATCATTCACTGCTCTATTAAAAACCTACACCTGTCAGATTCCCCATGCCCCATCACCTATGCCCAAGGCCTTAAATGTAAATTTTAATAATTATTAAAATTTCGTATATAAAATTAATAAATTGTATTTACTTGTCAGTGGATATGAGTAATTAGTCTATTGATAAAGGTTTTGCTTGATTAATAGAGCAGAATTATATTTAAATTCTCTTATCAGAAAATAAAAATGTATTCTAGAATACAGAATTAATGTTGTAATTAAAACACTATAAATGCAATTTATTCGTGAATAAATCATTTTCTGTAAATTGTGCTTTATCTCTGTTCTGTGTTCTATATAAATGGGTGCAATGGTGAAAATAAAAAAATATATTTAGGTTTAGGTAAAACTAGATCGCTAGATTTGCTGATCAAAATCAATGAGTTTTGATCAGTCTGCTACCATGATCAATCATCGCTTTTCAAGCAGGAACTAATGAGCTAATGAATAAGCGTATTCGACCTTGGCAACGCATAATCGTGCTAGCGATCGGTTCAATGGTATTGGCAGTTTTTGCCCCTACAGTTGTACAAGCAGCCGGTAGTGCCAATTTGCCCGCTGGAGCAGAAACGATAACTAAACTTCAAGTCTCCATAGACACTATCTGGGTGCTAATCACGGGGTTTTTAGTCTTCTTTATGCAAGCTGGCTTTGCTATGTTAGAAGCTGGTTTTTCCCAGCAAAAAGGTGTAGTTAACGCCTTAATAGAGAATTTTATTGATGCTGCTGTCACCATTTTGGTTTGGTGGGCAGTAGGATTCGGTATTGCTTATGGTACAAGTGCTGGGGGTTTGTTAGGAATAGATACGTTCTTTTTGAGCCAGTTACCTAACAGCGATGGCGTTTATCCAATGGATGTGCCTGGCTCTACAGCTGCTATCAACAACTATACTTTGTTTTTTTTCCAATTTGCTTTTGCTGCAACAGCTAGTACCATCACTACTGGGTCGATGCTGGGGCGAACTGACTTCATTGGTAACTTAATTTACAGTTCAGTCATGGGCGCGTTCAGTTACCCAATTATTGTCCATTGGGCTTGGAATGTTGAGGGTTGGTTATCCAAACTCAGTTATCACGACTTTGCTGGTAGTTCTGTTGTCCATTGTGTAGGGGGTTGGACGGCCCTAGTGGGGGCATATCTGTTGGGGCCTCGCCCTGGTCGTCCACCTTGGGGATCGCCACCACCAGCCCATAACTTAGGTTTGGCAACTTTGGGAACAATGATTCTGTGGTTTGGTTGGTATGGATTTAACTCTGGTTCAACCCTTGGAGCAAGTAATACCGGATTGATTGGGTTGGTGACAGTTAATACTACGCTGGCAGGTGGTGCAGCAGCATTAGCAGCAATCATTTATCAGTATATCCGCACTAGTAAGTGGCATCTAGATTACTGTCTGAACGGTGCATTAAGTGGATTAGTAGCAATTACAGCTGCTTGTGCTTATGTAGCACCTTGGGCGGCTGTATTGATTGGATTAACGGCTGGGATTTTGTTAGTTACGGGCATTAACCTCATTGAATCACTGCAAATTGATGACCCGGTTTCTGCCTTTTCCGTGCATGGAATTAACGGCATGATGGGTAGTCTTTCTATAGGTTTTTTGGGACAAGCCGAACTGACTTTGAACAAAAAAGCGGGTCTATTGTTAGGAGGTGGGATTGAACTACTTGGTATACAACTTTTAGGGGTAGTGGCGATCGCAGTCTTTACAGTTGCCTTTAGCTTTTTGATGTTTGGTAGTCTCAGAGCAATGGGACGCTTGCGGGTTCATCCAGAAGGCGATCGCTTAGGAATTGATGTGTATGAACATGGTGCATCGGTTTGGCCTGATGTTTATTCAGTAGAAAAATTGGTAGAAGATAAAAAAGATTATCCTAAAAGTTCAGATGTTAGTACCTTTGAGAATGAGTAAAGTCGTTAAACTAATTGATTGACAAAAGTCAACAAATAGTAGTAATGTGTGGCACAAATTTATGATTAATTTCTGTCTTTATCCTTTATGGAGATTAGCTTGACAAAATCAAGCGATCGCCATCTTTAGTGATGTTTTTCGTGATTAAAGATTGAATGAAGAATACTTGACTGTTGCAGAAATTACATCATAAATTTTTAAGGATATCTGCAAAAATATTTACAGAGGTGTCATTAGTTTCCTAAACTTCTAAATAAATTATTTGAGTTTTTTGTTGACCAATTCAGTGGTCTCAAGGAAAGACATCAAACCCATTGGTTTGCAGTGCGGGCGCGAGTTTTTGCTCAATCTGTTTCTTCCTATCAAGGATAGTTTGGAGGACGTTATTTCAACCCATGTACAAACATAAAGCAAAAATCAAAAATAGGCGATTTTCTGCAAGAAATTCCGCTAAAAGCCCAAAATTTAACTCAAAAAACAACTTATTTAATTTAGTTAAGCAACTGTCTCCCAGTTGGCAAGCTTGCTTACCTTTAGCATGTTTGATTGTATTGGGGTGGGGTTATGTGGCAGTAGCCCAAACCCCGGCTGCTGGGCCAACAACAGCAGAATTAAAAGTTGCCCTAGACACTCTTTGGGTAGCGATCGCTGCGTTTTTGGTATTCTTCATGAACGCTGGTTTTTGTATGTTAGAAACCGGCTTCTGTCGCCAGAAAAATGCTGTTAACGTTCTTGCCAAAAACTTAATTGTGTTTGCTCTCGCTACCGTTGCTTTTTGGGCAATTGGTTTTGGCTTAATGTTTGGCGACGGCAATGATTTTATTGGGCTAAGTGGGTTCTTCTTAGGAGGAGCAGATAACAGTCCCGCCACTGCAAAAGAATATCAAGGTATATTTAGTGCTTTAAACTGGGCTGGTGTACCTTTAGCTGCTAAATTTTTGTTCCAATTAGTGTTCGCGGGAACAGCAGCCACAATTGTTTCTGGTGCAGTAGCAGAAAGAATCAAGTTTGTTGACTTTTTAATTTTCAGCCTTTTACTCGTAGGTATTGCCTACCCCATTACCGGACACTGGATTTGGGGCGGTGGTTGGTTATACAAACAGGGTTTTTGGGATTTTGCTGGCTCTACAGTTGTTCACTCAGCAGGTGGTTGGGCAGCCTTAATGGGAGCAGCCTTTCTTGGCCCTCGGATTGGTAAATACCAAGATGGAAAAGTTGTAGCCTTACCTGGTCACAACATGAGTATTGCCACTTTGGGCTGTTTGATTCTGTGGTTAGGTTGGTTTGGTTTTAACCCCGGTTCTGTAATGGCGGCTGATCCCAATGCCATTACTCACATTGCTTTAACAACCAACATGGCAGGTGCAGCTGGTGGAATTGCGGCAACTGTTACAGCTTGGTGGTACTTAGGTAAACCCGACCTGTCAATGATTATCAACGGTATTCTGGCAGGGTTGGTAGGGATTACAGCATCTTGTGCTTACGTCAGCATTCCTAGTTCTCTCATTATTGGTTTAATTGCTGGGGTATTAGTAGTTTTTGCTGTCCCCTTCTTTGACAAACTCGGTATTGATGACCCCGTAGGTGCTACTTCTGTTCACTTGGTGTGCGGTATCTGGGGAACTCTTGCTGTTGGTCTATGGTCTGTTGGCCCTGGTGTTTATTCTTGGTATGGTGAGGGACTTGGCCCTGCCAAGGGTTTATTTGCTGGTGGTGGTGTAGGACAGTTAGGCATCCAGTTTTTAGGCGTGATTTCTGTCGGTGGTATGACTGTACTTCTCAGCACCATCATTTGGGCAATACTGAAAGCTACCTTGGGTATTAGAGTCACCAGAGAAGAAGAAATGGAAGGTTTGGATATTGGTGAACATGGCATGGAAGCCTATAGTGGATTCCTCAAAGAAGCTAGTCCTAGTGGATTCACAGAAGGTGGTGAATTTGGTGGCTACTCTTCTGGTGAGAGCAAAATTTAAACCTAAGCTTCAAAATCAGATCAAAGGTTCAAACCCAGAAATCTAGATAGTTTGTTTCTGTGTAGCACTTTTGAATCTGTATATCTGGTTTGCATCAAGACCCGCCACGAAAACTGTTTCTGTGTAGACAGGTGGCGGGTTTTTCCGTATACAATCTCATTTAATAATGAGCTGCTGTGCCAACAGCAACGCAATAAAGTGCGGCATGACGCTGGCCATCAATACCCAAAATCTGATTGACACTGGTATCTTGAAATCCGCCTAGACAAAGACTACCAAGTCCCAACTCTACAGCCATTAGGCAGATATTTTCAGCCTGATGACCAGCTTCAAACAAGACAAAGCGGTAGCCACGTGTACCATATTTATAGAGCGATCGCATGAACACACCAGTCAGAATAAACAAAGCATTGGCGTGAGTAATATAGTCCTGCTGTAATAAAGGTGCAATAAATTCACTGGGTACAGTCTCATTCACCCAATGTAGTCCATGACCACGTGGCTCATAGTGATATAACCCCGCAGATAAACCTGTTACTGCCTGTATAGATACAAACATTTCAATCGGATACAGTCCACCAGCAGAAGGTGAATTTCGCCCCTCATAGGTATAACCTTCCACCTGACGCACCCCATTTATCCCACAAGCGGCATCCAGTAACTGTGCCAGTACAATCTGCGATATTTCCGTATTTTTAAAGGCTCGCACTGAACAGCGTCTGCTCAACAGACTAGCAAGGTGGTTATCCCGTGGTGCGGGTGGCAATTCCACAACAGGAGCATCTGGCATATAGCGCATTTCACTAGCTGGAACTGGCTGTGCGTAAGCTTCCGGTGGTGGGGAATTTAAATGGTAAAGCAGGGGTAACTCTAAAGGCTCGTTGACTTTGTACATAGTTAATGTAGAGGGATTGGGGACTGCTCACAGGTGTAGGTTTTTTACGCTTTGTCTATAAGACACTGTTTTAGGGTGTAGGGGTGTAGGGGTGTAAGGGTGGATGAAAATATCATTCTGTCGTTGGTTTGATAGTCATCACTCACTGCTCTATTAAAAACCTACACCTTTCAGACTGGGGACTGGGTGTGGCTTTTGTTTTCCTACTCCCCCTGTCTTCCCTGCTTCCTGCCTCTAATCAAGAGGATGTGGGCAAGGATTCAGGTCATCTGGAGTACGTCGGCTACCATAGCCTAGACGTTCTGGAACTTCAAACAAACGCCGAGTTCCAAGGGGTTCTTGACCGTAACCAAAATATATTGGCACTAATTCACTAGCTAACGTCCGTACTACTCGAAAACCGAGTGGTACAATGTCTGGGGTGGTTACATCTACTAAATAAGCTTCAGCACCAACTTGATTGAGTTTTGTGACTACTGATTGTAATTTTTCTACTTCCGTGTGGTCAGCATATATCGGTAAATCTTCAATATTGCGTCGTTGATCATGGTGCAGTAGAAAATCTAATTCCCCCAGTTTTGTGGTTGCGTAAAAGAAAGCACTGTGATCCTTTAAATCCTGGATATCTTGATATTGATGAAGATTTGCACCATCTCCGATTGTCATACGACTGATATCGTGGGGACGAGCTTGGCAAACTTCAAAGATGGCTTTGCGAAAGGCTGTTGCACCATCTAAGTCACATCCTAAGCCAGTGACAAGGGCGGGACTTTGACCAGAACGGTC
The DNA here is from genome assembly GCA_015296085.1 of Trichormus sp. M33_DOE_039. GTDB lineage: Bacteria > Cyanobacteriota > Cyanobacteriia > Cyanobacteriales > Nostocaceae > Trichormus. The sequence goes on along the minus strand of DVDT01000003.1, from coordinate 25,508 downwards.
AATTGCCAAGGCTGCAATCACTGGTACTTGAGTGTCTGTGGTGAGGTCAAATGCTATCAACTCTATCCCAAATCTGGCATAGTTACGAGTGATCGCAGTTTCAATGCCCGGTTTATGATGGAAATCAATGCGGGGGGCTGGAAGACGGTTTAACCATGTAATCATGAAAGCATCACGTTCAATCAACTCACACAAACCCCTATAGGCCGCAAACTCTACAGATGGGCCACTCGCCATGCCGTTAGTCGTCACAGGTAATATAGAATCCCCTAATTGATGACTACAAAAATTGAGATACACTGAGGCGGCTGGGAGCAGAACTTGCTTTTGAGTACGCAGATTCCAAGCTGTAACCCAGGAAGTCTGCATTTTCGGGTCAAAAGTAGGAAAAGGAAAATTGGGGTCAGAGTATTGCTGTTGCGAAAACGAGAAAAAAACTTGTGGAGGAACAGCCCCTTCAGCTAAATTTTCGTAATTACTGACAATTATTTGTCTGCGATCAACGATGCTCCCACAATAACGCTCTAAAGCTTCGCCGACAGCACCGACAATAGCTTGTTCGTCAGTCATACCTTTGCCTACACCGTAACGCAGATCATCTGGGGATTTATAGATATTGAAATGCGAAAGTTCCACTTGCCACAAGACAGGCAGTTCAAACTCTGTATAGGGCTTGCTTAATCTCTCCAATTTCTGAATGATGCCAGTATGGGGACTGACCAAATCCCGCCAGCGTGGACTAGCAACTGTTGCGTTCATTATTTAAGAATTGCGAATGGAAGAACAATGAGGACAACCAGGCTTTTTAAGGACAACATTGTGAGTCAATTTGGTGGTGATTAAATCTAAATGCAGTAATTTCCCGTCAGTGGCAATTGGTAGGCCAAGTAACATTTTCAGAGCATCAAGCACTAAGTAACTACCAACTAACGTGTGACCTATAGGCAAATTTTCTCGCAGTTGGGGTTGAGACCGGCGATCGCGATCTAAAAATCTTTCTAGTTGCAGTTCTGCTTCCGGTAACTTAGCACAAGCTATAGACCGCATTCGATAGCAGAGATAACAGGGACTATCATTACCCACAACTAAAGGGCCGACAGTCCCTTCAATCCCAAAAGCTCCCCCAGGGAGTAATGGACATTGCATCTTTAAACAAAGTCGGTTGAGGCGATAGGCTAAATTAACTGGGACTGCATCGGTGGCGACAATGGCTAAATCAACATCATCCAGCAAAGCTGTCACTGTTTCATCATCAGTCAAAGTATCCGTAATAGCCTCGGTTGTAGTCACTCCCCCTATGGCTGCAATCTGTCGAGCTGTTTCCTCAGCCCGAAAATTACCAAATTCACTAAATCCCCAATTTGCCATCATTATGGAATCATAGGGAGATGTAGAAATACTGTCACATAGACGGAGAAATCCAATACCACAAGCCGCTAGATTGACTGCTGCTACAAGACCTGAGCCTCCTAGTCCAAAAATTGCGATGCGAGCATTGGCTAAACGCTCTTGAGCATCTTGTTGCTGAAAACCCAGTTCATGGTAGAGGCCAAGTTGAGGCAGCAATTGAGCGCGACTCTCTAAATCAAATGTGTCGTCTCGATATTCTTCAACTAAGCGATTTTCCATCAAAAATGCTAAACATTGATCTAAAGAGGAATCTGTAATTTGTTCCCAGACAGCCGTACGTATTTCGCCTATTGTGTGCGTACCATCTAGTAAAGGAAAAACAATTCTTTCTACATCTTGCAGTGCTTGACCATCTACTTTCAAAGTCCGTCGCGTTGTGTTGAAGATCATCGTTTCTCTGTCTTTATCGGCATCTGAAGGCATAACCTGAATCAAAAGATGCTCTAGTAAGCGTAACCGTTGATTGTCATTTAATTTCATAGGTTTTTCTTATCCCAAGCTTTCAATAAACAGGGGTTTAGGGGAAGAAAAAGTGTTGTTGTTATTAGGTGGCGCATCAACCGCCACCTGTAAAACTGTTCTTGAGAAGAATATTTTGGGAGAAAAAATGATCTGATTTGGTTAATATTAATTTCTGTGCGATCGCTACGTTACTACTGATGCCATAGTGAAATTTTATATGCTTATTAACAAACTCACTTCCTACGACGACAGTAGTTGAAAAAAATGGACAAAAGCAACAGTTTGAAATTTTGCAGCTAGCTACAAAGCCGTATTTTTAGTATCCGAATCCCATCTCAGAATCTTCATCAATTACACTTGATGCTGAACCAATACCGCACCCATGACATTTACCGCAGCCACCACATCGGCCACATCGACCACAACCGGAACATCGACCACAACCGAAACATCGACCACAACCGAAGCATCGACCACAACCGAAACATCGACCGCAGTTACCTATAATGGGAGCAACTACTCCTTGAATTGCTAATTTTTCCCAAGCTGCCATTTCTGCATCTGAAAGCAGGACTTGTTCAAGTTTATCGTCGCTGTCTGCCAAACGCATTTCTATAGTTTTTTCGAGCAATTTTGTTTCGGTAAACATTATCATTTACTCCTTGTAACCTAAACTAATCTGGACTATTTGAACATCTGCATTCTTCACAGCGAATAGTGATAAGTATGCCCATCTGTTACAGAGTTTGATCACTGGATATGTAAGAGAAATAGACAGAAATTACTCCCTAAGAAAAGCACAGTAAAGTCCGAACTATCATTATGTGATTAATCCCATTAACAGAGAACTCTCATCTCGCTATTCACAGTATTACTAGTCCACAAAAATCAAAGCTAACTGCGTGTGCTAGACAGTATGCTATCTCTAGGATTTAAATCTCCCAAAGCTTGATTCCTCAGAGCCAACTGTTGCTTTTGACCTCAAGAAGTTACTTTGATTTTCAATTATTTGAGTTCTTCAACAATATCCACGATATCTTCTTCTTAGGCTTTTTATTCTTTCCGAAGTAATTACTTATTGTCTTAATTATTATGTCTTCAGGAGTATTTTTTTTATTCTTGATGATACTAAGGTTGTAGATGAATTAGTCAAATTGTAGTTATCTTCAATCCTTATAAAAATGGAAAATAATCAGTGTAATTGAATATAGGTATGAATAGTGATTGCTATTCATAAGATAGTGAATTTTAGTAGGAAATTCCAAAAATCTCAAAAATATAGCTATTAATTAGAAAAGACTACTCCGAGAAAACTATTAACAACGGCAAACTATTTTACCAACACTAAATAACAAACAGGTTGTAATGAATGGGCGAACTAAGAGGTTGGTTGGAGGTTTACGCTAAGGCTTTATTTCGTTCTCTTCCCTTGGTATGGACAGCCGCACCACAGGAAATTTTAGTCTTGATGGTTGTGATTTTGTTGCAGGGGTTTTTACCTGCTGTAAGTGTTTGGATTACCAAATTAGTCATAGATACAGTAACAGCAGAGTTATCCTCTGGGAGAGCATTAGGCTGGAATATCGTACTACCCCTAGTTGCGGGATGGGTGGGTGCTTTATTATTAGAAACACTCCTCGACCCTTGGCGAACAGCACTTCAGGGAAACCTCAATGATAAATTAACAGCTCACATGAGCTTGATGTTGATGCGTAAAGCTGATACTTTACCCGACCTGAGCCGTTTTGAAGATGCTGAATTTTATGATGAGTTACAGCTGTTGCAAGAGCAAGTTAGCTATCAACCGTTGAATTTATTGGAAAATTTAGTGGAATTAGGTCGCTCTTTTGTGACCTTGGTGGTGATGGTGGGTTTATTGATTCCCCTAGCCTTTTGGATTCCCTTAGTGATTGCGATCGCCACTATACCCCAGGTAGTTGTGTCTGCTCAATATGGCAAAGCAATTTGGCTGACTCTGTTTGAAAATAGCCCCCAAGCTCGCAGAATGAAGTATTACACATCAGTCATGTTGACTGATACCTACGCGAAGGAAACTCGACTATTCCAGCTAGGTTCGTTTTTTATTGAGCGATATCTGCAAGCATTCCACTCTTTACACAACTCTATGCGTCATTTGCGGGGTAAACAAGCTTTTTGGTCATCTAGTTTAGCTGTTTTAAGTACCCTAGGTAATGGTTTTGCTTTTTACTGGGTTGTCCAGAAAGCCTTTAGAGGGGAATTGAGTCCAGGTAGTGTCTTGTTATTTGTCCAGTCTTTAACTTACTTCCAACAAAACCTTGCCGGGTTTGTCGGTAATGGACTGGAATTGCTAGAAAATGTCTTATATATGCAGCAATTCTTCAATTTTCTCGACAGCACAAGCCCCATGTTATTAACTGTGCCTGGAGAGAAAACCCCAAACCCCATTCGTTCTGGTATTACTTTTGAAAACGTTTACTTTCGCTACCCAGACGCTCAGGGATGGGCTGTCAAAAATATTTCTTTTACTCTGCACCCAGGTGAAACAGTAGCCATTGTGGGAGAAAATGGTGCAGGAAAAACTACTCTGGTAAAGTTACTGACTAGGTTATACGACCCCACCAAAGGCAGGATTCTAGTCGATGGCATAGACCTGAAACATTTAAACCTAGAAAAGTGGCGACAGCAAATAGCAGGAGTGTTTCAAGATTTTGGTCGCTACGCCCTCACCCTCGGAGAAAATATCGCTTTAAGCAACCTTCAAGCACTAGAACATCGAGATTTACTCAGATATGCCATAGAAAAAGCCGATGTAGTCAGACTAGTAGCACAATTTCCCACAGGAGAAGACACACCTCTGGGTAAGCAGTTTAGCGGTACAGAACTATCTGGTGGTGAATGGCAGAAGTTAGCCCTAGCTCGTGCTTTTGTGCGTCAGGAAGCTCAGATATTACTGTTAGATGAACCAACAGCCGCACTTGACCCCCGCAGCGAATATGAGCTTTATCTACGATTTGTGGAACTAGCTGAAGGCAAGACTACCATTTTGATTACCCATCGGCTAGCTTCTGTGCGAATGGCTCAGAGAATTTTAGTCCTCAAAGCTGGTCGATTGATTGAGGATGGCACTCATCAGAAACTTTTACAGCATGACGGGGAGTACACCGCCCTGTGGAATATGCAGATTCAACAGTATGGAATTACTGAGTAATAAATATTACAGAGTTTTTGAAGATTGCTTCTCTTGTACCCAATTTTTTTTGGTAGAGGATTAAGTATTGAGAACTAAAAATTACATACTAGTTCCATAGATTTCATCTATCGATAGTATTATTTTTTTGTTAAAATTTCCCGAAATCTAAATCCAAGTAACCTGGACGACAAAAATTTACAGCAAAAAGTAATCAAATGTAACCAAGTATACAAGGCTATTGCTGTTCAAGGGAAAAAGACAAAAAGACGTGATCAAGAAATTTCTAGTGATTGGGGTTGTTACCCTACTAATTTTGGCAGGGCCTCTCATGGGTCATGCCTTTGCCCAAACGCCAGCAAATGCTGCAACTGCCGATACTGGAGATACAGCATTTATCCTGATATCATCAGCATTAGTGTTGTTGATGACACCAGGATTGGCGTTTTTCTATGGAGGCTTTGTGCGATCGCGCAATATCCTCAATACATTAATGATGAGTTTTGTATTGATGGCGATTGTCGGAGTCACCTGGGTGTTATGGGGTTATAGTCTATCCTTTGCACCTGGCTTGCCGTTTATTGGCGGTTTACAATGGTTCGGTTTAAACGGTGTGGGGTTAGAAACTACTGACTATCTTAAAGGGTCAAATCCGACAGAGGTAGTTTCCTATGCGGCGACGATTCCCCATCAAGCATACATGATTTATCAAGCCATGTTTGCTATTATCACCCCGGCGTTGATTTCTGGTGCGATCGCCGAACGGATGAGTTTTCGTGCTTATTGTCTGTTTGTCTTGTTGTGGTCAACCTTGATTTACACTCCCCTAGCCCACATGGTTTGGGCTAAAGGTGGTTTCTTGGGTTTGTACGGTGGTCTAGGCGCACTGGACTTTGCTGGCGGTACGGTTGTTCATATCAGTTCCGGTGTGTCTGCGCTGGTTGCTGCTATCGTCCTAGGGCCGCGCAAAACTCACCCCGACCGCCTCAGTCCTCCTCACAACGTACCATTTATCTTACTAGGTGCTGGTTTACTCTGGTTTGGTTGGTTCGGCTTTAATGCGGGTAGTGCTTTATCTGTAGCTAGTGGGACTTCTGGTAATTTAGTCACCAACGTAGCTACTACAGCTTTTGTTGCCACTAACACAGCTGCCGCAGCTGGGGCTTTGATGTGGTTGATTTTGGAAGCAACTTTACGCGGTAAACCAACAGCAGTTGGTGCAGCAACAGGTGCAGTTGCTGGTTTAGTGGGTATCACACCAGCTGCAGGTTTCGTTGTACCATTATCGGCGATTTTGATTGGCTTTATCACCTCTTTTGTGTGTTTCTATGCAGTGAGTTTCAAGCACAAGCTAAATGTTGATGATGCTTTAGATACCTATCCTGTACATGGTGTGGGTGGGACTGTTGGCGCAATTTTGACAGCTATCTTTGCCACTGCTGAAGTCAACTCAGCCGGTAAGGATGGAGTCTTGCGGGGTAATTTCGGGGAATTAGGGGTAGAACTGGCCGCAATTATGATTGCTTACGTGATTGCAGCGGCTGGAACTTGGATAATTCTCAAAATTATTGACGTTACTGTGGGGTTAAGAGTCAAAGAGGAAGCCGAATACCAAGGTTTGGATATCAATGAACACGGAGAAGAAGGTTATAACTCTGAGTTTAGTGATGGTATCAATATAACCAAGTAATTGCTTTTAAGAAACAAGGGTGTAGGGGTGTGGGGGTGTAAGGGTGTAGAAGAGGAAAAACTTTTTTTCATTCTTAGTGGAGTTGATCTGGCTGTAAGCCTTTTTTCTACTAAGTTTTTGCACTTTTCTCTCTACTTCTTACTCCCCGTATCAGTACTTAATACTGAGTAAAATAGTGCGATTATCTAACTAGCGATTTACAATCTGAGTCAAATCATTGGAAGATTTCGCTAGTCGTGTCCACTACTGCAAAAACCTTTCCGGTCTGGGCGTTTTTTTTACTGGCAACCAACGGCATCCTGATGTTGGCGGTCATTCTGCTGATTTGGCGACAGCAGGGATTGACCGCCATTTCCAGTAATGTGCCACCTCCAGTTCCAGTCAATCAATCTCCATCCGCTACCCCAGAGTTAGGCCCCCGCCATCAACTCAGCTATCAGCAATGGGTAGATATTCTCAAGCAAGAAGCCCAAGTCGCTGCCCAACAACCTCCCCCGAAATTGAGCATTTTAGCAGGAGATTCTTTGAGTCTGTGGTTTCCTGGGGAATTATTACCCCAAGATAGAAATTGGCTCAATCAAGCAATTTCAGGTGAAACCAGCAATGGATTATTGAAAAGACTAAATTTATTTGACAAGACACAGCCAGAGACCATTTTTGTGATGATTGGTATTAATGACTTGATTCGGGGGGTAAATGATCAGGTCATTTTAGATAACCAACGGCAAATGATGATTTACCTACGAAAAACTCATCCCCAAACCAAAATCTTTATCCAATCAATTTTGCCGCACGGGGGTGCAGCCTCAACTTGGGAAGGAAGAGAGAAATTACTGGCAATTCCCAATAGTCGAATTCAGCAGTTGAATCAGCAGTTACAAAGCATCGCCATCAAAGAAAAGGTTGAATATCTAGATTTATATCCCTTGTTTGCTGATAAGCAAGGTAATCTCCGCCCAGAATTAACTACCGATGGCTTACATCTCAATCCCGCAGGCTATCTAGTTTGGCGCACCGCGTTGCAGATTTATCAGCAAAAAGTGGGGACTGGGGATTAGGGACTGGGGACAGGGAAAGCCTGGGGATAAATTAGCTTCCAACTTCTGACTTCATTTATCTTTTTACTTTCTCAATTGCGTCTTGGCACGAGAAAATCATTAAAGAGGAGACATCAACAAAATAATACATTATGGATACAAAAGCTTTTAAGCGTTCACTGCATCATTCAGAGAATTACAACCGCAAGGGGTTTGGTCATCAGGCTGAAGTTGCTACCCAATTGCAATCTGAGTATCAAAGTAGCTTAATTCAAGAAATTCGCGATCGCAATTACACTTTGCAAAGAGGCGATGTTACTATCCGCTTGGCTCAAGCTTTTGGATTTTGCTGGGGTGTGGAACGGGCTGTGGCGATGGCTTATGAAACCCGTAAGCACTTCCCAACAGAACGCATCTGGATTACTAACGAAATTATCCACAACCCTTCTGTAAATCAACGCATGCAGGAAATGCAAGTTGGGTTCATCCCTGTGGATGGCACTCAAAAAGACTTCTCTGTGGTTGGTGATCAAGATGTAGTGATATTACCTGCTTTTGGGGCTAGCGTCCAAGAAATGCAGCTACTCAATGAGAAAGGCTGTAAAATTGTCGATACAACCTGCCCTTGGGTATCTAAAGTTTGGAATACCGTCGAAAAGCATAAAAAAGGTGACTATACCTCAATTATTCACGGTAAATACAAGCACGAGGAAACTGTAGCCACTAGTTCCTTTGCTGGGAAGTATTTAATCGTTCTTAATTTAAAAGAAGCCCAATATGTAGCTGACTACATTTTACATGGTGGCGATCGCCAAGAATTTTTACAAAAATTTGCCAAAGCTTGTTCAGCTGGATTTGACCCAGATCAAGATTTAGAACGTGTAGGTATTGCTAATCAAACCACCATGCTCAAAGGTGAAACCGAGCAGATTGGTAAACTGTTTGAGCGTACTATGATGCAGAAATATGGCCCGACTGAATTAAATCAACATTTCCAAAGCTTCAATACCATTTGTGATGCTACCCAAGAACGCCAAGATGCGATGTTGGAATTAGTGGAACACAAATTAGATTTTATGGTCGTAATTGGTGGTTTTAATTCTTCAAATACAACGCAATTACAACAAATTGCTCAACAAAGAGGACTGCCTTCATATCATATTGATTGTGTGGAGCGAATTAAATCTAGAAATTCAATTGAACATCGGCAATTAACTGGCGATTTGGTAATTACAGAAAACTGGCTACCAGAAGGCGAAATTGTTGTTGGGGTTACTTCTGGTGCTTCCACACCTGATAAGGTGGTAGAAGATGTAATTCAGAAGATTTTCGCTCTCAAGGCGACTGCGGCGGTGTCTTAACTACAATGAGTGCCAAGTTCTGAGTAATATCAAAATTACCCAACACTTCGGCACTTGCTCAATATTTAGCAGCAATATTTAAGTCTCTGATATCGTCGTGTGGGAGAATTATCTCAACCACTCCGAAAACGGATAAAAACTCTCTCCTTAGAAAAATTAGAAAATCTGGGAGAAGCACTCTTAGATTTTCAGGCAATTGCAGATTTAGAAACTTGGTTAAATTCAATAGAGTCGTAAAAGCGGAATCGTAAAAATCTCCCGACCGTTTGCCAAAATCAGTTATCGCATCATTTGGTAGTCGGGAGATTGTCAATTTATCTACTGTGAGATTTTTCTGATATGGACATATTAGCCGCTACCTTACCATTTTTACCGTTGGTATGATGGGTATGGCCGTTATTATTACGGGGTTGAATCACGCCATAACCGCCATGATTGCGTTCATAAATGACGTTAATCTCACCACTGTCAGCATTGCGGAACATATAAAAATCATGTCCCACTAATTGCAGTTGCTCTAAAGCTTCTTCTAGCGTCATCGGTGGCATGGAAAAATATTTGGTACGGACAACTTCTTGGGGGAGTTCGGGAGTGCGATCGCCGATTAAATCTGCAACTACCGGTTGTGGTACAACTACTTCGTTAGTGGGTTGAGCTTGAGTTTTCTTGTCTTGTTTTCTTTCTTTATATTTTCGCAGTTGTCTAGCAATTTTATCTGCAACTAAATCAATACTAGCGTACAAGTTTTCGCTGCTTTCCTCGGCGCGGATGACACTACCATTTGCATATATAGTGACTTCAGCCGCTTGTTTAGGGTTAATTCGGGGATTGCGAGCTACGCTAAGGTGGACATCCACTTCGTTGGTGATGTTCTGAAAGTGACTAACAGCTTTTTCAATTTTTTGATGCACATATTCTCGAATCGCATCGGTGATTTCAATATTTTTGCCGTGGATGACAAGCTTCATGTAAACTCTCCCGCTCGATAGCTCAATATTTAATGTGATGTCGTCTTGATATGAAAAGAGATTGCGGTAGGTTATGTCACTGCACCAGCACCTGTTGAGAAATATTTAAATGTGCTTTTAGTCTGTTTGATCTCAGTTTTTTGCATCTATATAGTTATACTCATGTATATCCTTGACTCTGCTCCTCGATGTTGTGCGATTAGCTTGTCCCAACTTAGGCGATCGCTCTAACTGATTGCCAGACAATTAGATAGTCGCCCTATTTTCTTAATTAAGGTAGCCTAATGAATAGCTGTTTTGACTACCAGACGCATCAAGACAAACTTTACACAACCGATAGTAGTTACTTGTTTTTTGTTAAAGGAGATTTGTTTGCTTTTAGTGGAATACACAAGTCCTTCAGATGTAAAAAAATATGAAATTCATCAGCCATTACATTCGTTCCTGTTCTCTTGGCGTGATGCTTCTTGTAGAGAATTCCTCCTAACACCTTTGTGTCTATATATTCAAACTAGCACTTTGTTTTTCCCAAAGATGATTCCCTTGATGTTCCTTTAAAATCCTTTGCATAGCTTGACAATTGTTGAACATATTCCTAGAAGTTGAAATATATTTAGTGATTAACACAGTTGATATCCGCTATGAGCCGTAGTAATAATTCAGCGAAAGTAAACTATTGTTTGTTATATAACCAAGGACTGACACCATACTTAACAGCTCATGAATGGCAAAAGTCACTCCTCACTGAGCGGATTCACAATCCCGATTTAGATGATGTGTTAATCTTGCTAGAACATCCCCCTGTCTACACTTTGGGACAAGGTAGTAATGCTGAATTTCTCAAATTTGAGATTACGCAAAATCAGTTTGAGGTGTATAAAACTGAACGTGGCGGCGAGGTAACTTACCATTGTCCTGGACAATTAGTGGGATATCCAATTTTAAATCTGCAACGTTATTGTAAAGATTTACATTGGTACTTGCGGCAATTAGAAGAAGTGATTATTCGCGTCTTAGCGGTTTATGAGTTAACAGGCGATCGCATCCCGCCTTTAACTGGAGTATGGTTAGAAGGGCGTAAAGTTGCAGCGATCGGGATTAAAGTTAGCCGTTGGATTACTATGCACGGTTTTGCTTTAAATGTATGTCCCGACATGACAGGCTTTGGGCGTATTGTTCCCTGCGGTATTGCAGATAAACCTGTAGGTAGTTTAGCCGAATGGATTCCTGGAATTACCTGCGAAGAAGTCCGCAGTCATATCATCACAGCTTTTACGGAAGTATTTGGTATTGAATTTATCCTTCCAATTACGAAATAACTGTGCGGTTTTCCGTATATCCCTCTTCTGTTACTATCCGAGTATGATGATGCAGTTCTTGTTACTTTTATGAAATTCGACTTTGAGCAATAATTAATAAATTTTCAATATTTAATTCTTGCATAGCAATTAATTCCTCTTGTAATTCTAGAGGTACATAATCGACAGCAGGGAAAGCATTAATTTTGGTATTTATAATTTGTATAAAACTCCTTTATCTGTAGTAAAACTTATTATTTATTTCTAGAGTGCTTTGGAGCAATATATACTATTACTACTGTATTCCCAGTTGCTTAGAACTTGACAAATGCTTGATTAAGTGATCTGTCAAGAAACATCAGTACGAAGTATTTCAAGAACCGATTTTATGTCTATCCCCGAAATTACACAAACGTTACTCGCAGCCAAAAAAGAGAAAGGAATCAGCTTTGCAGACTTAGAAAAGATTTTGGGTCGGGATGAAGTCTGGATTGCTGCTGTCTTCTACCGTCAAGCTAGTGCTTCCGAACAAGAGGCTAAGTTAATCATAGACGCACTAGACTTAGCACCTATCTATATTCAAGAGTTAACTGCATACCCAGTCAAAGGCTTGGGGCCAGTTGTTCCGACTGATCCTCTGATTTATCGTTTCTATGAGATTATGCAGGTATACGGTTTTCCCCTCAAGGAAGTGATTCAGGAAAAGTTTGGCGACGGGATTATGAGTGCTATAGACTTTACTATGGATGTGGAAAAAGAAGCAGATCCTAAAGGCGATCGGGTTAAACTCACTATGTCCGGTAAATTCTTACCTTACAAAAAATGGTAGTCTATAAAGACTTTTGAGACAGCAATTTAATTCGCAACAAACAACAACCAGAACAATTATCGACTTTTCGCCCTATTACACACAACAATACGGACAAGCCTATTTAGGTGATAGTCTGGAAATCATTACGACTATCCCAGACAGCAGTATTAACTTAATTCTCACTTCGCCACCATTTGCTTTAACACGCCAAAAGGAATACGGTAACGCCAGCGCAGAAAAATATATTGAATGGTTTTTACCTTTCGCCGTTCAATTTAAACGAGTTTTGACTGACAATGGTTCATTCGTTTTAGATTTAGGCGGTGCTTATCTTCCTGGTAATCCTACGCGCAGTATTTACCAGTACGAACTTCTAGTCAGACTATGCAAAGAAGTCGGCTTTTTCCTCGCGCAAGATTTCTATCATTACAATCCAGCACGACTACCCACCCCAGCAGAATGGGTAACAATCAGAAGAGTACGTGTCAAAGATGCGGTGAATGTTGTTTGGTGGTTGTCTAAAACACCCAACCCCAAAGCAGATAACAGAAAAGTCTTAAAGCCCTATAGCCACAGCATGAAGCAGTTACTCAAAAACGGCTATAAAGCTCAAATGCGTCCAAGTGGACACGAGATTTCTGAGAAATTTCAAAAAGATAACCAAGGCGCAATTCCACCGAATTTGCTAGAAATTGCCAACACTGAGTCTAATAGTGCTTATTTACGACGCTGTAAAGCAGCCGGAGTTAAACCTCATCCAGCAAGATTTCCCCAAGGGTTTGCTGAATTTTTCATCAAGTTTTTGACTGATGAAGGCGATTTAGTCCTAGATCCGTTTGCAGGTTCTAACACGACTGGTTTTGTTGCTGAAACTTTACAACGCCGATGGATTTCATTCGAGATAAATCAAGATTATGTTATGGGAAGTCGTTATCGATTTGGTGATTAGTTAATAGTCAATCAGTCAATAGGGGGAATTTTATGTATGAGCAAGAATTTAGAAATCAGAAGTCAAAATTAAGCATGAGTGGTGAAACAAGAATTTAGGAAACTCTTGTTTTATTAAAATGTTGGAAATCGAATATTAAATCATGCTTGATTCTGACTTGTCGATTCTGATTATAAATTCTGGCTGTGATATTGACTGGGTAATGGGGACTATTAACTTTAGAAAGCAGATTCAGATTTCACCATTTACTTGCATTTGATGGACTTGATCTGCTAATTCTTGACGACTTTGATCATCAAGCTTATCTATTGCTAACATTCCCATGAGGATTACCTCTTTTAGAGTTAATCGGGTGGAATGTGCTTGTTTCTGCACTATTTCTTTAATAATTGGACTGACACCAATTGCTGTACTAGCTCTAGCCACAAAATTACAGGGAAAAATCAATTACTTCGCCTAAATCTTAGCACTTCTTACTAGCTTATTCATCAATATAATTGAATTTAAATATGTCAGAACACATAACTAAATGTTTTAATGCAAAATTTTAAGTATATAGTATTAATTAATACATTCAATTAATAATTAAACATAAGAAATATTATCTAGGATTATTTATACATTTAGATATGCTATTTCTGAAGCTGAATATCAGGGTTAACTCTATCTCGTCTATATACTAGAAAAGATAAGCTTTAAAGAATTTGTAAATTGTCAAAGATAATATCGTTAACCTGGTTTACAGAAATATACATAATACATAAGAATGATATTTTAACCACCGTAAAATTTCCTGAATACGGACAATTAAGACTGTCAAAGGGAAAAGCAGTAATGAGAGGAGAGAAACAGCGATGAGGGATTCTTATCTGTTGGCAGCAGGCTTGTTAACAGGATTGGCAATACCGGCATCAGCTTTTCCACAATTGTCGATTTTGCCGGAACAACATGACTCTCAGTTGAGTACAAAACCAGATTCCCAAACCATAACAGATGCACAATATCTCCTCACACGTAATGTGTCAAATCCAGAATTTAGCAATCAAGTATCGCAACTAGGAGAAAGTTTACAACCAAAACTCAGTAAAAAACCTGTCTCTCAGCTACTAAATCTCTCTTTCCCAGAATTGAGCAGCCAAATTTTACCCACTTCAGAGGCTTCAGAACCAAGAGCTAGTGAGAAAAAACTGTCTAGTGAGGATTTGACTAATCCAGATTTGCCAATATCACTAGATTCTTTATTCAATCCTAGTCATCAACCGATTAACTTACTGCTAACCTCTGGCAATCAACTTTACTATCAAAGACTGGCAGCACTCAAGACAGGTCAAATTTATACCCGCACAGATATCGATCCAGGATTAGGGGAATCAAGAGGAAAACAGCAATTAACTTATGAGGACTGGAAAAGTTTACTGGCTTTAGAAGCCAAAGCGATCGCCCAAGGTCAAGGTAAAAATCGTCTCAGTATCTTAGTCGGTGACTCCTTAAGCCTGTGGTTTCCCAGAGCAAAGCTGCCTACTGGTAAATTATGGCTGAATCAAGGCATATCTGGAGATACTTCTGGTGGAATAGTCAAACGATTAGCCGCCTTTTCACAAACTCGCCCAGAAGCAATCTACATCATGGCTGGGATTAACGATTTGAGAAAAAGTGTTAGGGACGAAACTATCTTGCAAAATCACCGCCGGATGATGCGTAGTTTACGACAAAATCACCCCAAAGCTCAGATATTCGTGCAATCTATTCTACCAGCTCACGTATCAACAATATCTAATAGTCGTATTCGCCATCTCAACACCAAAATTGCTCAGATTGCTAAACAAGAAGGAGTGAATTACTTAAATATACATAATTGGTTTACGGATGCTGATGGCAATTTGCGCTCTGATTTAACCACCGATGGCATACATTTGTCTCCAGATGGTTACGATGTTTGGCGATTTGCCCTCCAACAAGTAGAGTTCAAACTTTCTCAAACAAAAAACTGAGCATCCCTAGTGATCAAATTGCAGATTTATGGAAGCTACCGATAACGATTTTATTGCTATACGCTCCGTTATAGAAAGACAACTAGAAGCATTTCAAAAAGATGATGCTCAAGTTGCTTTCTCTCTTGCTAGTCCTGGAATTAAAGAGCAATTCCAAACCGCAGAAAACTTTATGCGGATGGTAAGTATGAGTTACCCAGCTGTTTACCGTCCACGTTCAGTATTTTTTGAGAAAATCACCACTATTCAAGACAATATTACTCAGCCAGTATTATTGCTAGCACCGGACGGTATGCCCCTGCGAGCTTTATATTTTATGGAAAAGCAATGGGATGATTCCTGGAAGATTAACGGTTGTATTTTAGTCTCTGTAGAGGCGGAGACTATCTAAGAGAAGTAGGGAAACAAGGGAGACAAAGTAAAATTTGTTACCATACCCAATGCCCAATTCTCAATCACGCACTGAGCGTTTGATTGAGGACTTGGTTTAATTTGCCACTGCGATAGCCTTCTAAATCTAAAGTGACATAAATAAATCCAAATTCTTGGAAGGCGGCGACTACAGATTGTAAATCTGTCATCAGAACGAAATCTTTAATTTTTTCTGGTGGTAGTTCAATGCGTGCTGTGTCGCCTTCGGAACGGACACGCAAATTTTGCCAGCCTAATTTCCGCAGGTGAATTTCTGCTCTACCGACACGCTGTAATTTAGCTACGGTAATTTCCTCGCCATAGGGAAAACGGGAACTCAGACAAGGTTGGGCTGGTTTATCCCACCAGGGTAAACCTAGTTGTTGAGAAAGTTGTCGGACTTCTAACTTTGTTACCCTAACTTCCGCTAAAGGCGATCGCGCACCTCGTTCTTTAGCGGCTTGGATTCCTGGGCGATAATCATGCAAATCATCAGCATTCACCCCATCCACTACATAGGGATAGCCCAACTCTAAAGCCAAAGGTTTGAGGTTGTCGTGTAGTTCACTCTTGCAAAAATAACAACGATTCACGGGGTTAGCAGTGTAGTTGGGATTTTCCATTTCATGGGTTTGGATGATTTTGTGAGGAATCCCAATAGTTGCGGCTTGAATTTTCGCATCTTCTAGTTCTTCTGGTAGCAGCGAGGGTGAAACAGCCGTCACAGCCAAAGCGCGATCGCCTAAAACATCATAAGCAATTTTAGCTACCAAAGTGCTATCAACACCCCCAGAGTAGGCAATCAAAGCTTGTCCCATCTCTGCAAATAAAGCTTTTAGTTTCTCTAGTTTTTCTGTCAGCATCATCATTAATAATCATTAGTCAATGGGCATTAGAGATAGTAGCAAATTTTACTTTATCTGCTTTGTCTCCCCTGTCACCTATCACCCGTCACCTTCTACCTGACTGTATTTTGCTACTAAATCGGCCAACATTGATAAGTCAATGGGCTTAGAAATATATTCATTGAATCCCGCTGTTAGGCAGATTTCGCGATCGCCTTTCATGGCCATTGCGGTTTGGGCAATGACGGGAATTTTCTGGTATTGTGGTTTCGCTCGTAACTGTTGGATCAAATTCAGACCATTGCTATCGGGTAAGCGTATATCCATTAAGATAACAGCTGGCTGTTTCTGGGTAAGTGCATTCCACATTTCAGCCTCATTTATCACCCAAGTCACTTGATAGCCTAACTTAGCTAGATGAATTTGCATCATTTCAGCATTAGGTACATCATTCTCTACTAGTAAAATTTCTCTGCAATTGCTGGGATTTATGGGTAAAGGCTGTAAATATACTGGTGGTTCATCCTCTTCAATTTCTGTAGGTAAAACTGCTGCTATTGGTTTTAGAGGCAAAGTGATTGTAAAACGAGAACCACTATCAACTTCTGATTCTACCTCTACATAACCATGATGAATTGCTGCCAGTTTTTGAGTTACAGCTAAACCCAAGCCAGTACCTTCATTTTGGCTAGAGGAAGAATGAGGAATTTGGTAATAAGGTTGAAACAGTAAAGCTTGGTGTTCTTTGGGTATGCCAGTACCTGTATCCCAAACTGTAAAATGCACTAATGAATTTTGTTGTGTCACTTTTAAACCTACAATGCCTTTGCTAGTAAATTTTAAAGCGTTAAACAGCAAATTTAAGAGCATTTGCTTGAGCCGTAAAGGATCAGCTATCAAGTTTGTGACTTCAACATCTATTTCTAAAACTAATTTCAACCCCTTATTGCTGGCTTTTTCTTTGACTAGAGTCAGAACATTACGACACAATTCCGGGACATCGACTTTTTCCCATTGCACTTCTAACTGATTAGCTTCAATTTTAGACAGATCCAAAATATCGTTAATTAAAGCTAGTAGATGTTTACCACTGGATTGAATGATATTTAAATACTCTCGATGGCGTTCTCTGGTGGGATCGTAGCCTTGAGCTAACAGTAAGTGGGTAAAACCAATAATTGAACTGAGTGGTGTGCGAATTTCGTGGCTGGTGTTAGCTAAAAACTGGTTTTTGAGTTGATTTGTTCGCTTTAATTCTTGATTAGAATCGCAAAAGTGCTGCGATCGCTGTTCTAAAGCTTGTAACTTTTTGCAGTGAACTAATGCTTGAATACAGTGCTTGGTTGCTTTATCTATAAATTGCTGAGTAAGTTGCTCTTGTGCATCTATGACAATTTTAGCTTGTGAGTTAGATTTGACCGTAGCCAGAAGTAACCATCCCATCACCCCAGATGATACTTCGGATAATTGCCAAGCTTGAGGGGGTTGTTGAGTCGCTAAATCTTGTAAATCTTGAAGTTTAATTGCTGTTTGTAATTCCAAACGCAGTTTCTTACCACCCTTGAGCGTTAATTCCGCTACAGAGGGCTGGGAATCAACAGATAGTGGGCAAGAAATATAGTAAACTTTACCAACTGTGTCTTGCGGTAGGCAAATAACAATAGTTACCGCACTATTTTTTAAAGCCATGCCAATTTCATCTGCCACAGTTTGCCAGATTTCTGCTTCTGGGTTGTTGCTTGGGGAGCAACCCGTAACAACAGCTAGCAGACAATCATGTAGGCGACTTTGTAGCTGGTTCAAGCGGCTCTCCAGCCATAACTCAGCTCGAAGTCTTTGGATTGTGGCATCTACCTGTGAGTTGTGTTCTGGTAAGCTTGAATACTGCTGCATGGTCAACCAGACCGTTGGACAAGTTTAATTACGCAAAAATTGCGAACAGGATTCTATGTATATTAGCTCACAATTCTCTGATGTCGATAAATCATAACTTATTAGTGTCGATCATCACCGTATAGCCAAAAACATTATTTGATATCAACCACTACAAATGAATATTAGCTGACTTTTTTAGATAAAAACTGATGGTTACACAAATTATTCAACTTATCGTCAATGGTATTGCTGTAGGGAGCATTATTGCTTTAGGCTCAGTTGGACTGACACTCACTTACGGGATTTTACGGTTGTCAAATTTTGCTCATGGTGACTTTTTAACTTTAGGAGCTTATTTGACGCTATTTATAAATACCTTTGGGGTGAATATTTGGCTGTCTATGATTGTGGCAGCAGTAGTTACAGTCTTAGCGATGGTGTTATCAGAAAAATTATTGTGGTCAAGAATGCGCTCTATCCGTGCTACTTCCACAACACTTATTATCATTTCCATTGGCTTGGCTTTATTTTTACGTAATGGCGTGATTTTAATTTGGGGTGGTAAGAATCAAAATTATGATTTACCGATTACTCCCGCTTTAGATATTTTTGGTGTCAGAGTCACGCAAAATCAACTGTTGGTTTTGGGTTTAGCGGTGTTGATAATTTTGGCTTTGCATTATCTATTGCAAAATACGAAAATTGGCAAGGCGATGCGGGCTGTAGCTGATGATTTAGATTTAGCCAAAGTTTCGGGGATTGATGTGGATCAAGTCGTCTTATGGACTTGGATCATTGCTGGTTCACTCACATCTTTTGGTGGCAGTATGTATGGCTTATTGACGGCTGTACGCCCCAATATGGGATGGTTTTTGATTCTACCCTTATTCGCTTCGGTCATTTTGGGAGGGATTGGGAATCCTTACGGCGCGATCGCCGCAGCTTTTATCATTGGTATCGTGCAGGAAGTTAGTACTCCTTGGCTGGGTTCACAGTATAAGCAAGGTATTGCCCTATTAATCATGATTTTAGTGTTACTCATTCGTCCCAAAGGTTTGTTCAAAGGCACGATGTGAGTAACACTATCAGCTTTTGGGCATCGGAGAGGCATTGCGGTCTTCTCTACGACACACTCCGCGTTCGTGGAGCGCGTTTCGTAGAGAAGGGGTCTACCCCAAACTTTAGATGCCTGCGGCAAGCCCTTTGGGTGACTCTAGGAGCGTAGCCTTAGCGACGCTCCTAGAAAATCAAGTGCCATCATTGGGCATTGTTGATTTATCCATGCCCCATTCCCTATCCCCCATACCCAAGCTAACTAGTCAATGATGTGGAAGTAGTAAGCTGCTACCAAAAAGTTAACAGCTAGTAACAATAATGCCCAACCTGTACGGAAAGTATAGGGGGGTTTAGCACCTGAGTTTGCAACTGCGGGACTTTTAACTTTAGCCATAGAGCGATACTCCAAAATGTCATGACTTTTTCAGAAATACCAAACAGAGGGGCAAATTATCAAAATTCTTTAAAAATATTTGTGTGACCTAGCTATAACTGCAAATATTCTGAGGAAATACTGGGGATTGGAGATTGGGGATTGGGGACTGGGGATTGGGGAGCAGGGGGTATAAAACCAATCACTAATGACTATTGACTAATGAATCAATTCATCTCGCGAATGCAGGCGGTACAGTCGCCAATTATTCCTGTGGTTGGGGAATTAATTAAAAATTCTCCAGGGACTATTTCTTTGGGACAGGGTGTGGTTTCTTATAGTCCACCACCGGAAGCTATAGAACTTTTACCGCAATTTTTAGGTGAAAGTACTAATAATTTGTATAAGGCTGTGGAGGGCATTCCACCTTTATTGACGGCATTGGCACAAAAATTATTAGCATTTAATCAGATTGAAATTAATACAGAAAATTGCATCGTCGTCACGGCAGGAAGCAATATGGCATTTATGAATGCTATTCTTGCCATTACTTCCCCTGGGGATGAAATTATTTTGAATACGCCTTATTACTTCAACCATGAGATGGCGATTACGATGGCTGGTTGTCGTGTGGTGTTAGTAGAAACAGATGAAAATTATCAATTGCAACTCGATGCGATCGCTCAAGCTATTACAGCTAAAACACGGGCAGTTGTCACCATTTCGCCTAATAATCCTACTGGTGTAGTTTATTGTGAAAAATTATTGCGTCAAGTTAATCAACTTTGTCGCGATCGCCAGATTTATCACATCAGCGATGAAGCATATGAATATTTTACTTATGACGGTGTAAAACATACTTCTCCCGCATCATTTGCTGGCAGTAGTGAATACACAATTTCTCTGTTTAGTCTTTCCAAAGCTTATGGTTTTGCGAGTTGGCGTATTGGCTATATGGTGATACCGAAACACCTGCTGGTGGCGATTAAAAAAGTCCAGGATACGATTTTGATTTGTCCGCCAGTAGTGTCTCAATATGCGGCCTTGGGAGCATTGCAAGCAAAAGACGAGTATTTACAGGAAAATATTGGTGCGATCGCTCAAGTACGGCAAATAGTTTTAGAATATCTCGAACAGCTACAAGGCTTATGCACCATCACTCCTGCTGACGGTGCGTTTTATTTTTTCCTCAAAGTACATACCCAAATAGATGCTTTTACATTAGTCAAAAGACTGATTCAAGAACATCAAATTGCCGTCATTCCTGGCACAACGTTTGGTATGGAAAATGGCTGTTATTTGCGAGTTGCCTATGGTGCATTGCAAAAAGATACTGTACAAGCAGGGATGGCAAGATTAGTTAATGGTTTAAAAACTATCTTAGTGACTGCAAAATGAGAAAATAAAAACCGCACTATTGAATTTTCAGTTTTTAGCTTATGTCCATTATTAATAAAATCATTGAAGTCGAAACTGCCACAGGGATTAATATCTATAACATTACACCCCAAATCAAAGAGTTTCTTGCGGAAACTAATATAAAAAATGGTCAAGTATTAATATTTTCTAGACATACCACCACAGCTTTAGCAATTAATGAAGACGAAGAGAGACTATTAGAAGATATCAAAGTATTTTTAAATAAACTCGCACCAGAAACAGACCGTTACTTACATAACGACCTACATTTAAGAGTTGTCCCAGAAGACGAGCCAATGAATGCTCACTCCCACCTCATGGCAATTATGCTGACTACCAGTGAAGTTATCCCCATTGTTGACAGCCATTTAGCCCTAGGAACTTGGCAATCAGTATTATTCTTTGAATTAGATGGCCCACGCAAAAGAAGCATCTTTTTGCAAATATCAGGAGAATAGGGAACAAGAAAGTTAACAGGTAAGAGAAAATTTTTCCTTTTACTTCCTATGCCCAATTCCCAATTCCCTGATTAATCTAAACGAAACTCAACAAAGTCCACTTGTGTAAACAACATATTCTTATCTATTGCTGACAGAATCTTATTATTCGCACTTTCAGAACTTAAGCAGCGACAAACTAATGCTGCCACATCTGCACGTTGAATACTTCCAACAATGCGCGTATCTTCTGTTAACACCGCATTACCAGTAGCTGGCTCTGATTTCAGCCCACCAGGACGGACAATAGTGTAGGTGAGTCCGCTAGCAATTAAATGTTGTTCTGCTTTGTCTTTTTCGACCAAAACTGATTGCAGTGCATTTAAAGCTTGAGGAGACAAAGCACCAACACTATTACCAGTTCCAATGGAAGTCACCAAAATAAATTTCTCTACGCCTGCTTTAATGGCGGTGTCAATGAGATTTTTATTCCCTAAATAATCTGGTTTTTCCGCGTCTGAAGGCAACCCGCCTAACGTACTGATAACAGCATAAGTGGGTTGTTCTGTAATCATTGCCTTTTCTAAATCATCCACATTTAAGGCATCTCCTAAAACTACCTCAACGCCTATGGCTTCTAACTCAGCACGGGATGTTTCGTTTCTCAGCAATGCTGTGACTGAAATATTTTGATTACGCAAGTAATTGGCAATTTCTCTACCAACACCACGACTCGCACCTACGAGGAAAATGTGAGATGTACTTGTCATACCTATTCAAAATTTAAGATTCAAAATTAGGAAAGCCAGACATAACTAGTTTTTGGCAGCGCGTCTCTGTCGGATTCTGTTTCAAACCTGATTGAGAATTAATCACGCCTCAAGGATTGTATCAGAGGTCGAAGAGTATTTATACTTAACCCAAATGCGGGAGGCATTTTCAGCAGGGATTGTGCGAATCTAGTTAGGTGAATCCTCTGGGCAAAATTTATGACTAAAAAATCACGAGAAGATGCCAGGGTTGCTGCTACCTCTAAAATTTGGGGAATGACCGCTGGTATTTTCGCAATTTGTATTCCGCTTTCAGCTGTGACTCGTAGTGGCCCTATTTTACCTTTAGCGGCGATCGCTGGTGCAGCTTTTAGTACAGTGGCTGTGTGGCGCAATGATGATCAAAAATCACCATCTCATTCTTTTCCAGCACAACGTATAGAGAAATTAGAGCAAAGAATAGCCAATTTAGAAACAATAGTTAGTAGTGATGAGTTGGATTTGCACACCAAAATTCAAAAATTAGAAGCGAGCAATATTTATAATGTCCCCACTCAATCTTCTACTCCAGAAACTAAAACTTAAGATTTACTAATATGTATACTGGATTACAAAAATTACCAACATAACTATTAGCTTTTGTAACACTGAGCTACTTTTAAATTATCGGCTGGAGTTGAGGCTGTTTAACCCTCTCCCATAATACTCTTGTTTAGAAATTTAACTGTTTCTAGGGCAACAGTATCTCATTGTTAAGATTAGTTAGAATTGTCGGACATCATTTAAATTCTTAATACTTCAGTCATATTCTCAATCAAGGGTTTCAATACTGTTGTGTTGGATACTCTCTGCGAATTATGCCTTTGATTGTGTTCTATTAGACTGCGAGGATTACGGAATTTTTAATTAACTAGAAGTTATAAACTTGAGTCATTGCATTGGTATAGCTTACCCTAAGTATGCAACATTGTGCCGCAGGAATGCAGATGGATTGGATTAGCTTACTCAAAGCTCAACAGGCTGACTTCCTTCAACGTGTGAAAAAACCCAAAACCTACGATTTGTCTTTATTAGAAAGTCAGGTGAGAGGGTGTCACAGCGAAGTGATGGCATTTTGTGGTGAGGCTTTGGCAAAAATTATCGAATTTTCTCGCCAACAAGCCGAAATCCTGGCGAAGAATCCGCCTCCCATACCGCCTGAGTATCCCGAACCCCCTGACTGGACGATCCCTTTTCCCACATATTTTCAGCAGCAAGCCCAAGATTATATCTTGCGCGAGCAAATTGTCGATCGCATTATTAGCACACGGCTAGGGAAGCTACTGAAGAAAATTCCCCAAGACACTGTGCAGAATATGTTACTAGATGATGAAGGGAACTTGCGCGGTGAGAGTAAGTTTACTTACTTGCTTACAGATAACCCGAAATTAAGTGTGCAAGTTTATGTTGCTGATGGTGAAAGTTTTAATGGTATTAAGAAAGATAAAATTCGGTGGTCAGTCACTCAAGATGATTTGTTAAATCACCAAGTATTAATTTTTCTGTGTTTGTTTTATCCATCGACAGGAAAGTTAGGTTACGAAAAACAAGCTGTCATTGCTGGCTTTTTACCAAGCCATCAAGTCGGATTAACAGAACCAAAATTGTTCGTTACTCCTAGTAACTTGTTGTATGCAGGGGGGTTAAGTTGGTATTTAGAATCACTATCTGTCAAAAAAGATGTGCAGAAAGATACCTTACCTATAGTGATTGAGAGAACTATCCCCGAAACAATTCAGACTGTACCATCAGACCATCCTAAAAAAGAAATTATTGGTGATTGGGAATGTTGGCAGACCTTAAGAGGACATACTAAAGGGATTAATTGTCTAGCGTTTAATTCTAAGCATGACAACGGCATGATGACACCAATTTTAGCCAGTGGTAGTCATGGAGAAACGAAGTTATGGGATTTAAGCAAGGGCGATTTAATTGATACTTTGTCAGAATATCCTTGGGTTTTGTCTGGACTCATTGATGAGGTGAGTTCCCTAGCTTTTAGTGCAGACGGACAGATGTTAGTTAGCGGCGGTGCAGACTCCACAATTAAAATGTGGCACACAGGCGCATTAGATTTAATTGATATTCTGCACAAACATCATGGTGTGGTGCGGTGCGTCGCCTTCACACCCGATGGACGAATGTTAGCTACTGGTGGCGATGACAGGAAAATCTTGTTTTGGGATTTGATGAGTCGTCAGGTAAAAGCCATCTTGTCGTTAGATGATACGGCTGCACATTCTTTGGTTTTGAGTCGTGACGGGCAAACTTTAGTAACGGGCAGTTATCGTAAAATCAAAGTCTGGCAGACTTCCGAACCTTGGAATAGTAAGAATGTCAAAGACAAAGAACCCTTGCATACTCTCATGGGTCATGGTCACATTGTCCGCGCTTTAGCAATTAGTAAAGATGCTCAATGGCTGGTGAGTGGTAGTTGGGATCAGACAATTAAGATTTGGCATTTGGAGAGTGGGAAATTAATTCGTACTCTCAAGGGACATACAGATAAAGTGTATGCGATCGCGCTTAGTCCCGATGAACAAATTATTGCTAGTAGCAGTGCTGATCAAACTATCAAATTATGGCATTTTGACTCTGGCGAGTTATTGGCGACCTTTACAGGTCACACCGATATTGTCACATCCCTGACTTTTACCAGTTCCGGCGATATCTTGGTAAGCGGTAGTTTGGATAAAACCATCAAAATTTGGCAGAGGAGTTAGATTAATCTAGTTCTGAACTCCGTTAACGAGTCTTTGATACTCGTTCATCTATCTTTGAACTCCGTCGATGAGTCTTTGATACTCGTTCATCTATCTTTGAACTCCGTTGACGAGTCTTTGATACTCGTTCATCTATCTTTGAACTCCGTTGACGAGTCTTTTATCCTCGTTCATCTATCTTTGAACTCCGTCGATGAGTCTTTGATACTCGTTCATCTATCTTTGAACTCCGTTGACGAGTCTTTGATACTCGTTTATCTATCTTTGAACTCCGTTGACGAGTATTTTATCCTCGTTCATCTATCTTTGAACTGTCCGTTCGCTGATTTTGAGGTGGTAAGCGGAATTAAAAGCTTGAGGAGTAAAGAATCAGGCAATCAAAGAACTTTTGTGAGATGACAGGCTGATTACAAG
>DVDT01000045.1 GCA_015296085.1 Trichormus sp. M33_DOE_039 | reverse complement strand
GCTAATTGTCGTTGATCATTAAGTGTTTCACTAATCTCAATTTGACGTTGGAAGATCGCTATAACTTCATCTAGATGTCCTTGCTGTTGCAGCACTCTTCCCAAACAATTCAACCCAATTGCTAATGACTGCTGATCATCAAGTGTTTCACTAATCTTAATTCGGCGTTGGAAGACGGCTACAGCTTCATCTAGTAGTCCTTGCTGTTGCAGCACTCCGCCTAAACGATTCAATGCAATTGCTAATTGTCGTTGATCATTAAGTGTTTCACTAATCTCAATTTGACGTTGGAAGATCGCTATAACTTCATCTAGATGTCCTTGCTGTTGCAGCACTCTTCCCAAACGATTCAACCCAATTGCTAATGACTGCTGATCATCAAGTGTTTCACTAATCTTAATTCGGCGTTGGAAGACGGCTACAGCTTCATCTAGTAGTCCTTGCTGTTGCAACACTCCTCCTAAACAATTCAACCCAATTGCTAGTTGTCGTTGATCATTAAGTGTTTCACTAATTTCAATTTGACGTTGGAAGACGGCTACAGCTTCATCTAGTAGTCCTTGCTGTTGCAGCACTCCTCCTAAACAATTCAGCACGATCGCTAAATGATCTAGATCGCTCAATTGCTCCAGAATATTAACACTACGTTTATAGAGCTTATTTGCTTCATCGAGTTTTCCTTGTCGCCGTTGTATATCTCCCAGTAGGGTGAGCCATTTCACTTCATAATCCTGGCGGCTTATTGGCCCAGAAATTTGGTTGATGATTCCAGAAATAGGAGTGAGTATGTCTTCAGCTTTTGACCATTCATCTTTTAAAGATAGGTACTTTGCTTGCTGAATACGCAATTTGATAACTTCTTTCCAATTTTCATTACGTTCTGCTAAAAGTTGATAGCCTGAAACTATATTTATTGCTTGTTCCCAGTAACCATAACGCTCAAAAAAAGGATGAAGGCGTTGGGCAAACTTGTAATCTGAACTTTTCTGTTGCTGCAACCACTGTGCGGCTAAAATAATATCATCTACTTCCTCTGCTAAAGTCTGAGCAAGGGAATCATCATTTAAATCAATTGACTTGACAAACTCAACAAAAAACTGGGCGTGTCGCACTACCGCAGCATCTTGCAGCCCACGTTCAATAGCCAATTCGTGAGCAAACAAGCGAATGAGTGGGTGAAACACAAATCGGTTTTCTCCAACTTCCGAATAGTTCAGCAGCGAAATGCGGCATAGATAATCTAGGTAATCTTGTGTTGTATATTCATCAAAGTTGCCCACTACCATTGCTGTTCGGCGAGAAAACCCATCTTCAGCACAGATACTCAAGCAGGCAAAAAAATCAATCTCCTCTGCCTGAAGCTGATTGAGACTCAGCGAAAAGCAAGCCCTAATGTCTAAATGTTCTTCTCCTCTAACTCTCAGCCTTGCTAATCGCCGTTCTTCTCGTAGTGAAACTGTATAGTCGGCCAAACTGCGCCTTGTCTGTAGCTTTAACCCAGCACCAATAATTTGCAATGCCAGGGGTAAATTACCGGCTAGTTGAATAATTTCATGAGCAGATTCTAATTCAGCATTAACACGCTCTTCACCCAAAAGCCGCTTCAGTAAAAGTAGTGACTCTGGTTGAGACAGTGGATCTAGATTAATTCTGCCTTCATCGGGAATATCCAGCAAAATTGGCAACTGGCGATCGCGTGTTGTAATAATAACCGCGCACCTTTCCCCGCCAGGACATAATGTCTGAATAACACTGGCGTTGTCTGCATTATCAAAAATCAAAAGCATCCTGCGGTGAGCAAACACATCTTGCATGATGGTGGCTGCATCTCGCTCATCTTCAGGATCAATTTCCTCTCCGCAGCGTCGGGCAAAGTCACGGGCAATGGTATCACTATCCTTGCCATCTACACGCAGGCCAATCACTCCATCCGGGAAATGAGTTTTATATACTGTGCCAAAGTGACAAGCCAGCCCTGATTTGCCAATTCCCCCTGTACCAGCCAGTCCCACAATACTACATACCTTTGCTCCCTGACGTTTAATTAGCAGTTCTTCTAGTGCTTTCAATTCTTCATCTCTGCCAGTAAAAGTAGAGACATCTTTCTGCGGCAATACAAAAGGAATTTTACGGTTAATGCCAATTTTACTGTTGGAGTGATGGGAAAGATTGGCAATTTCTGCCTCTAGTCTCTGTATTTCCTGTTCACATTCTTTGATTTGTTGCCTAATTTCAAATTTTTGTCCAGCATTTCCTATTTGAGCTAGTTCAACCTCAAAATAGTTGCGTTTTTCCAGCCACTTTCCAAGCGCATCTTCTAATTGAGATTGCTTTTGGCTCATACTCTAAAGACTCTACCTTGTAAAGAGGAATTTGACCTGCTGCCATGCCCTGGACATCATTGCTTCTGTATCCATTTCTAATTCATAGGATGCTAAAAGCGGCACAATAGGTAAGACTACTTTTAGTTTGGCTGCTGCTGTTTTGCCTGGTTCGTCTAATTTCTCGCGGATTTCTCTCAAGAGACGAAGTAATTCCTCTGGGTAACTTTCAGAACGCTGCACTTCTAGATTTTCTACAGCCTGCACTACATCAGCTAAGGTATGTTCCGCATCTACATTAGAAATGACAGTAGTATCTGCTTCCTGATCAAGAAGTTCTCCGTACTCACATTCATGACTACGAATATCAGGGATGATTTCTCGCTTGATTCGCTGCTTTAGCTCAAATTTCACGGTGGCGTTGGCTGTTGTGGCAATTTCTTTTTGAAAGTAGCCTAATTTTTCATATTCAATTTCTAAAATTTCCTCTAGGGAATCTAATCTTTGACGGTTTAGTTTCTGAGGTAACATTATGTATTTTTTGTAACTGCAAAATATTAGTTAGTATAATTCCGATTATAACAATCATAACTCAGTAATAGTGCGCTTTTACAAGTTGTCACTCCGTGTATTGGCAGTGACTATAAAAGGGAGTCATTAAAAGAATTTGCGATCGCCTCTCTTGATTATTGGCTAAAAAAGAAAGGCTTATTTACATAGCAAAAAGAGATATATTCTCGGTAATTTCACTCAGGTAGATTAGCAAAAACTTGTTCAACTAAATCCTTAGTTTTATTTTCCAAATGTTGCCAATCTACTTCCCCAAATTCATCAATTAAATTAGTATCTATCTCAACATTTTCACTTTCTGGATGGTAATTTATAAAACATACTTGATAACATAATTCCCACAAATCAATACTGACATTTTGGTCTTGACGTTGCAAACATAAGTGATATCCTGGATGGGGCATTGGCAATCTAGCAAGTCTTTCTCTAATGGCTTCTGCTTGTTCCAAACTGGCAGTTTCCATATCTTGTAATAACTGTGTCACCAAAGCTTTTGTCTCATCAGTGGTGTTAGCTGGCCAAATCAGCACATCTTGGTAAGTTCCTTTCCAGGCTGATTCATCTAACTGCTTGCGAAGATTATCAATCACGCGAATAAAAGCAGGCTGCATGAGAAGTTCGGCCTGCTGCCATGTGGTTTGGTCTGTTATTCTAGGTGGCATTGGTAATTAACTAAGGCACTAAAAGGAAAATTTACAGTCTGTATTTATTAAAAGAATTGCGTATGGAGTTCAAATCTTTTATCAAGATAGCGGATTTCACTGCCAAAAATTTGGAGATATTAATTACCATCGGGAAAATCTAGGTGATAACTGTGGGGAGGGATATTTATGATAGGCAAGTTACTAGACCATCGTTACCAAGTCATTCGCGTCTTAGCAGTGGGAGGATTTGGTCAAACCTACATAGCCCAAGATACCCGCAGGCCTGGGAATCCCATATGCGTTGTTAAACATCTCAAACCCTCTAGTTCTGATCCCAAAATTTTTGAAACTGCCAAGCGTCTGTTTAACAGTGAAGCGGAAACTTTGGAAAGGCTGGGTCATCATGACCAAATTCCTCGGTTATTAGCTTATTTTGATGAGAACCAAGAATTCTATTTAGTTCAAGAATATATTGAAGGACATACCCTCACCGAAGAACTTATCTCTGGTAAGCGTTGGAGTGAAAGCCAAGTTATTCAACTATTGCAGGATGCTTTGAGTATTTTGGAGTTTGTTCACCAGCAAGGGGTGATTCACCGCGATATTAAACCAGATAATATTATTCGTCGTACCTCAGATCATAAATTAGTTTTAGTAGACTTTGGCGCAGTTAAGCAATTGCGAACATCAATGGTGACAGTTGGTGGACAACCTACTGCGACCGTTGCCATTGGTACTCCTGGTTATATGCCCACAGAACAAGGTCAAGGTAAACCCCGTCCGAATAGTGATATTTATTCTCTGGGGATTATTGCCATTCAAGCTTTGACCGGACTACCAGCTGCCGAGTTAGAAGAAGATCCCAATACAGGGGAAATTATCTGGCAGCATTTGGTGAAAGTTAACTATCGGCTGGCAGAAGTGTTAACTAAGATGGTGCGTTATCACTTCAAAGATCGTTATCAGACAGCTACGGAAGCACTGCAAGCTTGTAAAAATGCTGTTAATCCTTTGCCTGTGGCTGTGTCGGCTACGGCAGAAAAATCTATTAATAGTTCTAACTACCACCCAACTACACTACCATCTCAGATAACTCGACAAAAAACTGTAGCGGTTGCACCAGCTAATCCCATCCAAGCTAAACCATCATCTCCCAAATCTCCCAAATCTGACCCTTGGCCATTATTAATTGGGTTGTTCTTGGCAGGTGGTGCGGCGGCTGTGGTTGCTAACGTTTATCCCAATGTGAAAAATTTAGCCTCTAATTTCTTAGGTAATGATTTGACGACGACAGATAAATGTCTAGCAGTGGTGGCTGGTAACTCTAATATTCGTTCTGAACCGAGTTCGATTAATTCTGATAATGTCTTACAAACAATTGGTGAAAATAGTAAATTTGAGGTGACTGGTAGACGCACCAAACGGGGTTGGGTGGAAATCAAATTTAATTCTCGTCGTTTGGCTTGGGCGCACTCAGATGTAATCATTAATAAACAGGAATGGCCTGCCTGCTTACGTGATAAAGGCATTGCTATTCAGACATTTAATGATAGTCAATTCATTGCTGCTAAACCTGTCCCCCAAGCCCAACCAAAATCTGAGCGAGTAATTCCCCCATCATCTCAACCAATAGCCTTCCCAACCTCCACTCCCCCACAGTCTCAGGAAGATACGACCAAAATTATCGCCAAAGCTAGGCAAAAGTATGAATCAGGTGATTTAATAGGAGCGATCGCTACACTTAAATCCATTCCTGATAGTGCTTCTGCTGGTATTAAAGAGACAACAGCCATGATTCAGCAATGGCAACAAGACTGGGAAAAAGCTGATGCACTATTTAAAGATATAAATCAGGCTATAGATGATGGTCAGTGGGATAAGGTTTTAGACTACCAAAAACATCCTGAAAAATTACCTAATATTAAATACTGGCAAGATAAATTAGAACCACTTTTTAAACAAGCCGCCGAAAACTTGGAGAAACAAACACGCCCCCAAACTAACAATCAAGATAGTCAAAATCACTCCCAGCCAGAAACTGTTGAGAGTGAACAACCTACAACTTCAGATATTATTAGCCCTGAAACATTGCCACAGAATGGATATTAGGGAGACTAGGGATTGGGGATGGCTGATGTTTTCTACCTCCCCTGCCTGCCTTCTTACCTCATCTCATCATATTCATGAGTTTCAACGCGTCTAGCATCCATGCCACCTGGGGGTAAAAATTCTGCACGCCTTACGGGGACTAAAGGTTGAGTAGGACTGTGATAAGGGTGAATTACTTGAACTGTGCGAGTAGAACTTTGCCGTGAGGAAAATAAAGATAAGACACCAGCCACAACAATACCACCACCAATGGTGATAGTCGCACCGCCAACTGCCCACACAATGGGTGAAGACCACCAAGGGGTTTCAGCTTGTAATACTGATGCTGCAACTTTTTGACTATTTTGTTGTGCTAGTTGCAGTTGTTGATTGTTGTAGTTTTGGAATTGGAATTGGAGTTGTTGATTTTGCGCTCTTAATTGTTCGTTGTCAGTTTTGAGGCGTTCCAAATCCATCTTTAGCCGCTCTAGCTCTATTCTTTGTTCGGCATTAGGAGCGGTAGGTGGCTGATTATTGGGATATTGTGCTTGCCCGTAGGGAGGATAATACGCTGGGGGCTGAATTGCTTGGGGTGCTACCACAGTAGACGGGATTTGGGGGCTGACAGCGAAATTAGGCTGTAGGGAAGCACTTGTCCCCCTCAGTAATAAAAGAGCGGCCAGTCCAGCTACAGCGACACCGCCAATAAATGCCATACTCTCACTCATCGCCCTTTAACCTCAACTGCGATGTAAATACTTGTAATCTCTAACTGACTCACACACACACTCATAATCTGTTAAGCCTACTTAATTTCACATAATACCCAAATCATAGATGACTGTATCATTTGTTTTTTTACAGCCCAGTATTGTGATGTTAATATTCAAGACCATAAATATGGAATTGTCCACTATAGCTGGGTAAAAAAAACTGCCTTGTCATACTTTTTAATCTAGTGTATCTTGCTCATCAAGATATGGTGATGGCTGTTTTAAGATTTTGACAAAATTCGGCGATCGCACTGAGTCCTTGTGCTGGTGTACCTTCGGCTAACCGTTTCACAAAGGCACTGCCCACAATGGCTGCATCTGCTCCCCAGGCTTTTACCTGCGTTGCTTGTTCTGGTTGAGCGATGCCAAAGCCTACACCGATGGGTTTATCTGTGAATTGGCGAATTTTTTGTAATAAATCAGACACACGGCTTTCCATTTGCGATCGCATCCCCGTGACACCGGTGACACTCACTAAATAGATAAACCCTTGGGAAGCTTGAGAAATGGCGGCGATTCTTTCGGCGGAACTAGTAGGGGCAATTAACAGGGTTAAATCAATCCCCTTTTCACTAGCAGGCTTTAACAGCCCATCTGCTTCTTCTAGGGGCAAATCAGGAACTACCAAACCGGACACCCCAGCCGCCGCGATTTGTTCTAAAAATTTATCAATTCCCCGATGCAGAATCGGGTTGTAATAAGTAAATAAAATAATTGGTGCTTGCAGGTTGGGAGTAGTGCCTTGGAGCATTTCTAGCACAGCTTCCAAAGTTGTCCCTCGTTGTAAAGCACGAGTAGCAGCCGCTTGAATCACAGGGCCATCAGCCAGAGGATCAGAATAGGGAACACCTAATTCAATAAAATCAGCACCATGAGCATCCAGAATCTTTAAAGCTTCGGCTGTGGTAGCTAAATCTGGATCACCAGCAGTAATAAACGGAATCAGAGCGCACTCTTGATTCCGTTTGAGGGTTTGAAAGCGATCGGTAATAACGGTCATTAGTCAATAGTCATTAGTCAATGGTCATTAGTCAATGGTCATTAGTCGATAGTTCTCAGATTCGCACTATGGATTTTTGACTTTTGACTATTGACCACTTTACACCTGAGATTGTTCTTCTTGTTCAATCTCAGCCTGAATTTTTGCTAATTCTTCGGGAGACAGTTCATCCAAACGTTGTTGAAGAAACGCTTGTTCATAATGCTCACGTTGTTGATGGTAGGTCATTTTATTGCCCACAGCACGCAAGACGTAGGTTGCTAACCAGCCCATCAACCCCATAACTAGCAAGGTTTGACTCCATATACCCGCCTGTTGACCATCTAAACCAACTAGTTGTAAGCCTAGATATACCAAGCCACCAGCAATGAATATGCCAAAGCCAATTCCAATCGCGTCAATACGTCGCATGAGATTTATGACCTACCAATAATCTTGTTACAAGTGAGGGATTGGGGAACTTGGGGCCCCTCTGGGGATAAGCTACGGTGTACACACATCTTTGTGTTAGGCGCAAAATGTGGTTTGATACCCCTAAATCCACGCCACTTGCTTTAAGCCGGGAAACCCGTCCAACGCAGTGGCTCCCCTTAAAAAGGGGGACTTTGAATCTATTCCCCCCTTTTTTTAAGGGGGGTTAGGGGGGATCAAAAGGTTGTAGGGCTAGGTTATTAGACTTGTGTGTACACCGTAGCTGGGAACTGGGGATTAGACATCGGGTTAATTTTCTCTCCCTGCCTCTCCTGCTCCCCCCTTCTCTAAGCTTCAATCTTGCGTGGTTTAGGCCGAAGATTCACAATCGGCGATAAAACCAAAAGTCCTGGAAAGAATAGGAACACCATAAAATACATCAAGGTACGCTCAATCGAGCCAGCAGCATACCAGCGTTGCTTCAAGTAAATCATTAAAGCCACTGGGACAACTAACAAATAAGCTCCGGCCAAAACCAGATATAGCAAGGGTACAATCATAAACTCTTTGTTTGGTGGATCTGTATTTACATCATAGGCTGAACATTGAGGCTAAATAAACTCTGACTATTGGGCTTTTAAATGACTCCAGCAAAAATTCCTGATTATTGCTGATCAAAATCTTCAGATAATGCTACAATAGCGAAGCCAGTAAAACAGCAAGGGTCTTGTTAAACAAGATTAGACGTGCTAACCTAATTTGGTTGCGAAGTAGCACAAGCAACTTGCAGCCAAGAAGCGTAACTTAGACGGCGAAGATAAAATTTTTCTATCTTGTTGGACAAAAGACGCACTTAATGCTGGAATAGATAAGAGGTTATTTGCTTCTTCAAGAAAATAACCGACTCCCAAATAAATGGGGGGGTGTGGCGGAATGGCAGACGCTACGGACTTAAACTAAATTGAGCCTTGAAGGAGAAATCCTTGAAGTGGAAGCTCTCAAACTCAGGGAAACCTAAATCTGTTAACAGACAAGGCAATCCTGAGCCAAGCCGAAAGATAATCAACTGTTCGGAAGGTGCAGAGACTCGACGGGAGCTACCCTAACGTTAAGTCGAGGGTAAAGAGAGAGTCCAATTCTCAAAGCCGATAGGCAGTAGCGAAAGCTGCGGGAGAATGAAAATCCGTTGACCTTAAACGGTCGTGAGGGTTCAAGTCCCTCCACCCCCATCAAAAATCTAACCCCATTAAAAAAAGCCTAACAAACTTGCCTGTTTATTACAGTGCAAGTTGTTTGTGTTTTTGGCGGTTTATAAGCTTTCTTCATTTTGAATTTTGGGCGTTGCGGAACTTAGGGATGACAACAAGTTAATCCAATTTCTTCCCCTGCACCCCCTGCCTCTTTTCGGGCATCCTGTGGTTGAATATGAAAGCTATTTATGATTTTTCGGAGTATGCCACAGAAAGCAGCCGCCTTGAGGTTTGTGATTTTATTGGGTTTTGTTAGCTTATGTGCTGATGCTACCTATGAAGGAGCGCGTAGTATTACCGGGGCTTATTTAGAAGTTTTGGGAGCTAGCGGTACTGTGGTGGGTTTGGTAGCTGGTTTTGGAGAACTGATTGGTTATGGTTTCCGCTTAGTAATTGGTTATCTCAGTGACCAAACAGGTAAATATTGGGGAATCACAACCTTAGGTTACTTTGTGAACACCGCCGTTGTGCCACTGTTAGCTTTAGCTGGTAGGTGGGAAGTAGCCGCAGGTTTGATGATGGCTGAACGCACTGGTAAAGCAATTCGGACTCCGCCACGGGATGCGCTACTTTCCCACGGTGTAAGTCAAATTGGTAGAGGCTTTGGCTTTGGTTTACATGAAGCAATGGATCAAACTGGTGCTGTCATGGGGCCTTTGGCGGTAGCGGCGATGGTTTATTTTCAGGGAGAATACCGCAACGGTTTTACAGTGTTGGTTGTGCCTGCGGTTTTGGGATTGATCGTGTTAGGAGTTTTACAATTTATCTATCCCAATCCTAGTGATTTTGAAGAAGAAACTGAAGAGAGTTCCAAAGAGGAAAAATTACCGCGCATCTTTTGGATTTATTTGGGTGCTGTGGCGATTATTGCGGCTGGTTATGCAGATTTCCCGCTGATTGCTTTTCACTTTCAAAAACAAGGGATTGCCACTGGTCAAACCATTCCTTTGTTTTATGCTTTTGCAATGGGAATAGATGCAGTAGCAGCATTAATATTTGGTTATTTATTTGACCGCATTGGCATTTTTGTATTAATTATTGCGGCTTTTTTGTCATCTTTATTTGCGCCTTTAGTATTTTTAGGCAATACCCAACTAGCACTTTTAGGGATAGCATTTTGGGGTATTGGGATGGGAGCGCAAGAATCAGTTTTAAAAGCTACGATCGCTGGGATGGTTCCCAAGCACAAACGCGCTACAGCCTACGGTATTTTCAGCACTGGTTATGGTTTAGCTTGGTTTTTAGGTAGTACCTTAATGGGTGTGTTATATGACCACACGATTAATATGCTCATAGTCTTTGCTTCTACCACTCAACTATTAGCAATAGTCTTTTTTGCCTGGGTGAAATTACAAGCAGATGATAGCAATGTAGTGCTGTCGAAAGAAGGATAAATTAGAGGTATGGGGGTTTAGAGGTTGTTTGAAAAGTTGAGAATTATGCTAATCACATCTGCCCTAAACGCAGACAGGATGTGAAAACCCCATCCCCACATCACTAAATTTGTAGAGCTTTAAACCATTTGTTGACAACTGTATTAATGGTTTGTTTAATTTGATGTTTGCGATTCCATCGTTGAAAAGCAATTTCATACTCTTCACCTTTAGTGAGGAAAGTATTCCAAACATCAAGACCAAGTGCTAAACCACAAAATAGTAACAGGTAAAGCGACCATGAAAGAGTACTACCGCCTAAAAAATCCACCGACATCAGAAAAGCATTGACAATAGTGTAATTGCCCAAACGTTTCTTAAATCTGGTGAGACGGTAGGTATTAAATGCTTGTCGTTGTTGAATTTCGCGGTTTTGCGATCGCCAGTCTTTCTCTGCTAACTTTAAAGTATCAGGCGAAATTTCTAACTCCTGGGCAATTTCCAGGATTTGCTCATAACTGAACTCTTTATCTTGGTCGTCAGCTTGCCGGGCGATCGCAAGCTGTAAAATACGTTGTACATCGTCTTGGCTATAAGAACGGTAATTTTGAGAATCAAAGTCCGTCATAGTTGCTATCTCTGAGGTATTTTCTAAATCAAGATTTATCGCCCGCTAGCTATAAGCTAGATTGCATCATCTTAGCTGTTGCATTACCTCTACACTAGCAAATAAATTTTTACTCATAATTTTTCATAGAGTCAAACCAGATGAATACCTTAAGATTTTATATAGGCTGACGAAAAGCGTAAATTTCTTTAATTACTGCTACCCAACCATCTGAGACAGATTCTAAAATGCGATCGCCCTTTTCTTTGGTAGCTGTGGTAGCATCACCAATTACACCACTTTTACTAATATCCTTTGTTACCCAAGCCACAGGTAACTTACCTTCCCAACTTAATAAACTACCTTCTGGTGGTTCTGGGGGATACTCCGCCACAGCTTGATCTAACCTCACCTGATCTGGCAAAATCGCCAACATAATACTAGTTTCCGCATCACCAGCGTGCATTCCTTGAGTTGCTTCTTTCGGTGTCAACAATTCTTTAGTAATATGCGGTACACGCCAAGTAAAAAGCGGAAATACTGAAAAGTCACCATACTTAACGTGTAAATCCCGCGCCGCCATTTGCATCACTTGGGGTTGTCCACCGTGGGAATTCATCAATACCAGCTTTCTAAATCCAGCACGGTAGATACTTTCCGCCACTTCCATTATTGTGGCTGTGAGTGTTTCTGTGCTGAGAGTAATCGTGCCGGGAAAGTGCCAGTGTTCGTTCGATTTACCATAATAAAGGGTGGGTAAAGCGTAGGCAGGGATATTAGTATCCAGTTTTGCTAAAGCCTTTCCTAAAACTCCCACACTAATAGCAGCATCAACAATCAGTGGTAGATGAGGCCCGTGCTGTTCAATTGCCCCCACTGGCTGAATAATCACTACATTTTCCTTATTTGGCATGGACTGGATTTCAGTCCAGGTGAGATAAGGAAAAAACCGTTCTGGGGGAATAAAGCTGTGCATCATACAACTATCGCGTCACTCATTTATCTTAACGGGGAATAGGGCATTGGGGAGGCAGTGCGTTGGGGAGACACTGCGTTGGGAAGACACTGCTTTGGGCGGGCAATGCCCGACTTGTAGCAAGTGTCGTCGGGTTTCCCGACTTGTAGCAACTGCCGTCATTGGTATGATTTATTTTCTACTTTGTTTCCTTTATCTTCCACCTCTAGCCTCTAACTGCCCATTCAGCGCATAATAACCAAATCTTAAACAATTAGCAGGAGGATCAACAATGGTCGAGGATAATGGTTCAATTCGTACTTTATCCGTTGATATTGGTGGTAGTGGTGTAAAAGCGATGGTGTTGGATATCACGGGGAATCGTGTGACCGAAAGAGCGCGTGTTGATACACCCCAACCTGCTACTCCAGAGGTAGTGATTAATGCCATTATGATCCTAGCTGCTGCTCAAGGTGAGTATCACCGAGTTTCGGTAGGTTTTCCTGGTGTGGTGCGTTGTGGCGTGACCGAAACAGCAGTAAATTTACATTCGGATTGGATTGGGTTTGATTTAGAAACAGCATTGTTACAAAAATTAAATAAGCCCGTGCGAGTGATTAATGATGCAGATATGCAAGGGTTTGGGGCAATTAAAGGTAAGGGTGTAGAGTTAGTCATTACTTTGGGGACAGGCTTTGGTTCGGCTTTGTTTGTGGATGGGAAGTTAGTCCCGAACATGGAAATGGGACACCATCAATTTCGCAAGAACGAAACTTACGAAGAACAGTTAGGACGGGCGACGTTAGAAAAAATTGGGCAGAAAAAATGGAATCGTCGTTTAGAAAAGGCGATCGCATCTTTGCAAAGGCTGTTTAACTATGATTATCTCTATATTGGCGGCGGTGAAGCAGTAAAAGTAAATTTTCAGCTACCTTTAAATGTCCGGCTAATTCCCAATATCACTGGGTTACTAGGTGGTATTGCTTTGTGGCGAGATTAGGGCTGGGGATTGGAGATTGGGGACTGGGGATTGGGGATTGGGGACTGGGGATTGGGGACTGGGGATTGGGGATTGGGGATTGGGGACTGGGGATTGGGGACAAGGTAGATGTTACCCCAAATGCCCAATGCCCCCTTCCCATTACTTTTTCACTAAAAAATAGGCATTAGCATATTCTGGTAGTTTACCGATATATTGCCGGAAGGATTTTTGATTGGGAAAAATCCCCGCTAAATAATCAAGTTGATACAGGTTGGGTAAAAATGCGCCACCTGTATCTGCAATCACTCCCATTTGCAGCTGTCTGCGTCCACTTTGAGTATTTTCAATGATGACGACTCTACCTAAACCAATATTTAATACATCTCCTGCAAATGTTACTCCTGGTTTAATAGAAATCTTGGCATCTATTTTGTATCCATAACCTTTGATGGCATCAACTTGTCTAAAATACCAGTAACGCTTTTGTGCTGTTGCCTTTAAACCCCGAATGTAAGACATCCCGTTATTTCTATCTACGTTAAAAAAGCCTTTAGAACCATCTAGAAAATTAATCAGGATTGTTCCCTGCATCAAGGCTTCTTCTAGACCATTACGGGTTAAGTAAGCTAATGGTGCAACTTTACCGTATTCTTTGCCGCCTGGTTCATAAATTCCTGATAAAACATCTTGCTTTGTGTATCTTGTGTAGAATTTATCTGTGGCTGTATTGTCTTTTAAGCTGTAAATGGGAGTGTTGTAGGTTGAGGTTTTCTTCCGTGTGCCTGGATGGGTAAATACAGCGTATTTGGTAATACGTAATTGCTTTTGATTCGGGTTGTCTGGCTTATAAGCATTCCAGCGAATAACGCGAAAATGACGATTAATAAAATTAGGATTTTGTAGACGTGTAATCCGATTTTTAGCAATATCTTCTTGAAGAACTTCAATCATGAAGTCTAATGTTTTTAAAATATCTTCTGTAGTGACTTTTTGTGTACTCAGCAATCCTGGCCTTAAGATATCAGGATCTGCCTTACCGTGTTCTTGAAAATACTTTCTTGTATTAACCAGCACACTCAATAAATCTGATTGATTAAAATTAACTTTATTGGTTGGCAATTGTGCTGCTGATAAAACTTGATTACCATTGACACTATATTTATATTTTCGCCATTCATCAATAATTGGATAACTGATGGATGTAGCCGCTAAATTTTGCTCGGATTTGGATGGATTATATTGATTCACCTGTTCCTGATCTGTCTGCCAAAAATTGGTATTAACAGCAGTAGATTGCAGGGAAGTCGGAGAAAAGCTTGTGGTAGTAGTAAAATTATTTAATTGCTGGTTTGAGATGAAATTATTATCAATATTTTGAGATTGTTGGGCTATCTTTTGATTTTTATTTTGGTTATATAGATGGCTAGCAGTTAAACCTACCAGTAATGATGCCGCAATACCTACTGTTAGTCTGAGTTTTTGGCTGAATATAATACTCATAATTTCAAAAATTCTGCGATCTATAATTTTGCCATGTGCTAATAGCACATTTGACAGGGCATCAAACCTCTTCCAACGTTCGGGAGAAACTCAGCCTAGCAGTATATTATAACCTGCGATTAAACTAGGGAGTAAGGACATAAACCTACAAATGTTCTCCAAATACAACACCAATGTCCTTGATGAACCCTCCGTAGTCCTGTGAGTTGAAAAATGAAATCAAACATGGGGAATGCGCTCATTCATTTTTGATTGTGGGTTTTTTCTGTGTGGGACTATCTTGAACTATCGGAACATTTGCAAAAATCCTCCTAGGGATTCATGAAAAATTATCTGTATTTTTCCACAATCGCTAGCACATATTATTGCTAGTCTGTCAATGCGTAAGTTATACACAGAATAGAATCAAATGCTACTGTTAGCATTTGCACATTGCAGTTTAATTAACCGTATTTAGAGAAAAAATTAAAACAAGATGTTAAGTATTCCTATTCATCGACCTTTACCGCGTGTACCGCGTTTAGTGACATCACTACCAGGAGAGAAGGCTTTAGCTATTGTAGAACGCGATCGCGCTGTCACTTCCCCTTCCTATACCCGCGATTATCCCTTGGTGGTGGCTCGTGGTGAAGGCTGTATGTTAGAAGACGTAGACGGGAACGTATTTCTAGATATGACCGCAGGTATTGCAGTCACCGCCACCGGTCACGCCCACCCGGAAGTAGTGAAGGAAATTCAGGAACAGGCGGCGCGGTTGGTGCATATGTCGGGAACGGATTTTTACTATGAACCGATGGTGGAACTCGCCGAACATTTAGCTATTCGCGCCCCATTTCCCCACGGAGGGAGAGTATTTTTTACCAATTCCGGTGCAGAGTCTAACGAAGGAGCGATGAAACTAGCTCGATATTACACCAAGCGATCGCTCTTTGTGGCTTTTTTAGGTGCATTCCACGGACGCACTTACGGTGCAATGTCCTTGACTGGTTCTAAAACAGTGCAACGCGCCAATTTTGGGCCGTTAGTTCCAGGGATAACTCATATTCCCTACGGGACTCACGCTAGTTTAGACCATCTAGAACAACAATTATTTAATACCATCCTCCCGCCCCACGAAGTAGCAGCCATTATCGTTGAACCCATTCAAGGAGAAGGTGGTTATATCGTTCCCGAAGATGGATTTTTAAGCAGAATTCGAGATATCTGCAATCGCCACGGCATCTTAATGGTAGTAGATGAAGTGCAATCAGGTATGGGACGCACTGGTCGTTTATTTGCTATAGAGCATTGGGGTGTTAGCCCAGATATTATTACTACAGCCAAAGGTCTAGCCAGTGGTTTACCATTAGGTGCTATTCTCGCCCGTCCGCAATTAATGACCTGGCCGCCTGGTTCTCACGCTACCACATTCGGCGGCAACCCCGTAGCTTGTGCAGCAGCTATTGCGACATTACGATTACTAGATAGTGGCTTAATGGCTAATGCTACCCAAATGGGACAACTCCTGCAAGCTGGACTTACTCAGTTACAAGCAAGATTTCCTAGAATGTCCCGCCCCAGAGGCAAAGGTTTGATGGTAGCCGTAGATTTATTAGATGCACAAGGGAATTATGATAGCAGATTGCGCGATCGCATCATTCAATCCGCCTTCTTAAAAGGTCTACTATTACTAGGTTGCGGTAAAGCCGCCATCCGTTTCTGTCCGCCTCTAGTTATTGAAAGCGACCAAATTCAAACCGCCCTCGATATTCTCAGTGAGATTTTGCATTTGGAGGGTGTGGGGGAGACAAGGTAGAGAGTAACTCATGACTAATGACTAAAAACTATGAAACCTGAAATTTCCTGTCGTCTTTGGGAATTACTTTGGCAAGAATATAAAGCCAGAGTTAATTATGCTCAAATCTATGAACAAATGATTACTGCGGCTGGTGGAAATATCGCTAATGACCATATCGCCTTTCGGTCTTTGCGGATGGTAGTTGATAGCCCCCAAGGTCAAGTTAATTTGGGAATCAATTATTTAGGGCAAATTGCTGAGACTTTGGGTTATGTATCAGCAGGAGAATATATTTTTCCTCAAACTCACCTTTATGCTCGTCACTATCGCCATCCACAACAAGTAGAATTTGATTTACCCAAGTTATTTATTAGTGAGTTAATTGTAGATGAATTGCCTGATCATATTGCTCAACTAATTTATCAAACAGTCTCTAAAATTCAGCATTCACTCACCTTTCCCCCAGCAGCAGAAGGAAACGATGAAAGTATTGTACAAAAACTCCGCAAAACTTTCACTCGTCCTTGGCTAAGTCCTCTACGTTCCACAGTAGAAACTGTGAATCAAGTGAGTCAATATGGTGCTTGGGTGCTGTTACATGGTTATGCTGTCAATCATTTCACAGGCTACGTTAACCGCCAAAATACGCCGACATACCCCGATATAGACACCACTGCTAGAGGTTTGGCTAATTTGGGTGTACCGATGAAAACAGATATAGAAGGCAATGTTAGCTGTGGACTACGTCAAACAGCCACCGCCGCAGTTAAGGAAATGATGACAGTCATTGATGATATTAGCAGTGAAGAAATACAGATTCCTTGGACTTACGCTTATTATGAAATCGCCCAACGTTATTTAGTAGAAGTAGCACCAGATAAGCCAGAATTGTTTGAGGATTTTTTAGGAAGGAATGCCCAGCAATTATTTGAAATGACTCGATTGTAAAGTATTATTTTCAGGCGATCGCTAAATTTTTTCTAATTTTACCATCCAAATTTCTCTGCAAATATATGGCAAATTCTATGATGGTGATTTTCCCATATCGACATCATCAAACCTGGGTATTTGATGATGAGCATGCGGGTTTTTAGCAGGCAAATTCTCACGGTGTGTAGTGATTTGCCAATACCTTTCTTCTTGCCTTTTACCGTGAATTATTTCTCTAATAAACCGATTTTCGCTGCTCAGGTCAGAGAATACTCGTTTAAATCTCTGCCATTCTAAATATTGAGTATGCTGTCTCGGAAGTAAATCCACATCATGATTTGAGCGAATCGCTACCATATAGTTTAGATTCATTTCATCTAACACAGATATGAAATT
>DVDT01000044.1 GCA_015296085.1 Trichormus sp. M33_DOE_039 | reverse complement strand
TCAAGCCTCTGGAGATATCGACCTCTGTTTGGGTGGAGAAATCCCTCCAAATAAGTCGAGTCGGGGAAAGAGGAAACCCAAAGAGTGATCTTTGGAATCCCCCGCTATACCCGCAAGGGTTCGCGGTGGGAGGATGTCAATCTGGAGAACAAATAACTGTAGTGGCTGTCTAAGGTTTTCCATCGCTATCTGATTTGTTGGCGATAATAACAGCTTTGCGCTTTAAAAAGTTGCTTGGCGAAAAAATGACTTGATTTTTGGATTAAAAAGCTGATTTACTAGTCAGAAACTTAATTTAGAAGTCGTGAACTTGATTTACGAGTCGAAAACTTGATTTACGAGTCAGAAACTTAATTTAGAAGTCGTGAACTTGATTTACGAGTCGAAAACTTGATTTATGAGTCAGAAACTTAATTTATGAGTCAGAAACTTAATTTACGAGTCAGAAATTTGATTTACGATTCAGAAACTTGATTTACGATTCAGAAACTTGATTTATGAGTCAAATTATTCAATCAAAGACCCAAAAATGAATCAAAATCAAGCACCTTTACTAGAAGCTTTAAAAAACTGTGCGGTGCGTCCTCATGCGGCTTTTTATACGCCTGGACATAAGCGGGGAAAGGGAATTAGTCAAGCTTTGGTTGATTTATTGGGTAAGGATGTATTTGGTGTTGATTTGACAGAGTTAGCTAATTTAGATAATTTATCTGCACCCCAAGGCGTAATTCAACAGGCGCAACAGTTAGCTGCTGCAGCTTTTGGTGCTTCCCAAACATGGTTTTTAGTCAATGGTTCTACTTGTGGGATAGAAGCGGCAATTCTGGCTACTTGTGGTGCAGGGGATAAGATAATTTTGCCGCGTAATGTGCATTCATCGGCGATCGCTGGTTTAATTCTCTCTGGTGCAATACCAATTTTCGTTAATCCTGAATATGACCCAGTTTTAGATATTGCCCACAGTATCACGCCGGATAGCTTACAAGCTGCATTACAGCAACATCCAGATGCGAAGGCCGTCTTGACAGTTTATCCCACATATTACGGCGTTTGTGGAGATTTACAGGCGATCGCTCAAATTACCCATCAATATCATATTCCTTTAATAGTAGACGAAGCCCACGGCGCACACTTTGCTTTTCATCCTGAACTACCTACCCCTGCTTTAGTTGCTGGTGCAGATTTAACTGTGCAGTCAATTCACAAGGTACTCGGTGCAATGACGCAAGCATCAATGCTGCACGTCCAAGGCGAGAGAATAGATATTGACCGAGTTAGTAAAGCTTTGCAACTTTTACAGTCTACCAGTCCCAGTTATATCTTGTTAGCGTCCCTGGATGCTGCGCGCCAACAAATGGCGACGGATGGTAAACAACTCATGTCTCGCACTTTGCAACTGGCGCGTGATGCGAGAACTAGCATCAGTCAAATGCCAGGGTTATCAGTGTTGCAGTTACCATCAGGAGATTTATCACCGGGGTTTGTGGATTTAGATCAAACACGGTTGACTGTCACTGTGTCTGGGTTAGGTTTTACAGGATTTGAAGCAGAAGAAATATTAGATACGCAAGGTGTCACGGCGGAGTTTTCCACACTGCAAAATATCATGTTTATTATTAGTTTGGGGAATACAGCAGATGATATTGAGCAGTTGGTGCAGGGTTTTAGGAGTTTAGCGAACATTAACCCATCATCTACTCCGCTACCGAGAATAATAGATAACATCGGTTGTAAATTAGTCTCGAACCTAACCCCCAACCCCTTCCCTGCAAGGGAAGGGGAGCAAAAATCAAAAGCTTTACCCTTGCATAGCTACAAAATTGGG
This sequence comes from Trichormus sp. M33_DOE_039, assembly GCA_015296085.1. Lineage (GTDB taxonomy): Bacteria > Cyanobacteriota > Cyanobacteriia > Cyanobacteriales > Nostocaceae > Trichormus. The sequence goes on along the minus strand of DVDT01000044.1, from coordinate 157,009 downwards.
AGATTAGAGGAAAATTTAATAGCCGGGGAGCAAAAATTAAAGCCTCTCTCCTTGCAGGGGAGAGGTTTGGAGAGGGGTTTTAATAATAGTAATTTAGGATATGTGACGGTAATTTCTCCCCGTGAGGCTTTTTTTGCAGCTAGTGAAATAGTACCTGTGTTAGAGGCGTGCGATCGCATCTGTGCAGAAATCGTTTGTCCCTACCCACCGGGAATTCCGGCGTTAATTCCTGGGGAAGTGATTACGCCATCTGTGCTGGAATATTTACAACACATTCAACAGGAAGGTGGATTTATCAGTGGTTGTCATGATCCTAGTTTCCAGACTTTAAAAGTAGTAAAAAAATAAATTCTTTATATTCATATTGGTTAATATTTAAACAGGGGCATGATGAATAATTTCCACGGGTTGTAATGTTACTAAACCATCTTTTACCATCTCTTGCACCACAGGAATAAAATCTGCGATCGCTTCTTCATAGTCGATGATTGTGACTACTATCGGTAAATCAGAAGATAATTCCCACAATTTAGTAGTATGAATCGTGCTATGTTTACCATAACCAGCTATAGCTCGTGTTACTGTTGCGCCAGCTAATCCTCGCTGACGTGCAGCTGCAATTATGGCTATATAGAGTGGTTGGTGATGCCAATGATCTGATTCACCAATATATATTGTTAGCTGCTTCCAGACTTTCATCACATATATCACCCTAATTTTAATGCCACAATCGAGCTAAAATTACACCTAGCTGAATGCTGATAATTCCTAATATTGCACTGCCAGCTAAATAAAAACCTGCGACGATGAAGTTTCGATTATCTACAAGGGTAACAGTATCTAAAGCGTAGGTAGAGAAAGTAGTATAAGCTCCTAAAAAACCTACGGCTACTAATAACCTTAATTCTGGAGAAATGATTGCTACTCTTTCTAACGCCAGGGTGAAGAAAAAACCCATAGCTAAACAACCGCTAATATTGATGAAGAATGTCCCATAGGGAAAACTTGTACCGAAGCGTTGAGCAAACCACAAGCTTAAATAGTAGCGACTTAAAGCACCTGCGATCGCACCTAAGCTGACAGCTATAGGATTACGAATTGTGGGTTGTTGCAAAACTTCTGGCACTAACTTTGGGGCAATAGTAATCAGTTGTACACTATGCTCCAATAAACTTTTTAATCCAAATCCCATATTTAACTTACCTTGTGTAATTATCTAACAAAATGACAGGTATTTGACTAGCTTCTAAGACAGCTTGTGACACCGAACCAACTAATACTTGTTCCCAAGGTTGATGTCCACGTTTTCCCATCACAATTGCCGTTACTTGGTAAGTTTCAGCAATTTGAATAATTGTTTCTGGAACAACACCACTTGCAGTTACAAATTCATATTTAATATCAGATAGTATTTTTTTTGCTTGTGCTTGTAATCTTTCCACAGATGGCGAATTTGAGGTGTTAACTATGTGTAAAACGATGACTTCGCCATTACTGCGACGTGCTAAATCTGCAACTTTAGTGAAAACTTCTGTGGCTAAACTAGATGTATCAACTGCGGCTAGGAATACAGTGCGAGTTGCAACAGTTACTTTTGTAGGATCAACTTCCCCTTTAGTTAATAATTTAGGGGCAAAAACAGCCGTAGACCAAGCACCCAAAGGCGCAGTAATTAAGATTGAAAGAGCTGCGATCGCTAAAATTATTTCACCTCCAGCAATACCCTGAGCCAGAGGAATTGCACCAATAGCTGCTTGTACTGTAGCTTTAGCTGAGTTACCGGGTAGCAAGAATAATCTTTCATGCCAATTCCAATTACTACCCACAGTTGAGAGATACCACCCGATCATGCGCCCAATTAATAAACCAATCGCCAGAATTACAACACCAGGTAATAAAACTTTTTCCAATGTTTGTAATTGAATACTTGCACCTAATAAAACGAACAAAAAAATCTCAGCTACTACCCATAAACTATCAAAACCACTTCGTAATCTTCTAGCTAGGGGTGCATCTAATTCAATTAAGAAGAATCCCATCGCCATTGTTGCCAAATATCCAGAAAAATAAGGCAAATTATTAGCAATAATTACCAGAAATAAAGCTAAACTGGCAGCAATTACCGTATCTTGGACAGCGTTTTGAGTCCAGTTTTGTTTTGTTAAGACTAAAACTAGTAAACGGGCTGCTAGATAACCAAATAAAATTCCTAAAACGACTTGTAGAATTACCTGTATTGGAAGTAAATACACTGTGTTGACAGTAAATCCCCCAAACAGAGTAATTTGCTCAACCCCACCATCTCTTAAGAAATTCAGCAACAAGCTAAAAACTAGTAATAACAAGACATCAGATAAAGCACTACCAGTTAAAATTGCATCGGGAATCCCTTTAGTTACACCCAAACCTAAACTTTTGAGGCGTAGCATTCCTGGAACAATCACGGCTGGAGATTCAGCACCGATAATGCAGCCTAAAAGTAAGCCTGTAGTCCAATCAAATTGGAATATTACCATAGCCGCAATTGCAATGGCGATCGCTTCACACATCGCAGGCAAAAATCCTAAACGTAAAGCCACCGTTCCCTGTTGAGCCAGTTTTTCCCGGTCTAATCCCAGTCCCGCTTTCATTAAAATAATCATCACAGCTAAAGTCCTGAATTCATCAGCAGCACCCAACACATCTAGACTGATGAGATTCAGAACTGGAGGACTGAGAACAATGCCTACTAAAATCATGCCAATTAAAGGCGGTGCGCCTAAACGACGGGCAATTTGACCTACAAAAAAGCCCATCATTAAAATCCACAATATGCTCAATAACATCCCATGACCTCCGTAGCAGCGATTTGTAGATGAATGCTGACTACGGTGAAGTCTGGTGATCAATAAAACAAACTCCTACTATCCTGCAATCAGCCAAGAGAGTAGGAGCTATCAGCTTTCCAGATTATATTTTCTGTACTGGAATAGCGGTTTTGGCAAGCTCCATTGCCATTATTTAAACTTACAATACCCTAAGTCTGGTAATACATCAAGAAAGATATAGGAAAAGGGGAACGGGGAAATGTTGTTATGAAAAAATCTATCTGCTGTCTGATCCAAACTACAAATGTTTAAGCCATTGTACTTATTTAATCTTGTTGAAAAATTCTGGAATAGTTTATAAATCAAATTTTTAAATCCAAAATCTGTCTGAAAAACTTGTGGATAAGAACTTTCCACAAAATCTAAAATCCAAAATCTAAAATTTATATGAGTGGGAAAACCGTACTCAAATGACAGGTTATCTTTACCATACAGATGAATTGGTCTAGATACAATCAAAGTGTGGCTTCAATGATGCTGTTTTTTAAAGAAAGCTAAAGAAATCTAGACAGCATTAGCAGGAGATTAAAAATATGGGAAATCAATTTAAAACAGTTGCCTTGCTTGCTACTCTTAGTGGCTTATTAATTGCTATTAGTTATTGGGTAATCGGTGGCACTAACGGCTTAATTATAGGTATCGGATTAGCCGCAGTCACTAACTTATTTTCTTGGTATCAATCAGACAAAATTGCCCTAGCAGTTTACCAAGCACAGCCTGTTAGCGAAAGCCAAGCACCAGGACTCTATCGTATGGTGCAGAGACTATCGCAAAGAGCTAATATTCCTATGCCTGGTGTATATATTGTTCCCAGTCAAACTGCTAATGCTTTTGCTACAGGCAGAGATCCAGAACACGCAGCTGTAGCGGTTACTGAAGGTATCCTCAATATCTTGCCAGATGATGAGTTGGAAGGGGTGATCGCTCACGAACTTACACATATTATCAACAGGGACACCTTAACCCAAGCTGTTGCTGCTACCGTTGCTGGTGCAATATCCTTCTTAGCGCAGATGCTAAGTTATAGCTTATGGTTCGGTGGAGCAGGTGGACGAGATAATGAAAGAGGCGGAAATCCTTTAGGCGTATTGTTAACCGTCATTCTAGCCCCCATCGCCGCCACAATTATCCAATTGGCAATATCCCGCACAAGAGAGTTTTCAGCTGATGCTGGTGCTGCTAGATTAACAGGTAATCCCCGTGCCTTAGCTCGTGCATTGCAAAGATTAGAAGCCACTGCTAGGCAACTACCTTTAGATGCTAACCCCGCGTTTGAACCACTCTTAATCATCAATCCCATCTCTGGGCAATTTCTCGGCAACTTATTTTCCAGTCACCCTGCAACTGAAGCAAGAGTGGAACAATTGCTTAGATTAGAACAACAAATTAGGGCATAGGGTGTAAGGGTGTAAGGGTGTAAGGGTGTAGTGGTGTAGGGGTGTAGGGGTGTAGGGGAAAGACTATTGACTATTGACTATTGACTAACAGGATGTTTCAAACATGACTTATGACAACATCGAATCTGTGGAAATTGTGGAATCTACTATTGTAGTAGAAGTTAGCTCACAAACTGACGAATTAGTAGAAACAGAAATGGCTGGCGAAACTGATGAATTAAAGCGCGAAACTAAAGCACTCATTGAAGCACTTAGAAGACGCGCTCAAGCAGAAGCGGAATCAGCGGGTAAACTCACCCGTGACACTTACTTAAATGCTGTAAGGAAAGCACGGGAAGCGATTGAAGGTGAAAAAATTATTGAGCGCGATCGCCTAGAATATTTCTGGGTAGTCTTTCAAGAAGAAACAGAAAGAAACTGGCACTTAATGATGAAAGAGTTTGTAGATTTCAGTAGCCGTCTACAAAATGCGGTGAAAGTCGGTTGGGAAACCTTCAACTCACCACGTAATAGAGCTTAGGTGGAAAGAAAGGTTGTAGGGGTGTGGGTGTAGAGGTGCAGAGAACAAGGTGGATTATATTGCCTTATGCTCCATACCCCATGCCCAATAAAAAAACCCCCAGAGGGGGGGGCAGAATCTTAAGTTGTCCGCGTGGAGTGAACAACTAATAATTAATACCTACAGTAAATACAGTAATCCGAACAAAATAATCCAAATTACGTCAACGAAGTGCCAATATATTTCTGCCGCTTCCACACCAAAGTGTTTTTCATTACTGTAATGACCGGGAGTGCGCGATCGCCACAGCACAGCTAGAATGGCTAAAACGCCGATAGTTACGTGCAAACCGTGGAAACCCGTCAAAACATAAAATGCACTGGCAAATAAATTAGTTGTTAAACCAAATTCTAGATGTGTGTATTCGTAAACCTGTCCTACTAAGAAAATCGCACCCATTGCGGCGGTAATGGCTAGCCAAGTACGCATACCCTTAGCATCATTCTTTTTGATTGCAGTATCAGCATTGTGCATCACAAAGCTACTGGCAATCAGATTCACAGTATTAACTCCAGGTAATAAGAGTTCTAAATCTGGTGTCCCGGCTGGCGGCCACACAGGTACAGTTGAACGGAAAGCTAAATAAGCTCCGAACAAACCCATAAAAATCATCCCTTCAGCAATCAAGAACACAAATATCCCGAACAGACGGTGATCAGGATGTTCCTCATGATGATCAACTGTCTCTGCTGTATGGTGATGATTCAATTCCGTTTTCGCTGGGTCAATAGTTTGACTTTGCATGAATTTTGACAAATTGTGAATATATTGTGGGACTTGGGATAAAAAAGACAAAAGTAAAAGGTAGAAAGTAGAAAGATTTTTCTTTTACCTTTTGCCTTTTGCATTTTTACTTTCTCGTCTCTAAATCAGACTCAATGGTTGGATATGGTTCGTCAGGATCAGCTCTTAAGACTGAGTTTGGCCCAGCAGATAAGAGCGGATTAGGATCAGATAAAGGTACGCCTTCTTGAGCCTTTTCCAAACCATAGTCATAAGGCCCTGTAGCTAGTACGGGCAGTTGATCAAAATTTTCAATCGCTGGTGGGGACGTAGTCATCCACTCTAAGGTAAGTCCTCTCCAGGGATTATTACCAGCTTTTTCTCCGTACAACCAACTCCAAATAGCGTTGATGATAAAGGGAAATGTGGAAACAGCCAGGATGTAAGAACCGTAAGTACAGATTTCATTTAACAGGGCAAACTTAGGATCATACTGAGCCACACGGCGGTTCATCCCCATGAGTCCTAACTTGTGCATGGGTAGGAATGTCATATTCAAACCCACAATTGTCAGGGCAAAATGTACCTTACCCCAAAAATCATTGATCATCCGTCCTGTCATTTTCGGAAACCAATGATAAATGGCAGCGAAAATTCCTAGGACGCTACCACCAAACAACACATAGTGCAGGTGCGCCACTACAAAATAAGTGTCGTGGACGTGGATATCAAAAGGCACTGCTGCCAGCATGACACCACTAATCCCACCGATTACGAAAGTACCGACAAAACCCATAGCAAAGAGCATCGCGCTATTGAACTGGATTTTGCCACCCCACATAGTCGCCAACCAGCTGAAAATTTTGATGCCTGTAGGTACAGCAATGATCATTGTAGTGATCATAAAGAACATCCGTAACCAGCCAGGAATACCACTGGTAAACATATGGTGCGCCCAAACGATTAGCCCTAAGAAACTGATGGCTAAAGATGAATAGGCGATCGCTTTATAACCAAAAATTGGTTTACGAGAATGAACAGGAATAATCTCTGAAATTGCTCCAAAGAAGGGCAAAATCATGATGTAAACTGCTGGGTGGGAGTAAAACCAGAACATATGCTGGTATACCACCGGATCACCACCACCAGTAGGGTTGAAAAATGTCGTTCCTGCCAATAAGTCAAAAGCCAGGAGAATCAAACCTGCTGCTAACACAGGTGTTGACATTAAAACCAACGCCGAAGTCGCCAGCATCGCCCAACAAAACAAGGGCATTTGATGGAAACCCATAGTGGGGATACGCATTTTCAGCAAGGTGACGAGAAAATTAATCGCCCCCAAAATTGACGACGTACCCAACAGTAGGACACTCATAATCCAAATGCCCTCACCTACCTGTCCCGTCACCAAACTTAAAGGAGGGTAAGAAGTCCAACCTGCTTCGGCAGCATCTCCAATCACTAAACTGATAATCAGCAACAATCCGGCTGGGGGGATCAGCCAAAAGGCTACAGCATTCAGTCTAGGGAACGCCATATCTTTTGCCCCAATCATTAGGGGCAGCAAAAAGTTCGCAAATCCTGCCCCGGCTGGCACAATCCACAAGAAAATCATAATTGTGGCGTGCAGTGTAAACAGGCTGTTATATACTTCTGGACTGACAAAATCTACTTCTGGAGTTCGTAGTTCTGTACGCACTAAGTCAGCTAAAACGCCGCCAATGCAGTAAAAAATGAACGATGTGACTAGATATTGCAGTCCAATGACCTTGTGATCGGTATTGAAGCTAAAGTAGTCTTGCCATTTTCTGATCCCTGGTTCTTCAATATGGGCAGGGATGTTGGCAGTTTCTTGTAACTGAGCTTGTGTCATGGTTAAGAGTCAATAGTCAATGGTCAATAGTCAAGGGTCAATAGTCATGAGTCATTGATGACTGTGGACTGTGGACTGCGGACTTTTGACTATTTATGAATCTGATGTAACATTTCTGGCTGAATTCCCATTTCCTTGGTGTAGGGTGCGAGGAATTCGTCGGGGGATTGGTTAGCAGGATTAAGTGCGATGGTCTTAGACCCTCCTTCTCCTAACGGAGACACTGCGCGAACGGCGATCGCTTCCTTGGAGGTGTCATTATTCGCAGTTAATTGCTCTTGCATCCATTTTTCAAAAGCTTCTGGTTTTTCCACCACCACCTGTGTTCTCATTGCGCCGTGGTAGGGGCCGCACAGTTCGGCACAGATGAGAGTATAGTCACCCTCGGTTTTAGGGGTAAAACGGAGTTCACTTTGTCTACCGGGGATCGCATCCTGTTTGAGCCGAAATTCAGGAACCCAGAAGGCATGGATCACATCATTTGCTGTCATATTAATTTGCACTTCCCGCCCAATGGGAACGTGTAGTTCACCAGTGGTAACACCTGTTTCGGGATAGGTAAAAATCCAAGCGTATTGTAAACCGGTAACGTTAACTTGTAATTCAGGTGGTTTTCCTTCTTTTTCAGGACTAGCACCAATACTAGGAGAAACACTACCTACACCTGGCGCATCTCGCTTTTGGGGAATTTGGTCAGCATTGCGAACTGCGGCTGTAGCTGGATCTTGCATTGCCTCATCAGACTTTTGTTGATTGAGGTTGGGTGCAGTGCTAGGAGGGGTATCATTTAATGTTGCAGCGATGGCAGCCCCAGGCATCGCCATCGATTCTTGCATAATCGGGGCTTCATGGACGGCGTGGGGATCAAAACCACCGATGTCATTATAAACTTCAAAGCTATAGACAGAAATACCAATAACAATAATGGCGGGGATCGCTGTCCATAGTATTTCTAAAGGTACATTACCTTCAACTGGTGGGCCATCTTCATGATCACCTGCCCGCCGACGATACTTAAATGCACAGTAAATTAATACACCTTCAACAATCAAAAATATACCTACTGAGACGGTCATCATTGTGTTGAACAGACCATCCACTAACACGGCTTCATCAGAGGCTGCTGTTGGCAACAAACCGTGATTTTGACCGTACCACAGGCTGGCTAAGGTCAGCCCAATGCCTATTAATAATGTCCAGATAGAACTTGGAATTTTCACGGCTCACTTACACGAATTAATTACGTTATCTCGAAGCAACTCACTTACTAAGGTAATCTAGGCTATTAAATATTGACTCGAAAGGTCTGAAATTTTTATTAATTTTTTCCACTACTTTACTAATCTTGAGTAAAAGAGACTTAGTGGATACTTACAAGAGTAAATATCAAAAATTAGAAAAATTTAAGGAAAATTTTAGGAAATAAAAATGTATGGATATTGACCAATTCCTGACAACTTAAAAATACCTAAAGCTTCCGGCTAATCAGGGCAGAAGTGGTTCAAATTATTAAATGAAAGCCAATCATTAAACCTTAGCCTATACGCTAGGGTGGAGATAGGTAAGTATGAAAATTGCAAATTGTAAGCAGTTCTACCAAAGAGTGGGCAGAAGGTATTGTTCATGAGCGAATTTGTCCTAGAACAACAAAATGAAGCATCAACAGCAGCCGACAAGCCCAAGGAAATGATTCGTCGCTTGGTGTGGAGAATGGCTATAGCCACCTTGATTTTGATGGCTATAGGTAGTGCTACCCGCGTGATGAATGCAGGGCTGGCTTGTCCAGACTGGCCACTTTGCTACGGAGAACTAGTACCAGCCAAGCAAATGAATCTCCAAGTATTCCTGGAGTGGTTTCACCGTCTAGATGCCAGTTTAATTGGTGTAAGTGCGATCGCCTTATGTGGTTTATCGTGGTGGCATCGTCGAGCCTTACCTAGTTGGCTACCTTGGGCGGGGACATTTGCCCTGTCTTTAATCGTCTTTCAAGGGATTTTGGGTGGACTCACCGTCACGGAATTATTACGATTTGATATCGTCACTGCCCATTTGGGGACAGCGTTATTGTTTTTCACTACCCTACTGATTATTGGCATTGCACTGACCCCCTATCAGGGAACAGGTAACGTCGGAAAGCTACCTTGGGTGGGTTTAACAGCTGCGATTCTGGTTTATCTGCAAAGTCTCTTAGGCGCGTTGGTCGGCTCTCGTTGGGCGTTACACCAGTGCTTCGGAGGTTCTCAACTTTGCAGCGTGATGTACAGCCACATCTTGGGCTTAATACCACCAACCCTCACCACTTTAGCCGTAGTGTTAATTTCCTGGCGGACACCAGCACTACATCCAGCTTTGCGACGACTCGCGAATATGTCCGGTGTGCTGTTAATCTTACAAATCGTTTTGGGAGTTGCGACTTTCCGATTGCATCTGCAAGTCGAGCCTTTGACAGTATCTCACCAAGCTGTAGGCGCAGCACTGTTAGGTTCTTTGGTGGCTTTTACAGTTCTCGCACTCCGCGACTGGGCTGAAAATCGAGAAATCGAAGCCAAGATTTAGGGGTAACAGGTAACAGGTGACAGGTTAGAGATTAGTTTTTTGACTCAACCTCTACAACCTCACACCTCTATACAGCCAATTCCCAGTCCCCACTCCCTATGTTGATAATGAACTGCTGACCACAAAAAAGTATGAAACAGTGAGGAGGAAGGTGTCTCAGCAAGAAAGCCGGAAGCGTTTCCTCCTTCCCATCATTACTTGCAGACTTTCCTCCTAGCACTGAAGCTCCAAACTCTACCTGCTTCCTGCCTTTTTTGACTCAACACTCTCTACATGGCAGTAGTAAAGGCAAGGATTACCAACCTAGAGCAAGGGCTGCACATAAGTTCTTGAAAAAAAAGGAATTACAGTCAAAATGATCGAGACTAATGTCTCTCGCCACCACGAAACTTTTCTTCAGGTAGTTCAAAGCTATTATCAGCTAACTAAACCTAGAATTATCCCATTGCTATTAATTACTACTGCCGGAAGTATGTGGATTGCGGCAAAAGGCGAAGTAGACCCTTTGTTGTTATTCGTGACTCTCACTGGCGGAACTTTGGCGGCCGCTAGCGCACAGACCATTAATTGCATTTATGACCGGGATATTGATTATGAAATGGAGCGGACGCGCCATCGTCCTATGCCTTCTGGGAGAGTGCAGCCACGTGATGCGCTGATTTTTGCGATCGCTCTCGCCATACTTTCGTTTACACTCCTGACAGTATTTGCTAATCTCCTCGCGGCCTCACTAGCATTATCTGGCATCATATTTTACGTTTTGGTCTATACTCACTGGTTAAAACGTCATAGTACCCAGAATATTGTCATTGGTGGTGCGGCTGGAGCGATTCCCGCTCTAGTGGGTTGGGCAGCAGTCACAGGGACTTTAAGTTGGGCTGCATGGTTAATTTTTGCGATCGTCTTTTTGTGGACACCCCCCCATTTCTGGGCTTTGGCGTTGATGATTCGTGATGACTACGCCAAGGTAGGTATTCCCATGTTACCTGTAGTGGAAGGTGCAGCAGTTACCGTCAAGCAAATTTGGTACTACAGCTTGATTACGGTCTTAGCAACGCTGTTATTGGTTTATCCTCTCCACGCTAGCGGGATCATTTACGCCGCCTTCGCCGCTGGTTTAGGCGGTTTATTTATTCGCAAATCTTGGTGTTTGTTACAAAATCCTGAAGACCGCGCTGTCGCTAGAGATGTTTTTCTCTTCTCCATCTCTTACATGATGCTGTTGTGTTTGGCGATGGTGATAGATAGTTTGCCTATCACCCAGCGTTTGATTACTGCTGTAATTAATTTCATGGCTTAGAACAGTTAGCGATCGCGTTTGGTTTGAAGGCGCGATCGCATTTCTCAATATTAAATAAACTAAATCTTAAGTTGGTGCAGAAGTGAAGTTGATTAGTCTAGGTTAAAATTGCTCCGCCCATTAAGCGTTCGTAGCGATATTTCAACTCTGCTTTCATTAACGGCCAACGCTCTAAACTGGTATCTAGTTCTATAACTTTTTCGGCGGCTTGTCTGGCTAAGATTAAGACTTCTTCGTCTTCTACCAAACTAGCTAAGGTAAAATCTGGTACACCAGATTGGCGAGTTCCTAATACTTCTCCCGGCCCGCGAAATCGCATATCCATTTCGGAGATGAAGAAGCCATCTTGAGACTGTTCCAATACTTTTAATCTTTGTTGAGCATCGGGACTTCTAGAACTGCTCATTAATAAACAGTATGATTTTGCTGCACCGCGCCCTACTCTTCCCCGCAATTGGTGGAGTTGTGATAAACCAAAACGTTCCGCATTTTCAATGAGCATAACTGTGGCATTAGGTACATCCACACCAACTTCTACAACGGTGGTAGAAACTAAAATCTGCGTTTGATTATCCCGAAATTGGGTGATAGCTTCATCTTTCTCGGCAGAACTCATACGCCCATGTAGCAACCCGACTTGAAACTCTGGAAACACACTTTCTTTCAGCTTTTGGTGTTCTTCTACAGCCGATCGCAAGTCTAGTTTTTCGGATTCTTCGACCAAAGGCAATACTACATAAACTTGTCTACCTTGGGCAATTTCCCGGCGCATCAAGTCATAAGCAAAGGTGCGTTCTTGACTGGTTAAGGCTGTAGTTTGAATTGCTTGTCGTCCTGGTGGTAACTCATCAATCTGGCTAACATCCAAATCCCCATGTATAGTTAATGCCAAGGTGCGGGGAATGGGAGTAGCAGTCATTGTTAATACATGGGGTTGTTCGCCTTTTTGTTGTAACAACGCCCGTTGTTTGACCCCAAATCGATGCTGTTCATCAATTACAACTAACCCCAGCCGCCGAAAGTTCACAGTGTCTTGAATTAAGGCGTGAGTTCCCACTAACAGAGGTAATTCACCCGTAGCTAACTGGGAATGAATTTCTCGCCGTTTAGCGGTTTTGGTTGAACCTGTGAGTAATTCCACTGGTAAGTATAACAAGTTAAACCAGCTAACTAGTTTCCGGTAATGCTGCTCGGCTAAAACTTCGGTCGGGGCCATTAACGCAGCTTGATAGCCAGATTGGATGGCAGCTAAAATCGCTACCACGGCTACAACTGTTTTACCTGAACCTACATCACCTTGCACTAGCCGATTCATCGGTGAGGTTTTTTGCAGGTCATTGAGAATATCGTTGAGGACTCGTTGCTGTGCGCCAGTGAGTTGAAATGGTAGGACTTGGTAGAATTTTTCGATTAACTCACCTTTGGGTGCAAGAATCGCACTGGTTTGGATGGCTTTGGCTTGCTGTTGACGCTGTAGTAAACCCAGTTGCAGATAGAAAAATTCATCAAATACCAAGCGACGACGGGCAGCTTGTAGACTATCGCTATCGTCAGGGAAATGGATGTTAGCGATCGCATCCTTTAATTCCATCAAACCATACTTTTCCCGCAAACCTTTGGGTAACGGGTCTTTCAGTTGGGTCGCCGCCGGTAAAGCTGCAATTACCGCCTGTCGCACCATGTTCGCCATTACTCCCTCGGTGAGTGCGTAAATTGGTACTACCCGCCCCATCGTCAGCGATTCAATCGTATCCCCTGGATGTGCTAACACTTCTAACTCAGGGTTATCTAAAGTCAACCCGTATTTACTACCTTTAACTAATCCACAAGCCGCTACTACACTTCCCACAGGGTAGCGTCGTTTTAAACTTTCTTGCCAAGCACGACTAGTAAACCTCGCACCTGCCCAAAAACGACCGACTTTGATTTGACCCGTATTATCTTTGAGAACTAATTCTAAAATCAATAATTTTTGATTTTTGGGGCTAAGAAAGCAGTTGCAACGCTTGACTGTCGCCACAATTGTCACCGTTTCACCCCCTTGCAACTCCCGAATATTCACTTGTCGGGCATAGTCAATATGGTCACGGGGATAGTAAAACAGTAAGTCACGCACATTATACAAACCTAAAGCTGCCAATTTATCAGCTTTACGAATTCCTATCTCTGGTAAATCGCTGAGTTTTTGGTCAATTTTAGGGGCTAATCTCCGACTAACTTCAGCTACAACTGGTGCAGAATTCGGAACTTTCGATTTGTAACTTCTTGCCTGTTCCTCAACTGCTCCTTCTCCTTTTTGCAATTGGTAAAGATATCGCCGTGTTTCTGCTATTAAATGTTGACGTTCTTTGAGTTCCAAATTGGGATAATTAGCAAATTGCACTGCCAGGTCTTGCCAACGACGGCGTTCAGTTGGTGGTAAACTCGTGGGGAATTTCCCAAATTTGAGGCTGAGAAATTCACTGAAGCGATACTGTCTACCCACCAAGTCTGTAAAACCGTGTTCGGCTTCTACTGCCAAGGCTTTATGTAAGCGTATCCAATCTGGTTGGTCGTTAGTCATTTAAAATTCAAAATTTCAAATCTCTTATTCTGTCCTCAATCCCCTCTCATTAATCTTCATACCAACTAGCACGCCATGCGGCTTCAGCTTCAGCAATTGAGCGTTCCCTTTGCTTTTTTTGATACTCTCTTCCTAGTTTATTCAGTTGTCCTAAAATTTCACGAATTTGTTTGCGATTGTTAGCTAATGTTGTGTCAGCAAATTCGATTTCTCCTAAGCGCAAGTTAATAGTCATGATTTGGGTTAAGCTAGGTGCGTCTGGATCTTGCTCATCTTGAATTTCCAGTACTAAGTTTAAAATATTAGGCGGCCCTGGCATCATTTCGGCTGAACCTTCTGAGGCCGCTGAGGCGGCTTCTAAAACGGGTTCTGGTAATTTTTGAGGTAAAATTCCCGCATTTTGTAAGATTAGATTCGCTTCATGGGAAACTTTTCTGAGCGTGTGTTGCGTTTCTACTTCTAGACGCTGTTGCCATTTCGCTAATTCTATAGGGTTAGAAATTTCAACAACATAAGGTTGAGGAGATGAATGATTCGATGATTCACCGGATGAGGATGATAGATCAGATTGTATTTCCTCTTCTGCTATGTGATCGGAAGTTGCTATATTTTCCTCCTCTTGCTCATATTCATTATTTTCTGCATCTATATCATTGAACAAATGACTGAGTAATATTTGAGCTGCTTGTTGACCTAACTTGCGGAGGCTTTGTTGTAATTGTTGCCGCTGATTGAGTGACAACTTGAGAAAGTTTTCAGGATACCCTTGAGTGCATAGGTGATAACTTGCAAGAATTAACTGTTTCCTGAGTGCTTGACCCAAAGTCGTTAAATAATTAGCGTAAGCACTTTGGAGTTCTTTTGCGATCGCTTGAATTGCTTCTTGCAACACCACTAGTTCCCGTTCAATTCGCTCAATTGCTCTGGCCATATTTTCACTCACTTGAGCCTTATACAGTACAAATGTACGTAATTATTGATAAATAATTATCTATGAATGTTTAAAATTTTAAATAAAATACAGGTCAGGCAAATAGCTTGACCTGTAGAGAACAGAGTCAATAGTCACGATCTGGGGCTGTGGACTATTGACTAATAATTACTTCGCACCCATTTGAGCAGCGACTTCTTCAGCGAAGTTACTTTCTTGCTTTTCGATACCTTCGCCTAAGATGTAGCGCACAAAACGGCGCACGGTGACATCTTCACCAACTTTCGCTTTCACTTGCTTCACTAAGTCTTCTACAGAAATACTTTGGTCGCGAATGTAAGGTTGGTCTAGCAAGGTCATTTCTTTCAGACGCTTGTCAATTCGCCCCTGAACGATTTTTTCTCTGATGTTTTCTGGTTTGTTAGCCAGGTCTTCCTTACCCATTTCGATGTCTTTTTCTTTCTGGACAGTCGCGGTAGGAATGTTGTCTACACTGACATACTCAACGTTGGGACAAGCTGCCACTTGCATAGCTGAGTTCCGAGCTAATGCTTGGAATTCTTCGTTGCTAGTAGCTGCTTCTGATTGAGAATTAATTTCAACCAATACACCAACCCGACCACCGGTGTGAATGTAGCTGTCTACTATTCCTGGTGTGTCTTGGATAGCAAAAGTTACAAAGCGGCGTATCTGGATGTTTTCACCCAAGCCAGCAATGCTTTGCTTAATGAATTCATCGACAGTCACGCTGTTATTGTCGATGTAAGGTTGAGTCAGCAAAGATTCTACACTATCGGCTGTAGCTGCTTGCTGGGCTAGGTTTTTCACTAGGGTTTTAAAAGCTTCGTTACGGGCAACAAAATCTGTTTGGCAGTTGACTTCTATAAGTACGCCTACTTTACCACCGGGCTGAATGTAGGTTTCCACCAGACCTTCTGCCGCAATGCGATCGCTTTTTTTACCCGCAGAAACCAAGTTCTTTTTTCGTAGCCAGTCTATGGCTTCTTCAATGTTGCCTTCGGTTTCTTTCAACGCTTTTTTACAGTCCATCATGCCTGCACCAGTTTTTTGGCGTAGCTCTTGGACGAGTTTTGCAGATATTTCCGCCATGTTGCCTCAATTCCTAACTTGACCTTGAGTTGTTATCGCTCACCAAAGCAGTGCTGAGTAAAGATACTAAGTAATACTCACCACTCATGACTCAGCGAGAAGTCGGAGCGGCGGAAACCGCCGTAGACGCTTTGCGGTGAAACAGTCCTGTAGGGGGTTTCCTGCCATCAGGAACTAACCCAGAGGCTTGCCGCAGGCATCTGAACTTCTGTGACTCAGCACTACGCAAGAGTTTTGAGTATTTCTATCTTACTCAGGGCTGGGGAAGAAAAAACGATGAAATTCAAACTATTAAAGATGAAGTAGGAAGTGTGAGCCTTGTCTGCTTCATCCTTCATCTTCAGAGTGTGTTATTCTTCCTCTTCGTCGGGAACAAATGAGTCTGTATACTCAGTTTCGTCGTATTCGTACTCTTCCTCAGCACCTTCGTAGTCTTCGTAGTCTTCTTCTACATCTAGCTGACCATGACGACCTTCATAAATAGCATCTGCTAGTTTGCCAACGATCAATTTAATTGATCTGATAGCGTCGTCATTAGCTGGAATGGGAATATCTACTACATCTGGATCACAATTTGTATCCAGCATGGAAACAATGGGGATTGCCAGTTTTTGGCACTCTTGCACAGCGTTATATTCCCGACGTTGGTCTACAATCACTACCACATCAGGGACTTTGCGCATGGTTTTAATGCCGCCCAAATATTTTTGCAGCTTTGCCATCTCACGACGCAGCATAGATGCTTCTTTTTTCGGCAATAAATCTAATGCGCCGTTTTCTTCCCGACGTTCCAAGTCTTTGAGGCGGTCTACTCTGGTTTTGATGGTTGTCCAGTTAGTGAGCATTCCACCCAACCAGCGTTGATTAATATAGTGAGAACCGCAACGGGCAGCTTCTTGGGCAATAATGCCTGCTGCTTGCCGCTTAGTACCAACAAAAAGAAACTTTTTACCTTGCTCGGCTTGCGATCGCATATAGTTATACGCTTCATCCATCAACTGGGCTGTTTGCACCAAGTCGATGATGTGTACACCATTGCGTGCAGTGTAGATGTAAGGTGACATCTTAGGGTTCCAGCGTCGGGTCTGATGCCCAAAGTGAACCCCTGACTCCATCATTTGAGCCAATGAAACAACTGGCATATCTTTTTGTACTCCTATTCGGGTTAAACCTCCATCCAGGCGTATTTCTCCTATGAGAAACACCCGAATTCCCGGATGTGCGGAATTTAGACAACTCTACTAGGGTAACATATTTATGTTGGGAAATGGGAAATTTGGTACTTTGTCTTTGAATTTTTCATAGTCCAATTGACTAGTATGATTTGGAGGTAAAACTTCAATTAGATCGCGCGATCGCATTCAGTGGAACTCATGACGAACACAGGCAAAGTTTATCTTGTAGGTGCGGGATTGGGAGATGTCGCATACCTGACGGTAAAAGCTTACAATCTTTTGGCTGTGGCGGAGGTTTTAATTTACGATGCCCTAGTTGATGGGCAATTATTAGAATGTGTACCATCTAATTGCTTGAAGCTAGATGTGGGGAAACGAGGCGGAAAACCTAGTACACCCCAGACGGAAATTAATCAGTTACTCGTCCAGCACTGTCAAGCGGGTAAACAAGTTGTAAGGCTGAAATCAGGCGATCCGTTTATTTTCGGACGCTGTACCTCGGAAATCGAGGTTTTGCGGGCTAATGGCTGTGATTTTGAAGTTATTCCAGGAATTTCATCGGCTTTAGCCGCGCCTTTGCTAGCGGGGATTCCCTTGACAGATCCCGTGATGAGTCGTGGCTTTGCAGTATTCACCGCCCATGAACCGGAAGCTTTAGACTGGGAGGCTTTGTCACGGTTAGAGACACTAGCCATATTGATGGGTGGAAAAAACCTACCAGAAATTGTCCATCAATTGCAACGACATGGGCGATCGCAGTTAACACCCATAGCGATTATCCGTTGGGCAGGGACTCCCCAACAACAGATTTGGACTGGTCAACTGGGCGATATTCTCGAACAAACGACTGGTTTATCGCTGTCACCAGCCGTGATTGTGATTGGGGAAGTTGTGGGGCTACGTAATTACCTACAACCTGAGACAATAACTTCAAAGGATCAAAATTCTCGCCTCCAAGCTATGTCTAGTAACTTACCTCTAGCTGGTAAAACGATCTTAGTCACCCGTTCGGTTGGACAATCGAGCCAATTTAGCGATCGCCTAGCCTCCTTTGGTGCTAAAGTCATCGAAATGCCAGCCTTAGAAATTGGCCCTCCTTCGAGTTGGGAAGGATTGGATCAAGCAATCAATCACTTATCTGAGTTTCACTGGTTAATTCTCACTTCTACCAATGCTGTAGATTATTTCTTTGATAGGTTGCAAGCCCAAGGAAAAGATAGCCGGGCTTTGGCTGGGGTAAAAATTGCTGTAGTTGGTGAAAAAACCGCCCAAAGTTTGCAAAAACGCGGACTCCAGCCGGATTTTATTCCTCCCAATTTTGTTGCTGATTCTTTAGTAGACACCTTTCCTGAAGGACTTCCAGGGAAAAAGATTCTATTTCCTAGAGTCGAAAGCGGTGGTAGAGAAGTTTTGGTTAAGGAATTAACAGCTAAAGGTACAGAAGTAATTGAAGTAGCTGCTTATCAATCTTGTTGTCCTAGTAGTATCCCACCCGCAGCCGCATTTGCTTTAAAACAAGGTGAAGTAGATGTAATTACTTTTGCTAGTTCTAAGACCGTACAATTTTTTTGTCAATTGGTAGATAGTATTTTCACAAGTAACGTCACCAACGCGTTGAGGGGGGTTTGCATTGCTTCCATTGGCCCTCAAACTTCCAAAACCTGTCATGCTTTTTTTGGACGTGTTGATGTTGAGGCGGAAGAATATACATTAGATGGTTTAAGTCAAGCTTTAATTAAATGGGTAGAGAATTTTTAACTGTTGACTAATGATTCTTTTACAAAGGTGTAGACGTTCGGAAGAGAGGTTTCTCGTCAGAGTATAATCACGTCTCTACCAACTAAAATTCATGACTAATCGCATTATCGGCTTAACTGGTGGAATCGCTACAGGTAAAACTACTGTCGCTAATTATTTGGCGAATGTATATGATTTGCCGATTTTGGATGCAGACATTTATGCTAGGGATGCAGTATCTATCGGTTCACCTATTTTAGATGCGATCGCCGAGCGTTACGGTCAGCAAATCTTACTTGCTGATGGTAGCCTTAACCGTTCCCAGTTGGGAGAGATTATTTTTTCCCAACCCGCGGAACGCCAATGGATCGATAGTATCATTCACCCTTATGTGCGTGATCGCTTCCTCCAAGCCATTGCTGAATCTTCTGCATCAAAAATAGTATTAGTCATTCCTTTACTATTTGAAGCTCAAATGACTGATTTAGTCACAGAAATTTGGGTAGTAACTTGTTCTGAATCACAACAATTACAAAGATTAATTGCACGCAACCAATTAACAACAGAACAAGCAAAAGCTCGCATTAACAGTCAATTATCATTAGCACAAAAAGCTGCCAGTGCTGATTTTGTTTTGGATAATTCCAGAAATTTAGTAGCTTTATTAAAACAAGTAGATAACGCAATAATTGGTAATTCGTAATGGGAATTACCAATTATTCGCCTTAAACTGCTCTTTGTCCCAAATGTTGCCCATCAAGTCCTTGCTTGATCCATTTTAGACATTCATATTCTGATTTAAATAATTTGGGTGCAGCAATGTTATTTAATAACTCTGGCGGGTAATGATCGTAAAAATATCTACCATTTTCATGGAAGAGAATAATTAAATTTTTACGATAAACATAGCGGGATTGGAAAATGTCACGTTGACTCTCAAAATCTACATTTTGGTCTATATGCTCCTTGGCAATTTCCACGATATTACTGACGCTATTACCATAAATTTGGGCAGGATTCTCTGCTTTATGAAATTGACTTTTACGACCAATTTCTGACAACAGCTTATACGAATAAATTTCGTACTGATCCGCTTTGCCAAAAACAAATGGAATGATGAGATATCCCTGATATGAAACAGAATTTTCATAAAGAAGACGACTCATCTGAACCTCCTTTGATATAACAGCTTCAACAATGATCATCGCCTCAAAAATCCGCATCAGTATTTAACTCATGTTTATGAGTGAATCCGCATTATTTCAAAACGACTTTTTGTGATTCTGACAAGAGGGGTATGACCCCTTTTTTATGAGATTATTGTCAATAAGTTTTACTGAGAAAAAGATTGTGATCACCATTATCTCTTTTTTTGAAATTAGTCTTGATGAGATATATTGCAAAAGTCAAAAAATCATGAATTTATTTGATTTGTGATTATTGCTATTCTTCATAGCTTGTAGCTATAGTTCTAAATTTTTCCAAGAAAGCAAGGCTAAAAAAATTGGTATTTAAAGGCGCAATTAACTCTGACGAGAAGCCGCTATTATGAATGTCTACGCGTCTCTACAAATGGTTTTCCAAAGCAACATAGATGATCACCATAGACTTAATTGATTCGGCGGAGATTCTAGGTGATTCCAAGGTAACGGGGGAACTGCAACCGTATTTTGTTCCAATAACCGTTGAAAGTAACGGGCTGTGCTAGGCGATCGCTCTTCTAGGGGACAATGAACAAAAAAGTAAATTTTTACTCCCGATTGCAACCATTGCTGAATTTGCCGCACCCATTCTTCCATAAATGGCTGATTTACTGACAAATTTGGGTGAGAGATAAATCGAATCAAACAAAAAGGTGCAGTGACACTGAATTGTACAGGAACTTTGGGTTTGCGTCGTTCTGATTGTAGTTGGGGGTCATCGTCTCCAGTGTAGATGGGGCGAGAATCTAAAATCACTCTGCCCACACCTAAAGTTGCTAATAACTTTGTTAAATGACTGCTATGAGGCTCTTTAAACCAGTCTGGATGCCTTACCTCTAGTGCTAGCGGTGATTTTTGACGTGGCCAAGCTTCCAGAAACTTAGCCAAATCATCGATTAATGTGGGGGGATAGCTTGGTGGTAATTGGGCAAATATAGGGCCAAGATGTTCACCCAAAGGGCGCATTCCTGCTAAAAATTCTAAAGCAGCCGGGATACATGGTTCTAACAAACCTTTGTGAGTAATTTCCCGTGGTAATTTCAAACAAAATTCAAAGCTTGGGGGTGTTTGTGCAGCCCATCTGCTGACAGTTTCAGCGTTGGGTATAGCGTAGAAAGTCGTGTTACCTTCCACCGTGGTAAAACGACGACTGTAAAGGTGGAGAAAATCTGTAGCACGAGTTCCTTGGGGATAAAGTTCTCCTACCCAACCTTTATATGACCAAACAGCACAACCAATCAAGAAATTCACAAGCTTGAATAAAAATAACTGCTGGAAAACTTTGAGTGTTCCTACTCAATTGTAAAGGTAGCTACAGCAAAGAGGTTGTGCTGCCACAAGAAAAGAATTGGCAGCACGATTAACAACTGAGTAAGACTAGTTCCTACCTTCCACTCAACTGAGCATAAGCGTCATATACACCCTTGACGTTGTACCAGTTGAGGAAAATACGGGCAATTTCTAAAGCTAGCTGTGGTTTGCCTAAATTAATCAACCATTGCAACAACGGGGCCATTGTCCGTTCATTTAATGCACCGTTGAGTGAGAGAATTCCCCATAGTAAACGATGTATCCAAGTCATTTGAATCATCATTTTGACTTCCCATGTGGGGTGCTTTTGATAAAACAAAACGCCCATCCGCCCACGTTGAATTTCTTTTTCGATGAGGTTGGGAATTTGATCTAAGTTAAATGGGGGATGCCAGTGATAACCTACAGCGGCGGGACATTTAATCAGTTTTAAACCGAGATTTTTCAGCCTGACACCCAGTTCTAAATCTTCCCAGCCGTAGAGTTGAAAGCTGGTGTCAAACAATCCGGCTTGTTCTAGCCAGTGTTTAGGAATGGCCACGTTACCTGTAGCAAAAAAAGCGGCAGAGAAATCTGTGATTTTGTAGGGTTCGGCGGTGGGGTCGTCGAAATTGCAAGTATTAATAACTGCACCGTAGGTAAAAAAGCGATCGCTTCCTAATTGCTCTTTACCCTGCACTAAAGCATCTACATGGGCTTGCAGGAAATTTTCTAGGACTACTAAATCACTATCTATAAATATAATGATGTCCCCTTGTGCTTTTTCTACGCCCAAATTTCGCGCCGCTGCCGGCCCTGCATGGTTTTGTTCAAAGCAACGCACATGGATAAACTCTTCTTTATGTGCTGCTAACCAATCTAATGTACCGTCAGTAGAACCATCATCTACTAAGACGACTTCATAACCACCTACAACGCTGGATGCACTCAATTGCTGCATCTCTAAAGCACGCAAGCATTTTTCTAGAATTGGCTGGCGATTATAAGTTGGTATCACAACGCTGATAAACACAGTCTCACCCACAATACAACTACCCATCTCCAGAATAGGACAGCGCGGTACTCAACACAGTTCCTCCATTATGGACGGGAAAGAAATACCTACTACCAACTTTCACAATCAAGCCGTATTTTCTCTCAGAAAATAGTCCTTAATAAACTCTAATTAATTAATATATAACCTAACGTTAATAATTCTTAATTAAATTTCTATAGTTGTTACCAATGTAAGCAGCATAAATCGCACTCGGAAAATATTGGATAAGTATTTCCTGAGGCAGCGATTTAATGTGGAATGTGGTCATAAAACCATCTTTTTGACAAGCTTTCTTAGCTTGCTACTAGCATAATCATCTCAATAAAAATGAGACGAAATAGCGAGTTTTATGGCTTGATTAAACATTCTTTGAGTTTGTGTTTTATGCCAAAAATAAACGGTTTATGAGCCTCAAAATTGAGTATTCTATGTGATTTTTTAGAGATTTTATTGCCAACTAAAATTACTCTTTCCTTTGAAAGATGAACTGAACAGTAAATTCGTCAACACCAAAATGGAGTACTCAGCATGAAAGGACGCTTTCACCCTAAGAACAATTTAACCGTCAACCCATCCAAGAACGAGTCAATCCGTGATGTGATTGATCGCGTTAGTCTGAGTCGTCGGCGGTTCATCATGACAGCTGTCGGGACTTCGGTATTAACTGTCCTAGGCGATGTTTCCATTGGTGGCTTTCTTCAGAGTGTTGAAGCAGCTCCAATTCCCAAGGGAACAGGATTTGGTGGTATTGGCTTCAAGAGCATTCCACCAAATCTACTCAACCCAGCTACAGGAAATCTAGAAAAGGATCTTGTTAGTGTTCCTGAAGGTTACACAGCCAAAGTTTTGGTTGCTTGGGGAGACCCCATCATGCCCGGCGCACCAACTTGGCTAGCAGATGCGTCCCAAAATGCTGCTGCTCAAGAAATGCAGTATGGTATGCACGTTGATGGGATGCACTACTTCCCTCTCTCACCAGGGAATGTGGTTGGTCGGACAGTCAGTTCACAAGCCAGATCATTAAGAAGCTTTGTAAATCAGGACATAAATAATGGTTTACTGTGCGTAAACCATGAGTATACTCAGGACTCAATTCTGCATGGTTCTGAAGGTCTGAGTCCGGTAACAATTGCGAAGGTGCGTAAATCTCAGGCTGCTCATGGGGTTTCTGTTGTCCAAATTACCAAGAGTGGTAATGAATGGACTTTCAATCGTAATTCGTCCTATGGCCGTCGCATTACTGGCAATACAGAGATGCGAGTTTCTGGGCCTGCGGCTGGTAGTGATCTGTTGAAGTCGAAGAAGTTCAATATTACTTCAGAAGGCTCTTCTGAGATTGGGACAAACGACGGCTACACCGCTTATGGTACACTCAACAACTGCGCTAACGGCTACACACCTTGGGGTACTTACTTAACCTGTGAAGAAAACTGGAATGGTTACTTCGGCCACAATGGTGAAGCTTTAGTCTCCACTCCAGGGATTCCAGACTCGGAAATCGTAGCTGGACAAAATCGTTACGGTCTTTCTGCTGGTGGTTTTGGTTATCGCTGGCATGAAGCTGATCCACGCTTCAATTACCGCACCAATCCACTTGAACCCCATTTATTTGGTTGGGTAGTTGAGATTAATCCCTACGAACCCGGAAGCAAGCCAGTTAAGCGGACTGCTCTTGGTCGGTTCAAGCACGAAAGCGCGCAGGTTGTTGTGGATGACAATAATCGTGTTGCTTTCTATATGGGTGACGACGAGCGCAACGAATATATTTACAAGTTCGTCTGCACCCAATCCTTAAACCCAGGAAATCCTGCTGCTAACCGCGATTTACTAGACACTGGTGTTCTGTACGTCGCTAAATTCAATGCTAATGGTACTGGCCAGTGGCTACCTCTGGTCTACGGTCAAAATGGTTTGACACCAGAAAACGGTTTTAGAAACCAAGCTGAGGTACTGGTTAAGACTCGTCAGGCTGCTGATAGAGTTGGCGCAACCATGATGGATAGACCAGAGTGGACAGCAGTGCGTCCTCGGATTGGTGGATACAAAGAGATTGAGGTCTACTGCACATTGACCAACAACACCCGCCGCGGCACAAATCCACCCTCTTCTAACAACCCCAATGGCACAACAACAGCTGGTGGTGCGCGTCCTCCTATCGATGCTGCTAACCCTCGTCCTGATAACCGTTATGGTCACATTATTCGCTGGCGCGAAGATGGGCGCAGTGTTGCAGCTACTACTTTCAGATGGGATATTTTCTTTGAAGCTGGCGATAAAACCAGACCAGAAGCAAATCTCAAGGGCAATATTAACGGTGACGATATGAGTTCACCCGATGGTCTCTGGTTTGATGATTTTGGTCGTTTGTGGGTTCAGACTGATCATGCTGGCGATGGTGTTGGTGACTTGGCAAACATCGGTAGTAATACTATGTCTTGTGCTGATCCCAACACCAAACAGGTAAGGCTGTTCTTAACCAGTCCTACAGATTGTGAGGTAACTGGTATAACTACTACACCTGATGGCAAAGCGATGTTTGTCAACATCCAACACCCAGGTGATGGAGGGACGACTCAGAATCCTACACTGAGAAGCCACTGGCCTTATAGTCAAGGTTACGGTTTACCAGGCCGCCCACGCTCTGCAACGGTAGTGATTACCCGCAATGATGGCGGCGTGATTGGTGGTTTGTAATTTAACATCTTCTAGCCAATAATCAATGTAGAGAGGTTGCATAGCAACCTCTCTATTTTTTCTAGCAACAAAAAAAGACAGGTTTGAAACCTGCCTAGCTAGCAACATGAAAAAAATTGTTTCTAGCCTACTAATGCAGCTTTTTTCTTACGTTTCATCCATAGTCCTAGAGTAGCGGCGATCGCAGTTCCACCAACAGCAAATGGTTCTGGTACTTTCGTGTAGGTTACTGTACCTGCCAATGTTGTATCAACTGAGTTGCTAATTGTATAAAAGTTGTTACCTCCTACCTCTGGAGTACTGGGAACACTACCGATAATGAACTGATCAGCAACCCAATAGCTGAGGCCTTGAAACTGACCATCATTGAAACTGACTATAGGGAAAGCGTCAAAATCAATATCATCTGCTTCTGTATAGTCATTACCCAGGTAGTTGAATGCAACTGTTAATTCATTCTCTACCCCTAGGAGTTCAAATCCTGAACCAGTTAAAAATGAGTCATCGTATTTTAAAGAGCCAAGATACTGAGCAGAACCAGTATCGACTGTGAAATTGTAATTAACTATAGCTGCTTGTGCTGATTTAGGCGCGATCGCCGCCACGGAAATTGCAGCAGTAAACGCAGCAAGACCTAAGTTCTTACCCAATTTCATTAGAAAATACTCCCAGGCTTAAAAGTGAATCCTTACGCAATTTCACTTAATAAACCTTCAACTAATTACCCAAGGTTAAGGAATACCAAATAACAGGTTAAGTAGTAATGGATTGACCGTATAATTACGGAAATGACTTGGTGTCTAACGCAAAAATAATTCTCTAATTCCGGTGCTACCAATTTCCACAGCCAACGCTGCTAACAGAAAACCTAATAGTTGCGTGGCAATCACTGCACCTTCAACACCAATCAATTGATCAATCTGATTAGCTAGACGCAAAATCAACCAAGAGACAAGCATCGCACCTAAAATACCCAAAATCACAGCCAGATGTGGACTTTGGGATTTAGACATGAATAACATTACAGTTGTGAGCGTACCCGGCCCAGCTAATAGGGGCAAAGCCAAAGGCGTAATCGAGACATCCCGTCCTTGTTCGTGAATCGGTGTATCCAATTCTCCCCGGAGCATTTGCAAAGCGATTAACAGCAGCAATAATCCTCCAGCTACCCGCAACGACCCCATGCTGATTTCTAAATAAGTCAAAATATATTGACCAGCGTAGGCAAATATCAGCAGAACTGCGATCGCGACAATAATGGCCTTATCGATGACTTTATTTCTTTCTTCTGGTGTTATACCCTTAGTTAAGGCTAAAACTACTGGTATATTGCCTATGGCATCTGCTAACACAAACACCGCAAGAAAAGTTTGAATCAAAATAGAAGTATCGAGCATTATGCCCAATTCATCAAGTTTCATAAAATTACTCAATAGTCAATAGTCCCTAGAAGTTTTGAATTTTGAATTTTGTAGGCTTGCCTTCCCGTAGGGTATTTTGAATTGATTCGTCGTCCCCTTTGTCAGATATTGAAGTAACGGTATATTTGATTATCCATCACACACAACTACACTGTTTCTTAAGTCTATGAAGTCTTATTTAGCTGCCGCTATTCAAATGACCAGTGTGTCAAATTTACAAAAGAATTTGGTACAAGCAGAGGAATTAATTGATCTGGCTGTGCGCCGAGGTGCAGAATTGGTGGGGTTGCCAGAAAATTTTTCCTTTATGGGAGAAGAAAAGGATAAACTGGCTCAAGCAGAAGTGATCGCCCAAGAAAGCGAAATCTTTATCAAAAAGATGGCGCAACGCTTTCAAATTACTATTTTAGGCGGTAGCTTTCCTGTGCCTGTAGGAAATACAGGTAAGGTTTATAACACTACTATCTTGGTGAATCCCAACGGGGAAGAACTGACTCGTTACAATAAGGTACACCTGTTTGATGTCAATGTTCCTGATGGTAATACCTACCGTGAATCTAGTACAGTGGTAGCCGGCGAACAACTTCCCCCCGTTTATTTCTCGGAAAATTTGGGAAATATCGGTGTGTCTATTTGTTATGATGTCCGTTTCCCTGAACTCTACCGCCATCTTTCAACTAAAGGCACAGATATAATTTTTATCCCGGCTGCATTCACTGCTTTTACAGGCAAAGACCACTGGCAAGTATTATTACAAGCTAGAGCGATTGAAAATACTGCTTATGTAATTGCACCAGCACAAACAGGTAATAATTACGGTCGTCGTCTCACTCACGGACACGCGGTAATTATTGACCCTTGGGGAACAATTTTAGATGATGCTGGTGATAAACCCGGAGTAGCGATCGCAGAAATTAATCCCTCACGTTTAGAACAAGTCCGCCGACAAATGCCTTCTCTACAACATAGAGTATTTAGTTAAGGTCAAAGGTTAAAGGTAAAAGGCAAAAAACTTCTGAATTTTAACTTTTGACTTTTGCCTTTTTTGTGACCAATTTTCTATTCTGCACTAGATTTGGGTGGTGTAATTCCATGTAGTTTAATAAAACTATCGAAGGAGTACCACGCTAACACATACCAGGGAATAATCTCAAACTGTAACCCCTTAATGATTAACTGTCTCACAGCTAAAATGCTTAATCCCAAGGGGAACAGAAAGCGGATATCTACCACACCATCGGTCGCTTGTTTAACTCGTTTATTTAAATCTACAACTGCACTGGCTACATTTGTGGCAGCTTCGGTATTACCCTCTGTAACTTCGGCAAAAATTATGCCTAAATCTTGTAGTGTTGCTAAGACATCTTCCCCACTACTATCTGTAGCATTATGCTTAATCACAATACTGCCATGAGCCAGATTAGTTCTGACATCTTGCACATTAGATTTGGCTTGTAATGTGTTGGCAATATGTTGCATGATGTCTGGTTGCCGATGGGCATGGGCAATTCTCAGCCTCAGTCTGCCTGGGGTATCACTAACAATTTTGGTCGATATAGTTTGGGAGGATTGATTAAAATTAATGCGCTTTTGAACTGTTGGCATTTTAGTGATATTCCCATGACTATTTGTTAACATCAAACTTCCCTCTAAACTTAATCTTTGTGTTAACTGCTAACTGATAATCAATAATAATTTGTCTTACAAAAAACAAAATTATATTAAAAACTAAAATCTTTAAATTATTAGATAAAAATTTTTTTTAGAGATGCGTAATACCAATTTACCCAAATTTAGCAATATCTACGCAAGTAAAACTTGTATATTATGGCTATATTTATGAATTTTGATTGAATTTTGGATTGGTACAACTCATCTCTATTAACTGTGAAAACATGAGTAATTAATAATCGGAAGTACCAATTATCAATTACCCATTACCAATCTACACGCCATTATCAGCAGCAGCATCAATGGTATTACTACCAGGTTCAAAAGCTGGTACTTCTTTAGCTTCTGCGATTTCAGCTTTCGCTTCTGCAACGATATCTTCCCAAGTTTCGCCTAGTTCAGCAAAAGCTCCTTTACTTTTTTCATAAGCAACGATTCCACCTTTGATAATTGTCTTGGCGATGGGTTTACCAACACCTGCAATCACAGGAAGAAGCACAGGAGCTAGCAATACTGCACCGATACCAGCTATGAGTCCAGGTGCGCCAGCTTCTTCTACAAAGTCGGTGATTTTAGGGGCCATGATTTTTTCCTCCAGTAAGTTGAATTGAAAAACTGATCTTTGTGAAAGCTTTCTAGCCTAATCTTGCTAGATTTATAATTTCATCTACCAGATGGTAGAGTTTTTTGAGGTGAATGCTTGAGAATTGGACGTAAACCGTTGACTCCAGCTACTATGGTTGAGCCGTTATTAACTACCGTTGCTGCTAGGGGATTCAAGCCAAACAATACAGCCATGATTAACGCTCCCAAGTTAGGTATAGCAACAATTCCGGTGTTTTGCCGAATCAGCTGCTTGGCTTGACGAGCGATCGCGATCGCTTCTAATAATCCATGCAAGTTATTTTCCATCAACACCACGTCTGCGGTTTCACGGGCAATTTCTGAACCGTGGGCAAAGGATACAGAGACATCAGCGTAGGCTAAAGCTGGGGAATCGTTGATGCCATCCCCTACAAATGCTACTGTTTTACCTTGTTCGTGCAGTTGACGGACTACTGTTGCTTTTTGTTCTGGAAAAGCTTCTGCGTGGGTATGGCTGGGCGCAATTCCCAATTCAGTGGCTACAGCTTGCGCTGTGCGTTTGTTATCCCCGGTTAGCATATGCACCTCCACTCCTTCTACATTCATTAGTTGGGAGATGACTTCCCGGCTTTCTGGACGGAGAACATCACTATATCTTATTCTACCTTGAAGTTGCCCATTACTAGCAACATAAATTACAGAGGTCGCTTTTTGTCCGTTGCTGTTGAGTACCTCCATATTAATTTCTTGTTGGCGTAGAAATCTTTCGCTACCTACATAGACTGTCTCGCCATCAATCTCGGCTTTTACTCCCAATCCTAGTTGATAATCCCACTTTCTCCGGCCTGGAATAACTACTTTTTGGGCTTCAGCATAACGAATTACCGCTTCGGCTACGGGGTGGGTAAGACGCTGTTCGGCGGCGGCGGCGATCGCTAAAATGCGATCGCTGGCGATTTCTGGATTAAAACTCTCAACCGCAATTACCGATACTTCCCCTTGTGTGAGTGTGCCTGTTTTATCAAAAACTATCGTATCAACTTCTGCTAGTTGTTCTAAGGCGCGACCACTGCGAATGAGAATCCCTTGGCGAGCGGCGTAGGTGAGTGCCGCTAAGACCGTCGTGGGGACGGAAACTCTAATCCCGGTGGCAAAATCCAGTGTTAACACACTCGCTGCTCGTGCGGGGTTGCGAGTAGCAGCAAATACGGCTGCCCCTAGTAATAATGTTGGGACAACAGCTTTTTCGGCAAATTTGATGGCGTAGTTTTCCATGCGAGTATCATGGACGGGAGCTTCCTGCATTAACTTAATACTCTGTCCGGCGCGGGTGTCGTTACCTACTCGTTCTGCAAGGATGTAAACCTGTCCTTCTCGTACTAAGGTAGAAGCAAATACAGCTTGTCCTTTGGTTTTCAAAATCGGTACAGATTCGCCTGTGAGCTTTTGCTCATCTAACAAAGCTTTACCTTTGATGATGCTGCCATCTACAGGTATTTGTTCGCCAGGATAAACAATGACTGTATCCCCTGGATGCACCTGTTGGATAGGGATTTGCACCTTCTCTCCATCTCGTTCTACCCAAACAAACTGTCCGAGAGAATTCAATAAATCTAGGGTTTGCATTTTGGAGGAACGAGCGGTGCGATCGCGGATATTTTCGCCAATTTCGATTAAGCTCAACATCAGCGATGGTGTGAGAAACTGCCCTTGGACAGTGGTAATAGCGATCGCCATAAAATCTAAGAAATCGATAGTCAGTTTGCGTTCGGTAATAATTCCCTCTAACGCTCTTTTAACTACAGGTAATGTCGCCAAAGCAATAGTTCCCGCCGTCAGCATTGGGGGGATCGCTACTCCTAAAGGCCCGCCTAAAATAGCTAACCCCGTAGCTAAAACTGACAGTTGCATTCCTGGCCAAGTAGCTTCTTCCTGATCTCCAGGTGCAGCTAATGATTGTTTAGTGTTGAGTGGAACAATACCGGGATCGCTAGCAGCCACAATCAAACAGCTAAGGCGCGATCGCATTTTGGCATTACCAATGGCATTTTGTTTATAGACGACAACCAAAGAAGCCGCAGCTGGCTTGATACGAGCCTTAGTAATTAAGGTGTCGGCTTCTAACAAAGCTAAGAGACGTTTTGCATAATCGGCATCGTAGCGCAACCGAGGGACACGCCAGCGTAACCTACCTGGAACTGCATGGACAATACTATATGTAACTGGCTGTATTTGCTTCTGGGATAGAACTTGAGGCGCAGTTGCAACCATTTTGCCATGCTGTTTTTCTTGCGTCTGATAGGCAGTTATTTGAGTTACAGATAATTCTTCAGTCTGCATCTCTACAACTTCTAAAGACTGATGCACAGGAGGTGATGCTAGTTGAACGGTTGTTTTTGCCATTGATAAATCCTTGATCCGGTAGATAAACTTGTTGTTTGGTGGTCTCTTCCGCCAAAAAAGACGACTAATACCCCTAGGCAAAACTTCTTTTGCCCTGACATTTTCAGCATTAGCCTCTATCTGAAGAGATGGAAATCAATGCAGATTTGAAATTGTCTAAAATGCTGTTGCTTTAGGCAGCGATCCCCGTCGATGGGATCAGACTGCTGGTCAAAACCCTCGGCATTTGTTGGTGCGGACTTCGGAATATTGCAGGTTGATAGGTAATGACAACTGATGTTGCATCCCGATTAACTTGCTGATTTTTTACTAACGGCTGTTTGCCTAGTAAGCTTTCTCTGGGTTGGACGAAGGCTGGATCTGAAGCGATCTGCGGTGTATAAGACCGTATTCGTCCTAAATATCTATGTATTAGACTACACGCTATTAATGTAGATTGCTGAGGTTTGGTTGTTGTTGGCTGTATGTCTGCTTGATGACCTGCTGGCACTAGGCTAGTCAGTTTTAAGTGCATCTTCCAATCAGACATGAATCCAAATTTACCCGGAATGACTACCGATTCCTGATCTAGCGACCTGAGTAGGTGTTGCAGATATTGTAGTTTCTTACCAATCCTGGGTATGCGTAATTTTACAGGATATGTGCAGTTATGTCTTCTAGGTCGCGGGACAGCATCTGATGCTGACGCAGAATCTTCCATCTTGATTCCTCCAGTATTTCTCAGTCGGGAAAATTAATAAAAACAAAGGGTTTGGTGATTTTCTTGCAACTTTTGACTTTTTTAAAGTGGTAAATTCGCCATAAAGTTGAGAGAGTAAGACAGTGCTGAAGATTTCATTTCAGCCCACCAATTAGATATATATATTGTTTGGTTTTCAGTTGTTGTGATATTTACTGGCTCAGGTATCTGCTGTTCGACAACTGGGTCAGATATAGGTGTCATTGGCTGTGAGGCTTCTTGAACGGGAACTTGAGGGGGATTTGTCTCTATGGCTAATTCCATCAGACTTACCCAGTAAGATACAGCTATTTCTGCTTGAGGCTTGTAGCTGATAGCAATTGACGCTGCATCAATATTGATGCGCACGTTTTCGACTACAGGATCGGCTTGCAATAATTTTTCTAATCTCCGCCCATAGGCGCGATCGCTAGTCAGGATTGGTAAATGAAATCGAATTCTTCCATTTATCTGATGCAGAACACTATAGGTCACTTTAGCTGACCATTTAACCGATTCTCTATCTTTTTTAACAATAGGGGGCTGATTGTCTGTTTGTACGGATTTATCTCCCTGATCTCCACTGTCATCGCTCAATTTACCAGCTATGCGTGGTTTTAAATAATCAATTACCCTGCGTGTAGCATCTGCCGTAATCATATAGACAGGAATCGATGCTAAACCGCTAATCCCTAATCTGCTGGTAACTGCTAATCCTGTCATTAAAGGAATGAAAGAGATTGTCTGTTCTTGCCAAAATTCAACAGATTTCCAAGCGGCAAAGGGATCTGACAAAGGCGAATCTGGAGATATTTGAATATTTAGCTGTTGTAATATCTCCAGCATTTCCAACAATGACAGTTGTTTTTCGTCAAAGCTAACTACCAAACTGCTATTTTGCTCGTTGGTAGCAACTTCTTTGACGGCTGGATATTGCCGTAAGTATTGAGTGATTTTCTGACAGTCGGAGCTAAAACTATCGTCAGTCGCTTTGATGCGTATGCGCCCCTTTGTTGCGTGTACAACTTGCATACTAGTAGCAGAAAGTATTAATTGTGGCTTTCTCACCACTTTACTGCTATTCGTATTCATTTTTAATTCATCGCTGTGACGCTGATTTAAGGTTAAGTCAGGAAATCTTGGCAGATACGAATGTGGTCTTAACCTTTCGCGACTAATAACAGTTTGTGCCATTTATTCGATAGCTACACCCAGCTTGAGGTTAACAATAGGTTAAGTATACATTAAAAAATATTGTTGGGTATCATTCTTAAGAAGAATTTTTACTTATGTATTGTATGATACATTTTTTTGATATTCCTCCTCTGTGACAATATCTAGACTAGATTCTATTCGATCAATAAAAACGATCCCATCTAGATGGTCATATTCATGTTGAAATATACGAGCTACAAAGTCAGTTAACTCTAGCTTTTGTAATTGTCCGTTACGGTCAGTGTATTCAACTTGAATCGCTTGATACCGAGGAACTAAACCCCTGATCCCTGGAACACTGAGGCAACCTTCCCAACCTTTGACAACCTCAGTCGAGTGAGCCACTATCTTGGGGTTGATCATCGCAGTTGGTTGCATTTCTGGCGCGTTAGGATACCTAGGGTTAGGACGGGAAGCCACGATAAATAAACGAACCGATTCTGCGACTTGTGGTGCAGCAATGCCGACACCATTAGCATTAGTAGCAGTAGTAATTAAATCATCAATTAATTTTTGAATACGTGCATCATGAACATTTTTCACGAAAGCCGCTGTTTGTCGTAATGTGCGATCGCCTAATTTGATGATGGGTAATGATTCAGACATAATCAATTCAAAATTCAAGAACTGGTTGTATTGGGAATGGGGCATGGGGGAGGCAGTGACGGCTACGCAGGGGTCTCCCCAAGTAGAGCAACTGCCGTCATTGAGTTAGAATCTCTCTTGTCTGCCATTCCCGATTCCCACTTCCCTAATTGATTAACCTTCTCTCTGCACAGGTAAAGGTGCAGGTTTGACTGCTACTTGCTCAGTTTTGCCGTCGCGTTCTACTTGAATTTGTAGGGCGCGACCAATTTGACTATCTTCTACAACCTTTTGTACTTGTTCGACTGTGGTGACAGGTTGATTATTAATGCTTTGAATCACATCTCCGGCTCTGAGTCCAGCACTAGCGGCGGGAGAGCGAGGTACAATTCGGACTAAGAGTACACCTTTGTCGGCTGTAATATTAACGCGATCGCCAAATCTTTCATTAATTCTTTCTCTAATTTCGGGCGTAAGTTTTACCATCTGTACCCCCAAGTAAGGATGATCAACTCTACCCTTAGCAATTAATTCCTGGGAAATTTTCTCTACCGTTTTAATCGGAATGGCAAATCCTAAACCCTGTGCGCCGCGAATTATGGCCGTGTTCATGCCAATTACCTGACCATTAGCATTGAGTAATGGGCCGCCAGAGTTTCCTGGATTAATAGCCGCATCTGTCTGTAAATAGTCAACGCGCTTATCACTAGCACCAATATCACTACTAGAACGACCAGTAGCACTGATAATCCCGGAAGTAACAGTGTTATTCAAACCCAAGGGATTACCAATAGCAATCACTGGTTGTCCTGGTTGTAAGCTGTCTGAGTTACCTAAAGCTACTGTCGGTAGGTTATTAGCGTCAATCTGAATCACCGCAACATCTGTGACTGGGTCTTCGCCCAAAACTTTACCATCAAAGCTTCTGCCATCTTTGAGAGTGACTGTCACCTCATCTGCACCATCAACCACATGAGCATTCGTCAAAATCTGACCAGAAGCACTAATAATAAATCCTGAACCACTACCCCGTTCTACACGCTGTCTTGGTTGTGATGGGACATTATCACCAAAAAAGCGACGGAAAAAAGGATCATTAAATTCATCTGGGACGCGCGCGGTCACAGTTCTAGCCGAATCAATCCGCACGACTGCACCCCCTACACTCTGTACGACTTTGACCACAAAGTTGGGATCACCAGAAGATGCAATTATAGGCGGTGGTGCAACTTCTGAACTGGGTTCTGTGGCAGTTTGTCCAGCTATTTGCGCCTGGGAATCATTTGGCTGGGTTTGTAATGTCTTGGTAGGTAATAGAGAACAGCCTCCCAAAGATACTAGTGCTACTCCACCAAAAAGCATTAACTTTATACTGTTAATTCTCCGTCGTGTAAACAAACTGCGAATATGAATATTTTTTAACTTACTGCCATACGCTTTTGTCTTCATGTGTCTTTGTGTCTCCGTGTTGGTCAGGTGGTGCTAGGATCTTGCCTACTTGGTATTTCCCAAAAATGATTACAACTCAAAAGCTACTTTCAGGTCTAGAGCATCTACAGGCGAAATTGATGTTGCTGATATCTTCTATTGTGACGATTAGCGGCAAAGGTAGTAAATGATGGAAATTACTATTGACAATTTGTGGATTCAAGTACTAGAACGCTTACAAATAGAATTATCCCGTCCCACATTTGAAACTTGGATTAAAACTGCTCATGCAGAAAGATTAGAAAACAATTGTTTATTTATCGTTACACCTAATCCTTTTGCGCGGAATTGGTTACAAAAGTATTACATCAATACTATTGCTCATGTAGTCCACGATATTTTGGGATATCCTGTGGAAATCTATATTAAAGTGGCTCAAAGTGATGTAGTTGAGGAACTGGGGGAGTCAGCAGTGACTTGGGAATTACCAACCTCACATCCGATTGTGGAAACTGGGCATAAAAGAAGACAGCCCACTACAGATTTAAACTTGAAGTATGTATTTTCCCGCTTTGTAGTGGGTGCAAATAATCGCATGGCTCATGCAGCATCCCTAGCGGTGGCGGAATCACCTGGCCGTGAGTTTAATCCTTTATTTTTATGTGGTGGTGTGGGTTTAGGTAAAACTCATCTCATGCAAGCGATCGGCCACTATCGCTTAGAAATTTGCCATGATTCTAAAATATTTTATGTCTCTACGGAACAGTTTACTAACGATTTAATTACCGCCATTCGCAATGATAGTATGCAGAGTTTCCGAGAACATTATCGAGCGGCTGATGTGTTATTAGTGGACGATATTCAGTTTATTGAAGGTAAAGAATATACTCAAGAAGAATTTTTCCACACTTTTAACACCTTACATGAAGCAGGTAAGCAAGTTGTGATTGCGTCTGACCGTCCGCCTAACCAGATTCCTCGTTTGCAGGAACGTCTTTGTTCTCGTTTTTCAATGGGGTTGATTGCTGATATTCAATCTCCAGATTTAGAAACGAGGATGGCTATTCTCCAGAAGAAAGCGGAATACGAAAATATCAGATTACCTCGTGATGTGATTGAGTATATTGCCGTTAATTATACTTCTAATATTCGGGAGTTGGAAGGAGCATTAACCAGAGCCTTAGCTTATATTTCGATTTGGGGTTTACCTATGACTGTAGAAAATATTACCCCGGTTTTAGCAACTCCTACGGAAAAATTTGCAGCCACACCAGAGGCGATTTTAAAGGTAATAGCAGAAAATTTTGATGTTTCAATTGAAGACCTAAAAAGTAACTCCCGTCGTCGGGAAATTAGCTGGGCGCGTCAAATTGGGATGTATTTAATGCGGCAACATACTGATTTGAGTTTCCCAAGAATCGGTGAAGAGTTTGGTGGTAAAGACCATACAACGGTGCTATATAGTTGTGAAAAAATTACTCAATTGCAGGCCAGCGATCGCAGTTTATCACAAACTCTTCGGCAACTAAGCGAGCGCATCAATATGACTAGTGCCTCAAATCGCAAATAAATTTATAAAGTTTTCCACAACCTTTGATATCGTCGCTCTCTAAAATTAATTTTAAATATTAAGTATTGTATAAAAATAGATTAAAACTAAATGTTTTTTGTGGAAAAATAGCGTTTTTTTGTGGAAAACTGCGTTAAGTAGAATTACCTTGTGGAAAATACCATAACGTTTTCCACAAGTTTTCCACAGATATTCATTTTCATAAATATGATTGATGAATAATTCATCTGAGGTTTTCCACAGTTTCC
Organism: Trichormus sp. M33_DOE_039; assembly: GCA_015296085.1. Taxonomy (GTDB): domain Bacteria; phylum Cyanobacteriota; class Cyanobacteriia; order Cyanobacteriales; family Nostocaceae; genus Trichormus. The sequence goes on along the minus strand of DVDT01000044.1, from coordinate 120,131 downwards.
ACAATTTTTCATTTTGGTCAGGCAGTTTAAGGTAGCATTTGAGTTAAGTTAGGCAGTCCCAAGATAGTAAGTTTCACGACAAAAGAAGACGCGTAACCACACCCACAATTAGATAAAAGTTAGAATGGCGCAGGTTAAATAAATTCCGCTACTCAACAATCTCGAAAAACACCTCTTTTGTACTGTCCTGGCAAAAGATGAAAATGATACTATAAAACTCCTATTTGATTGCTGAAACAACTCAAATAGATTTCTTCCCTATTCCCCAGTCTCCAGCCCCTCGACCATGAAATTAGTTTGCGCCCAAAGTGACCTCAGTACAAATCTCTCCCTTGTCAGTCGTGCTGTACCTTCACGACCAACTCATCCCGTCCTGGCCAACGTGCTATTACAAGCAGATGCTCAAACTAACCAGGTCAGCCTGACAGCTTTTGATCTCAGCTTGGGAATTCGCACCAGCTTTAATGCAGAAGTCTGGCAAGAGGGAGCGATCGCACTTCCTGCTAAATTACTTGTAGATATCACATCCCGTCTACCGGAGGGAGAAATCACTCTAGATGATGAATCTACGGAAAACAACGCTACAGGAGACGGTTTAGTTGTCACCCTCACCCCCAAAACCGGACAATACCAGCTACGTGCGATGGGTGCGGAAGAGTTTCCCGAATTACCTCTCATTGAAAACACCGAAGCCATCCATATTACCGCCACAGCATTAATTGAAGGTTTGCGGGGTTCTTTATTTGCTACGAGTGGGGATGAAACTAAGCAAGTTCTGACAGGCGTGCATCTGACAGTTAAAAAAGACACATTAGAATTTGCTGCCACCGATGGACATCGCCTTGCAGTAGTAGAAACCACCAACGAGCGTCCATTAGAAGATAACGAACACCAATTAGAAGTGACAGTTCCAGCCAGAGCATTGCGAGAGCTAGAACGAATGTTAGCTCACAACGCCGCTTCTGATGAACCCATAGCACTATATTTAGATCAAGGTCAAGTTGTGTTTGCATGGGCTAATCAACGCCTGACTAGTCGCACCTTAGAAGGTCAGTACCCTGCTTATCGCCAACTTATCCCCCGACAATTTGAACGACAAGTGACAGTAGAACGTCGCCAATTTTTAAGTACATTAGAACGAATTGCGGTATTAGCAGATCAAAAGAATAATATTGTTAAACTTAGCATTGATGCTAATGACCAAAAAGTAACTTTATCTTGTGAAGCTCAAGAAATGGGTAGTGGTAGAGAGTCGATACCTGCTCAAATTTCTGGAACAGATATAGACATCGCCTTTAACGTTAAGTATTTAATGGAAGGCTTAAAAGCTTTGCCATCATCGGAAATTCAAATGCACCTGAATCAAGAACTGACTCCGGTGATTTTTACACCTTTAGGCGGGTTAAAGATGACTTATCTAGCCATGCCAATCCAATTGAGAAATTAAGTAAGAAAACAAGGTTACAGGTGATAGGTAACAGTTAATAGATTAGAAAACTATGAATCTGTCATAGCAATTCTCTAAAAATAGGTGATTGGTTGAATGGGAATTTCAATCCAGAATTCCGTTCCTACACCTAACTGTGAATCACATTTAAATAGACCGCCATGTTTATCTACTACTATTCCGTAACTAATTGATAATCCTAAGCCAGTACCCTTACCAACTGGCTTAGTAGTAAAAAAGGGATCGCAGATTCTTGTTCTTAGAGTTTCTGGTATACCTGGGCCATTATCGGTAATGCGAATCACGACGCTTTTAGTATTTCCCTGTAACTCACCAATGCTAGTCCTGATAGTAATTTGATTTTTCTGAAGTTCGGATTGCGATCGCCTATGATCTTCTAATGCGTCAATGGCATTACTCAAAACATTCATAAATACTTGATTCATCTGTCCTGCATAGCACTCTACCAAGGGGATATCGCTATACTCTTTGATGATGGTAATCGCAGGACTTTCGGCTGTAGCTTTCAGGCGATGTTGCAAAATCAGCAAGGTACTGTCAATACCATCGTGGATATTTACAGCTTTCATTTCTGCTTCATCAAGGCGAGAGAAATTCCGTAAAGACATGACAATCTGACGGATGCGCTCAACGCCAATTTGCATAGAAGCTAAAGTTTTAGGCAAGTCCTCAGATAAAAATTCTAAATCAATCTTGTCTGCCAAATCTTTTATTTCCAAAGTTCCCATCGGAAATTGTTGCTGATAAAGATCCAAGATATTCAGCAAGTCTATAGCATATTCACTGACATGAGAAAGGTTGCCATAAATAAAGTTAACTGGGTTGTTAATTTCGTGAGCAATACCTGCTACTAATTGTCCCAATGAGGACATTTTTTCAGTTTGGATGAGTTGGCTTTGAGTTTCTTGTAAATGATGCAGGGCTTGAGTTAACTTTTGGGCTTGTTGTTGTGTTTGGGTAAGGAGTTCAGCTTGTTGTAGTGCTACTCCTAATTGACCTGCGATTTGCGTGATAAAGTTTACTTCTGAAGATTTCCATTGTCGCGGGGTTGAATGTTGATACGTTGCTAACAAACCCCAAAGTTTCTGACCGACAAAGATAGGTGCAAGTACAAAAGCATGGATATGATAATTTTCTAAGACATCAACATGGCACTGATCAAATCCCATTTTATGGATGTCATTGACGGCAAATGTTTCGTTATGACGATATCTTCCACCTTCAGTTTTTTGTAAGTAAGTATCATTCCAAATTGAATTTACACCAAGCTTTGAGTGATTTGACCAATGAGAATTCACTGCTTCAAAATCACCGACAAATTCACCACCCCAATCAGGATTAAAACGATAAACCGAGACACGATCAGCTTTAATTAACTGACACACCTCTTTAGTCGTAATTTTAAAGATAGTTTCAGTATCTAAAGATTCCCGAATCTTAGTAATAACGCCAAAAACTGCCTGTTGTTGTTCTGCTGTTTCTTGCAGTTCTAAAGTACGTTTTGTAACTTGTTTTTCTAAGTTCTCATTAAATGCTTGTATCTGTTGATATAGTTCATACTGCTGAATAGCTGAAGCAAATTGCTTACCCAGTTCTTGGGCTACTTCTATTTCTTCATCTTTCCATTGTTGAACTTGTCCTTTTTTGGACTCACGCCAGAGTTCAAATGATAAGCGGGGGTAAAGTTGTCTTTGATCAGGATCATGCTGACCAGCCCAGAGGATTTCTGTATCTATTTCATTGCGGAAAATACTTAAATATCCCAACACCTGTTGACGATATTCTAGTGGAATTACCAAAATGCTACGAATCTTAGTTGATTGAAACACAGGTTGTAAACTTCGCAAAGCAGGAGTTTGATAGATGTCTGTAATTGCCCAAACAGGAGAATTATGGGATTTGTGATACTCCTGCCAAGCACTATACTGCTCTATAAGGGGATAAATAGTTGGTTCTGTAATAACTGGTTGTTGTCCATAAGTATAAAGTTGAACACAATCATTACCTGGAATTAAACATTCAGCCAAACTCTTTTGATGACTATTTTTGAGGTCAAAAGCTCCATGTCTTAAACAAAGCCGACCACCAACACCATTAAAAGCATGAACTGTTGCTTCTAAAGCTGGTTGTAGGACAATTGTGGGTAATGAGTGTAGTAGGGTCGCAACATGGTTAATCAAAGCTTCCCGTTGGGCTTTGGCGTGGGCTTTGGTGAGGAGGTTACTTTGGGCGATCGCCACGGATAATTGATCTACAACCATCTGCATGGCTGCTAACTCATTTTCTGAAATATTGCGGGCTTGGGAGTGATGCGAAACTAATAATCCCCAAAGTTGATCTTGATGCAGAATAGGGGCGACAACGGAAGATTTCACTCCCATCGCTGTTAAATATTTAATATGACAGGAATCTACAGGACGATAACGGACTTCTTCCGCAATCTGTTCTCCAGTTGCTGAAGTGCATAGACCACTTTGACCAATTTGCCCCCTATCAACATCGACTACACAACGCACTTTTGATTTGATAAAAAGTTCCTTAGCTTCGTGGGGAATATCATCTGCGGGAAAATTTAAGCCTAGCAGTGATGGTAAACGATTTTCATAAATCGATTCAGCAATAACTTGACCGCTACTATCTGCATGGAATTTGTAAATCATTACTCGATCAGTTCCTAACAAGGAACGCACCTCAGCCGTTGTTGCTGTGATGATATCTTCCAACTCTAACGATTGACGAATCCGAGTTGTGATCCGACGTAATACGCTTTCTTGATCAAGGCTGACCGGCAAGTTTGCTTGAGCGATCGGAGACATTGCTTTTATTTAAATTAATGTCAGAATATTTGTCGATTTTTATAAATCTAAAAACATTGTGAAGTTTAATTATTAACCTTGTCCACAGTAAAACTACGGTCAAAATTTTGTTGATTTATTGATATGTCGTTACATTAGTTTATTTTTTAAAAAAACGAATAATTTTTGGTCAATACATTAACAGATTTAGAAAAATGATTTTATCAAAATCACATAAATTAAATATTTAAAAATTTCATTTAAAAAAGACGCAATTTATATTGCGCCTAGTATCAATTATGAGTGAAAGTCTTAAGTATGACTTTGAGTTTCAGTTAATTGTCTGAATACCCAATCATCCCCATAATTAAGTTCTTACACTATCAGCAAAGCGAATTTTCAGGTAATCTTCTTCCATTTTTGCCCCTGCTGGTTGGAGTGCGGCTAGAGCCTGAGGTAACACTAAATTACGGCGGTGATTACCAATAGTAATGTTTAATTCATCACCTGTTTTACTGAGTTGAATTTGATCTTTAGGAATTCCCGGCAAGTACAATTCTAAGCTGTATTGGTTTTGTTCCTGCACTACTCTAACTGTGGTTTCTTTGTAATATACCTGGGTAGGGTCTTCGTCTTTGTAGAGTGTTTCTTTTAACCGTTCTAAGGCAGCTAAACCACACATTTCTTCAGAAAAGAGTGGTACTTCCTTTACAGGTAGAGGCAGAAAATTCTCGTGAATTTCTTGACGATATTCTTCTTGATTTTGTTTCCAACGTTGGAAGAATGGATCTTGCACTTCAGCCGGGATAATGCGATTAGCTACGACTAAATCAGTGGCTACATTGTATAAACTTAAATAGGCATGAGCGCGTAGAGATTCTTTAATTACCATCTTTTCGGGATTAGTAATTAAGCGGACTGAAGTTTGAGTGTTATCTGTTAATACTTTTTCCAAAGCTTCTATTTGCTCATAAAACTCATAAGGTGCATCCATTACCTCTTTGTCTGGTAAGGAAAAGCCCGCTATTGGTTTAAAAATTGGTTCAACTAAGGGACGTAATGCGACTGAGATGTTTTGAAATGGTTTGTAAAAACGTCGCATATACCAGCCACCAACCTCTGGTAAACTCAACAGTCGCAATGCTGTGCCAGTGGGTGCAGAGTCGATAATTAAGACATCATACTCGCCTTCATCGTAGTGGCGTTTCATTCTTACCAATCCAAAAATTTCGTCCATACCGGGTAAGATGGCTAATTCTTCGGCTTGTACCCCTTCTAAACCTCTAGCCTGTAAAACCTGGGTAATATATCGCTTGACTGCACCCCAGTTACCTTCTAATTCTTGTAGTGCATCTAGTTCTGCACCCCATAAGTTGGGGCGAATTTGCCGGGGTGCGTGTGCTAGTTCTAGATCAAAACTGTCTGCTAATGAGTGGGCAGGGTCGGTACTCAAAACCAGTGTACGATATCCTAATTCTGCACAACGGAGTCCAGTTGCGGCTGCAACCGAGGTTTTACCCACGCCGCCTTTACCTGTCATTAAAATTACTCGCATGGATGATTCTGCCCTGCCTGAGAATTGTTTACATTTATTTACCTTATTTCTATTATCAACGGTTTTGGGATATGGGGCATGAGGTATTCTGACGGGTTTAGGGATGTAGAGGTGTAAGAGTGTAGGGGTTAATGAACCGATGATCTCTCGTTAGTCTGAGAGTCATTACTCACTACTTGCTAAAAATGACTGGGAGGATGAAAGTATTTTTTCCCTATTCCTTGTTTCCTTGTAATAGCTGATCTAGCTTATTTTCGATGTCTGAGAGTTTTTTGAGGATTGTAGGGCGATCGCCATCTACGGAAAGTAGTAAGTTAAAAATGCCTTCTTGTACTTGAGTCAATCTTTCTACTGCTTTTTGCAGTTGAATCATCCCTTCGCGCAGTTCTTGGCGTTCTTCTCTGGTATCTGCCATGTCATCTAACATGGCTTGGACGGTTTTAGCGTTAGCTTCTATGAGTTGTTTGAGTTCTTTATCAGCCATAGCGATCGCTCTTTTGGGTTCAGTATATTATTTCTTTTGTTAAATGCTTCAGTGATTGTGCAGTCAGTTTACGGAAAATTTGCTTATTTGTCTGTATTTTCCAGGTTTACCCCCAAAGCTTTTAACCTCGCCTTGAGTTCTTCTATTTGCTGTTGTGCTAGTTCTTTTTGTTGTCTTTCGTCCTCAGCGTTTCTTTCTGCTAAAGCGGCTCTTTCTTCTGCTGTGGGTAATAATTGCTTGTCTGGGCTAAAAAAACGCAATTTTGACTCATATATGCCCAAGAACAACTCTAGCTGTTGACTCCATAACCATCCTTGCGAATTTGATTTTATAGGCTGATATTTGCCATTAACTAAGCAAAACCCTTGAAATTCCAAAGTCACAGGATGAAACCAAAAATATTCCGGTGTGCGAAAAGTCTCTTGGTATAGCTCAAATTTAGTTCCTTTATCCACTTTGGCAGTGCTATCTGAGAGTAATTCCACAATCACGTTAGGATATTTACCCTGTTCTGCCCACAATACCCAACTTTTGCGGGGACGGTTTTCACAACCTAAAACTACGAAGAAATCAGGGCCGCGAAAATCTCTAGTGGTAATTTGCTCTGGACTAAAATATATTGTTAAATTGCCACTGGCGTAGAAATCATTACGGTTACGCCACCACCATTTGAGACAAGCCAATAACAATTCTATTTGTTCTCGGTGCAGATCACTTTCCACAGGTGGCTCATCACTCCACAAATCACTAGGTGGAATGATAATATCTTCTACCTCTGTATGTATAGTGTCCGCAGTTATTTCCGAATCTTTAGCAGCCGTCATAACACTGAGTGACGATATTGATTAATTTTAGTTTAGTGCTAATTTCATTTATTATTTGTTGGTTGGGAGAAATGCTGTTTTAGTACATCTAACCGTGAACAGTGCCAATAATCAATATGAGAATTAATTAAGCCATCTGAGTTTAGTCCTAGTTCACTCCAGCCGGAGATGGAGATGGGGGGTTTCCAAGGTAGGGGAGTATTCCAACTCAGTGTCCATTCAGTTTTGATTGTGTCTCCTAATTGTTGAATATTATGCAAATCCATCCGGCAATTTAAAAACCAAGTTTGGATGAATTTAATCATTTTTTGATAACGTTCAACACCACGAAAACTATTTAATGGATCTTGAAAATAAACGTCATCAGCATAGATGCTGTAGGTTTGATTAACTGGGAATCTTTGATAGTCTTGTTTGAGAATTTCGATAATATCCATTTATTCATTTGGGTTAGATTCTACTTCTTGCCAAAGTCTTTCTAGTTGTCTTCGCCAAGCGGCGATAACTTCTTCTCTAGCTGCTGGAGTTTGGTCGATTTCTCCTAATAATCCTTCTGCATAAAATCTTTCTAGGTTTTGCATTGTGGCTTGCAGAGATTGTCCTTGTTGTTTAGCTGCTTGCACAATTTGCCGGATGCGGATTTCAATCAAGCTATTGAAGACTTCGTTTAAACCTGCACTATGTAATGAGATGAGTTTAGCGATCGCACTTTGTAAATCAGCACTGACTAAAGTATGGCTATGATGGTGATACACTCCCCAAATTACACCTTCATGCAAGGCATAGCGAACTTCTTGAGTCGTATCAAAGTTGGCTCCTAAAAACTGTTCCAGAAATGGTTGTGCGGCTTGCAATGGCACAATGGGTAATAACACCCGCAACCAAGTTTCATCTTCTGATAGCAATACCAACAGTCTAAATCTAGGCGTATCTATTTGCCATGAGCCAGATGCAAGTGCTTGTACGTCGGCTGTACCGAATATCTCAGTCAGAGTTCCCGCTATTTCTTCAGGTGTCACGCTACTTTGCTCCGAATTCCAAGTTCAACAGAAGAACACGAGCGTTAGATAAGTTTAGGGTTACTTTAAAAATCTACCACCTTCACCTCACACTTAGTCACCTGGGAAGGTTAGAAATTTGGTCTTTTAGTAAGTCGCGCCAGCTTTTAGCAAAATCTTTTTAATTACCGGATGTTTTTTGCCTGTATTTTCTGCAAAAAATAAGGCTGTTTCACCATTTTCAGTTCTACTGTTAACATTTGCCCCAGCACGGATTAAGGCGCGCATTGCCCAAGCTTTGGATTTGATTACGGCTTTCATGAGTGGAGTTAAACCACCGGCTTCAGAAAACTGATTAACATCTATCTCAGAGGCTACCAAAATATTGATTAACCTGACATTACCACTCTCGGCAGCCGAAGAAATTTCTGTTCCTTTCCAAGAACCATATTCACCACCAGCACGAATTAACGTTAATCTGGCTCACTTTCGCTAGAAGAAAGCATAACTGGTTGTTGATACAGAGGGACTGTGAAGGTGACTGTAGAACCTAGCCCTTCACCCAGACTATAAAAATTCACTTCTCCACCCATCGCCTCTACTAGTTTCTGCGATATTGCTAACCCCAAGCCTGTACCTCCGTACTGACGGGTACGAGAACCATCTACTTGAGAGAAGAGTTGAAAGAGTTTGTCTTGTTTATCGAGAGAAACACCAATACCTGTGTCTGCTACCCTAACTCTCACCAGCCCAGGAAATTGTTGCTCTGGGCATTTGTTTTTCTTGACGACAATATCCGCACTGACGGTTATTCCGCCTTCGTGGGTGAATTTAATGGCATTACCTACTAAATTCAGCATGACTTGCAAGAGTCTTTGGTAATTACCGTGAACAATAATATCATCTGAGGTGGGTGGTAATTGCATCCGAAAACTGAGGTTTTTCCCTTCTGCTTGGGGACACATGAAGTTTTCGACATCGGCAAATAATTCATCTAGCTTGACTGGAGCGCAAACCAGTTCCATTTTACCGGCTTCAATCTTGGCGATGTCTAAAATATCGTTAATAACGGTCAGCAGATGTAAAGATAGTTCGTGGGCTTCGGCTAAGAACTGATTGCTTTCGTCTACATCATCTACCATGCCGTCTAAAATCAGCTTTAAGAAGCCAATCATACCGTTGAGGGGAGTACGGATTTCATGGGAGACGTTAGCCAAAAATTCACTCTTGAGGCGGGATGCTTCTTCGGCTTTTTGTCTGGCGGCTTCTAGTTCTTTATAGAGGGTAGCATGAGCGATCGCTGTCCCTAATTGATCTGCAACTTCTTTGGCTAATTCGAGTTCGGCATTGGTAAGCGGATAGCATTCATCGCGGAGATTAATGGCAATTAAGCCGTTGGCTTGGTCTTGATAGCAGGTAGCGACTACTAAAATTTTGTGTTGGGGACAGAGATTATACCCTGGTACTTCCATCACAATGGGTTCTAGGGTTGCTAAGGCTTGAGCAAAGGCGGGTTCTGTGTTAACGTTGATTTCTAGTCCCAGCATTGAGGGTCGTTCTGGCTGGTGATACTCAGCAATGACACGCACTTTGGAGCTGGACGGCTGATAGGGGCAAATCACACATCGTTCTAAGCGTAAAGCTCTACCTAAACTATCAACCGTTTGTTGCCAGATGACATCTAAATCTAAAGTCCGGCGGATATTGCGGGTAATTTTATTGACTAATGTTTGATGCTGTTGCGATCGCTGTGCTAAATCTACTTGATGCGGTGGATTAATGGCAACGTTGACTTCTTGATTATTGGCTTTGACTTGTAATAGCCTCCCCGTGACCAAAACTGTGGTTGCGGTAGTTCCCATTGGGGGAATAATTGGACAAATTGCCAACTCCAACTCGAATAAATTGCGATCGCAACTAAACCAGCATTGACACCTTTCAGGAACTAAAGTGGCTAAAATCCGATGCAATCTTTCCAAATAGGCAGCCTGATCTACTGGTATGAAGATTTTCTCTCCATTACTTTCAGTGACTATGCGTTCGGGGTTAAAACCCAAAAGGTCAGTCTTCTGCCAATAAAAAGACAGGTAACGCCCTGTCCCATCCTGCATATATACCAACTCCGCGCCGAGTGTTGGTAAGAGTCCATCAGCCTTGGGGTTGATTGATTCCAGATTTTGGGAAAATATGTGTGGCAATTGGGAACTGGCAGTAATAGTCATTAATCGAGTTGGATAGACAGATGGCAACTCAAAACAGTTTTACTAAAGCTTGCCAAAGCTTGGCATAAAAGGTTACAGCTTTACACACTGAGTATTGCGTATTTTAGCTGTTCTGGAATCTAGATTGACCAACTTTACAATTTTTGGCTTTATTCTTTACAGCCTATTTATCAAATCTACGTCAATCATTCCATTCGCCCCTCGGTGGAACAGGGATGCGATGAGGACTGCGTGTCAGTTCATCATCTCTGAGGATCTCACCACGCAACCATTGACGAATCGCTACTTCGATGACCTTACTGGGATCATCAGTCAGATGCTGGATTTGTTCTAGTAAGTCCGAGTCTAGGTGGACAGAGATTTCTACCTTATCGGCTGGGATGGACTCCGCATCGGTAGATCTTTCTTTCATATTCATAGGTTTATATACTCAGTTACGGTCTTTTCACCAGCTTTATAAAGCAGTTGTATTGACTGTTCGGGTTGTTTACTGACAAATTGTTAAAAGTTTATAGTTACATAGTTCCCCGAAATTTCATCAAACTAACAGCATCAGGTAGCAAGTGACCATTTTCTTGGCTGCTTCCAGACTATGGGCTGGAAGTTTTGTCAGTAAATTAGAATATCAGGGCAATTACAGGTGGTAATTGACCATCATCTCTACACTATGTACTTATATATATTTATTGTACGCTTCAGGTTGATGAATACTAGCAATGAAAAATGGACTTTATAGAGATTCTTAAAAAGTCTGTCGGAAATCTTTAAGTAGGAGATTGGGGAACTTGGGGCCTCCTCTGGGGATAAGGGGCAATGGGGATTGGGGAGTACAAATCGAAAATAAGCCAGAACGCTGATTATAATTGCATTTTCATTTTGAATTTTGTAGGCGTAAGCCTAGCCGTAAGCTATGAGTGAATTTTGAATTGTATAGCAGCGTCTTGGCAAAGAAAGCATTAAAATACATGAAGTAAATAGCTTTTTAACCTTGGTTGCTGCTTCAGCAAAGATTAGTATATGACTGACGTTCCCGCAGTTCGCATTCGCAATTTCTGTATTATTGCTCACATTGACCACGGGAAATCCACCCTTGCTGATCGCCTTCTGCAAGCCACGGGGACTGTTGAAGACCGGCAAATGAAGGAACAGTTTCTCGACAACATGGATCTGGAACGGGAGCGCGGCATTACAATTAAGCTGCAAGCTGCCCGGATGGACTATCAGGCTCAAGATGGTCAGCATTATGTGCTGAACCTGATTGATACTCCTGGTCATGTGGACTTTTCCTATGAGGTGTCGCGCAGTTTGGCGGCCTGTGAAGGGGCGTTGTTGGTGGTGGATGCTTCTCAAGGTGTGGAAGCGCAAACTCTAGCCAATGTCTACTTAGCCCTTGAACATAATCTAGAAATTATCCCCGTTCTCAATAAAATTGACCTACCTGGTGCTGATCCAGACCGAGTAATCGGCGAAATTGAAGAAATTATCGGTCTAGATTGCAGTGGGGCAATTTTAGCCTCAGCTAAAGAAGGGATTGGGATCAATGAAATCCTCGAAGCGATTGTCGAACGCGTACCACCTGCACCAGATAAAGTTAATGAACGCTTAAGGGCGTTAATTTTTGATAGTTACTATGATGCTTATCGGGGTGTGATCGTCTATTTTCGGGTGATGGATGGAAAGGTGAAAAAAGGCGATCGCGTCTATTTAATGGCTTCTGGTAAGGAATACGAAATCGATGAGTTGGGTGTTCTCTCTCCTACCCAAAAGCAAGTCGATGAACTCCATGCTGGGGAAGTAGGTTATTTAGCTGCTGCCATTAAAGCTGTAGCGGATGCACGGGTAGGTGATACCATTACCCTCGCTAATGCCAAATCTACAGAACCTCTACCTGGATACACCGAAGCCAACCCGATGGTATTCTGCGGAATGTTCCCCATTGACGCAGATCAATTTGAAGACTTGCGGGAGGCTTTAGAAAAACTCCGGCTGAATGATGCAGCACTGCACTATGAACCAGAAACCTCTAGTGCGATGGGGTTTGGTTTCCGGTGCGGGTTTTTAGGCTTGCTACACATGGAAATTGTGCAGGAACGCCTAGAAAGAGAATATAACTTGGATTTAATTATTACAGCCCCATCTGTGGTTTATAAGGTAGTCACCACCAAGGGGGAAGAACTGTATATTGATAATCCTAGCCACTTGCCTGCACCTAACGATCGCGAACGTATCGAAGAACCCTATGTGAAAGTCGAAATGATTACACCGGAAGGGTTTGTGGGGACGCTGATGGAATTGGCGCAAAATCGTCGGGGTGTATTTAAAGATATGAAATATCTCACCCAAGGACGTACCACCCTCACCTATGAGTTACCTTTAGCGGAAGTCGTCACCGACTTTTTCGACCAAATGAAATCGCGATCGCGCGGTTATGCCAGCATGGAATATCATCTGATTGGCTACCGTGAGAATCCCTTGGTGAAGCTAGACATCATGATCAATGGTGATCCTGTTGATTCTTTAGCCATGATTGTTCACCGTGATAAAGCTTATAACGTGGGACGGTCAATGGCGGAAAAACTCAAAGAATTGATTCCCCGTCACCAATTCAAAGTCCCGATTCAAGCGTCTATTGGTAGTAAAGTCATTGCTAGTGAACACATTCCCGCCTTGAGAAAAGATGTCCTCGCCAAATGCTACGGCGGTGACATTAGTCGCAAGAAAAAACTCCTCCAGAAACAAGCTAAAGGTAAAAAGCGGATGAAATCCGTCGGAACAGTCGATGTACCCCAGGAAGCTTTTATGGCTGTGCTGCGTTTAGACCAAGGTTGAGGAAGGGGACAGGATACAGGTTACAGTTTAGTTTTAGGTAGCATTTTACTCTTGTAGGAAAAGGGAGATAGAGAACGGAGTCTATTCTGTTCCCTATCTCCCTTTCCCTATTCTCTACTCCTAATCTCCAATCCTCATACTTTAGGGGGTATGATACTGCATTTGACTTGAGCATTATTCAGTTAATCTAAAAATTTTCATCGGGATTGATAATTTTTGATCAGCTTTGCCCACATAACTGCAAAAAAATCCGAAAATTTTAGTAAATTTACTTACTCCAATTTTCACTCTCAAAACTTTAAATTTTTATAAAGCAAATGTGATTTTAAGTAGCCTAATCCTAGAAGCTAGGATATTTACTGAAGTTTGCTTGGAGGGGTGAACCTCCTGAAAACTTCTCACCAGTGCAGGTGTTCTTAATTTTGAATTTTGAATTTTGCTTACCCAGAGGGGTAAGCAAGCTACGCGTAGCGTGTCGAAGACAAAATTCCTATAGGCTGTGAACCACTTGCGGTGGACGGGTTTCCCGGCATAAGTAAAGTGGTGAACCCGAAGGGGTTTCCCGCCGTAGGAATGCCACTTGCTACAAGCGGGGAAACCCCGACAACGCGGTGGCTCAACTTTTCAAGACAAATTTTGAATTGCTCAAAGCATCGGGGAGTCTAGTTCATGAAAATACTCGTACTAAGTTGGGAGTTTCCACCGAGAATAGTTGGGGGGATTGCGCGCCATGTGGCCGAGTTATACCCCCAACTAGTCCAACTAGGCCATGAAATCCACCTAATCACAGTAGAAGTTGGTCATGCTTCAATGTATGAGGTAGTGGAGGGAATTCATGTACATCGAGTCCCTGTGTCTCATAGCAATGACTTTTTTCACTGGGTGGTTAATCTCAATCAAAGCATGGGACATCATGGTGGCAAGTTAATTTTAGAGGAAGGCGACTTTGACTTAATTCATGCTCATGATTGGCTAGTTGGCGATGCAGCGATCGCTCTCAAGCACACCTTTAAAATTCCTCTAATTGCTACTATCCACGCCACAGAATACGGACGCTACAACGGCATTCACAACGATATTCAAAGTTATATTCACGGGAAAGAAAGCTTACTAGCATACAATGCGTGGCGCATTATCGTCTGTACCAATTATATGCGCCAAGAGGTAGCGCGAGCCTTAGCCAGCCCTTGGGATAAAATCGATGTTATTCATAACGGTATCCGTCCCGAAAAGAAAAAACATCACGAAGATTTTCACGCCCAAGATTTTCGTCGTCAATTCGCCGGAGATCATGAAAAAATTGTCTACTATGTAGGACGCATGACCTACGAAAAGGGTGTATCAGTTTTAATGAATGCCGCCCCCAAAGTACTCTGGGAAATGGGTGGTTATGTCAAGTTTGTGATTGTTGGCGGTGGGAATACCGACAATCTCAAACGCCAAGCCTGGGAGTTGGGAATTTGGGATAAATGTTACTTTACGGGTTTTCTTTCCGATGAATATTTAGATAAATTCCAAACTGTGGCTGATTGCGCTGTATTTCCCAGCCTTTACGAACCTTTTGGGATTGTGGCTTTAGAAAGCTTTGCCTCACGAGTTCCGGTAGTGGTATCAGATACAGGCGGCTTTCCAGAAGTGGTGCAGCACACTAAGACTGGGGTTGTTACCTGGGTGAATGATCCCGATTCTCTGGCGTGGGGAATTTTGGAAGTGTTGCGAAATCCCGGTTATCGGCAATGGTTAGTTGATAATGCTTATGAAGATTTAGAACGCCGCTTTAGCTGGCCGAAACTAGCCCAGCAAACTGATGCTGTTTATCGTCGGGTAGTACAAGAGCGATCGCAAACTGATTGGTAACAAAATGCAGCGTTAGTTAAAGCCTTAATGTTTATTTTGGACTGTTTAAGGCTAAAAAACAACACCAGCCCTGTACGCTGGGAATTTTGCCCTTGGAAGTGCGAAATTAAGCAATAGTTGCAGTTTGCACCACAAGGTGAGTATGACAAGGGCATTCCCAAGTATAGCAAGGTTCTTGAAAGCAGCAGGAGCTATGTTGTTGAGGGTGATTACCCGTCTTACAGCATACCTGAGATTCGATTTTGATAGCAACACTACCGAAGTTCTGACCCCATTCGCTGGCCCTGTGTTTAGCTTGGGTGGTGGTGGCCCTGATGTAGAAGCGGCTATTCAGTGGATGATCAATCAAGTCAGAGGCGGTACTAATTCTATCGAAAAAATCAATGTTGTAGTCATTCGCACCTATGGTAGTGATGACTACAATCGCGTAATTTATGGCATGAAGGGCGTTAACTCCGTCGCCACATTAATAGTCAGCAATCGCCAAGATGCTAACAGAGATGACATTGTTCAGAAAATCCGCAATGCTGGAGTAGTGTTTTTTGCTGGTGGCGACCAATGTCAATACATCCGCAACTGGAAAAACACTAAACTCGAAGCGGCTGTCCAGTCAGTTTATCAAAGAGGCGGCGGGATTGGTGGCACTAGTGCTGGGTCGATGATTTTAAGTGATTTTATTTATGATGCTTGTGCGCGAGAAGACCCAGTGGAAACTAAGGATGCTTTAGAAGATCCTTATCAGCATATTACCTTTACCTACAACTTTTTCCGATGGCATCATTTGCAGGGAACTATCATTGACACCCATTTTGATAGTCGTAAACGTATGGGACGGATTATGGCGTTTATTGCTCGACAAATTCAAGATGGGGTGTCTAGGAGTGTTTTAGGTATTGCCATTAGTGAGGAGACATCGGTGGTTGTAGATAAATATGGTAAAGCAAAAGTGATGGGGAGGAATGCGGCGTATTTTGTCTTAGGAGATCACCCGCCAGAAGTCTGCAAACCTCGCACACCATTGACATATCACGACTACAAAATTTGGCGTGTTCCTAGTGGTGAGACTTTCGATCTGAATAACCCACCTAGTAGGGGTTATTATTTCCGCAGTGTGAAGCGGGGTAGGTTTGATTACGATCCTTATTAATTGTTTGAGCGATCGCATTTTGTCTGAGGACAAGCGATTTGTTTACTCAGTAATGCACCTTATGGTTGATTTGGTGCGTTACTGAGTAAACCAATCCTACAAGATCAGGAGATCGCAACTACGAGATAGGCTCACTATCTAGTCTTGGTGTATTGCACTTTGCATCCAAGAACGTGGCATCCAGCAAAGAACGAGGCACTGCAATGTCGGGGGTAAATTTGTCTCTTAACTTGAGTACCATTGAAATATAGGTGGTTAGAGCCTTTTGGTATTGTGCCTGGTGAATAATGTCAACACATTCCCGAATGACTTTATATAAGTCTTCATAGATAGCTTCCGATTGGGTACTTCCGTTGATGGCATCTACAATTCTGGGTGACTGCTCATAATAGAATTCGACTAAATCCTGACCAGTTGGTAAACTCAACATATATTGGTCACGGAACTGTCGCAGTGTTTGCAGTTCCTCGCAGTCATCTGGTAGACCACGAGCAGTGACACAAGCTGTAGTTATGTAACAACAACGTTTCCTAGTGTTAGTGCTATTCCCTTTATTCTTGACGACTTCTTCTTTCGGAGCGGGGACAGTCTCTTTCGCCAGAGCATCTTCATCAATTGTTTGAGTAGCGACGAGTTCATCGATATTTGAATCGACTAGATCCAAGCTACGCACCAACTCTTTGAGTTTCTCATGACCCTTTTGTTTTTTGATCCAAACATTCTTTAACTGAGACAGATCCTTTGGAGACAATATTCCTTTCAAAATTTTTAATTGTTCAGTTGGCGTGCCTGGTACACTTGGCACAGCTTGTCCTCCACGTTTATCAGCATCAACCAAAGCATTGGGGTTGCCTAAATGGAAGTTTTGAATATCTTTGCCAAGCTGGATATTACCATAAATATGTACTTCAATGTCATACTGGCTATAAGTTCCATCACATATCTGCACCATCTTCGCGGGATCACGGTCTAAAACGTCTTTCAACAACAGTATGGGACTTCGACGCTCAGGCGCGCCTGTACCATAGGCAAGCACAGCGCGTTGGCGCACATCTGGCTTCAATACAAAGTGAGTATCACCATAATAGTTTGGCCCTTGGTTTTTCTCAAATGTAAAGTTCACACAGGACATAACAGGCAGATCTCGCAACTGGAGGGGCGAATCTCCAATTTGGGACTCATCTTTCTCCATGCGATATTGGCCGTAATCTAAGCCTCTCCCTAGGACATCCTCAATGATATTGACCTGTGTCTTAACTCCAAGATTGGGTAATACACTGTCGAGACTTTGCTCGTGCATAAAAATCGAGAAAAAGGGCTTGTACTCGTCAATAATTTCCCCATCGCTCTGGAGCATATCCTGCGTTTTGGTGGTGACTGTGACTGGTTTTGTTGTTAAATAGTTGACCCCCGCTTTCACTTTCTCAATAGCCGCTTCTCTTTCTAACTTTTTGTTCTCGATAAAATATTGGATGAGGGCTTCTTGGGTATTTTCTTCGGTTTCGCTGCCAACTTCCTTCTCATCAAGCGTGTTTAAATATTCCATTTGACGATCATTTAGCCGTTCCCACCCTTTTTCCTTCTGCTCTTCGTCTGTGATAGTGAAATCATCAGTTGTAGTCTTTTCCTTTGCCACAGCATCGTGCAATGGTTTTAGGTCATTTACCTTAAAGGTGTGTTTACCTGATCCGCTACCTTCTTGCCAAGATTTCCGCTCAGAATCATTTTTATAGACTAGTCCACTATCACCCCACTTAGCCTTGCCGTTATCCAAATCCAATAGATTCTGAAAAAAGTTAACCGAAACTTCCCCATATAGATCTTTTAAGGGAAACATATAACCTTCTGGGGCTTTTACCTCACCTGCCTCTACATCTTTCAGTGTTAGCGCACCTATTCTACTTTCATACTGCTGGCGCAATAATTCAAACACTTCAAGTGGTTTCTTATTCAATTTCTCTGCCATTTGGCGAATACTGGACTCAGCTTTGCGTAGTGATGTTTTCTCCTGAATATACATCCCGACAGGATCACTACCAGCTAAAGTATCCACCATCTCTAGAGTTTCGCTAGCATCTTCCTTTGAAAGTCCTGGGCTTTCTTCCTCTGAATCCCCTGTCATCAAGGCTTTTTGTAACTCAGCTTTTTGACTTTCTAACAATGCCTTTGTGATCTTGGGATGCTCCTGAGCAATATGAAGTTTGCGGGCAATAACTCTGCCGATTTCACTAAAAGCGGCTAGGATTCGCATAGCATTGTTGATTACCGCATCCTTTGAGCCTTTCTCAAAGTGAGACTCGTAATTGCTAATAATATCACTGATATAGTCTTTTAAGGTTTTGTCACCCAAAATTTGGGTATCTAATTTTAATTCACCCTTGTCTGCTAAAAGTGTATTGTCTTTGAGAATGGCAGGAATACCCTGCAAAATGGTGTCAGTATCTAAAACCTTGCGTTGCAGCGATCGCTCCACAGTCCCACCATTCTGTTGCACGACATGGGTCAACTCATGGGCAATTAACTCCTGTCCGCCGCGACTCCCTGGTTGATATTCCCCCTGCCGAAAGAATACATCCTGACCTGTGGTAAACGCCCGTGCCTGTATCGAGCGATTTAACTCGTCTGCTTGTGCATCGGCATGAATCCTCACTCCACTGAAATCAGCCCCCATCGCCGCACTCATCCGTTCTTGCAGACCAGTATCCAAAGACTGTCCACCGCCTCTAGCACTGTTAATAGCCGATTCCAAGTCATTTGTTGCTTCTCCTCCTTCTAAACCTTCCCGTCGCTGTATTAAAGGTTCTGGAGTTGATCGGGCGATCGCAGGGGTATTAATCCTCTGTACCACTAGTTTTGCTGTCTGATCTGCTTCCTGCTCATACTTATCTCCCGGTGTACCAATCGCTAATTGTGGTTGCACAGGCATTGTTTGATGAGGATCGGGATTGAAAATGCTGAATTCTGGCATTTGGCTGGCGTATTCTGGCGTTGCTTGCGACTCCGTATTTTCCTCCGGTTTTGGCTGCGCAACACAGGGACGGGATACCAAGGAATTAGAAGCCGAAGATTGCTTTTGTGATGCTTTATGAGTTCGCATAGCCACACTCCGATCGCTGCCAAATGATAGTCTATTTTGTCATTTTTATTACAAAAGCAAATTAGACGATTGGAGAATTGTTATCTAGCAAATATCATGATACCCATCCCTTGATTTCTGCATCAGTCAAAGGTCGCTCCATCTTGATATACTCACTTTTCGCAGCTTGGAGGATATGTTTCATGCCTACAGGTTCATCGGCATCGGCTGCCACAAATGCAGCATTCAGGGCAATATTACGAATATTTCCCCCAGCAACACTCAGCTTGGCTAATTTCTCAAAATCTAAATCTGCGGTTGGGGTTTGGGCGGGAAACACCCGTCGCCAAATCTCGGCGCGTTGATTAGCATCGGGAAAAGGGAACTGAACAATAAAGCGCAGACGGCGCAGAAATGCCTGATCTAAAGAGGCTTTTAAATTGGTGGTGAGAATTGCTAAACCCCGGTAGGCTTCCATGCGTTGCAGTAGATAGCTCACTTCAACGTTGGCATGGCGGTCATGGGAATCTTTCACCTCTGTGCGTTTGCCAAATAGGGCATCGGCTTCATCAAATAGTAAGATGACTCCTCCGCCTTCGGCAGCATCAAATACCCGGCGCAAATTCTTCTCTGTTTCGCCAATATACTTACTTACAACCGCACTCAAATCAATCCGGTAGACATCCAGGTGCAGAGTTTTACCTAACACCTCGGCTGCTAGGGTTTTACCTGTACCACTCGCTCCTGCAAACATGGCACTAATTCCCAAACCTCGTCCACCCTTAGCAGCAAACCCCCACTGTTCATAGACTTTGGAACGCTGCCGTAAATGGGCGGCAATATCACGCAACACTCCCAACTCATTGGGAGGTAAGACCAAATCTTCCCACTGTGCTGTTGCTTCTATGCGTTGTGCCAATTCATCCAAACGGGGACGAGCTTGGCTGCGGCAGACATCCCAAAGGGTACGGAAGGCTTGGGCGGTGTCCGTAGTAGGTTGGTGTTGAGTTTTAAATTGCCAACTGGTGGCTGTAATTGTGGCTGAACTAAGGTTGAAGTGGGAAACCAGATGATCAATGTGTCCATTCCAAGCGGGTGATATTTCACTCAGGGCAGTTTGCCAGACTTGACGCTGTTCGGCTGGGCTGGGTTGATGCACATCCAAGGTGAGCAAAGGACGCTGGATGGCACGACGACGCTCTAAACTGGAGATGAGCAGGGGTGCATCTAGGGTGTCAAGGATCTGAGTTATGTGATTTTCTCTTTCCCCTTCAGAAGATTCTACGCGATCGCTATCTAGTAACATCACCCGCCGATACATTCGCCATTCCCTCTCCCACAAACACCGGACGAGATGTAGTTGATGAGTTTCACGGGGCAGGTTTTGAGCAGGGACAGCATAACTTGTTAATCCCAAGATATGACAAGCGTTGGCTGCGATCGCTTTTTTGCTGGCTGCTTCTGTGCCGCATAGTTGCAATATCGGTAACGCTCGTTGCTCTTGAGAAGCTTGTATCCAACATTTTGCCATCTGTTCTGCTAAAGCTGCATGAGATGGGACTAAGTTCTCCATGTGTAATGAGGATGCACCCAATTGCGCCAATCGTTCATCCAGAGGGCGCAATCCTGCCAAGTAATGGGTAATCTGCTCGTCCAAACGTAGAGGAGAAAGGGTTAAGGAATGGGCTGTTCCCATTTCAATTAATCGCCAACGTCGCAAGGGTGCATCCTGGGTAAATGCGTCCCAATAAGGAGAAGATGAGATGGATAATGCCAAACTAAAAGTAGGATACTCCCACTGTGGCTGTCCCTGCGCCTTGGCGCATAGTTTCCCCCAATTGCGGTCAAACTCCATCCCTGCACACAACAGCACAATCTCTCGCTCAAATGAGGATAGGTTAAAGATTTGACACAGTTGTTCTAGGGCGGGAGGTGCTTGAGCAAAAGTAGGATCTTTGTCCACATCTACAAATATAGCCGACTCCAATTCTTGATTTCCCTGTTCACCCTGTTCAATTAGCCGCTCCAAAACTTGACGGGTTTGGGAGATTAAACTCATCAAGTAGCGGTGATTTGCGGTGTACCAATCATCTGCAACAGGTTTGGCCGGCATTTTATACTAGAGTTCTTTGCTTACGTAAACTTTGAATGGTAGCGATCGCGTGTTTCGCTACTATATCAATTTCTGCTGCTGTGTTAAACCTGCCCATTCCAAAGCGAATGGAAGCATAAGCTAATTTTTCATTATGTCCCAGAGCGGTGAGGACATGAGAAGGTGTGGTTTTTGTTGATGAACAAGCTGAACCAGAAGATACGGCCATGACTGGCTGTAAGCCTAGAGACAGTGCTGCACCGTCAACTCTTTCAACACTAATATTCAAATTTCCTGGTAATCGTTGAGTAGGATGTCCATTCAGATAAATACCTTCTAGTTGTGAAAGCTGATTCCACAAGTTGTCTCTTAACTGGATGAGGCGTTGCGTTTCTGTCTCTTGTTCTGCTAGAGCAATTTCTACAGCCTTAGCAAAGCCGACAATTTGGGGTGTGTATAAAGTCCCCGAACGCATTCCCCGTTCATGTCCTCCCCCGTGCTGTTGGGGTGCGAGTTGGACTCTGGGGTTGCGTCTGCGGACGTATAATGCACCGATACCCTTTGGCCCATAGACTTTATGAGCTGTCAAAGACATCAAATCTATGTGCATTGCTTGCACATCTAGGGGGATTTTACCAATAGCCTGGGCGGCATCTGTATGGAAAATGATCTGGCGATCGCGGCACAGTTCCCCAATTTCTGCCAATGGTTGCAACACACCAATTTCATTATTAGCCGCCATCACCGAGACTAAAATTGTCTCAGGACGTAATGCTGTTGCTAATTCCGCTAAGTCAATTAATCCATCTGCTTTTACTGGCAAGATAGTAATATCGAAACCAAGAGTTTTTAAATATGTACAAGGGTCAAGCACGGCACTATGTTCCGTTGCCACAGTAATAATATGCTGACCTTTTTGAAAGTAAGCTTCTGCTACACCTTTAATCGCTAAATTATTGGCTTCCGTTGCACCGCTAGTAAACACAATTTCTTCTGGGGAAGCGTTAATTGCTGCAGCTAATATTTCCCGTGCTTGTTTCACAGCCGCCTCTGCTTCCCAACCGTAAACATGACTAATACTAGCTGGGTTGCCAAATTTTTCTGTAAAGTATGGCAGCATGACTGCTAGTATCCGTTCGTCTACAGGTGTAGTAGCGTGACAGTCAAGATATATAGGACGATTGGGCATAATAATCTCAAGATTTGACTTATTTTTTTAAATATCCAGAACTCTGTAAGAGCCTATTTATAAAGTAGATATTAAGTAGGGGAGGCAAAAAGCGGTGTGGATTTTCCTCCCGCTTTATTGCCGTTGTGTGACGGCATTTTCAGGATTTGAGTACGAGCAACAGTATAAATTGCCATAACGCACCATGATCATGCGGTGCGTTGGGCGTTGCTTTAACGCACCCTACAAATTTAAGGTTTACTTTATAAAATATCTCTCATGGTGTTGGTTTAGCATCTCTTAATGACCAAATATATTATATTTGTTTACACCTATCTACTTACAATTATTAGGAAGATTAAGCTCCTCTTTAGTTCTAATAACTTTTTTATTATACAAAATGAAATTACAGATTTTAAGACTATTAGAAAGTTCAAA
This sequence comes from Trichormus sp. M33_DOE_039, assembly GCA_015296085.1. Classification (GTDB taxonomy): domain Bacteria; phylum Cyanobacteriota; class Cyanobacteriia; order Cyanobacteriales; family Nostocaceae; genus Trichormus. The sequence continues at coordinate 97,178 of DVDT01000044.1, read as the reverse complement.
TTTGAAGATAAAATTTACAGATTATTAACTATTGGCTAATCTATTCTTGATTACCATTACGCTGTACTTGTGATTTGTTATCGATACTAAAAGCACCACGTAAATTTCCAGTTAAATCAGAGTTTTCTACTGAAGCTTTAGCGTTGTCGTGTACATAAACACCATACTCATTATTTCGGTTTATCTTACAACCGATAACAATACAATTAGAACTGTTCCTAATTTCCATACCCGACAATTTATGTCCAGAAATCTCACAGTTATCCAATCTTCCTTTTGCCTGAATATCAAATAAAATTCCACCTTGCTTGCCATCATAAATTTTGCAATCTCGAATGAGGATATTACTATCATTACTAACCGTTACGCCAGCAAATGAATTCTCAAAAATATCGCAATTTTCTACAGTCGCTTGAGACTGCTTATCTACGAAAATACCACCTGTATTGCCGTTGTAAATTCTGCATTCTCTAACTATAAATTTGCTCTGCATTCTGACTTCTATCCCAGAAAAAGCATTAGCAAAAATATCACTATCCTCTACCGTACCGTTACCATTTTCGTAAACTAAAATTCCCCCTCCTTGACCTTCGTGAATTTGGCAACGCCGAATTATAGGGTTAGCTGTTGTACCTGTTACACCTACGCAAGCCAAGGAATCAGAAACAATATCGCAGTCTTCCAAAATTAGCTGTCCCTGAGTCACATCTACCGCAAAATATTGTTTGTTATTTTGCCTCCCCTGACCTCGCAGTGTTAAACCACGCACCTCAGCATAATCTGTTTGCATCAAAATGCAATTAGATTCTTTACTTTCAATGATAATTTCTGCTCTCGAACCACCACCAATGATTTTTATTGGCTTATCCAAAATGAGACTTTCTTGATATGTTCCAGGACGCACCACAATACTCATACCAGCCTTAGCATTGTTAATGGCTTCACTAATACTTTTATAGTCACCATCACCTAATCTAGAAACGACCAGTTGTGATTTCGTTTTGGGAAAGATGGCGTAGATTAATCCTGTTGCAACTAATCCCAAAGTACCGAAACCGAGAAATTTCATCAATTTTCTTCTAGTTGGTGAAGGTTGAGTTGGGGGCGTGAATTCATCATTAAGTTCTCGTAATCTTTGTAAGATTATCCCCGTATTTTGAGGGCGTTGGCTAGGCAATCGTGCCATCATTTCATCAATCAAATCTGCAAATTTAGATGAAATCTGAGGTGCATAATCACGCCATTTTATTTCATCGTTTTGCAGGTCATAAATTTCTGAATCAAGAGGTTGTTTTCCTGTTAGCAGATAGACAAAAGTTCGTCCTAACGCAAAAAAATCAGACTGTGGTATGGACTGAGAGTTCATTTGTTCCAAAGGAGTGTAACCTGCGGAAACGATTTTTGTGACTCTTCCTTGAGACTGAGCTAGATGATAGGTTTGGGTAACTTCTCTGACTGTACCAAAATCAATCAATGCCAAGTGTCCATCAGCCTTCAACATAATATTAGGTGGCTTGATATCTCGATGGAAGAAGTTTTGGTTGTGAACCTGTTGTAAAATATCGACGATTTCCCGCAACCATTCAACTGCTAAAGTTTGGTCAATCGGGCGCATACCGCGATTTTCCATATACTTTTGCAAATCATTCCCCACAATTTTTTCCATGACCAGACAATGAACTGGACTTTGGCCATTTCTAGGAAAATAAGTAAAGTAGCTATCTGCTTCTACTTTGGGAATTCCAGGATGATTGAGTTGGCTCAATACCTGCGCTTCTTGTTGAAAGAGTTCAACTGCTTTTGGCTGATTGTTAATCAGGACTTTTAAAACTTTGGGGACGTTGCTTCGCGCTGCGGTAATTTCAAAAGTGACTCCAAAACCGCCGCTACCTAATTGACGTACTACTCGATAGTGTCCTTGCAACAGGAGTTCTGAACCGCAACTGAGGCAAAATAGTTCATTGTCGCTATTTTGCGGATTGGAACAATGCGGATTGATGCAGAGGCTCATTGAGGTGTCAGGTATCAGATATTTCTGATATTTTACCTTTAATTTTGTGGTTAATTAGCTACTAATTCTTGCAACTTATTCAACACTGCTTGAGCATGACCTTTGACTTTCACATCTGGCCAAGTATAGGCAATAATTTTGTCAGGTGAAATCAGGAATGTTGAACGTGCAACACCCATATATTCTTTACCCATAAACTTCTTTAAACGCCAAGCACCATAAGCCTCAATCAGCTGATGTTCTGGATCACTTAATAGGATCATGGACAAGTTATATTTATCAATAAATTTGCAATGGGATTTACCAGAATCGGGACTTACACCTAAAATTTTTGCATCTAATTGACTAAATTCCTGATTTAAATTGGTAAAATCTTGTGCTTCTGTAGTGCAACCAGGAGTATTATCTTTCGGATAGAAATAAATTACAATCCACTGATTGTTTAATTCAGCGAGACTAACCAGATTGCCATTTTGGTCTGGGGTAGAAAAATCGGGTGCTTTTTGTCCGATTTGGGGAATTTTGGTCATAGTAAGTTAATAGTAATTAAAATTCGTAATTAATATTATTCTTGATTGTTACTTTTCTGTACTTGAGAGGTGCTATCTATATTAAATGTACCTTTGACATTATCTATCAAATCAGAACTTTCTACTGTACATGTACCTCTGTCATGAATATATATAGCATATTCTTGATTGCTATTAATTTTACAATCTCTAATCACAAGATTACTGTCATTCCGAATTTCTATACCTGATAAGGTATTGTTGAAGATATTACATTTTTTAATTATGCCTTGACCATTTTTATCTACTAATATGCCGCCACCTTTCCCATCACGAATTTCACAGTTTTCTATTAAAGGGTTGCCATTTTTTCTGATTTCTATACCTGCACCTAATGTTGTGTTGAGAATTTCGCAACTGTTGATCGTACCTTTACCATCTTGATCAATCAGAATTCCACCATCACGGATTCTACAACGCTGAACAGTAGGATTACCACCTTCTTGAATAGTAACACCTGATAAAGTAGTGCTATAGAAATGGCTGTCTTCTATTGTGCCTTGAGCATTATTGTAGACAAACACACCACTAGATTTACCATCATGAATCTCACAATTACGAATAATAGGATTAGCAGTTGAACCATGAATGGCTACACAAGCTAAAGAATCAGAGGTGATATCACAATTTTCTAATGTTAGTTGTCCTTGGGGAATATCCACACCGTAAAATTTTTTGTTATTCTTGCCAGATGCACAACGCAAGGTTAAACCACTGACTGTAGCTGTATCAGCTTTCATTAAAATACAATCTGAATTTTGACTTTCAATTACAATATCGGCTCTAGAGCCATCACCAGTAATTTCTAGTGGTTTGTTAATTACTACACCTTCTAGATATAAACCAGGACGTATAACAATGCGTGTGTTTGGTTGGGCATTCTCAATTGCTTCTGTGATAGTTTTATAGTCACCGTCTCCCAATCGTGAAACAACTAGTCTTGATTTATTTTTGGGTAATATTGTGTATATTAATCCAGCTAAAGCTACTCCTAATCCACCAAAGCCAAGTAATTTAATTAATGTACGTCTATTTGATGATGGCACTACTGGTTGTGGTCGCGGTGGTGGCTGATTTAAATCACGCTCAATTTCTGCTATTTTTTGCAGAATTAGTTGTGTATTTTGAGGGCGTTGACTAGGTAAACGCGCCATCATTTGATCTAGTAAATCTGCAAATTTCGGTTGGATATTTGTATGATTACGCCAGCTTAATTCATCGTTATAAGTGTTGTAAATCAGCGAGTCTGTTGGTTCTTTTCCAGTTAGTAAGTAAACGAAAGTTCTACCTAAAGCGAAAAAATCTGACTGTTGTACAGCCTGACCATGAATTTGTTCTGATGGTGTGTAACCTGCGGAAATTACACCTGTAACTTGTCCCGCAGATTGCTTGGCGATGTAGGTTTGGGTGATTGCTCTAGCTGTACCGAAATCAATGAGGGCGAGACGACCATCTGCCCTTAACATAATGTTAGATGGTTTGATATCGCGGTGAAATAAACCTTGTTGATGAACTTGCTGAAGGATAATGATGGTTTCTTTGAACCATTGGAAGGCTAATTTTTGGTCAATGGGTCGATAGTCCCTTTTTTTTAAGTATGCACTTAAATCTAGACCATCAATTTTTTCCATGACTAGGCAATGTAATGGCTCTTGGCTATTTCTAGAAAAATAGATAAAGTAACCATTGGGTTCGACTTTGGGGATACCAGGGTGATTTAGGTGTGTGAGAACCTCTGCTTCCCGTTGAAATAACTCGATCGCTTTCGGGTGATGATTGATTAAAATTTTGAGAACTTTCGTGGTTTGAGTCCGCGCATCATAGATTGCATAAGTTTTACCAAAGCCACCACCACCTAGAAAATTCACTACACGATAACATCCTTCTAGGAGCAACTCTGAACCACAAGCTTGGCAAAATAGGATGTTATCAGGATTCTGAGGATTAGTGCATTGGGGGTTGATGCAGAGGCTCATCGCTTCGGCAGGTAAGGTTTTTATCTGACTAGTTTAGCTTTTCTAGCGTACTTCACAGATAAATTTTGTATTAAAGAGGATAGTGAGGCTAGGGGTGATAACTATATTTTTGGGCGTTGCTGATTAGTGGGATGATTTTTGTCTCACGCAAAGGAGCAAAGACGCAAAGAATCAATATTCTGCTTTGTACAAAAGTCCCAATTCATCCCGCATTTATGCAACGCCTATTTTTGAAATCAAAATACTTAACCCTTCCCAGATTAGGAAGGGTTGTAATAATTATTGCGGAGTGGACTGTTTTGCATTCCTAGGGAATTAGGACGCTGAAGCTATCTCAAGCGATCGCGATTATCAATAATTTCCACTGCATTGTGATCAGGTGCTGTTCCTGGATATATGTCCCTATCTCGCTGAGTACCTGCTGGTGCTGTATTGCTGCTATAACCACGAGTGTCACTCATGTGATGTACTTGCCAATTCCGAACACCGCGATCGCTTAAAATTCTGCCTGCGCTTTCAAGTTCAGTGGTTGTACCTTCAATAATCACTAAGTATTCACCTTGAGAAACGCGATCACTATAATTTCTTGCGTCTTCTTCAGGAATACCTAAACCAGTCAATGCTCCTACAATACCACCTGCGGCTGCACCGATACCCGCACCAGCCAGGGTTGTGGTGATCGTTCCAGCAGCCAGGAAAGGCCCTGCACCTGGGATTAATAAAGCTTCCAAACCGACGAGTAAACCGCCAATTCCACCCAAGACAGTACCTGTTGTTGCACCAATACCAGCACCTTCTCTAGCCTCGGTGTCTCCCTGATCTTTGACTTCTGCACCAGCAATTTGCTCATTGCGATCGGCATCTTTTGCGAGGATAGACACCCGATCCATTGAGAAACCAGAGTTTTTGAGGTCGTGTAATGCTTGTTCGGCTTCTTGTCTGTTTCTAAATGTGCCGATTGCACGTTGATATTGTCGAGATACCATTTTGCTACTTGATATGAATCCTATTCCACAGTCTCGCTTTCACTTCTCCTTTCTCCATCAATCTATGGGTTTAATTAGCAGTATATCTCAAGGTATAAAATTACTCCCATGTTGCCGGATCTGAGTACGAAAATAGCAAGAAAATATGGAAACCATGATTGTGAGCTTGATTTTCCCTAGACTGTACTATCCTTAAAATATATATTGCTATTTGTTAAGTTCTGTAAACCAGTGAATTTATGCGGCGTGAATTTGCCAGTCGGGACGAATTAATTACATATCTACGGGAACAATTTCCTCAAGCCGCAGAACGCGATGATCATGTCAGCAAAACTTTTGGAGGCAGGAAAGCAGCCCAAAAAGCCTTACAACAGGTCAAACCATTATCATACGCAAAAACCCGTAATTTTTTAACAGGTGACGTAACTAAGCTGTCACCATATATTCGCTACGGGGTATTAAGTCTGCGAGAAATTCGAGATTATGTGCTGGATAAAGTCCAAAATCGTGATGATGCAAAAAAACTCATCAACGAATTGGGTTGGCGGGATTATTGGCAAAGATTATATGCCAAGTTAGGCAATGATATTTGGCAAGATCAAGAAGAATATAAAACCGGCTATACCACAGCAGAATATGCGGCGGAGTTACCCCAAGATATCCAAGAGGGTAGTACAGGTTTGGTTTGCATCGACCACTTCAGTCAGGAATTACGAGAAACTGGCTATTTACATAACCATATGCGGATGTGGTTAGCCGCATATATTGTTCATTGGCGGCGTATTCGCTGGCAAGCAGGTGCAAAATGGTTTCTAGAACATTTATTAGACGGCGATCCTGCGAGTAACAATATGTCTTGGCAATGGGTAGCTAGCACCTTTAGTCATAAACCTTATTTTTTCAACCGCGAAAATTTAGAACGTTACACCAAGGAAGTGTATTGTCAGAAATGTCCTCTCTACGGTCATTGCGATTTTGAAGGTAGTTATGAGGAATTAGAACAACGCCTGTTTCCCAAAGGAGAATTTAGCAAAAAACCTAACAGTCAAAGTTGGCAGAAAGGAAGAAATAAGAATAGGTGACAGGTGATACAAAAATAATAACTATTAACTAATGACTAAAATTATTTGGATACACGGCGACTGTCTCAGTCCTTACAACCCTGCTTTCCAAGCATACCCAGATGCACCTGCTATTTGGGTTTGGGATGATGCTTTGATCGAAGAGTGGCAACTTAGTCTGAAGCGGTTGACTTTTATTTATGAATGCTTGCTAGAGTTACCTGTGGAAATTCGTCGTGGTAATGTAGCGCAAGAGATTTTAGCTTTTGCTAAGGAAAACAAGGCTAATTTAGTAGCGACAGCCGATAGTCCTAGTCCCCGCTTTCATCATATCTGCGATGAAATTGAGCATTCTTTAAAACTCGAAGTGTTTGAGGTAGAACCGTTTTTTGATTACAACGGATATATTGATCTCAAGAGATTCTCTCGCTATTGGAAGGTGGCAGAAAAGTATGTGTTTGAATAGATGAATATTAATAAAATTACGACTTGATGAGATTGCTTAAGATATCTATGACATACGTTAAAGCAAATCTCTACATTCTCCAAAGCGATACCTCCGGTAAGCTGCGCTAACGCCTATGTGAGAAGATGAGCTTAAGCAAGAAATTTATTTCTTGGTAACCAAAAGCTGGTGTGCAATATTAGACCACTAGCCACTGGTTTCTTTTGTCACATCTAATGGTAAAGTCACAGTGAACTTAGAGCCAACACCCTCTTGAGACACTAGATTAATTTCACCTTTTAGTAGTTTGACTAACCGCGCGACTATTGCTAATCCTAAGCCTGTGCTGTCGGGAAGACGGGGACGTTTTTCGGAAGTGACACGAAAATAAGGCTCAAATATTTGGCTTTGGTCTTTGGGTGCAATACCAATCCCCGTATCAGCAACGGCGATCGCCCATGTGTCATCATTCATTACCTGACACGCTATACTAACAGTGCCGGAGTCCGTGTAGCGGATGGCATTGCTCACAAGATTGATTACAATCTGTTGTAATTGAAAGCCATCTGTGATTACCTCAAGAGGTACGCGATCGCTGTTAAAGATCATTTGTAAATTCTTCTCTGCTGCTAGTGGTTCTAACATCTCGCAGACATTGTTAATTAATTCTTTGACGTTAATCGGTTCAGGTTGGAGTTGCAGTTTACCTGCTTCATATCGTGAAAGTTCTAACACATTATTAATTAGCCGCAATAAATGTCTACCATTGCGGAGTACACGTTCAATATGGTTTAAATTGACGTAGCTATCTTTTTGAGTAATGTCTCGTCGTTGTTGTTTTAAAAATAAATCTGAATAACCAATAATTGCTGTCAAAGGATGTTTAAGTTCGTGCGCAAGTTCTGAAAGCTTATCTTGGTTGACATTAATTAAACGCGTCAATTCTTCATTATGGAGAGTTAAAGCAGTTTGCAAATTTTGTAATTCCCGCAAGCGTTCTCCCACATAACTATTAAAACAGCGGGCGATCGCCTCATCAATCACCGCATCAATTAAACGCATATAACGAATAATTTCTACTGGTGTAGCCTGCGATAATTCTCCCTCTATCGTATCAAATATAACTGTTCTCAGTAGACAGTATTCACGGGCTATTTCGGATGGATCAAAGCCTTGTTCAGCACGCAGTAATCCATGCTGCCAACTAGCTGTCACTATCGATTTAATATCACCTTCCTGAGTAGGTGACAAAACCGTGATCATCGCCTGAAAAACATCAGGAATATGGTTTTTAATTGCTGTGTAGGATAAATCATCAGCACTTTCTATGTGGCGATCATTACGGACTTTAATAATCCACTTTTCGATGATACTGTGAGTGTTTTCAGCCAGTAGTTGACTAAAATCCATGCTTTTACAATTCGGCTAGGAGATAGAGGACTAAGTTCTATATGTCATTAGTGTAACGATTGGAGGGACAGATATAGAACTTAGTGAAATATTTCATCTACCCCATGAGATATATTAATAAGCCTCCTATCTTAACTCATTGTTGAATAATACAACTATTGATTACAGACAATTTCTGGTTTTAACTGTAGACTCTAACTAAAAGTCACATTTACGCAATAACATTGAGCGATCGCACAAAACTTAGTCAATCTGTCTGGAAATAAACAACATTTATAATTTAGAGCTTGCCTTTGTCGAAGAAAGATGATACAATTTTCACTACCAATTATTATATATGAGTAAGTCAGCCTAATCCAACTAAACGCATATAAAAGTTGGAGCGGAGGAACCATTTTTGGGGCGAATCTTGCAGAGAGTAATCACTCAAAAGGTAGGGGTTAAGACAAAAATTAACTCATCCTCAAAACTCTCGTAAGAAGGGCAACTCTCAGCCCTAGCCCGTCAGCTAACTTCGTAGGCATTGAGAGGAGACTGAAGAGGCAGCATTTTTTAATGTTTAGCTCTCATCAGTGTCCGAGGCTGGTACTGCTCGGTTTTTTTTGTACCTGCACTTAACTCTGTTGAGGTTGCACCTATGATACTGCAATTGAATTTAGCAGCGATCGCCGCTGTTGTCAGTCAAGCTGCCTGGAAAAAGACCAAACCTATAATTATGAGGGATGTAGTCATACTACCAATTATAGGTTTCTTAGGCATTATATTAATTTGGTGGTTGGTAGCATTAGTTAATCATGAGCTAATGCCCACACCACCCGAAGCCCTAGCCGCCAATTTAGACTATATACTGAACCCGTTTTATCAAAGAGGTCCTGGCAATTTAGGGATTGGTTGGTTATTAATAGCCAGCTTACGACGGGTACTAATAGGTTTTTTCTTGGGTGCAGTGGTAGCAATTCCTGTAGGGTTCTTGATTGGAATGTCTAGACCCGCCATGCTAGCATTCAATCCCATCATTCAAATTTTTAAACCCGTATCACCCTTAGCTTGGCTACCTATAGCCTTAGCTATTTTCAACTTAGCCGATCCTTCCGCAATTTTTGTCATTTTCATCACCTCTCTATGGCCGACTATTATTAACACTGCCCTAGGAGTTGCCAGCGTTCCCAAAGATTATATAGATGTCGCCCAAGTGCTAGAAATGCCCCATTGGCGACGAATTACCAAAATTATTTGGCCTGCCAGCTTACCATACATTTTTACAGGCTTAAGAATCAGTTTAGGAATTGCATGGCTAGTCATAGTTGCAGTAGAAATGCTCACTGGTGGTATCGGCATAGGCTTCTTTGTTTGGGACGAATGGAGTCGTTTAAACCTTAGTTCAGTCTTTCTAGCCGTGTTTGTGATTGGCTTAACTGGACTCATCCTAGACTTCGCCGTCGGCAAGCTGCAAGAACTAGTTACCCATCGGCCAATAGCTTCTAAATAAAAAAATCTCACTCACATAAAACATCAAGACACAATAGAAACTTTGTGCCTTTGCGCCTATCCTGCGGGTTCTACTTGCAGTATGCGCCAAATAATCACGCCATTTAACTCCACATGAGTAACTCTAACTGGACAAGACGAGACTTTATCAAAAGCATAGGAGCAACAACCGCCGGTATTACCCTATCCTCCTGTGCCATATCAGCAGACAAATCCGCCAAAGGGCTGACCGAAGAAGCCTTAGCAGTGCAACCAGTAGTCAGATCCCAAGACCTAGAAAAACCCGATTTAATTGTCGGATATGTTCCTGTTAATGATTGTGCGCCATTTGCGATCGCCTGGAAAAAAGGCTTCTTTCGCAAATATGGCTTGAACGTCCAACTCAACCGTGAAGCCAGTTGGGCTAACTCCCGTGATGGCTTAATATTTGGTCGCCTAGATGCGTCCCCTGTCGTTTCCGGTGCAGTCACCAACGCCCGTATCGGTGCAGAAGGCGCACGCCACGCCCCTCTATGTGCAGCCATGACCATTCACCACCACGGGAACGCCATGACCATGAACAAAGCCATGTGGGATTTTGGCTTACGTCCCTGGTATGAATATCAACAACAATATGGCGATGGTGCATTAGAAGCCTTCGGCAAAGATTTTAGAGCCTACTTTGCCAAACAAGCACCAGAAAACAAAGTCTGGGCTGTAGTTTTAAGTTCCGCGATTTACGAATACTTTGTGCGTTACGTATCTGCTGCTGCTGGAGTCGATCCTCTCAAAGAATTTCGCGTCATCATAGTTCCACCCCCGCAGATGGTAACAAACGTCAGGATTGGCGCAATGCAAGCCTACATGGTAGCAGAACCCTGGAACACTAGAGCCATTACAGGTAATGAAAATATCGGTTTCACCTTTGCTCAAGGAAAAGAAGTTTGGTTAGGACACCCAGATAGGTTATTAGGAGTGATGGAATCCTTTATTGAAAAATATCCCAAAACCTATCGGTCTCTAGTAAAAGCCATGATAGAAGCTTGTCAGTATTGCAGCCGTCCTGAAAACCGCCAAGAAGTCGCCGAACTACTTACAGACCGTTCCTTTACAGGTGCAAAACCCAAAAATCCAAACGCACCAACCAGTAAATTTACTTCACCTGGAATTATTGGTAATTATAACTATGGCGGTTTTGACGGCAAAGACCGCACCATCACAGCCACAGACACCACAATTTTCTTTGATGTTCCCCAAAATGTACCCCAAGAAGCAGGTGAACACGGCACATTTTTATGGAGATCCAGAAGTATCTGGTTAATGACTCAAGCCGCCCGTTGGGGACAAATCAAAGAGTTTCCTAAAGATGCTGATAAATTAGCCGCAATAGCCTGGAAAACCGATTTATATCGGGAAATAGCCAGCGAAATGGGCATTCAATGTCCTAAAGAAGATTATAAAGTTGAACCGCCAGAAGTGTTCATCGACAAAAAAGGCTTTGATCCTAGCGATCCCATTGGTTACTTAAATAGTTTTGCCATTAGAGCCAACGCACCCAATCGTTTTTTCTTATCTTAACTAGAGGCAAAAAAGTAAAAAGCTAAAAGTTAAAAGTAAAAGTTAAAAGACAAAATAAACATAATTTTTTTACTTTTTACTTTGCCTAACGACAGCAGTTGCTACAAGTCGGGAAACCTGTCCAACCCACTGCCTCCCCAATTTATAGGAGTATTTAACATGAAATCCACACCTTTAACTGTCAAGGCTCATCAACCAAATATGTCCAGACATAACTTTTTAGAAATTGAAAATTTAGTGAAGTCTTATCCGACACCAGATAAGGGTAACTTTATCGTACTTAATGATGTGAATTTGACCATCGGTGAAGATGAATTTATCTCCGTAATTGGACATTCTGGTTGTGGTAAATCAACTTTGTTAAAAATTGTAGCGGGTTTAGAAAAACTCACTTCTGGGTCTGTACGCCTTGATGGAAAAGAAATTCGTAAACCTGGGGCGGAAAGAATGATGATATTTCAAAATTATTCTTTGTTACCTTGGTTAACAGTTAGAGACAATATTCGCCTAGCTGTCGATGAAGTGTTAAAAAATGCAAATCGGGCTGAAAAAATTAGCATTGTGAACGAACACTTGGCAATGGTAAACTTAACGGCGGCAGCAGACAAATACCCTGATGAAATTTCTGGAGGTATGAAACAGCGAGTGGGTATTGCTAGAGCCTTAGCAATTAGACCCAAAATGTTACTTATGGATGAACCTTTTGGTGCATTAGATGCCTTAACCAGAGGTAAATTACAAAGGCAAGTATTAGATATTTGGGAACATCATCGACAAGCAGTCATGATGATCACTCACGATGTTGATGAGGCTATTTATATGTCCGATCGCATCGTATTAATGACTAATGGGCCAGCAGCTACCATTGGAGAGATATTAGAAGTACCATTTCCTCATCCACGAGACCGAGCTGCTATACGAAACTCAAAAGAATATTTTGAACTTCGTAATCATGCCTTAAACTTTCTCGATCAATATTTTGCTCACGAAGAGTAAAGTAAATTATGGTTTCTGTAGTGGGTCGCCTAATTTAAATTTAGTCAATCTAAATTTGAAACGGAGGAACCAAATTGTGGGGCGCATCTTTATACAGAGTGAGCTATTTTGGAGTGTAAATTATCATCTTTACTGTATCACTCAACACTCATAAGAAAGACACCTTCCAGTCTTAGCCCGTCAGCTAACTCCGTCGGCAATGGAAGGAACCCCCAAAACTTTGGCTTTATTACCAGTTGTTATTGGGGATTCCTAGCGAATAATTCTGTTATTTATTCGTTTTTACCCTACTTCTCATTCGTTGTTAGTTAAGTTTAGGAGAAGTCAAAGCTGTGAACATCAAGCCAATGTTAGCCCGTTTACAAAGTGCTATGGGTAGAGATGACATCATCGAACAAATCCTCTTGTTGCCAGAACCAACAAAAGCTTTTCCTGAGCAATGTTTAATTAATAAATCAGTGAATTTAATTGTGGGTTATGATGCGTCTCCTAATAGCCATACTGCATTAGACATAGCCTTTTGGATAGCACACCAGACACGATTAGCAACTAATCAAGAAGTCATAGTCCAAGCTGTTTATGTAGTAGAAGAAAGCTATGATGATTCAAAATCTCATCCTCTGAGAATCATCAAAAAATTATCAACTGTTGAATCTCCTGTCAGTGAAATATCCAAATCACCTACATCTATATTAATACACCCAACTGTTCAGGAAACTGTATCAAAGGTACAACGAAATACACGAAATTCGCTCCAGGAAGCCGATAGAATTCTTTGGCAAGCAAGAAATTTAGCTGAAGAGTGGCAAGGTTCTTTTAAATCACATCTGCGATTTGGAAATGTTAGTAAAGAACTGAAAACAGTTGTGGAAATGGAATCTGCTGACATATTATTTTTGGGATGTCAATCGGTGTACCATCCCCTGATTCAACAGATAAGCTCTAATTGTCCCTGTGCAGTTGTGGGTACTCCTAATAGCATATAGGGAATGCAGGATGGTTTCATACTAAAAAAGGAAAATCTATAAGTTTTGATTTTCGTTTTGTCACCGAGATTTTTACCCCTCTCCAAACCTCTCCCCCGCGGGGGGCTACCGTGTACACACATCTTTGTGCTGAGTGCAAAATGTGGCTTGATCCCCCCTAACCCCCCTTAAAAAAGGGGGAACTAGAATCAAGTCCCCCTTTTTAAGGGGGATTTAGGGGGATCAAAAAGATACGGGGTAAGGTGATCAGACTTGTGTGTACACCGTAGCCGCGGGGGGAGAGGCTTTGACAGCTAAGTTTATTTTTTTCTCTGATTGTATGAAACTACCCTACCCCACACCCTTACACTAGGGTGTTGACTTTGATGGAATCTGGGGATTTTTGGTTAGTGCTATTTTTGTTATCTGGCTTGTCATTGCGATCGCAATGACGAAAACTAAATTGTGCATGGATTTTGAGATCCTCAAATGACACACAGTCAACACCTAACACCTAACACCTAAAACTCTCTACCCCCTTTAGTTTTGCTAAGTCAGGGAAAATTAACCAATATGACCTGCTTGAGTCCTAGACTATAAGCATGGTTCATCTTATGCAGTCAGGCTCATACATGATGTAGATACCTCAGCTACATCCCTAAGATATAAATTTCAGTCATAACTTGGTTGAAATTTTCCACTAAAATTGAAATATTAAATACAGAAATTCCGTATTAACTTAGCTATCCTCTGAGGTTTGATCGTGACTGTGAGCTTGCCTTCCCCGACTAGTCCCTCACAAACAGAGCAACACACCCATTCTGTCAGCTCTACGTCATCAGATGTCTTCCCAAAACGGGCAACTGGTGGTTTTGCACTATTGGATAGCCTCCTGCGCCACGGTGTCGAATATATCTTTGGCTATCCTGGTGGAGCGATTCTACCGATTTATGATGACCTATATAAAGTAGAAGCAACTGGCAGTATTAAGCATATTCTCGTGAGGCACGAACAGGGGGCGGCTCACGCTGCTGATGGTTATGCCCGCGCCACTGGCAAAGTCGGTGTGTGCTTCGGTACTTCTGGACCTGGGGCGACTAACTTAGTTACAGGTATTGCAACAGCTTATATGGATTCAATTCCGATGGTAATTGTCACAGGACAAGTACCCCGGAAAATGATCGGTACAGATGCTTTCCAAGAAACAGATATCTACGGTATCACTCTACCAATAGTTAAACACTCCTATGTAGTGCGTGACCCGGCTGATATGGCGCGCATTGTGGCTGAGGCGTTTCATATTGCTAGTACAGGTCGTCCAGGGCCAGTTTTAATTGACGTACCCAAAGATGTAGCCTTTGAGGAATTTGATTATGTACCTGTAGAACCAGGAACAGTTAAATTGCCTGGGTATCGTCCGACAGTGAAGGGGAATCCTAGGCAAATTAACGCAGCAATTCAGCTAATTCAAGAAAGCCGTCGTCCTCTACTGTACGTCGGTGGCGGTGCGATCGCATCTAACGCCCATACAGAAATTCAAGAATTAGCAGAATTCTTCCAAATCCCCGTCACAACCACATTGATGGGTATCGGTGCTTTTGACGAACATCACCCCTTGTCCTTGGGGATGTTGGGAATGCACGGTACAGCTTACGCTAACTTTGCGGTGACTGATTGTGATTTGCTCATCTGTGTGGGTGCAAGATTTGATGACCGCGTAACTGGCAAATTAGACGAATTCGCCTCCCGCGCTAAAGTTATTCACATCGACATCGACCCCGCAGAAGTCGGTAAAAACCGCGTTCCAGAAGTACCCATCGTTGGCGATGTGCGGAAAGTGTTAATTGACTTGTTACGTCGCTCCAAACAAGCCGGGGTCAAAAGTACACCCAACCAAACTACAGAGTGGCTCAACTTAATTAACCGTTGGCGGGAAGAGTATCCCTTAGTTGTACCCCAACATCCTGACAGCATCTCACCCCAAGAAGTCATCGTCGAAGTTGGTCGCCAAGCTCCCCACGCTTTCTACACTACTGATGTTGGTCAACATCAAATGTGGTCAGCACAATTCCTCAAAAATGGCCCCCGACGCTGGATTTCTAGTGCAGGTCTAGGAACAATGGGTTTTGGTCTACCCGCAGCCATTGGTGCAAAGGTGGCTTTTCCTGATGAACAAGTCGTCTGTATCAGTGGTGATGCTAGCTTCCAAATGTGTTTGCAAGAACTGGGAACGGCTTCACAATACGGGATTAATGTCAAGACTATTATTGTGAATAATGGTTGGCAAGGCATGGTTCGCCAATGGCAACAAGCCTTCCACGGCGAACGCTACTCATGTTCCAACATGGAAGTCGGGATGCCAGACATTGAATTATTAGCCAAAGCCTACGGAATTAAAGGGATCGTAGTGACAGAACGCGAGCAGTTAAAAGATGCGATCGCTGAAATGTTAGCCTACAACGGGCCCGTAATTCTAGATGTTCACGTCACCAAAGACGAAAACTGCTATCCAATGGTAGCCCCAGGTAAGAGCAATGCTCAGATGATTGGTCTACCCAAACAGCTACCAAAAACAAACATCGAAGCAGTTTATTGCAGCCATTGCGGTACGAAAAACGGCCCCAACCATAACTTCTGTTCTGAGTGCGGCACTAAGTTGTAATCATGTTGACTGTTGACTGTTGACTGTCAACAGTCAACAGTCATCTAATCATCCGTCTAAAATCGCGTTTAAATTATAAATTGTCGTATCTGGTATTGGTTCACGCAGTGGTATTGGCTCTAAACTAGCACTAATACCATTTTTCATTTCTACCTCACAGACCGCTAAGTGCAAGTCAATATTTAATCCCCGTATAGTCTTTTGTGCTTGTTCTGCGTACCACTCAGGGAAAAAACTGACTAATATACTTGACTCAATTACTTCATAATCTGCATCAATTTCTTCTGACTCCTCTTGAAGTTGAGGGGTAATCCTATTTATAAGATTATTTAATTTTGGTGACTGTTGCTGATTTGTCTTCATGCGGTAAAAGGGCATAAGCCATTAAAAATTGACAGTTGGGAAGTTTGGCTATGTTTGACAGCTAGCTTGTATCTCAAGGCACTTCTCATAATACCCATAGCAATAGGAAGAATTCACTTCAGAGTCCAAGATAGTTACTTACAGTAGAGAACATCCTAGAAAAGCATCATTGAGAAGAATTTCGCTCCTCACAAGTTCTTCAATTTCTTTGCCTAACTTGAAGAGATAGATAGATCAAGGATGTTTAGTAAGTGACTTTTATGAAAGACAATATGGATATTTTGGAAGCTTTAATCGATAAATTGACGTTATCTGCCATTTTAGAGATGTTAGAGCGGATATGCCACAAAAAAGCAGAAAATTTGCGAAACCATTGGCAAGATGAGATATCAGCCAAGCTTTGGGATAAAGCGGCTAGACAGATAGAACAGATTAATGTTGATGTATAAATTACTTGTGACTGAATCTAAAAGTGATGTAGGGGTGTAAGGCTTCGAGAATGTTTGGAAAGTCTGAAAGTTCTTCCATAGCTTGCTACTCTGCGAGTTCTCCGTAGAAGTACCCGCAGAGTACCTCTCCCTTAAACGAAGTGAGGCTTTGAAACTCTCCTTACCTACGAGGCAATGGGAGGCTCACGGGATTAGGTTTGAAATATTTTAGCGTTAGTAAAAATAACTTTCAAGTATTATTTTATACTCCTGTATTCCCAATCACAGAGTCTCTTCGCATAAGCTCTGATATTATCACAGGTATAAAATAATTATTCTGACATAGTTATCTAATGCCTGTTAATTATCAAACGCTGTGTGCAACTTTATTTCAAACCTAACCCCAACCCCTTCCCTACTAGGGAAGGGGAGTGAAAATTCAAGCCTCTCTTCGTTTTGGGAAGAAGTACCCTTAGGGAAGCAAGCTATGGAGAGGAGTATCAATAATTAATTTGCACATCTCGTTATCAATGTTATAAACAATTATTTTTATGTTGGTTTGATTTAGAGACATCTAAACCTAGCATCAATTCAATACTAAATAAACAGAATTGTTTTTAGTAAAAAGCACATAATCACATCGTTTTAGTGCCATTTAAATGGTGCAGAAAATATTTTTAGACATAATATTGTCACTTTTAAAAGGTTATATTAAAACAGTAGATACTCAAATGATGCGGAAACAAATTGTATAGTCCCTGAGATATAAATGAGTCAATTTAATTGCAACTCAGGTTGTAAATTGAATCATTTATATTGCTATGGCTATATAAATTTGCTTCCTAACTGTTGAATAGCCATCAGTACAAACTTTTCCGTTGAGTCATTGCTCATAGAAACGTCAGATTTTCAATAACCATCCCCGACTGACATGATTAACATTTTCAACCTCTGTAAAACCTTATTGGTTAGTACAGGACTATGCTTATTTGCTGTTCCTGTTTCTCAAACATTAGCCTTAGCACAAGCACCAAAATTGCTGTCTACAGCTACAACGTATAATCATACAAGTGCTTGGGAATCAACTTATTATTTCACCGTCACTGTACCCAAGACTGCCACACCATTAAAGACGATCGCCTTGACTCAAATCACAGGTTTAGAACCAATTGATTTTGATCTGCAAGAAAGTTTTGCCTTTGCAGGCACAAGCGATCGCCAAGGTCAAAAATTAGGAATCTCTCTTAGTAAGAGTAGTCAACCACAAACAGTGATTGTCAATCTTGAGCAAGCGATCGCACCTGGTCAAACAGTCACAATCGCACTGAAACCTGTGCGTAATCCTATGTACGAAGGTGTGTATCAATTCCGTTTGCAGAGTCTAGCCGCAGACACACAAACCAATAACTATGGAATCGGTACTGCTCGTCTGCAATTTTATGGCGTTACTGATACTGAATGATTGAAAATACCTTGATTAATCGCTTACAGCCCCTATTTGGGGCTATTTTTTTGTGAGTAGCAATAGAATCATTGCAGGCTCTTGACTTTCAAAGAATATATGGCAAGCTAATATTTAGATAGCCTAAATAATATTCAAGGAAGTGTATTCTACTTGTGACCAAACTAACAGGAAGAATAGAGGATTGGCCTGCAACATCTGCCAAACTTGCCAATCAAGTCATCTTAACCACTCAAGAATTGACACGCCGCTTTGATCAATTCACAGCTGTAGATAGTCTGAATATCTCTGTAGCAACTGGTGAAGTCTTTGGCTTACTGGGGCCAAATGGCGCAGGAAAAAGTACAGTCATTAAAATGTTGACGACTTTGCTACCACCTAGTGCGGGACGCGCCATCTTAGCTGGTTATGATGTCAGCCAACAGCCTAATGAAGTCAGAAGAGTGATTGGTTACGTACCTCAAGCTCTTTCAGCCGATGGTAGCCTCACAGGTTATGAAAATCTGTTGATATTTGCCAAGCTGTATGACATTCCCTCACAACGACGGCGACAGCGCATTCAAGAAGTTTTGGAATTCATGGATTTACAAGAAGCGGCTCATCGCCTCGTGAGAAACTATTCTGGCGGAATGATCCGCAAACTAGAAATAGCCCAAGCTATATTACATCGACCGCCAATTTTGTTTTTAGATGAGCCAACAGTAGGACTAGATCCAGTAGCTCGTAGTCAAGTCTGGGAATTAGTAGAACAGCTGCGGACTGACTACAGTACAACCATATTTTTAACTACCCACTTTTTAGAAGAAGCTGACAGTTTATGCCATCGTGTCGTCATCATGAACCGGGGTAGAGAGATTGTCACTG
This sequence comes from Trichormus sp. M33_DOE_039, assembly GCA_015296085.1. GTDB lineage: Bacteria > Cyanobacteriota > Cyanobacteriia > Cyanobacteriales > Nostocaceae > Trichormus. The sequence goes on along the minus strand of DVDT01000044.1, from coordinate 77,935 downwards.
GTTCACCCACAGACTTAAAAGCCACCATAGGTAAACCAGACGCAACCTTAGATGATGTGTTTATTCACTACGCCGGAAATCAATTAGTATCAGGAGTGAGTTACCGTGAGACAGCAAGAACAAGACGTACTAGCCAGAGATTGGGCTAATTCAAAATTGACTCACCCCAAAAATATATTTGCTGCTATCAACAGGCTATTTAACAAAACTCTGGTAATTACAGAACTTGAAGTTCGTAAACTCAGACATGATCCCAGCGATTTAGTTATCCGAGCCGTACAACCTGCTTTGTGGCTACTGATTTTTGGGCAAGTATTCAATCGCACTCGCGCTATCCCTACAGGGAATTTACCTTACTTAGAATTTATCACTCCTGGAATCCTGGCACAGAGTGTGCTATTCGTAGCTATTTTTACCGGAGGGATGACACTGATTTGGGAACGGGACTTAGGGATTTTACAAAAACTTTTGGCGAGTCCTATACCCCGCGCGGCGATGGTTTTGGGTAAAGCTATAGCCGCCAGTGTACGCTGCTTTTCACAAGTTGTTTTAATTTATGGGTTAGCTGTATTGTTGGGTGTACAACTAAATCTGCATCCCTTGGCTTTCATCAAAGTAGTGCTAGTAGTGTTTTTAGGAGCTGCTAGCTTCTGTGTCTTTTCCCTAATTATTGGCTGTTTGGTGAAAACTAGAGAAAGATTTACAGGCATTGGGCAATTATTAACCATGCCATTATTTTTTGCTAGCAATGCCATTTATCCCATATCACTCATGCCCAAGTGGTTGCAGTTAATCTCCCACATTAACCCCTTGACTTATGAAGTTGATGCCTTGCGCGACACGATGCTAGTCAATGGCTCAAGTCTTTACGGTTTTGGTACTGACTGTACAATCCTCTCGCTCACATTAATTGGCTTAACAATCATCTGTGCAAAGCTTTATCCACGGGTGGCAATGTAGTGAAGGTAGAAAACAGATGACAGGTAATTAATGATGACAGGTAATTAATTCTGTTGTTCAGTGTCATGTAACTGAGAAATCAGTTGTTGGTATGAATTGTTTTGATCCTAAGACTGACCGTAATTTTGAATTTTGAATACTCCAAATGTCTTCGAGCAAACGAAATTCTCTGTCTAACACTCATGTTGCACCACACGATCCTTTTGCAGCCTTGAGGTTTCGAGATTATCGCCTGTTTACCATAGGGCGTGTGCTGCTGTTTACAGGCTCACAAATGCAAACGGTGGCGATTGGCTGGGAACTGTATGAACGCACAAACTCAGCGATGGTATTAGGTGGGGTGGGATTGGCGCAAGTCCTCCCGATGATCATCCTAACTTTGATTGCTGGAGATGTTGCAGATCGCCACGATCGCAAACATACTACTCTATTAGCAGTGTTGCTGCTAGTTTTCTGCTCCTTCGCTTTGGCTGTTGTTTCTTATAGTCAAGGCGCAGTCTGGTTGGTTTATCTCTGCTTACTTTTGACTGGTGTAGCCAGGGCATTTTTGAAACCTGCCAGTGATGCGCTGATGTGGCAATTGCTACCTGTGAGTGCTTACACAAATGCTGCGACTTGGAATAGCAGTAGCTTCCAACTGGCGACAGTGATTGGCCCAGCATTGGGAGGATTAGCGATCGCTACTTGGAATAGTGCTACAGGAGTTTATATACTAGCTGCGATCGCTGGATTTTTATGTTTTGGCCTCGTGTCCAGAATTAAACCCCAAAAGGCCACTTTTCACAAAGAACCGATATCACTGCAAGCATTATCGGCTGGTGCTAAGTTTGTCTGGCAAAATCAGCTCATATTGGCAGCCATCACCCTAGATTTATTTGCTGTCTTACTAGGCGGTGCAACTGCACTATTACCCATCTTTGCTAAAGATATTTTGCGGGTCGGCCCAGTGGAATTAGGGTATCTACAGGCTGCGCCATCTATCGGCGCGCTGTTTATGGCTCTAGTCTTGGCCCATATACCCCCCTTACGCCAAGCCGGAAAAGTCTTACTTTGGTCAGTTGTGGGCTTTGGGATTGTCACTATTATCTTTGGACTATCTCGTTGGTTTTGGCTATCACTGTTAATGCTCGTATTGAATGGCGCATTAGATAGTATTAGTGTAGTGATTCGCCATACTTTAGTGCAGATTCGTACCCCCGAACATTTACGGGGTCGAGTTGCTGCGATTAATAGTGTTTTTATCAGTGCGTCTAACGAATTAGGCGGCTTTGAATCTGGTTTGGCAGCCGCTTTGTTTGGTACGGTAATATCCGTTGTTAGTGGTGGAATTGGTACAATTTTGGTAGTAGTTGTGACAGCGATGATTTGGCCAGAAATTCGCAAATTGGAAACATTGGAAGACTATAAAGAGTAACGCTGAAGCAATAGGGGGTAAGGAAACACTAATTACAAATGACTCACCCATAGGTTAACTTTAACAAGCAAATTTACCCAGACTTTCCACAAAGTCCGGGTAAACTTAATAGCTGCTAGTGAGAAAGAATTAACCTGTAAATGTTCTCTTGCGCTGGAAAATCATCCCCAAACCACCTGCTATTAGTGCGCCCACAATCATAGAGGGTTCGGGAACAGCTTCAACATTTGCTCCTATAACCTTGAAATCTGGCCCGTTATCGTTAGGAATACCAGGAATCAACCCGTTATTGTTAGAGCTAGTTAATCGCAGTGTTTTTGTGGTGATTCCATTCAAACTAATACCGATAGAACCGATATTAAAAGGCCCATTGTTCAGGATTGGCTCAACAACTGTACTGATGTTATAGTCAGCTTTGGTGTAGTTTTGCCTCAAGATTTTGTAACTGGCAATAACTGCATTATTATCATCCAACGCTTCAACTAATAAATCGCTATCACCTGCAACTGTTCCACTGGGATTTCCACCACGTTCCCAAAAGAAGAAAGTATTCACAGGATTGGCGAAAGCAACTTCGATGCTGGCTTGATTAGCATTTTCTCTTGTCACTAGGATGCTATTCAGATTTAAGTTGCCCAAACTGTTAACAATATCTTGATCTGTTGGGTTAGCTTTGGAAGGCCCTTCTACAACTAGATTGTCACTGGGTGTATTGGGGCCTCGTCCTGAATGCAGTACTCCAAATACACTACCATCGGAGAGGGTGTAAGTATCGTTGCGCAGAATCTTGGCTTGGTTAACTACTTCAAAACTACTAATAGTTTGCTGATTAAATTCCACTGAGTCCAGCCTGATATCCCTTGTAGGATCATTCAGTAGATTACCTGTGGGGTCAGGGGTAGCTGTGACATTGGTTTTAAAGGAAAATGCAGTGAATGATGCTGCTTGAGCCGGCAATGACATCATTAAAGAAGCTGCACTTGTGGCGATCGCGATCGTCTGGACAAAGATAGTTTTCATGTAGATGAACCAATATTGACTAATTCAGGAGTAACCGATAGCTTCTTAAACTGATTTTCTGGAGGAGTCAAACCAGATTTTCCCGCAAATTCGAGCCTTTGTATTCATGATTTTTCTGCTCAGTTGTTTACACAAAAATTGAATGATTAAATTCAACTATTTCTGACTAATAGTTCTGGGTGTAATAGCAGCATATTGTTCATCATTAAGCATTGCTTCTTTAATTGCAATCTTCTTGGGGATCACTTTTTCTTGAGCAAACAAATCAGCAATTTTCTGTTGATTATCCATAATTTCTGGAGTAATGGGTCTTAAGCCATAAGTCCGTCTTTGAGTAACTGTTTGTAAGATTGATTTATCAAGTTTGAGTTCTGGAGAGAGTAATTTAACTACTTCTGATGGGTTCTTCTCTGCCCATTGTCCTAAGTTATCTATTTCTTCCAAAATTATTCTGACTAATTCAGGATTTTCTGTGGCAAACTTGCGTGAAGCCATATAAAATCCGCCCTGGGTAGCAATACCATTTGCATTTCTGAGAATTCGAGCATTTGCGGCTTGCTGTGCTAGTGCTAAATGCGGATCCCAAGTTACCCAAGCGTCTATTTTTCCTTGAATAAATGCACTTCGAGCTTCCGTTGGTGGGAGACTCAGAGCTTGGATATCACTATATTTCAAACCACCTTCTTCTAAAGCTTTGATTAATAAATAATGAGAAGCCGAACCCTTTTGAAAAACTACTTTTTTACCTTTGAGGTCAGATAAAGTCCGAATCGGAGAATTATTTTGGACAATAATTGCACTCCCTTTACCCTCACTAGGCTTGCGGCTAGCAATATAAACTAATGACGTGCCTGCGGCTTGAGCAAATATCGGTGGAGTTTCGCCAACAGAGCCAATGTCTACTCTACCTACATTCATTGCTTCCATTAATTGTGGGCCTGCGGGAAATTGCGCCCAATCGACTTTCACACCTAAAGGTTGTAGCCGTTTTTCTAATACTCCTTGGATTTTGACTAAATCCCCAGAGCTTTGATAGCCCATATTAACAACTTTGGTTTTAATACCAGCATTGTTTGTCTCTACTTTTGGGGGTGCAACAGCACAACTAGTTAAAGTTGTCGCAACTGTTAATAATCCAGGTAATAAGTAGGATGAAACTTTTTTAAAAAAGTTAGTTCTTGGTAATTCAATTGTGCGATTCATTGCAAGAGAATTCAACCTTATTGGAATTGGAAGCGTAAGAAAAATGAAGATTTTTTGCAGCAGAATTTTGCAAACAAAAACCTTAAGAGTTTTTGTTGCAATTCTTTGTTTAGAATTTAGATACTTATTTATCCCACCCAAAACTCACTCAAAAGGTAATAAAACTTCTTTAATTCACCATTAAAAAGAGAGATTTAAGGAGATATACAAGTAAATATCCGACACATTACTAATTAATTTTCAAACAGTCTTTAAACTGTCTGGAGTTGAAGATGATTTTGAAACAGTTCTTGTACTTTTTTCCAAGCATCAGCAGCAGCTTCAGGATTGTAGCTAGCTCGATGGTTACAGAAAAAGCCATGTCCGGCGTTGGGATAGCGATAAACAGCATGAGGAATTTGATATTTCGTTAATTCAGCCTCAATCTGTTGTGTATGCTCTAAGGGAATACCTTGATCTTCCAGACCAAAGAATAGGTGAATTGGTCTTTTAATTTCGGTAGTACGTTTAATAGTAGGTTCTCCGCCACCAGGAGTAGAGGTAGTAATGCCGCCACCGTAGAAGGAAGCTGTGACTTTGATATCTGGTAAAGTTGCAGCTAGATAAACCACATGACCACCAAAGCAGAAACCAATAGATCCAATCGCATCTCTTTGCACGTTGGGTAAAGTTCTTAAATAAGCGATCGCCGCTTGAATATCGCTCAATATTTCTTCGGCTGTGGTCTTTTCTTTATACTCTCTGCCTTTTTGAATATCTTCAGAGTTATATCCAGCTTCAAAGCCAGGTGCGACACGTTGAAAAAGTGACGGGGCGATCGCTACATATCCCTCTTGGGCAAATTTTTCGGCTACTTCCCGAATGTGAATATTTACCCCAAATATTTCCTGCACCACAATCACCGCTGGGAACACACCTTCCCTGGCTGGTTGGGCTAAATAAGCATCTATTTGTAAATCTGCATTGGGAATCTGCACTTGAGAAGTGTGAATTTCTTTAATTGTCATTTGTTTAACAAAATTTTCGCTGTGTTTAATATCCGGCGTGTTTATCCACTACGTTCCTTAAGGGCTGTCCAGTTTGGTAACGTCTAAGATTGTCCAAAAATAGTTCTATGGAACGTTGTTTGACTTTAGGGGAATGACCGGAACAGTGGGGAGTAATGAAAAGATTGGGAACAGACCACAAAGGACTGTCGGATGGTAAGGGTTCATTGATGACTGTATCTAAGGCTGCGCCAGCAATCCAACTTTCTGAGAGGGCTTTCATTAAAGCTGGCTCATCAACTACCGCACCACGGGCAATATTGATGAGATACGCATGGTTAGGTAGTGATCGCAGTACCGTTTCATCAATCAGACCTTTGGTTTCTGGCGTTAAGGGTGTAGCAATTACTAAATAGTCCACTTCTGGTAATAGCGATCGCCACTCATCTGCATCCACAACTTTGTCGAAATTTGGTAGTGCTTCGGGATGACGACGACTACCAAAAACTCTCATTCCGAAGGCTTTGGCACGTTGAGCGATCGCTTGACCAATGCCGCCTGCACCGATAATCAGTAAAGTCGCACCGGTCAATTCTTGAATCGCAAAGCCTCTTTGCCAATGACGTTCAGCGTGTAAATTGTAAAGGTCTGACAAATATTTGACATGTGCCAGTATATAAGTGAAGACAAATTCTGCGATCGGAATTGCATGAACTCCTGCACCATTGGTCAGGATGAGGTCACGTTCCAAATACGTGGGAGTTAAAATGTGATTTACACCTGCATTTGGTGCATGATGCCAACGCAGTTGAGGAGCTGCGGCTAAGACCCGATGTAAAGTAGGGGGCTTGAGAAAAAACCAACTAAAATAAACTTCTGCATCCTTAGCATCTCGATCAAGATTGCCATCACTATCAACGAGCGCAACCTGAGTATCTGATTTTAAATGAGGCTCGATTTCGGCAGCAATCTCTACAGGTAAAATGAGTTTCATCGCTGACAACAGTGTGTATTGAGTGGCGAATCCAAAAAATTCTGCTATGACTAGTTACTCAACTGTAATAATTTCTGATTTTTGCGATCGCCCTCGCGATTCATTACTTGCTCTAAAACAGTTTCCCTAATATCAGTGAAGGCTTCACTCGCTCTATCTCTTGGACGTGGCAGATTCACAGGCAAATCTAGCGCAATGCGTCCATGTTCAATCACTATCACTCTGTCTGCCAGTGCTACAGCTTCTTCTACGTCATGAGTCACTAAAAAGGCCGTAAAACCTCGCTCTAACCACAAGTTTTCAATTAATTTCTGCATCTCTAAGCGAGTTAAGGCATCCAACGCCCCTAGGGGTTCATCAAGCAGTAATAAACGTGGTTGATTGACTAAGGCTCTGGCTAGTGAAACCCGTTGACGTTGTCCACCAGACAATACAGATGGCCATTCATCGGCTCTGTCTTTGAGTTCTACTTTTTCCAATGCCCACAAAGCTTTATCTTGCCAGTTCTCCTGTAAGCCTAAACCTACATTTTGAATAACATGCTTCCAAGGTAATAAGCGAGAATCTTGAAACATCACTCTGATGGAGTTACTAAGCTTACGCAACGGTTCTCCATCTAGTAAAATTCCGCCAGAACTGGGTTTATCTAATCCCGATACTAGACGCAAAAGAGTGCTTTTCCCGCAACCACTGCGTCCAACAATCGCCACAAATTCGCCTGGTTTTACCTCTAAGTTTAGAGTATTCAAAACAATTTTATCGCCAAAAGCTTTAGTCAAATCTAAAATATTTAAATGTGTGCCTCTGATTGTTGCAACCATATTTCAAACCTCGATTTCTTTGAATAAGTTGTTTATAACTATGCCCCAGGGTTAAGTTCTAATCAAAAATATTATGTTATTTTTGAACTCTGGATAAACACAGTAAAAAGTAAGCCATCATAGATATTTTCGCTTTGACTATTAATTGTTGCTAAGACTAATAGATGAGTGTAAAAATTAAAAGCTTAATATCTTTCTACACAGTTCCCTGCCCTTCATTTAACCATTCTGGTAATTAGGATTCCAATCCAAGAACTTTCTTTCTAAAAATCTAGCTACAGCATCTGCTAATTTACCTAATAAGGCATAAATAATAATGCTCAAAACAACAACATCTGTTTGCATAAATTCACGAGCATTCATTGCCATATAGCCAATTCCAGAATCAGCTGCAATTGTTTCAGCCACAATTAAAGTCAGCCACATTACTCCCAGAGAAAATCTGACACCGACCAGAATTGAAGATAATGCGCCTGGAAAAATAATTTGCCATAAAAGTTGGGGTGTCTTTAATCCATAGACCCTGCCCATCTCAATCAGCCCAGCATCTACACTCCGAATCCCATGAAAGGTATTAAGATATAAAGGAAAAAATACCCCCATAGATACTAGAAATAACCGTGCTTGATCGCCAATACCAAACCACAGAATTACTAGGGGAATTAATGCCAAGTTTGGAATAGTTCTGAGCATTTGTAATGAACTATCTAATAACTTTTCTGCAAGCGGAAAAAAGCCATTAATCAGCCCTAGCAAAAAGCCTATACTTCCACCAACTAAAAAACCAGATATCGCACGCCCAGCACTGATTCCGATATGTACAAAAAGTTCTCCTGTGGAGGCTAGTTTAAATGCTGTAAAAACTACACTACTTGGTGCGGGTAAAATCCTTGTAGATAAAAAACCGCTTCTAGAAGCAATCTCCCAAAGTAGTAGTACAGCAACAGGTACAATCCAAGGAATAATTTTTTGCAATAGCTTGTTTTGCAGGAATGTGTTCAGTGATATGTGATTAGTTCTGTTGAGTGTAAGAGTCACGTCGCTTTGCTCCGCATGAAATATTCAAAATTAAGAATCTCTATACTGCTTTGTTTGGTTGAGCGATAGTTAAATACGGTATCTTGATTGAATTACCGTAGTTTATAGTCAAAATTTTACACGAAATTATGGAAAATGCAACCTCAAATTGAATAAAAGCGGGAATTGGGCAGAATCCTCTCCAAACCCCTACACCCCTACACCCCTCTCTTTAGCTTCCACTGGTAAAAAGCCACCCGCCTGCATTTTCCATAATCTGTAGTAAGCACCACCGCGTGCTAGTAATTTGGCATGAGTGCCATCTTCAACGATGCGACCTCGATCAAATACTAAAATACGGTCAAGATGGGAGATTGTAGATAGGCGATGAGCCACCACGATCACCGTTTTATCATTCATTGCTAAATCCAGAGTGTCCTGGATGGCTTTTTCGGTAATCGAATCTAGGCTAGAAGTCGCTTCATCTAGGATTAGTATTGGTGCATCTTTGAGGATAACTCGTGCGATCGCAATCCTTTGCCTTTGCCCACCAGAGAGTTTGACACCCCGTTCCCCGACTAGAGAGTTATATCCCTCCTGCATCGGCGCAATAAAACCGTGTGCATGAGCTTTACTAGCCGCTTCAATCACTTCCTCATCAGTGGCTTCTAGTCGCCCATAACGAATATTTTCCAGCAAAGTGCGATGGAACAGCGATGGATCTTGCGGAATCAAGCTAATCTGGGCGTGGAGGGCATCTTGCGTCATGTCTCGAATGTCAACCCCATCAATGAGGATTTGTCCAGATTGGGGGTCAAACAGACGCAAAATCAAATTGACAAAGGTAGATTTTCCAGAGCCAGAGAAACCCACTAGCCCCACACGCTCACCTGGTTTGATCATGACGGATAGATTCTCGAAGACTTGTTTTCCAGCCGAGTAACTGAAATGGACATGACGAAATTCAATGCCGCCCTGAGAGATGGAGTGAGCGATCGCATCTTCACGGTCAACCAGTTCATGGGGCTGAACGATGGTGTAAACTCCATTAGCCACATTGCCGATATGCTCAAAAAATTCTAGGAAACGTTTACTCAAATTGCGGGCTTCACTAATAATTAACAGCGATAAACTAGTTGCAACTACAAAATCAGCCGCCGCGATCGCTCCCCGACTCCAGAGCGAGATTGAATAATACAGAGTACCAATTTTCAGAATTGCTGCTGACACAAACTGAAACCAACGCACTCGCTCAGAATACCAATTCGATTTCCTGACCTCTTTGAGTTCTCGCCTTAATTGATCATCCAGATATCGTCTTTCAAAACCCAGACGCGCAAATAATTTAGTGCTGGTCAGATTGGTGACAGAATCAACAATCATGCCAGTAGTTTCACTTCTAGCCGCAGCCGCTTTCAGTGCGTAAGGTCGGCAACGAGTCGCCAACCAAAAAGAAATACTCAAAAATAGTACCGCCCAAATTCCCACAAAAGCAGCCAGTTGCGGGTGAGCATGGTAAAGTAACACCGTTGAGACACTGAACACAATGATGATCGGCATAAATTCAGTGATCAACATAGCCATCGTTTGGGTAACACCCAGAGAGGTTTCGCTGATTCGATGCGCCAAAGCCCCAGCAAAACTACTGCTCATATAGCGATGAGAATGGTGTTGCAAGTACGCATACAATGCTCTGACAATATGTTGTCGGTGGATAGGATGGCGGATTGTATGCAAGAGTCCAGAAGCACGACCGAACACTACCTCACCCACACTTAATGCAGCGAACAGCATTAAAGGTTGACTCATGGCCGCCAAAATAATTTGGTTGCTGCTATTTGATTTAGTAACACCCCGAATGATCTCGCCAATAGCATATGGCAACATGATGCCGCAAGTTGCATGCAGTGCCTCAAAAATCACCATTGCTAAGTACCACCACCGAAACTGATTGACAAAATGGTAAATAAACCTGAATGGTGTATCAGGCAATTTTGGCGCGTCAGCAGCACGTTGAAAGGATGGGGATTTTCTGGACTTTTTCTTCATGAACAAGGGTGTGGGGGTGTAGGGGTGTGGGGTGTAAGGGTGTAGGGGTGCAGGGGTGTAAGGGAAAGATAAAAACTAAACCACCATACTGACAAATTGACTTGCTCTCCTATACCCCTAACTAGACCATTATTTCTGGTGGTGTGATTGCCGCATAGAGATCAGGGGAAAGTAACGCATCATTAATATTGATTTTCTTAGGTATGACACCTTCTTGAAAGAATAAATCAGCTACGCGTTGTTGTTCTGCTATCAGCGCAGGACTGAGACCTCTACGTCCCGCAAAAGTGCGCCGAGACATCACCCTAGCAGCTACATCTTCGTCAAGCTTTTGTTCTGTGATCATCAATTTTTTTACTTCATCTCGATTTGACTCTGCCCATTTGTCAAGAGCATGAAGTTCCTCAATGATAATTTTGAGTAAGCCAGTATTTTCTTCAGCAAACTTTCTGTCTGCAATGTAGTAGCCACCTGGAGAATCTAGCCCGACAGAATCCCTCAGGACACGAATGCGACCCATTTTTTGGGCGATCGCATAATGTGGATCTCCTGTCATCCACACAGGAATTCGACCTTCTAGAAAAGCTGCCCGTGCCTCAATGGTCGGAATACTTTTGATTTTAATATCTTTGATGGTCAAGCCAATTGACTGCAAGGCTCTGAGAATAAAATAGTGAGATGCCGAGCCTTTTTGAAAATATACTTCTTGCCCCTTAATCTCCTCAAATTTTTGCAATGGAGACTCTGGTGGAACGGCAATCACACTACTTGTTCCCGTAGTTGGGGTTCTTTGTGTACCAACAACATAAACCAGCTCTGAACCAGCGACTTGGGCAAAAATTGGCGGTGTTTCTCCCACTGAGCCAACATCAACCTTACCCGCACGCATCCCTTCCATAAGTTGCGGCCCTTGGACAAATTGCAACCACTCTACCTTGATTCCCAATGGATCTAAGCGTTTCTCTAAAACTTGCCGATTGCGAACAAGATCCCCCGCACTCTGATACCCCATGCGGAGAACTTTTGCTTTAATTCCCAGGGAACTGGTGTTATTTACCACATTTTCTTGGCTTTGTTGACTACAACTTCCCAACAAATAAGCCATAGAGAAACCGCCCAAACTAGATGCAGTCACATTTAGAAAACGACGGCGTTTAATCATAGCTGTTGAATCGATGAGATACTAAGTTATTGAGATTTCGTCATTGCCCAGTAAAACAGGCTACAAATACAGCAAGCATCTAAAAAATAAGTCAAAAGCTTACGAAATCAGAATTTTTACTTTTGCTTGTTGCCTTCTGGTACTACCGTAAAGAATCACCCTTGCGGTACTCGCTGGTGATGTCGTCTAACTTTTGTTTTAAATTGTCGTCAAGTTTAACTTCGACAGCGTTGAGGGTGTCAGCAAGTTGTTCTGGACGGCTAGCTCCGATAATGGGAGCAGTAATAATGGGATTAGCTAACACCCAAGCCACTGCTAAGGTAGTGAGAGATAATCCCGCGAATTCTGCAACTGAGCGCAATTCTTCCACCGTATTAAACTCGCGATCGCGCCAGTAGCGTTCTTGATAGCGTTCTGCGGCAGTTCCCAAGGTGAAGCGTGTACCGACTGTTGGTCCATTAGTTAGATTGTGTTTACCAGTCAGTAAACCACCCGCTAAAGGATTGTAAGGAATTACACCCAATCCTTCTTCCTTTGCTAAAGGCAGAAGTTCTCGCTCAATTTCGCGAAATAATAAATTGTAGCGGGGTTGAATCGAGACGAAGCGAGTCAAATTCCGAACATCGGCACGACCCAAGGCGCGAGCCAATCGGTAAGCCAAGAAGTTAGAAACTCCGATGTAGCGTACCTTCCCAGCACGTACTACTGTATCTAATGCTTCTAAGGTCTCATCTAGGGGAGTGGAAGCATCGTCAGAATGTAATTGATACAAGTCAACATAATCAGTTCCCAATCGTCTGAGGGAAGCATCGATCGCATCTAAAATATGTTTGCGTGAAGCACCCTGATTCCAAGGTGCAGTCCCGACTCGTCCCACGCACTTAGTAGCTAAAATAAAATGTTCGCGTTTGCCTTTAAGCCAGCGTCCAATAATTTCTTCCGTACTTCCAGCTGTAGTCAGTCCGCCCCCAAGGGGATAAACATCAGCTGTATCGAGAAAGTTAATGCCAGCATCGGCGGCGGTATCGAGAATCCGCTGAGAAGTTGCTTCATCTGTCTGCAAACCGAAGGTCATTGTGCCAAGACAGAGGCGGGAAACAGTTAATCCGGTTTGACCGAGTTTAGTTGTGGGTAATGTCATGTTAGAAGAGGAAAATTATATTTAGGCGACTACAGAAGCTTGACGACAGCTTTGTGAAATCAGCCATTGTTGCAATTTCGAGTCACTATAAACTTCATCGGCAATAATAATGCTCGCCTTCAGGTACTACAGTAAAGTCTGCTGTTCCACTCAGTCCGCGCAAGGTATCGACAATCTGCTGTGTATCTTCAATCATGCGATTTAGGAATTGGGGACTAGAAATCATCTAATCCCCGTAAATCCTAAAAGTTCCTAGATTTTGACCCTTATGCTGAGACTAATTCAGTTATTTAAGCCACTACAAGGTTTTTATCTACTTGTGGGGTTGTGGGACTGACTTTAGATTCAATGGCTGTACCCTTGAAGAAGTCGGGATTCGCTTGGGTGTAAAACTTATAGGGATTACTGAAGACATAAGCTTTAAAGTCAGCTTCAGAAATCACGCCTTCTTGGACTAGATCCCAACTTTCTGCTAGAGGATCTGTGAGGTCAGGTACATCCCAGTGACCAACATCAGAAGAATAGATGGCGTTGATTTTCACACCCAAGGGATTGGCTTTGTCGTTGAATGCCGCACTGATGGTGCGATCATCCGATTCAGAACCGAAGAAGAAACTATTCACCCAGCGATCGCGAATATCTTCAATGGTTTCAATTCCAGCCGCCGCAAAGTCTTCTAGTTCACTACCAACAGGTGAACGGCTATGACGGTTGAAGGAAGAACCCAAGACACTCTTTGTTAATTCTTCTTTAGTCAGAGGATGTGCTTCTAAGAACTCGCTACCAAAACGCTCAAATAATGCGTACAACTCATTAGCATTGGTGAGTTCTGGGTTGTAGTTTTGCAATCCCTTGAGGCTACGCTTGGAGAAACGGTCTACTAAATGAATGTATACGTGCGCGCCCCAATCCGCACCACCTTCTAGCATTGCTACACGCAATTGTGGGAAACGGTTGGTGACACCACCAAAGAACAACGCTTTGGCAAATGCTTGTGAGCCGTCAGCAAAGTGACCAATGTGGTTGTTCATGTAGTTACTGATGGAAGAGCGTCCAGTCCACCCTTGACTACCATAGTGAGTGGTAACTGGCACACCTAATTCAATGACCTTTGCCCAAAATGGATCGTAATCATATTCACTATCCAATCCGTAAAAGTCAATGTATGAAGCATACTTAGCGACTTCAGGGAATTGATCTGCGGGATATTTATCCGCGATCGCCTTGATGGGTCGTTTCACACCACCAGGAATGTTTGCTACTTTTAAGCCTAGTGTTTTTACAGCAAACTCTAACTCTTCAATAGCTTCTTGGGGAGTAGTCATAGGGATACCAGCTACCACCGTCAGGCGATCGCTATATTTCCGATACAAGTCAGCATGATAGTGGTTGACTGCCCGTTGCAGTGCTTGGCGATGTTCTGGGCTAGCTCCAGCAGGTGCAAGCACATTGTTAGGAAATAGTACAGAATAGTCCGAACCCTGCTCTGCCTGACGCTCATAGAATAGTTCAGGCAAAGTATAAGTAGCTAAATCTAAGGTATTGCGGGTAACTCTCGCCCACCAAGGAGAACGAATTGTGCGGTTGTATTGACGTTCTTCAGGAGTTTGTTGATACCAGTCTTTACCATTGGCTTTGGAGTTGAGACGAGAAGATTCTGCTTTGCGTAATGCGTCTACAAGTTGTGAACCACCGTAATTAGCAATGTAATCTTCTAGAGATGGAGTGAAATCATTGGTGTGAACGTCGGTATCAATGACTGGATAATCAAGATTGGCTTTAATAGCTGCGGAACGGGAGGTTTTTAATCTGCTATATTCTGTCATGATTTTTATCCTTTCAAAAATTACAGATATATTGCTAAGTAAATTCGTAGTGTACGCCTGCGGAGAAGTACGCTACGCGGAGCGTCAGCGTTTACGCCAAAACCAATTTCTGAGCCTCTTTTTTAGTAGCAAACTGATTACCCGGACGGCGTAATCCCAAATTTTCCCGCAAGGTACTACCCTCGTATTCAGTACGGAACAATCCGCGTTTCTGGAGGATAGGAACAACCAGATTCACAAAGTCATCCAATCCCGTCGGCAAGATAGGCGGCATAATATTAAAGCCGTCTGCTGCACCGTTGTTAAACCACTCCTCTAACTGGTCAGCAATGCTTTCGGGAGTACCAATGATGGTGCGATGACCTCGTGCGGTAGCCAGTGCCAAATACAACTGGCGTAGAGTCAAAGTCCCGCGAGTAGCTAAATCCTTGACTAGTTTCAGACGACTTTTGTTATTGTTGGTGTCGTTAGGTAGTTCGGGAGCTAGATCATCAAAGGTGTATTTTGATAAATCCACACCTTTGTAGTAGTTCTTTAAAATCCCCCAAGCCACATCGGGATGAATCAAAGATTGGATGAATTCGTACTTCTCTTGAGCTTCTTCTTCAGTCCGACCAATGATTGGGAAAGCCCCAGGCATAATTTTGAGGTCGTCTGGAGAGCGCCCATATTTTGCCAATCTACCTTTTACGTCAGCGTAAAATTCTTGAGCGTCGGCTAGAGTTTGATTGGCGGTAAAGATGACCTCAGCAGTACGTGCAGCCAAGTCGCGCCCAGCTTCGGAAGCTCCAGCCTGCACAATCACCGGGTAGCCTTGGGGTGGACGACCGACGTTTAAAGGGCCTTTGACAGAGAAATGTTTGCCTTTGTGGTTGAGTAGATGCAGTTTATCTGGGTCAAAATACACCCCTGATTCTCTGTCACGAATAAAGGCATCATCTTCCCAGCTATCCCACAACCCTTTTACCACTTGCACAAACTCTTCAGCCCGTTCATAACGCTGGCTATGTTCTGGGTGATGTTCAAGTCCAAAATTAGCGGCGGCGTTTTCATTACCTGTGGTAACTACATTCCAACCTGCTCGGCCTTGACTCAAGTGATCTAAAGAGGCAAATTTACGCGCCAGGGTATAGGGTTCTTCGTAAGTAGTCGAGGCTGTAGCAATAAAGCCGATGTTTTTGGTGACGGAGGACAAGGCTGAAAAAAGTGTCACCGGCTCAAAATGAACAAGTTTACCATTGCGTTTTTGAGTCTCTGGTGCGCCACCCCAAACGCCTGGACTATCTGCCAGGAATACTGCATCGAACAAGCCACGTTCGGCAGTCTGGGTGATTTCTTTATAATGCTCGAAATTAAAACCTGCATCTATTTGTGCATCTGGATGTCTCCAGGCAGAAACATGATGTCCGGTAGCTTGAATGAATGCACCTAAACGAAACTTGCGTTTCTTACTCATATGCTCTTGTTCTTAAAAAGAATGCAATGCGATCGCTGTTTGGCTTGTAGCTAAATTTACGTAGCAATCTTACTCAATGAATAGAGATTACACGATCAATACATTCAAAATATGTACTGCCAATCACAATAATTGAAATCCTAATTATTAGGTATTCTAATATTAAGTATTGCAAAGAAAATCTTGCTTGTTAGCACCGTAGTAACGACACAGCAAGATTTTCTTTTTTAAGGATATGTCAGGATTTTCAACCCCCACACCCTTCTTAGAAGCTAAAAGTAGTACGAATAGCCCCTACCCAAATAGGATCATTAGCATCGTTATGCTCTGGCTTGGTAATGAGAAAACAAGAGGGGGTAATTCTGATGTTGTCATTGACTCGCCACGTATAAAAAGCCTCTAAATGTAAAGAAGTATCTGGGTCTTCTCGACGCGCTGCACCCGGTCTAGGTCGATAATCATTGCTAGTCACTTTCGGCGGTATACCAATGATAATTCCGCCGACATTACCCTGTTTACCCAAGTCTGGAAAAGCAAAAGTTAATGCTGCATTGATAATAGTTGCATCATTATCTGAGCCATTATCTTGATGTGCCAAGGTATAACCGAACCAACCACCTAAATGAAAGCGGCTACTGGTTCTCCAGTTAAATTGCAGACCAAAGTTATCGCTAGTAGTAGCGTTTTGTTCAAAAGGATTTCTCGAAAAAGCACTACCTGTCCCACCAGTTAAATTAAAACCAGTTCCAGTTCCAAAGTATTTGCGCCCGTAGGAGAAACCAATATCTAGTCGGCGACTAGGTGAATAAGTTAACTGTGTTAGTGCCAAACTATTGGCATTAAAAAAGCCATTATTATCTTCTGGTCTATTAGCTTGATTATCACTGGTGATGTAACCTAAGTTCAGTTGTAGCTGATTATTAAATTTATAAGCAAAAGCAGCACCAGCACCATCAAACCCTGGTCGGTAAATAGTGGGATTGAATGTAGCAAAGCGAGACAGCGCGCCGTTAAGGCCACCGACAGAAGCATTTAAGGTGGGAGTAAATATAGCTGGTTGTAAAGCTCTTGTTCCTACCCAAACGGTGGCATTTTGGCCTATAGGAAAACGATAGACTAATTGACTTAAATATGTTCCTTCTCTGCCATCAGTATCAAAAGTAAAACGGGTCATTGCTGTTCCCGTAGTGCTGGTTAAATTGGGAACTGCACTGCCAGCGGTCAGGATCGTGGTCAGTTGGTCTCTGCCAGTAAAACTGGTTTGCAGATTCAGTCTGACGCGGTAACTGAAAAAAGTGTTAGTCCTATCATCTGTGTCATCTGCTGGTGTATTATTAGCGCGATCGCCAAAGGTATCCGCAGCCACGAAAATCGCATCACCAACTAGTTTAGTAGTAGTAGAAAACTGATTAGCTTCTACTTCCGCAGTACGAGTTTCTAAAGTGTCTAGTCTTCCCCGTAATTGAGTGAGTTCTGTGGCGAATTGTTCTTGCAGTTTTTGTAATGTAGCCAAGTCTTCTTTACGTACCAAATCTCCTGTATTACTAGCAATCACCTCATTGAGACGGTCTAAGGCTGCATTTAAACCTGCGGCGAATTCATAACGAGTCAGAGCGCGATTACCCAGGAATTTCCCATCTGGATATCCGGCAATTACCCCGTATCGTTCTACTAGAGACTGTAATGCTTGAAATGCCCAATCTGTTGGTCTAATATCAGATAACTGTGAGACCGATGTTACTTGATCAGTTAATTGTGTAGCAGGATTTTCTACTTTTTCTACTTTTGGATTGACAACAGGTGAATTTGATAATGCTGGTAGATTTTGAACAATTTCTTGTGCAGATATTCCTGAAGTTTCTGCAACATCTTGTTGCAGTTTTTCGGTTGAGGTCAAATTCGCAGGAACTTCTGCTGCTGCCTCTACTGAATAAATAAATAATAAACTACTAAAAAAGGTTGGAATAACTAGCAAGTAATTCCACAGAACTATAGACATGGATGTTTTTCCTTACACAATATCAAAGGGATTGCACTGGTTTAAGTAAATTAAT
Source organism: Trichormus sp. M33_DOE_039 (assembly GCA_015296085.1). Classification (GTDB taxonomy): domain Bacteria; phylum Cyanobacteriota; class Cyanobacteriia; order Cyanobacteriales; family Nostocaceae; genus Trichormus. The sequence goes on along the minus strand of DVDT01000044.1, from coordinate 59,832 downwards.
GAATTAGCTCGCAAGCTTCTGTAGAAGTGCTTATATATAGCAACAATTTTGAAGAATTCACAATAATCTATGAGAGTCAAGAGAAAAAACTAATCAAATCTGACTTCATAAAGTTGATTATTAAAAAATCTGTTGAGTAACTTCATCGAAAATCAGATTCGCTCAGAATTTAAATCTAGCTTTTACAAATTGTTGGCTGAAAAATAATATTTTCCGCAATTAAATTACATGAAAAACAAAATTGTTTCCTAAAAAACTGGTAGAAATCAATTGCAAAAAGTAAATAAATATTCATTACTGTTTCGATGATCATACTCCTACTTGATTTGTAAAAAAATTTAGTAGAAGTCCTAACAAAGACGGTATTTTCAGTAATTTAGGCTGCAACAGTCAAAATTTTCATGAGAGGTTTTTCCCAATCTGATCATGCTCAAGGCATAAAATACGATAAATCTATCGGCTTTACGTATTTGGCTTATTTTGTGATGTTTACACAAATTGCCACAAAATACAAGTACCTTGGAAAGTGATTACATCTGAATTTACATAACTTAACTTGATAATTTGTTATGGAGAATACTTTATTTTTTGCAGTATGTGTGAAAGACTTTGTTATGTAACAAGTACGGTAAATCAATCAAGTTGTAGTACTTTTTTTTTAGCCATAGGCATAACTTGGCTATTGACAAGCATTGAAGGAAGTAAAACATTTGGGGACTGTAACTTCCTTAGCAAAGCGTTGGGATATAACATCCTAACGGGGATGGTTAACTGATGGCAGCAGCAGTAGATGCCGCGACGTTGGGTATAGCTTTCTCTATGCTTATGGCATCTCTTCTGCCTTTTTTCAGTTACCAAAATTATCAATACCGATAGCAAAGTGATCGCATGTTCTATATCAAATCGTACTGCTTTGATACCCCAAATTTAACACCAATAGGTGATCTATGAATCCTCAGCATAGATGTGCATTCAATTACGACTGCCTTTGCTCTCAAGATTTTCTTTGGCGATCGCGCCCCAGAATTTGCAGCCGACTTAAAAGCTGCATTATTGGCAGTTGAACCCTCTGGAACATTTCTGGAAGAAATTAAAGTAACTATCCTTGTCGCTTGGAAACATTAATGTCTGCACATAGCTAGTATAGCTATAGAGTTTGAGTAAAAATGACGCTTGCGATCGCACTAGTAATTTATTGGCGAATCTAAATTTATGAGTAACTCAAAAAAAGTTAATGAGAATTTGAGCATTGCTGGACAAGTAACCCCTGAAGAGTTACAACAAGCAGCACAATTAGGATTCAAATCAGTTTTAAATCTGCGTTCCCCTGATGAAGTGGGCGTTTTGTCCGATGAGCAACAGCAAACCGAGGACGCGGGATTAGAATATGCCAACGTTCCTTTAAAGGCTTCAGAATCAAATCGGGAGCTAACAGAGGTGGCAATTAAGACTCTTGATGACTTACCCAAGCCAGTTTTAATTCACTGCGGGGCTGGCGCAAGGGCTGGGGGCATAGCTTTGATTGCTACTGCTATTAATCAAGGACTGACTTACGAGCAAATCGCGCTCAAAGCTCAAGAGCTTGGTATTGATTTAGAACAACCCCACCTCAAGCAATTTATCCAAGAAAATTATACTGCCCAGCAAAATCAGAAGTGATTTAGTCAACAGTCAACATTGTTTCTGCCCTGCGGTATAAAAGACTAAAAATCAATTGGCTTACCGTAGTATAATAGGTTCAAGCTGAGGATCAAAACTTGTGAGTAGATCCCAGGAGTCTAAACAATGCGAATTGCTAACAACATCACAGAATTAATCGGAAAAACGCCTCTTGTAAGGTTGAATCGCATTCCTCAAGCTGAGGGGTGTGTAGCTGAGATTGTCGTCAAATTAGAAGGGATGAATCCAGCAGCTTCCGTCAAAGACCGAATCGGGATGAGTATGATTCAGGCTGCGGAAGCAGAGGGAGTGATCACACCAGGAATAACGACCTTGGTAGAGCCTACTTCGGGGAATACTGGTATAGCTTTGGCAATGGTAGCAGCTGCTAAGGGCTATAAGTTAATTCTGACGATGCCTGACACTATGAGCTTAGAACGGCGAGCTATGCTCAAAGCTTATGGGGCGCAACTGGAACTGACTCCTGGTAGTGAAGGAATGAAAGGAGCTATCCGACGAGCTGAGGAAATTGTGGCTTCTATTCCCCACGCCTTCATGTTGCAACAATTTGCCAATCCCGCCAATCCTCAAATTCATAGAGAAACCACCGCAGAAGAACTTTGGCAAGATACAGATGGCAAAATTGACATTTTGATTTCTGGAGTTGGTACTGGGGGAACGATTACGGGAGTTGCAGAAGCTATCAAGCAACGCAAGCCAGAGTTTCAAGTGGTAGCAGTAGAACCAAGTAACAGCCCTGTGTTATCTGGTGGTAATGCCAAACCCCATAAAATTCAGGGGATTGGGGCTGGATTTATCCCACCAGTGCTAAGGTTGGAACTGATTGATGAAGTAATTCAAGTAGCCGATGAAGATGCGATCGCTTTTAGCCGTCGTTTAGCCAGAGAAGAAGGATTACTGTCGGGAATTTCTACGGGTGCTGCCCTATATGCTGCTATTCAAGTAGGCAAACGTCCAGAAAATGCCGGACGCTTAATAGTGATGGTACAACCTAGCTTTGGTGAACGTTATCTCAGCACCGTCTTGTTTAAAGAATTACCAGATATAGACTTTGCTTTTTTAAATAAATCCCATCAAAACGGTGTTTCTATCAATTGAACGGATGTTTGGTTGACTTTTACCTGTCACCTATGACTAATAACTAAATCACATCCTGCAAAACTCGGCGGGTGTTTTGCCATGCCCAAACACCCACAACTACAACTATTACACTCATTCCCATTAACACAGTTCGTAACCCCAAAATATCAGTTATGGGACCAGTAATGGCTAAGGGTAAAGACAAAGCAATATTCACCGCATGATTTTGAAAGCCGAAAACTTTACCGTGCATATTTGGTGGCGTTTGCTGTTGAATTAAAGTTTGCATGGGAACGCCAATCAATGCTGCACCTATCCCCAACAAAGCACAAAGTCCCAGTGCGACTAATAAATTGTGGGTAAAGGTGAAGACTCCTAAAACCAAAGACATCATAAAAAAGCCGATTAGAGGTAATGGCTTGTGGTGCAACCTTTCTCCCCAGTGGCCGAGAATCCCTGCACCTAACACCATCCCCACCCCTGCTGCTGCTAAGAAAAAGCCAAATTGTTTCTCTTTTAAACCAAATTCGTCTGCTAATTGAATTGCTAAGACAGTTAAGGCTGCAAATACACAATATAAAGTTGTCAGTTGCAGCATGGCATTTAAAACTAAACGATTTTTCTTGAGATAACGTATACTCTCAGTAAATTCCGCCCACGGGTGATTTACATCATGCTCTGCTGTGGGGGGTTGGTGTTCTGTAAACTTGATCGGTTGCATAATTACTGCCGATAAAATATACAGTCCTCCGACTACAAGCTCTTGTCCGTATTGTTCGCCTAGTAAGTCTTTTGCCCAACTTAATATCGGTTCTCCGATCGCAAAGCCTACGATTAAAGCTCCCATCATGGTGCTGCTAAATAGGGCATTAGCTGCCAGCAAATTTTCTCGCCGCACCAACATCGGAATTGCTGCTTGTTCGGCTGGTGCAAAAAATTGCGTGACTGTAGAGACGGTAAAGCTCAAAAATAACAGAATGCTAAATTCTCTTGGTAGTAAAGGAAAGCATAATGTCAATAAACCGCGCACCACATCTGAACCCACCATAATCAGCTTTTTGGGCAAGCGATCGACAAATATTCCCCCTGCTGAACCAAACAAAATTGCTGGTATGGTGAACACCACCATTAAGGTTGAATACATCGAGTTTTGTGCCAAGCCAGGTGGAGCTGGATATATTTCCAATAAGGCAATCATTAATACAAAGAAAACCTTATCTGCTAACTGGGACACTAATTGCCCAATCCACAGAAGCATGAAGCCACGGTTTTTGAGCAACGCGCCAAACCCATTATTAACAGCAGCAGGTTCAGTGGGAAACATGGTTTAAGTTGTAATGTTTACTAGGGTAGATGGAAGTGGGGAATTGGGAATTGGGTTGAAATCTCGCCTCTGCTCCCTTCCTCATTTTCTTCACTCTCTTGTACAATCTCTCTATCTCTCACTCCCTTATATTTAGGTTGGTTTCCGGATTATTTGTGTTCATAGCGTTTTAATAACAAGTGTAAAAATTCGGATGCCGTCAGGCTAGTTTTTGATGTGGTAGGAGTAAATTTAGAGGAATTTACGTACCAACCTTGTACAGTTTGCGGCGATCGCCACATAGTTAAATGATCAACTGATGGCTCTGCGTAAAAGTTATCTTGCCCACTACCAAGTAATAACGAACTCCAATGAGTGAAATAATCATGACTGAGACGATGAATGGGAAAATCTCCCCATAGTGGCACACCCCATCCATCGATAGCAATAAATGCTTTAACATTACCTCCCATCATTTGCCATTTAGTAGCGGCGGCGATCGCTCCTACAACACCAGCACTGAAACTAATGAATATAACTGGCGATTTTAGCTCATTGTGCAAGCGATCGTGCATAAACTGCCAAATATGAAATCCTGATAAAGTTAAAATCCCCTCTCCTGGGATCACTAATATATGAGGGTTTGGGAGTTGGGGGATTTTTAGTTGTTCGTTGTTAGTGATCGCGCTTGGGTATCTATCTTGACTCATGGATTTATCTGAGTCTGCACATACCAAAGCTGAAATAAAACTTGCAGTTAAATCTGTTTCATGAATACCAGGGCAAATAATTATAGTCATTAGTCACGAATCATTGATCAAAAGTCAATATTTACTCTCTGTGTCTCTTTTTGTGTCTTTGATAATTCTCTTTTGTCAATCTTTTTTAACACTCGGTATCAAGTAATAACACTAATATGCCTTTTGATATATTATTGTCAATTTTATAGTGATCCCCTCCAGGGGGATGGGATAATAGTTTACTAATAAGAAATAAGTTCAGCAAATTCCTGGGAAAACAAGGACTGCATTCAGCTTTCTAATTTTGCCTTGTCACACTAGTTGCTGATTTGACTCTAAATTCTGGTTTATATTGAGGAACTCATTGTGGTTGCTACGCCGGAAAAATTACAAAACACTCAGGAGCATTTATCAACTCAAGACAGAGTAGCAGTTCTGCTCATGGGGTATGGTGAAGTCGAAAGCTACGAAGATTTCGCTAACTACAACGAACAGGCTTTAAATCTACTCACTGCCAAATTTGCACCTGTACCAACCTGGATTTATCCACCTTTAGCAAAATTATTGGCATTATTTGACCGCCACGAGTGGGGACACCAACACCACGATTTTATCTCCCCCCACAATGCCATCTTTGAAAAGCAGCGTGCTGGTTTGGAACAACTGTTACAAGCTAAATGGGGTAACAGCGTCCAAGTTTTTAAAGCTTTTAACTTCTGCGCTCCTTTTTTACCACACCAAGTTCTGGCAGAAATTAAAAGCCAAGGTTTTGAGAAAATTTTGATTTACCCGCTACTAGTAGTTGATTCTATTTTTACTAGTGGGATTGCGATCGAGCAAGTGAACAAAGCTTTGGCAGGGATGGCTGATGGCGATCACCATTGGGTCAAAGGACTGCGTTATATTCCATCTTTTTATAATGAGCCGGAATATATTAATTTGATGGCACATCTGGTTGAGGAAAAAATCAATGCGGACTTAGCCGCAGCTTATTTACCTTCTCAAATCGGTATTGTGTTGATGAATCATGGTTGTCCTCACAAAGCCAAAGGATTCACTTCTGGTATTACCGAAAGTCAAGCATTGTATGATTTGGTGCGAGATAAATTAATCAATCGCTACCCTCTAATTTCTGTCGGTTGGTTGAATCATGACACACCCTTAATTGAATGGACGCAACCAAACGCGACACAAGCAGCCACTAACCTGATTCAATTGGGTGCAAAAGCTATAATTTTCATGCCGATTGGTTTCGCTACAGAAAATCACGAAACTTTATTGGATGTACACCACATTATTCATGCTTTGGAGAAAAAGTACTCTGATGTGGACTATGTACAAATGGCGTGCGTCAACGACCATCCAGAGTTTTTGGCAATGGTTGCACAATGGGCAGATAGCCATATATCTGAATTACAAATTGAACAAGCTGTCACTGTCAATCCACATATAGCTATTCATCACCATCATCACCACCATTAAAAATACTTTTATGTAGTCAGACTTTAGTCATGATTATCTAAGGACTAAAGTCCTGACTACAAACTATCAAAAGTTTCTAATTTACTCCCTTGAGTTTGCGTGTGGTATCAACTAAACTTTGGGCGAATTGATCAAATCTTTGAGAAAGTTTTTCATCTAAAATTTTGCCTTCAGGACTGAACGCGGCGTAAGCTTGTCCGATCGCAATTTGTTCTGGAATTACCCAACCGTGTACCCAACGCATAATCAACCGCAGATCATTTAAAGCGTTACTATTCGATTGTCCCCCCAGTACACTCAGCAGTCCTGTGACTTTTCCAGACAATTCTTCAAAACTCATTAAATCTAGGGCATTTTTGATCACACCGCTAACACCACCATGATACTCAGGTGTAGCTAAAACTAATCCATCGCTGTTGCGAACAGTATCACGCAATTTTTGAACATCTGGATATTCTAAATATTCTTTAGCTCCTGTGCAGAAAGGTAATTGCAACTGTCGTAAATCCAGAATTTCTACATCTGCACCTATAGCTTCTAACCGTTGTGCTGCTACTTGTAAAGCCAACTGGGTGTAGGAGTTGGGTCTTAAACTACCGCCGATACCAACAATTTTCACCATAATTCACCCATCGTTAAGTATTGATAAAAAACGAAGTCATTACGACTATGTTGATCATCTTAACGATTTATTGTGCCACCGTCAAATTACTTAGAGATTGGAGTATTGGGAATTGGCAGACAAGATAGAAAAAGGAGAATATTTTGCCAGCTACCTTCTGCCAGCTACCTTCTGCCTTCTACCTCATTTGAGAGTTAGACTAGATTAAATAAGTAGTGATTTCCAGTTATTGCAATTTTTGCTAGAAGAGTAGTCAGAAAATCAGAAAAATATGCTCGGCTTATGGCATCAGATCAAAGGGTAATTTTTATGAAAAATTTTGGTAATAAAGCATTGATGAGACAGCAATCACCAAAGCGCGCTGCGTGGGCTGGTGCGCTGGCAGCCAGTTTGATCATGTTGCCGAGTATGTTTGGCGTTAATCCAGCTTTGGCACAGAAGGCAGAGCGTGATTCCTTGACTTACGGAAAGTTAATCGAGAAAGTTAATCAAAATCAAGTCAAAAAAGTAGAATTGGATGAAACAGAACAACTAGCAAAAGTTTATTTAAAAGATCAAAAGCCAAATACGCCACCAATTCAGGTGAGACTGTTGCAGGACAATAAAGAGTTAATTAATCAACTCAAAGCTAATAATGTTGATTTTGGTGAAGAAGTCTTCTCCGCCAATAGTAAGGCGGCGGCGGGATTATTGATTAACCTCCTGTGGATTTTGCCTTTGGTGGCTTTAATGCTGCTGTTTCTGCGCCGTTCTACCAATGCTTCTAGCCAAGCTTTAAACTTCGGTAAATCGAGAGCGCGTTTCCAAATGGAAGCCAAAACCGGTGTGAAATTTGACGATGTAGCGGGAATTGAAGAAGCTAAAGAAGAATTGCAAGAAGTTGTAACTTTCTTAAAACAACCAGAAAGATTTACAGCTGTTGGCGCACGTATTCCCAAAGGGGTGCTGTTGATAGGCCCTCCAGGAACAGGTAAAACTTTACTCGCCAAAGCGATCGCAGGCGAAGCAGGTGTACCATTCTTTAGTATTTCTGGTTCTGAGTTTGTAGAAATGTTTGTAGGTGTGGGTGCTTCCCGCGTCCGTGATTTGTTCAAAAAAGCCAAAGAAAATGCCCCTTGCCTGATATTCATTGATGAAATCGATGCTGTAGGTAGACAACGGGGTGCGGGTATTGGTGGGGGTAACGACGAAAGAGAACAGACTCTCAACCAGTTACTCACTGAGATGGATGGTTTTGAAGGTAACACAGGCATCATTATTATTGCTGCCACCAACCGTCCCGACGTATTAGACGCTGCGTTATTGCGTCCCGGTCGCTTTGACCGACAGGTGATAGTTGATGCACCTGATCTCAAGGGACGTTCAGAGATTTTGACAGTCCATGCTCGCAATAAAAAGATTGACCCCAGCGTATCATTAGAAGCGATCGCTCGCCGCACACCAGGATTTACTGGTGCAGATTTAGCTAACCTACTGAACGAAGCCGCGATTCTCACCGCCAGAAGACGCAAAGAAGCCATCACCATCCTCGAAATCGATGACGCAGTAGACCGTGTAGTTGCTGGGATGGAAAGAACACCATTAGTAGACAGCAAGAGCAAACGCTTAATTGCTTACCACGAAGTCGGACACGCTTTAGTTGGGACTTTATTAAAAGACCATGACCCTGTGCAGAAAGTTACTCTCATCCCACGGGGACAAGCACTAGGATTAACTTGGTTTAGCCCTAATGAAGAACAAGGTTTAGTTTCCCGTTCTCAACTTAAGGCTAGAATTACTGCCACTTTAGGGGGTCGCGCCGCCGAGGAAATTGTTTTTGGGAAGCCAGAAGTGACTACAGGTGCAGGTAATGACCTGCAACAAGTGACAGGAATGGCACGGCAGATGGTAACACGGTTTGGTATGTCGGAATTAGGGCCATTATCCCTAGAAAACCAGAATGGAGAAGTGTTTTTGGGGCGCGACTGGATGAATAAATCAGACTATTCTGAGGAAATTGCCGCCAAAATTGATTCACAAGTCCGTGAAATTGTCAATACTTGCTATCAAACATGTAAGGAGTTATTGCAAGAAAACCGCCCATTATTGGAGCGTTTAGTAGACTTGTTGTCAGACCAAGAAACAATTGATGGTGAATTATTCCGCAAAATTGTGGCTGAGAATAATTCACAAGTCCCTACAGAAGAATTGACAACGGTTGTTAGTCAATAGTCATTATTCATTAAGTTGCAGTTTCAGATCCCCGACTTTTTTGAGAAGTCGGGGATTTTAATGTGTCACTGATTAATTACCTCGTCGAGTTTAATCAAAAATAATTGCAGTTTGCAGTTGAGTCCAATACAGACCTAACTTCCAGCCCCTTCCCTACAAGGGCAGGAGAGTAAGTTTCAAAGCCTCTAACACCACTTGCTACAACGGAGGGAACCTCCGCAACGCAGTGGCTCCTCCTTGTAGGAGAGAGGTTTGGAGAGAGGTCAGAGTGTATTGCACAAAATGAGAATCGCTATAATTGCAGTTCTGGTTAATAACCGGAATCACGAATGTTTTTCGACTCTTGAATTATGACTTGCGATTGCTGAGAATTTGGGGAATTACCTCTAGCAATTTGTTGTTGGACAAACATTTCTCTTAACACCATTGCAGGATCAACATAGTTGTTGGCGTATTTCATGACCCAGTGGAGGTGAGGCCCGGTGGTGCGTCCAGTCATCCCGACTCTGCCAATTCTAGCTCCGGTGGGAATTTTTTGACCTTCCCAGATTTGGATTCCCCCTGCTCGGTCAATCATAAAACGCCGCCCATTCGCAGCTTCTACTTGACCTTCAAGATGGCAATAGGTGTGTTCCCATTGACCAGATTTAATGACTATTTGAGTACCACAAGCTCCGCGATCGCTCACCTTGATCACTGTACCACCCCACCAATTGCGAATATAACTACCTTGTGGGGCAGCAATATCTAAACCATTGTGAAATTCCCAATTGTTACCGCCAGTTGCAGAACGACGGTAGCCAAATGCAGAGGTGTAGGCTTGAAAATTCTCTACAGGAAAAGAAGCTGCTGACCAACCATTAGCTGTAGCTACGGTATTGGATCTTATTTCTCTCGCTCCGACAATATCGGCTTGAGGGAATAGAGTCATGCAGCTAACAAAACCTAAGACTGATAACGTAGCTGTGCCAATAACTACTTTTGCTTGCCGCTTACTCATCATTGTGATTCCTTAAGCCCTTTAAATCTAATCAATTGAGATTTATTTGTTTTTTGTAAATACTCTAAAAAATCTATATCAAAAATTTAAATTTTTCCTGTAAAGTTGGTTTTTACATGAATTATCAGATTTATTCATTAAGTATATACTTACTAATTTGTGCTGTTTCAGTCAAACAGCTTAATACATAAGGCTTTTTAGTGTCAAACTTTTTGTATATGATATTCTGATATCTGCTTATTTGCTATCAAAAAGCTGTTTGCTCTGCTAATTTAGGGAATTTTAGTTACACTAACTACGTATATGCGTAAATACGAAGTAATTAAACCTATAAAATTAGTCTGTGCAATATTCAAAACCTAGATGAATTAAATTTTATATTTAATATTTTTCTGTACTTTTTACGACTGTATTCAATATTTAGATTAGCCTAGTAAATAAAACTTTCGACACATAATAATCTAAGTATATTCACTATTTGATAAACACAATTGTTGATTTCTCTGATCAATGCAAGAGAAAAATTACCTACGGGATAGTTGCCAAGTTGCCAAAATATTGTTAACTTTTATGCTTAAAATTGCTGAATAAGTCGATTGACGATGATATCTAGCATCAATCGAACCATTTGCAGGACGCACCAAAGCCATGCTGACTGAAATATTACCTTTCCGTTTTGAAATAGATACAGTTGCGATCGCTGGAGCAAGTTTGTGGTCTTTGGCGTTATATTTAGGATTTTCCCCGGTGAGTGAATGGGTAATGGAGCAATTAGGCCGCTGGTTTAATTTTGCCGAGCGATCGCTTTACACCAGCGAATCAGAATTTGAAAAAACTCGCAAAGCCAGAGAATCCCAAAACGCCTTTTACGCCTCACTGTTTAGCATTGTGCCGTTTTTGGTCATTGGGGCTTTATGTAATTGGGGTGTAGAAATCAGTTTAGGAAGAAGTTGGGCAATTAGTATGGGTATCCTCGCCTGCATGGGTTCTGGGATTTATGAATTAGGCCGTAGAGATGGACAATCTGATCAATAGTCAATAGTTTTTAGTCATTAATTTTTTTCCCATGCCTTTCCCCTAACTGACTAATTTCCTCACGAACAATCTGTGCTATCTTCTCTGCTGCGCCACTTTCACCTCTGGCGTTGCGTAGCTTGCTTCTCATCTCTTCTAATTTTTCTGGATGAGCTAAAAAGTCTAAGATCATTTCTCCGATTTCATTAGCTTCTAATTTGCCGACAATTTCGGGGACTATTTCGGCTTTTGCCCAGATGTTTGGCCAAGCTAATAAACCTTTGCGTCTGAGAAACAGCCAGTTGATGATTTTGGCAAAGGTAGAACCTAATCCTGGCAAATTAGCCAACAGACCCGGTAAACCATCCCAAGAACGCATGGCATCAAGTTGTTGCGTGGGTAGTAGCACTAGCATTGGTACTCCCAAAGCACCCAACTCGGCTGTGTTTGCTCCAACGGTGGTTAGACAGATACAACAATGCGATAATAAATCATAGGCAGGATATTCTTGGTGTAGCTCTACATTTAATCCTTTACTTGTTTCCAGTACGGGATGCTGACTACTTTGTTCTGGGACAATTAAGGAAGCACCAGAGAATTGAAAGGTTTCCACAAAAGGGTTGTTTTGGGGATCTGCAAAACTGGCTAGAGTTTCTAAATCCAAAGTTGGTGCAACAGGAATCGCAAACCGAATTTCGGGTTCTTTGCTGTGGATATATTCAGCAATGTTGAGCATTAAGGGTACACCTTGGGTTAATTTTGCTGCTTTTGACCCAGGTAAAAGACCGATGATGGGGGACTGGGAATTGGGTATTGGGGATGGGGATTGGGTACTAGGAACTAAAGATTGGGCTTCTAGCATGAGGTCGCCCACGACTGTAAATTTGTCGGCGTATTTCGGGGAGACTTTGGCGGAAACTTCTGGGTTCATGACTCCAAAGCGGTCAATTAAGTTATGCCATCTGGCTTCCCACTCGGCGTAAACTACTGTGCGATATCCGAGTTTTTTGCCGATAACTACAGGAAAAAATTGGTCGCCTCCCAGGAAAACAATTACACCTTTACTGCTCCAATTCCAATTGTCTTTGGTTCTGCCCCAGAGCAAAAATTGCCAAAAATAGTCTGCGGATTGTACTCGGTCTACTTCGGGGTAAGCAAGGGCGATCGCAGCTTCTTTACCGCTAGCATTGGGACAAGGTGATAAAACTACGGAAATTCTCACTTCAGAACGGTCATCACCCAGTTTTTCCCGCAAGGCCTTGACCACAGGACGCACCCAGGTTGTCACCTCCCCAGGGCCATTGGAAAGAATCAAAACGTCAAATTTAGTCATTAGTCAATGTTCATTAGTCATTAGTCCATAGTTATTTTGCCTTTTCCCGATGACGAGCGACCATTGGAAAAATGAGAAATATTAAGTTTTTGTTACATTAAGTGAGCATTTGCTTTTATTATTTATTAATGTTTGTTAACAAAGTTTGCGATTTTTATATCGATTTATGTCAGATAGCGGACAAAATGCCCATTTGGTAAGGTTTTTCTGATAAAAAACTGTTATTGCCGAAAAAAATCGTTAAACTTTGGCGGCACTTAGCCGCAAAGAAATCCTAGTAGAGAACACGCATCAAAGGAGCCGAGGAAGCATGTTCACCCACGTCAAGTCCACCATTAGACACATTGCGCCTGATAACCTGGGCGGACGTAACTTAATTAAGGTGGTCTATGTCGTGCTTGAGTCCCAGTACCAGAGCGCGCTGTCGCAGGCGGTTCGCACGATTAACTCGAACAATCCCAACCTGGCGATTGAAATCAGTGGTTATTTGATTGAGGAACTCAGAGATCCAGAGAACTATGAAGAGTTCAAACGGGAAGTCGAGAGTGCCAATATTTTTATCGCCTCATTGATTTTCATCGAAGACTTAGCACAGAAAGTAGTTGCAGCAGTAGAACCACACCGCGATCGCTTGGATGTAGCTGTTGTGTTTCCCTCTATGCCAGAGGTAATGCGCCTAAACAAAATGGGCAGTTTCTCTTTGGCACAATTGGGTCAATCGAAGAGTGCGATCGCTCAATTCATGCGGAAACGCAAGGAAAAATCCGGTGCGGGATTCCAAGATGGGATGCTGAAGCTATTGCGAACCCTACCGCAAGTGCTGAAGTTTTTACCAGTGGACAAAGCACAAGATGCTCGCAATTTTATGTTGAGCTTTCAGTATTGGCTAGGAGGTTCACCAGAAAACCTGGAAAACTTCTTGCTGATGTTAGCCGATAAATACGTATTTAAATCTGTAGATAAACAAAATTCGGCATCTTTAGAATATCAAGCACCAGTAGTTTACCCTGACATGGGTATCTGGCATCCCTTAGCACCCACAATGTTTGAGGATGTCAGAGAATATCTCAACTGGTACACAGTCCGTAAGGATATATCCGGTGATTTAAAAGATCCCTTAGCTCCCTGTGTTGGGCTGGTGTTACAACGCACACACCTAGTCACGGGCGATGATGCCCACTATGTGGCAATGGTGCAAGAGTTGGAAGCACTGGGTGCAAAAGTATTACCAGTATTTGCTGGTGGTTTGGATTTCTCCAAGCCTGTAGATGCTTACTTCTACGAACCCACAACCAAAACCCCGTTAGTAGATGCAGTTATATCTTTAACAGGTTTTGCGTTGGTAGGTGGCCCAGCTAGACAAGACCATCCCAAGGCAATTGATGCCCTCAAACGGCTGAATCGTCCTTACATGGTGGCATTGCCTTTAGTTTTCCAAACCACAGAAGAGTGGCTAGATAGCGATTTGGGCTTACATCCAATTCAGGTAGCATTGCAAATTGCCATTCCTGAATTAGATGGAGCGATCGAGCCGATTATATTATCTGGTAGAGATGGGGCAACCGGAAAAGCGATCGCACTCCAAGATCGCATTGCAGCTGTAGCGCAACGTGCTTTGAAATGGGCTAATCTCCGCCGCAAACCCAAACTAGATAAGAAAGTTGCCATCACCGTTTTCAGTTTCCCCCCCGATAAAGGCAACGTCGGTACAGCCGCATACCTCGATGTATTCGGCTCAATTTACGAAGTCATGCAGGCACTGAGAAACAACGGCTACGACGTGCAGGACTTGCCAGAAAACGCTAAAGAGTTGATGGAACAAGTCATCCACGACGCACAAGCACAATATGCTAGTCCTGAACTCAACATTGCCTACAAAATGTCAGTCCCAGAATACGAAGAACTGACACCTTATTCCCAACGCCTAGAAGAAAACTGGGGGCCACCGCCAGGACACCTCAACAGCGACGGACAAAACCTCTTAATTTACGGTAAGCAATTTGGTAACGTCTTCATCGGTGTTCAACCAACATTCGGTTATGAAGGCGACCCCATGCGGTTGTTGTTCTCTCGTTCCGCCAGCCCTCACCACGGTTTTGCAGCTTACTACACTTACCTAGAAAGAATTTGGGGTGCAGATGCTGTCCTGCATTTCGGTACTCACGGTTCTTTGGAATTCATGCCTGGTAAGCAAATGGGGATGTCCGGCGAATGCTACCCTGATAACTTAATTGGTACAATTCCCAACCTGTACTACTACGCCGCCAACAACCCCAGCGAAGCGACAATTGCTAAACGTCGCAGTTACGCCGAGACAATTTCTTACCTCACACCCCCCGCAGAAAACGCTGGTTTGTACAAGGGTTTAAAGGAACTTAGCGAATTAATTGCTTCTTACCAAACCTTAAAAGATAGCGGTCGCGGTATCCCCATCGTCAACACCATCATGGATAAATGCCGGATGGTGAACCTAGATAAAGATATCAACTTGCCAGAGACTGATGCCAAAGATATGTCCTCAGAAGAAAGGGATAATATTGTTGGCAGCGTCTACCGCAAGCTGATGGAAATTGAATCACGGTTGTTACCTTGTGGTTTGCACGTCATTGGTAAACCCCCAAGTGCAGAAGAAGCGATCGCAACATTAGTCAACATCGCTAGCTTAGACCGTCAAGAAGAAGAAATCCTCAGCTTACCCCGCATTATTGCCAATAGCTTGGGGCGAGACATTGACGAGATTTACCAAAACAATGACAAAGGCATATTAGAAGATGTCCAACTACTACAAGACATCACTCTCGCTACCCGCGCTGCCGTTCGCGCCTTAGTACAAGAACAAACCGACGCAGAAGGAAGGGTTTCCTTAGTTTCCAAGTTGAACTTTTTCAACATGGGCAAAAAAGAACCTTGGGTAGAATCACTACACAAATCAGGTTATCCCAAAGTTGACAACTCAGCCTTGAAACCCCTGTTCGAGTATTTAGAATTCTGTTTGCAACAAGTTTGTGCAGATAACGAACTCGGCGCATTACTCAAAGGCTTAGAAGGCGAATACGTCCTTCCCGGCCCTGGTGGCGACCCCATCCGCAACCCGGATGTATTACCCACAGGTAAGAACATTCATGCCCTCGACCCCCAATCAATTCCCACTGCTGCGGCTGTACAATCAGCGAAAATCGTTGTTGATCGACTGTTAGCACGGAACAAAGCCGAAAATAACGGTAATTGGCCAGAAACCATCGCCTGTGTTCTCTGGGGAACAGATAACATCAAAACCTACGGCGAATCCCTGGCGCAAATCATGTGGATGGTGGGTGTACGTCCAGTTCCCGACGCGTTAGGACGGGTGAACAAGTTGGAGTTAATCCCCTTAGAAGAGTTAGGACGACCCAGAATAGATGTAGTCATTAACTGTTCTGGTGTATTCCGCGACTTGTTCATCAACCAGATGAACCTACTAGACCAAGGGGTGAAGATGGCGGCGGAAGCAGATGAACCCACAGAAATGAACTTCGTCCGCAAACACGCTATGCAGCAAGCTGAGGAAATGGGAATTAACCTCAGACAAGCAGCAACCCGCGTTTTCTCTAACGCTTCTGGTTCTTACTCGTCAAATATCAACTTGGCGGTAGAAAACAGCACCTGGGATAGCGAAGCCGAGTTACAAGAAATGTACCTCAACCGTAAATCCTTCGCCTTCAGTGCCGATAACCCCGGTATGATGGAACAATCTCGGAAGATTTTTGAAAGCACCCTCAAAACTGCTGAGGCGACATTCCAAAACCTGGATTCCTCCGAGATTAGTTTAACGGACGTTTCCCACTACTTCGACTCTGACCCCACCAAGGTTGTATCAAGTCTGCGTGGCGACGGCAAAACCCCAGCATCTTACATTGCAGACACCACCACAGCTAACGCCCAAGTCCGCACATTATCAGAAACCGTGCGCTTAGATGCCCGTACCAAATTATTAAATCCCAAGTGGTATGAAGGTATGCTGTCTCACGGTTACGAAGGTGTGCGCGAACTCTCCAAGCGGTTGGTAAATACAATGGGTTGGAGTGCAACAGCCGGCGCAGTTGACAACTGGATTTATGAGGATGCCAACGAAACCTTCATCAAAGATGAAGAAATGCAGAAACGTTTGATGAACCTCAACCCCCATTCTTTCCGCAAGATGGTATCAACATTGTTGGAAGTGAATGGTCGCGGTTATTGGGAAACTAGCGAGGAGAATTTATACCGCCTCCGCGAGTTGTACCAAGAAGTTGAAGACCGAATTGAAGGGATTGAGTAGGTCGATAAATCATTAATAATGTAGAAGGCACGGTAATACCGTGCCTTCTACATTAACGTAGATATAGTGATGAATTCAATAAATAATACAGTTTTAAGATAACTTGTGAATATAGGGTATTTTTTTTATGTTTCTTATAATGGATTAAGAAAATAGATTTAAACCTATACGTATGCAAAGTCTGTCTAGGCGTAAGAGAACATTTTGGCAATCACTAAGAATAAAAGCAACAAAATTAATACTCGAATCTTCAGTTAACATTGAAAAGCCGAAGCTGAAATTCCTAGAGTCTTTAAAACATCATGCAGAGCATAGGTTATACCCTCACGATTATGAATTAATAGCCTGTCCCAGTGATTTAGAAGTTGAGTTAGATCAAGTTGGCTTTTCTGACTTATTCTTTCCCGAAGATTTTCCCAAACTCCAAAAAGGTTTAAATAAACTACTGTCTAACTACCCCTCGTTTCCTGCTGGTAATAAAGACAATCTTAATGAATGGTTTAGCGAAATATACAATTCTGGATCTGGGGGTGCTAAATCTATATATGTCGGCACACTTTCATTTAAAACCCAAAGCAACGATAAATCAATAAATTGTTTACAAAGTGCCAATATTCATCTTAATTACATTGCTCCTTCTTTTATTGTTTTATCAATTATTGTTAAACCATCTAATAATTTTATTCATAAATTTATTAAATTAATTAAAAGCGTTCCATCTCCTCAAAGCGAAATTTTAGGATTTAGTTTTAAGTACGGAGTTACTTCTTTATACACAATTCCATCTTGGCGTGTTAGAAAAGCAGAGCTTGAGGAACTTTTCTTAGAAATAAATAGAAGTATTATACTCCTTTTTAGAAAGAACTTCGGTGTCGGTCTTTCATGCTATAGTTATTTACCCTGCCTTGAAATTATTAAGACAAATATTTCTTTACGCGAAATTCCCGAAGATAAACATATCTTAAAATATTCTGATAAATTCATGGCTTGCTGTAATTTTTTTGAAAGCTTAGGATATCCTTTCAAACCTCATCCAGTCTATAGAAACAGTAATTGGTGGAATTTTTATGAAGTCAATAGAAACGAACTGTTTTATAAAAACTCTCATAGCTACCAGATATTAATCAGTTTAGCAGATTATAAGAAATATAAATATGCTGCCGACAAAGATTATTATCAGTCACCATCGGGAGAAATTCAATATACAGTTCACGGTTTATTATCATTGTTAGCATTAGAAAATTTTTATGCAGTTCTAGAGGAATTGACTATAGATTTGAAGATTGATTTAGAAAGAGACTTGAGTAGCCAAATTCGAGGAAAAATTACAATTAGAAGATTGAAGTCAGCTATTTATAAAATGGTCAAGATTAACGGTTTATACTTTCAGCACTCACGAATTTGGGCAGGTGTAGATGAAAAATTATTTTTTAATTATGTATGTCAAGAAGCAGCAGGTATATCGAGGGAAAAATACAACAATGATGATTCATGTCTTTTAATAGATGATATAAAACATAATATTGATAAAATCAGAAATTTTTGTGAACAGCAATTGGAAATTTTAAAGTTATCTTACGAGCAGATTTTGAATTATAAAACAACGACGATAAATTATAAACTTCAAGAACGTACATTTTGGCTTTCTATAGCAGTTACTTTCCTCACTATCGTGACTCTGATTCCAGAAGAAATTAGAAAACAACTAATCACTGATATTTGGTTTTGGTTAAATAGTATGTTTCATTAAATTTAGAGATAAGAAAGTAGTTTTCGATACTTTGGGATTTTGCAGAGTGCGATCGCTCATCGCGAAAAACAGGCGATCGCATTTGGGAAGGTGGAATGCGATCGCTCATTGCCCACGGGCTAGAATAGTACGTAAGGTAGTTAAAATTGCTGCTTTAATATTTAATCTGGGATATCACTATGAATGCTTTCACAGTCAATCTCAAACCAGTATTGGAACTGACAGATGAGCAATTTTTTAATCTATGTCAAGCAAATCGGGACTTAAAATTTGAACGCAGCGCAACTGGAGAATTAATTATTATGCCGCCCACGGGGGGAGAAACAGGCAATAAAAATGCGAGAATTACTCAACAATTAATGAATTGGACTGATGCTGATGGTACTGGCATCGCTTTTGATTCTTCAACTTGCTTTAAATTGCCTAATGGTGCAGACCGTTCTCCTGATGCTGCTTGGATAAAGTTACAAAGATGGAATACTTTAATAGATGAACAAAAGGAAAAGTTCCCTCCTATTTGTCCTGATTTTGTAATTGAATTACTTTCCCCTAGTGATAGTTTGAAAGCAGCACAGGAAAAGATGAGGGAATATTTAGATAATGGTGTGCAGTTAGGTTTGTTAATTAATCGTAAATATCGTCAAGTTGGGATTTATAGACAAGGAAAAGAGGTTGAGGTTTTGGAATCTCCTGCAACCATATCAGGCGAAGATGTTTTAAAGGGTTTTGTATTAGACTTGGAAAGGATTTGGTAATTTATTTGGCCAGGCTGTCTTCGCAGCTTACCAAAGGTATCGCCTACTGTGAACTCATAATATCAGCGATCACTGTTTGGAAGTGTAGAGAAGATGCGATCGCTTTGAGAATGTGCAAAGTGCGTTGGCGTAGCTTACCAGAGGTATCGCTCATCTGGAAAAACAGGTGATTGCTAACCGTGTAATCATAGAATCAGCGATCGCTTATGGTAAATAATGAGTCAAACAGATAAACTACTGGCTAAGATATTATCAGGAACATCAGACAAAAACATTGCCTTTGAGCAGTTGTGTCAACTACTAATTAAACTAGGGTTTGATAAGCGCATTCGCGGTAGCCATCATATATATATGCAAAAGATGGTATAGAAGAAATCTTGAATCTCCAGCCCAAACAAGGAAAAGCTAAAGCTTATCAGGTCAAGCAAGTTCGTGAAGTAATTCTCAAATATGAACTAGGAGAACAAGATGAATCTGCGTTATGGAATTAATCTCTATTGGAGTGAAGAAGACCAAGCATTTATAGCAGAAGTACCAGAATTACCTGGATGTGCTGCTGATGGTGAAACTTATCAAGAAGCACTACAAAATGTAGAAATTATTATGCAGGAATGGATTGAAACTGCTCAAGAATTAGGTCGTCACATTCCTGAACCAAAACAGCGTTTGATGTCTGCTTAGTGATTAAAAAAATATAAATTGTGTTCATATTTCTATACAGGCGATCGCTTGTTGGGGGATGTGGAGGATAAGCGATCGCTACAATATCCTGAATTGACAAACTACCAAACAATAGCAACCAAAGCCGACGCAGTTATATTTTGATCGCACGTTAATAACTGCACAACATCACCTTTACTTGCTAAAACTAAGGCAGTTGCTACAATTTGCCTGTCGTGCATTTCATTAATAGCAGATAGGCTCATAGTCATTGTAATTATATCTTTATCAAGCGGGTAAATTACTACGCGAGGGTCAGCTTCTACTACTAAAATTACATCTTGAGGATGAGGAATAGATGTTCTACCTCTTTCCACAATCCAAACAGCCTCAGCTAAAGTGGTAGCCGGAATAACTAACTGTGAATCGGGATGAGAAAGGATAGCTTTAGCATTTGTACCTAAGCGCGGATTACCTTCAAGAAACCAGACCAAAGCATGAGTATCTATGACATATTTCATAACTACTTATGACCAGTCTAAGCTATCATCTTTATCCCCATGAAATTCAGCAATTTGAAAATCTGTTTCTGTTGATTGTTGGTTTCCAGAGAACATTCCAAATTGCATTATTTGTTGTGACTGTTGAGTTTTTTTTGATTTTAAGAAAGTGACAATTACAAGACTTTCTGAAACATCAAGCGGTAATTCTGTAAGCTCTATCTTACCGTTTTTGTAAACTCCTTCGATTGATTGCAACATAATTTTTACTTTGATAAAATTTGGCTGATATATTTTCTCCCTTAAGCTAACTATACACAGATTATGATTCTGTGGGTTACTTGCCTGAAGAAATATATAGCGATCGCATTTGTGAATGTGGGGGGGGAGCGTTAGCGAAGCTTACCGGAGGTATCGCTAACCGTGTCATCATAGAATCAGCGATCGCTGTTTATAGACAAGACATATTTTAGGGTAATTTAGCAGAGTTATCGCTTTTAGCTCAACTTTGAATCGATAACAAACCTTGTATTTTTAAATGAGCTAAAGCATCCTCAGCTGCTGCTTTTTCTGCATCTTTCTTATTCCGTCCTACAGCTTCTCCGTATTTTTTATCTACCACATAAACTTCAGCTTTAAAT
The DNA here is from genome assembly GCA_015296085.1 of Trichormus sp. M33_DOE_039. Classification (GTDB taxonomy): domain Bacteria; phylum Cyanobacteriota; class Cyanobacteriia; order Cyanobacteriales; family Nostocaceae; genus Trichormus. The sequence continues at coordinate 38,764 of DVDT01000044.1, read as the reverse complement.
TCTGGTGCGTGGGACACACCTCCTATTTGTGTTGTGACGTATTTGGGAGGAGTTGGGCCGATATTGCGCTGTACCCATTCTTGAAAGCGATTTTTAGAATCTACCGTCGAACGAGATACTACAATTTGTTCAGGTACAGCATCAAATAATGGTTCGATAATGGCACGTACTGCTTCAATATTAGAGTTGTGATCTAAATAGTAAGCACCAATTACAGCTTCAAATGTACTGCTGAGTAAATTGGGGTTTTGATAGCCACCATCCCGAATTGCTCCTTTACCTAACCGCATCCTAAAATCTAAGCCGACTTCAATAGCAAATTTAGCTAATTGTTTTTCATCAACTAATGCTGAACGTCGCCGTGTTAATTCATCTTCTCCCTTTTCCGGGTGACGACGATAAAGATATTCACCACTTAAGAAATTCAGCACAGCATCACCAAGGAATTCTAGGCGTTCATTGTGTTCGCCTTCTCCTGGGTTTTCATGGACATAGGAACGATGAGTGAGTGCGCGGCGTAAAAGTTGTTCGTCATGAAACGTTGTTAGAAGTTTGTGCATTTTGTGTTTTGTTGTAGAAATTAATTGTTAGAAAATAGATAAACAGGATTGCTATTAACATGAAAAAACCGCATTGATGGCGGTTTTAATAAACTTATTTGAGTAAATAAACTGGATAGAAAAAGGACTGTTTTTCAGAAAACAGGGCACATAACAATAATCTAAATTTAGACTAGCAAGCTCTTTTTTTATAACTGATTGGTCTTTGCAATGGTAATTGTAGTAAATATTTTTGCGAACTAAAATTCCTTTTGATTTAACAATTTTTAGTAAAAATTTTGCAGTTTCCAGAGATAATTTAACGTTCTGATAATCCCAATAGAATGCTACTACGGGTTTTTCTTGGGTAGTTTGACTGTGTGAGACCTGATATATATCTTTCATGATAATGTGTCTAGATTTTCATTTTGTTTACTGGACAGCACAAAAACCAAACATCTAGCAAAGGAGTGCTGTTAATTAAGGATTGATAAACAGTACTTCCTTAGCTTTTACTGCATTCTAGACAAAATTTCTGATTCAAGTCTCAGCCGTAGAACTCCCGGTTTCCTACCGAGCTTTGCGTCATCTTCCCCCTTGAAAATTTACCTCAAACGTTTGCTCATCCTTTGAAATTTAAGTCCATCAAATAAAACAACCTTGATCTCGATAATCAAGGGAAAGGATGACACAAAGCTTGGCAGGAAAATAGGAGTTCTGCTGCTGAGACAACACCAAAAACTAGAAGCTTTAGAGCAGAGTTATTTTGCTGTCTTAAGTATAGAATTGCACAACTGATTTTGGATGTCAATATATTGTTGTGTGAAAAAAGTACAACTGAATACGCATAAAGTTAAAATTCCTATAACTCATTGAAATTAATTTTTTTGGGAAATATCCTATTTAAATCAATAGATAAATCAGGAAAACAAGGGAGGAATATAATTTGATTGGGCAGGACAATTCGCTTATTTAAATAGCCATATTTTCCATGATTGTCTCTATAAGGTTCACTGTAACATTCTAAATAATTATCGAATAAATTGAATATCCAATAATCAGCTATACCTGCTTGAGCGTAGAGCGGGATTTTAAAATCCTGATCATAACTTAAAGACGAATCTGCTACTTCCATCACCAGTAACACATCAGCAGGGCTAGGATGAGCGGACAAATAATTGTCATCTCGGTTTTTAACAAGTGTAAAATCCGGTTCTGGTTCGCTGTTAGGCGGTAAAGTAATCGGGGCTTGAGATTGCAAAGTAGCCCTATCTCCTATGACTTTTGGGAGTTCTCGTAACAAGTTTCTCAAGCAAGTTTCATGGGCTGTACCCTTAGATACCATTTGTATCAGTTCCCCGTTAATTAATTGGATGTGGTCATCCTCGTGCAGAAAGCCCAAGTCTATAAGTTTGTGGTACTCATCCAATGTGAAGCGTTTAGCTTGAGCGATACTCATAAATTTTGCTCTCCAAGATCATACAAAGCCTTCAATTCCACAACCCTTATTGTAAATGAGCCAGAAATTGATATGCTAAAAACCAAGACTAGTTTGAAAGTGTTGACTGCTGAGTAGTAATTCAAAAAAACTAGTTTCTAGTTTCCAATCCCCAATACCTAGTCCCTAATACCCAGTTTCCAGTCCCCTATTTGCAAACCATGCCTGCGCCTACTATCAACCCGACAATTAATTCTTTCCCCTTGACGGCTGTAGTCGGTCAAGAAGCCATTAAACTTGCTTTGCTGTTAGCAGCAGTCGATCCTGGCTTGGGAGGAGTAGCGATCGCAGGTCGTCGCGGTACGGCAAAATCAGTAATGGCACGTGCTATTCACGCCTTGTTACCACCGATTGAAGTTGTTACTAATTCAGTCAGCAACTGCGACCCCAACCACCCAGAAGAATGGGATGATTATCTGTTGGCTGAGTGCGCCGATAAAGATATTCAGGATGTCCCGACGCAAATCGTCCCTGCGCCCTTCGTGCAAATACCCCTCGGCGTAACTGAAGACCGTCTCCTCGGTTCTGTGGATGTAGAACAGTCAGTGAAGCAAGGAGATACCATCTTTCAGCCTGGGTTACTCGCCACAGCTAACCGAGGCGTGCTGTATGTAGATGAAATCAATCTTTTAGATGACCAGATATCCAACCAGCTATTAACCGTCCTCTCGGAAGGACGTAACCAAATCGAACGGGAAGGGATAAGTTTTCAGCATCCTTGCAAACCTCTGTTTATCGCCACCTATAACCCAGAAGAAGGGGCATTACGAGAACATTTATTAGATAGAATTGCGATCGCTCTTTCTGCTGACGGTGTTCTCGGTCTAGATCAAAGAGTACAAGCAGTTGAGCAAGCGATCGCCTATTCCAAATCACCCCAAGATTTTCTCCAGCAGTATAGCGAAGATATCGACGCGCTGAAAACCCAAATCATCCTCGCACGGGAATGGTTGAAAGATGTCACCATCACCCGTGAACAAATTGCTTATTTAGTTGATGAAGCCATTCGCGGCGGTGTCCAAGGACATCGGGCAGAATTATTTGCAGTACGTGTAGCCAAAGCAGCTGCGGCTTTAGATGGTCGAGCCACCGTCAATGCTGACGACTTACGCCGGGCTGTAGAATTGGTCATTGTCCCACGGGCGACTGTTGTGCAGACACCACCCCCAGACCAACCACCGCCACCACCGCCACAAAGTCAAGACGAGTCAGAACAAGACCAACAAGAGGAAGAGGAAGAAGAAGACAAGGAAGACCAACCAGACGAACCAGAAGAGCAAGAACCCCCCAGCATCCCGGAAGAATTTATCTTTGACCCGGAAGGGGTAATTCTGGATGACAGTGTGCTGTACTTTGCTCAAATGGCACAACGTCAAGGTAAATCTGGTAGTCGCAGCATTATCTTCTCCGATGACCGGGGACGCTACATCAAGCCGATGTTGCCCAAAGGCAAAGTCCGCCGCATAGCTGTAGATGCAACCTTGAGGGCGGCTGCACCCTACCAAAAAGCCCGCCGGGAGAGACAGCCAAACAGAAAAGTCATTGTCGAACAAGGTGACATTCGCTCAAAACGCTTAGTCCGCAAAGCCGGGGCGTTAGTTGTGTTTGTCGTAGATGCTTCCGGGTCGATGGCCTTGAACCGGATGCAATCAGCTAAAGGTGCAGTCATGCAACTGTTAACGGAAGCCTATCAAAACCGCGACCAAGTAGCATTGATTCCCTTCCGGGGAGAACAAGCCGAAGTTCTACTACCTCCCACCCGTTCCATTGCTTTAGCGCGCAACCGCTTAGAAAGATTACCCTGTGGCGGCGGTTCACCCCTAGCACATGGTATCACCCAAGCTGTCCGTATCGGTTTAAATGCCCAAATGAGTGGAGATATCGGGCAAGTTGTGATTGTGGCAATTACTGATGGACGCGGTAACATTCCCTTGTCGCGGTCTTTAGGCGAACCCCAAGAACCGGGAGAAAAACCAGACATCAAAGGGGAATTACTAGAAATCGCCGCCAGAATTCGCGGTTTGGGAATGCAACTATTAGTAATAGATACAGAGAGTAAATTTGTCTCTACTGGCTTTGCCAAAGAGTTAGCCCAAACAGCTGGCGGTAAATATTACCACTTACCGAAAGCTACCGATAAAGCCATTGCTGCTATGACCAAAGGTGCGATCGCTGATTTAAAATCTCGTTAGTGGGTACTGGGGACTGGGTAATGGGGACTGGATACAGGGCGAGCAGAAAATTGTAGTGACTGTTCACTGTTGATGCCCCATGCCCAAATCCTACTGAATTACTGTGTTATCAATCGGTAACGAGAAATCACGAGACCACTCATTCCAAGAACCAAAATAGTTTTTGGCGTTAATTCCCGCCTCTTGCAAAGCAAACAGAACATTAGCAGCCCTAGAACCTTTAAAGCAATATATATACACAACTGACTCAGAAGTAATACCTAAAGATTGGCAAATTTCTAAAATCTCTGTTTTGGAACGAAACAAGGGGATTCCTGAGTCAGAAGTCATCAACTGATGCCATTCTAGCCATGTTGCATTGGGGATTCTGCCTTTGCGTGGGCAAAAATCAGTACCGTAGGGCGAAGAACTGAGTCCTTGCCATTCATTGCGATCGCGCACATCTAATTTTATAATCGCTGGATTATTGATTGCCTCCAACATTTCGATTGTTGTCACCATCATCTCAGCTTGCGGATGCAATCTAAATATGCTGCTCTCAAATTCAAGGACTTCATCAGTGGTGGGTAATTCCGCCGCTAACCAAGCTTTATATCCTCCATGTAAAACAGATACATGAGGACAACCCAAATATTTTAATAAAAAAGCGGCTCTACAAGATTGACCGTAACCTCTATTCAAAGCATCTTCATACACAACTAAACGTTCTGCACCGGATATTCCTACCTCGCTCATAATTTTGGCGAAATATTCTTGCAATTTTTTTAATCCAGCAGGATAGGAATTTTCTAAAAGATAACTAAAGAAATCTCGGATATTGATAGATTGAGGAATATGAGCAATAGCATATTCTTCTGGAGCGCGTGTATCAATAATGACAGTTCGTGGAGATTTTGCTGTTAACAGAGACGTGAGTTCTTGAGGAGAAATGAGGAGTTGTGTATTCACGCTTTCATGCTGTTATCGTATCACTAGGCATTATCGCGCTCTGTTAATTTGCACTTTGGCATGAAATTTACATAATCAAAAATCTTAAGCGTGAAGAGCAAACTTTTGTAGCACGAATAGAAGCTAGAAGTATTTCGCTATTGAGAGACTATAATACTCGTTCACTTAATACCAATTCTCTATGAAGTTGCACCAAATAAATGATGTAGAGACGTTGCATGTAACGTCTCTACAGTGCAGTTTAACTCTGTCACCTATTACCTGTACCCTCCTATATTTCTGACTTTTCACGTTATGTGGAAAAGCTAACGTAAAACCTAACCCCCTAACCCCCTTCCCTGCGAGGGAAGGAGGAAAAATTCAAGCCTCTTTCCTTGTAGGGGAGAGGTTTGGAGAGGGGTTTTCCAGATCCCGTGAAAAGTCATACCATTTCACGAAAAACCTGATACAGATGTAAACCCTGAAAGTTTTGCTGCATCTCAGTTTTTTAATTGCGAATTGCGAATTGGTATCAGTCCTATATTTACAATTGCTACAACTCCAGTAGAATTTTTTTTATATAAAATGGGTGCAGAAACTTTCACTTTTCTACACCCATAAAGTAAATATCAAATTGTTATTTATTAGTCTTCTGATTCAGCTGCTGTTACAGTTTCACTCAGGGGACGGATGTTCACAATTTTGCCACCTAAGCGGGTAATGCGTCGCATCTCATCATTCATACGGCTGTAGGGGACTTGAATCAGAATGGTGCTGCTATTGCGAACCGGATACTTGTTGTTTTCGGTTTGCTCGCTCTGTTTTAATCCTTCTACTTCATAGACAAAAACGCGACTGTCTGAGGTTGAACTTGAGGCGTTCATGCGTGGCTGTACCAACATGATGGTTCTATCTCCTATTGTGCGATGGTGATGCTAGCGACCTTACCGCCTAACTTATTGATTTGCTGCAAAGTGCTGGATAGCTGTTCGTAGGGAACAATAAACTCTTTATTGCTACGACGAACTTTGGGATATCTGGGCAAACTAATTCCTGCCACTTCAATGCGGTAAAGACGGGAAGTAGAACCTTGGGAGGATCTGCCAAAGGTGCGGCTGGGTGCAGTACCTTTCTTGGCAGCTTGATAAGCCCAACCTTCAGTCCCACCGGAAGGAGCAATGATGGCAGAGGCACTATTTCTTGCCAAGTCAGTTGCTAGGCGAGAACTTGTACCTGCTAGCTGAGAGCGATCGCTGTTAGCATAGCCACGGTATAAACGGAACATCCGGGTAAAGCCAACGGTTTTTTGACCTATTCCTGTGGTTACAAAGTCACGGTAGTAGGGAACGATCGCATCCCCAAAGTATGTATCATATTCGACAGAATCGATATAGGAATCGATGTCTGCATCAAAGCCGTGATTTTGATAGCGATCGAGATGCTCAATCACTTCTGCTTCATCGTAGGGAGCGCGTCCCAACAAGTGTTTAAAGTTTAATTCGATTACCCTAGTTTGAAAATGGGGATAAAGAAACTTGGTTTTGTATAACTCAGATTTAGCTACTCCTCGGACAAAATCCCGGACGCTGATTTGTCCATTGGTCAGCAAGGATTCCAAGCTGGTAAGGCGTTCTGACTGCATCAGGTGGTCGTTACCTAATACCTGACGATAAACTGCCCAGATGACATTTTTGGCATCTTCTGTTGTCCAGTTGGGACGCAGTTCAACAGGGCGTGTTTGGTCAAACGCTGTAGTTCCCAAACGAGATGCTGCGGTTGTAATTGGCACGAATAGGACTCCTTGAATATTGCAAAATTATTGGGGACTGGGGATTGGGGACTGGGGATTAAATAAAAATCATTCTTCCCCTGCCCCTTGCTCTCTGCCCCCCTGCTTATTTCGATCAGGCAGGAGAAATATTAACTACTCGGCTACCTCTCTGATTTAGTCTTTGCAGAGTTGGTGAGAGTTGGTCATAGCTGACTAAATATTCCTTCACGCTACGCCGAATTTGAGGATTCCGTCCTCTATCTGCCTGCGTAAATCTGATGCGGTAAAGCTGCCCACGATCGCCTGCAATTGTACCAGTTAGTCCCCGCCCGAAGTTAGGAGTCTGCACCGGATTAGCCAAATTCCGAGCTAGATCATTGGTTAGCCACGCAGATTTATTTTTACCTTGGGAGCGATCGCTGTTCGCATATCCCCGGTAAATCTGAAACATTCGGTTGAAACCTACGGTTTTTTGTCCTGTTTGAGTAGCAAAGCCCCGATAATGCGGAACAATTGATTCTCCAAAGTTTTCTTGATATTCCAGTGAATCTATATAAGAATCAATTTCTGCTTCGTAGCCTTTTTCTATATAGAGATCGACATGGTAGGCAATCTCGGCTTCATCATAAGGCGCACGACCGAGCAGATGCTTATAGTTCAATTCAATGAAGCGGACTTGGGGTGTGGAGTAAAAGAACTTGTTTCGGTATAATTCAGACTGTGCTAGCAACCGCACAAAATCCCGAACGGTAATGTTACCCTGCTGCAATAACGATTCTGCACTGGTGAGGCGTTCGCTTTGCATCAGGTGTTCATTGCCAAACACCTGCCGATAAGCAGCATGAATTACTGCTTGTACATCTTCATTCGCCCGCAATTCTGTGGGGGGTGTGCTGGCAAATGGCTCAAATCCTAGCTGACTGGCTGCCGTAGAACTAGTCATGAGTCAATCTCCTTAATTTGTACAAGGAAAAAACATACCCAGAACCCCGAAAAACTGCCCTTGCTAGAAAGTTAGCATTCACAGCTTTTAGTTGTTCTGGGCAGAAGTCAAAATCTAGCTCAGAGCGTTGATAGCGTAGTCAATGTAGGAATTTGCTTCTACAGCAGGGTCGCCACTCAAGCCATGATTAGCTTTGATGTACTTGAGAGCTTCAACGTACCAGCTGGGAGACAAATCAAAGGTGCGGTTGATTTCTGTCAAACCACCGATTAAGTAGTCATCTAGAGGGCCTGTACCACCTGCAATTAGACAGTAGGTGATAATGCGAATGTAGTAACCGATGTCACGTACGCATTTGTCTTTACCACGCTGATCAGCAGCGAAGTTTTTACCTTGCATTTGGGTGGTGTAGGGGAACTTTTGGTAAACTGCATTAGCAGCACCAGAAGCCAAACTGCTGGCTTTACTGCTCAAAGCTTTAGCTGCATCTAAGCTAGCAGAAGCTTGACGGAAACGACCAAATGCAACTTGAAGTTCTGTGGAGCTGAGAAACCGGCCTTGAGAATCTGCGGTAGCGACGGCTTCGGTTAAAGGTGTTTTCATGCTGATGATCCTTTCAACAAATATGTAAAGTTGTGCTTCAGACAAAAGAAATCAATCTTTGAGAAGATTGCTAGGACAAATTGGCAGTAAACAAAGCAACCATCGAAAATAGACAGAAAGCTTAGACAATCATTCTTTCTTTTTAATGAGTGCTCTACGGGTTCACCACTTGCTACAAGTCGGCAGAGCCGCCCAACGCAGTGGTTCACCTTTTTACTCTTGCCTTTTTGCTCTAGCCAACTGCGGCAGCAGCGCGATCAAAGTAGCTGCTTAACTCAGCCATCAAGGAGCTACAGTCACCACGGGTAACGCCACTGGGGTCGTTAGCGATCGCGATCGCTGCTTCTTTCATTTTGTTAACACCAGTCGCTACAGAGGGGCCAGGAACGCCTAATGCTTGATATGTTTCCCGCAGACCGTTCAAACAGCGATCGTCTAAAACGCTAGCATCACCTGTGAATACAGCGTAGGTAACATAGCGTAAGATGATTTCCATGTCACGTAAGCAAGCAGCCATGCGGCGGTTTGTGTAAGCATTACCACCGGGTTGAATCAACTGGGGTTGCTCTTCAAATAGTGTCCGTGCTGCATTGGCAACGATTGTAGAGGCATTGCCTGTAATCCGGTTCACTACGTCCATGCGTTTAGCACCAGCAGCTACCATATCTTTGAGCGCATCGATTTCTGCATCGCTGACGTATGAGCCTCTTGTATCAGCTTGGGAAACTACTTTGGTAAAAGCGTCAAGCATTACAGCTTCTCCTAATCACTATTTAGTATGCTGTTTATTCCAATTCGGTTCAAAAATCTGAGTCGTTGATGGGGATAAGCATCGTCATTCATCGAAAGATCAGCAGGCCAAAAGTCATCGGCAAGTTTAAATTGCTGGTAAATCAGGGCAGAATTCACCGTTAAACTTCTAGCTAATTCCTATTAACTCAAAGCACAGCTATAAATCAAGATTGCGAAGCTTCATCACAACTATTTCCCTAAGACTTAACAATCCCAGATAATGAAATAGTTATTCATCAGGTTTTGAGACACTGAACTTTCTCCATCAAGGGCAACGAGTTCAGAAGTTGTTTGAACCTGAATTTGATTAAAGCAATACATTTGTGCAAATTTTGTGCAATTTCTGAAGTGTCACCAGAGAATTGGTTAAAAAATATTAAGTAAAGGCTGAAATCCTTATGCTTCAAGGGTTGTTTTTATTTTCATTTTGTCTTCAGACTTAAATTATCGTTACATTTAACAACATTTAGAAACAATTATGATTGGATTTCGTGACTGTGTATTTTTAATGGAGTTTTTAGATTTAAGATATCGTTACATTTAGCAATATTTATATATGATTGAGTCACAGCAAGTCAAGCCATCCTTGTTTCTAGAAGGAACTGAATTTTGGCTAGTTAAAATGCCTAATAATATAGCGATATAAGATACACGTTTAGGGGTGCAATGTATTGCGCCCTCACGATGATATGTGAAAAGTCGAAAAGTATACCAAGAACCCCTCTCCAAACCTCTCCCCGAAGCGGAGAGAGGCTTTGAAGCCCCCCTTCCCTTGTTGGGAAGGGGGGTTTGGGGTAGGGCTAATTCATGTTCTACAGAGAAAAATCAGACTCCTAATTTCTGCGTAGCCTACTTAGCGAAACAAAATAATCAAGGAACAAAAGTATTGGATTCCTAAATTTTCTCTGGCTACAAAGAATCAGCCCTAGGGCTAGGGGGGTTAGGTTTTTAAGATTTTGATGTTAGCAATAATACTTTTCAAACACTCTCTGAGACGGTTTAAAAATCGTCGTTCTGAAATTTTGAATTTTGAATTGATTAGAATGGCTACAAAAATTCCCGTCACCGTGATTACAGGCTTTTTAGGTAGTGGTAAAACCAGCCTAATTCGCCACCTCCTACAAAATAACCAAGGTCGCCGTATTGCAGTTTTAGTCAACGAATTTGGGGAACTCGGTATTGATGGTGAGTTGTTGAAGTCCTGTCAAATTTGCCCGGAAGATGAAGCGGACGGAAATAATATTTTTGAATTAACTAATGGCTGTCTCTGCTGTACAGTCCAAGAAGAATTTTATCCGACAATGCAGGAGTTAATCAAACGCCGGGATAGTATTGACTGCATTGTGATTGAAACCTCTGGATTAGCTTTACCTAAACCTCTTGTCAAAGCCTTTCGCTGGCAAGAAATTCGCAACGCTGCTACAGTCGATGCAGTGGTGACAGTGGTAGATTGTGCAGCTGTTGCAGCTGGAACTTTTGCTAGCGATTTGGAAGCGATCGCACTCCAACGTCAAGCCGATGATAGCCTAGAACATGAAACACCATTACAGGAATTGTTTGAAGACCAATTAGCTTGTGCAGATTTGGTAGTGTTAAGCAAAACTGATTTAGTTGATGATGCGACAAAATCACAAGTTGAGGAATTAGTTAAGCAAGAATTACCGCGAGTGGTAAAAATGGTAGAGAGCGATCGCGGTCAACTCGACCCATCTATATTATTAGGATGGGAAGCTGCTGTTGAAGATAATTTAGATAGTCGTCCCAGTCATCATGACACCGAAGAAGACCACGACCATGACGACGAAATCAACTCCACACACGTTATTTTAGACCGTACTTTCGACCCTGAAAAACTGCAACAGCAACTAGAAGCACTAGCATACCAACAAGAAATTTACCGTATTAAAGGCTTTGTCGCTGTTCCGAATAAATCGATGCGCCTAGTGATGCAAGGTGTAGGAAAACGTTTTGAAAAGTTTTATGATCGTCCCTGGCAACCAACAGAAGCACGACAAACCCGCTTAGTGTTTATTGGTCGTGATTTAAACTCCACAGAGATCGAATCACAATTGTTGACTGTTGACTCTTAACGACTGCAAAAATCGTCATATATTATTATGAACATCGCGCAATTATTCAATGTTGCTAATGTTTTCGTCTTGCCTTTTTGGGCATTAATGATACTTCTGCCTAATTGGAAAGTAACACGGCGAGTCATGGAATCATATATTCCATTTTTACCTTTAGCTGGGGCATATTTATATTTATTTGTGACTAGTATTACCCCAGAGAATGCTCAAGCTTTATCTAATCCCCAACTAGCAGATATTGCTCGATTCTTTGCTGATGAAAACGCGGCGGCGACGGGTTGGATTCATTTTTTAGTGATGGATTTATTTGTCGGTAGATTTATCTATTGGGAAGGACAGAAAACTGGGATGTGGACAATTCATTCTCTCATCCTATGTTTATTTGCTGGCCCTTTAGGAGTGCTATCACACATTTTCACAGTGTGGATTACAAAAGCAATTTCTCCCCAAACTGAAACTAAACTAAGTGCTGAATCCTGACTAGTGAGTAGGGGAGATAAGAAAATCTATTTCTCCCCTACACCCTTACACCCCCACACCCTTTTTGATTCAAGAAGCTTTAGCCATTCTGTAATTTGCATCTAGCCAGCAGCGTGGTAAACTTTCACCCGAAGGGAAGACAAGATTGGCTTTTTTAAAAGTATCTGGTTCTTGTTCTTCTTGACCTTCTTGGTCTTGACCATGAACTATATCCAGACTGGGATCAATTAACTCTTGAAGATCAAGAATTTTAATCAAATCAGTACTATTTTTGATTTGTAGAAACATCTCACTACCTCCTCTCATTGCAACTATATTTGTAGCGATCGCCAAATATCCAAGCAACAAACAAACACAGAGATAAATGTAATTGATCTGCGTTAACTGGCGATTTAATTCTTGTGAAAATTTTTGAAGATAATACAAGTAGCTGAAGCAGGCAACTCAGCTTGCGAAAATCTTATTTATAAAACATTTGGAGTAATGCTTGCCAATCAAATTGTGTCTACAATTGCCTGCCTATACTATTATTATATCTCTCGTTGGTATCTTTCTAAAATATCTACTAAGTTAACCTGACATTGTAGTGGTAATAAATCTATCAAAGGCAGTTCTCTTCTACCGCCGCCAATCTTCACTGGAATAGATTCTAATACCTGTATAACTCGGTCTTCGGTGACTGTGTTGGAAGTAATCAGAGGATACAATTGTTCAGCAACAGTGGTGTGCAGTTTGGCATTAGATAGATAGAGATGCCATTTCGCAATATCTATGTAAATATTGTCACCGATTTCAGCCGCCAGGGCTTCTAGTAACTCTGTGGTGTTAGTCTTAGCCATATAAATCACTCCAGATCCAAAAAGAGCGCGGGGTCTCAGACTAATTAACATTATCGCGCAATTAATCAGGCAAATACACCACCACAGGTTACAATCGCCCTAGCTTAAGTAGTCTCTCTTCAGGTGGATTTGGGGGGGGTGGGTGAGTAATTTGCGATCGCGGCAATGTAAATTAGATGCCCTAACAATACTACAACCCAAGCAGAAGTGAATAACGGCAGCCAATCCCAAGTCGCGGCTGTCAAGTTATGGAAGAACCATAAACCGGAATTAATCGTAGCAGCAACGGCTACATGAACGGCGAAATTCATGCGATCGTCTAACTTGCGGAAGTCAGGATCATTGCGATCGGGTTTACGAGGCCAACGGGGAGGCATAAATATTTATTACGATTTACGATTTTTAATACACTTTGAATATTTTAAAGTTTTTGGGTGTAGTTGTAGCAAGTAAAATTTCTCCTGATAAACAATCTCGAATTACCCATAATACCTCATGTCCAATTTCTGGCTGCATCCCATCAATCGCTAATATCACCTAGCACAACTGCTTAAAAAGACCAGAAGTATACCTACTCCAAGTGGTCATGTGATAACTGCTTTTTCTTCAGGAGAAAATGAACCTTTGGAAAAAACTAAACAGTATAAAGTTAGCCATCTAGTGACAATGTGATATTCTGTGAGCTACAGCGATATAGATAAAATAGGTATAATTATATTCCAGTAAAATGGTAAAACGTACTTATTACGATAACATTGCTCACATTTATGACCAAACCCGTTGGTTAACAACATCCGTCGCCGAGGAAGTTGCAGATTTTATTCTTGAATTAGTAGATGCAATTCCTGAGACATCCTTTTTAGAACCTGGTGTGGGTACGGGTTTGAATGTTCTTCCTTTCGTCAAACGCGGCTATTCTGTAACTGGAATTGATGTTTCTCAACCAATGCTTGACCAATTCAGGCAAAAACTGCACAACATTCCTCAAAATCTAAAGCTGATTCATGCAGATGCTTCTCAATTTCCTTTCCCAGATCAGAGTTTTGACGTTGTGTTAACTGTTCACATGATTCACGGCGTTTTAAATCAGAAAATGTTTCTGGATGAAGTTGATCGCGTATTGAAACCACAAGGTTTTTATCTCAATGCTCAATGGATTACTCCACCTGCACGTATGGAATTTGAGCGTTATTTTAGAACTATTTTAGCTAAATACGAAGTGGAAAAAACATCAAAACAGGTCAAGAAAGTAATCGAAGAAATCAACCTTGAAGACTATTTTCACAGTAAAGGTTATCGGTCAAACTATGTAATCGCCAAAGAGTGGACAGTCAGCAACACCGTGAGAGAACTCCTCGGCTTTTTTAAATCACGCGCCTATGGTTTATGTTGGCTGCTATCGGATGAGATATTTCCCCATGCCATAAGCGAGTTTGAAGAGTTTTGTGTTGAACATTACGGTTCGTTGGAAACAGAGTTATCATCCCCAGCAAAGTTTGAGATATGGGCATATACAACAAGGTGAACGACGGAAGCAATGCGATTTTGTGGGATAACTCGACCTAGAGATCGAACGCTAAATTTTTCTTAAGTATTAAAAAAATATTTTTTACTTGAACTAAAGTAATATTACTTTCCACTCTTCTCTAGTAAGTTTTTCCACGCTAGGGTATTTCGTTTGCAGTCAGCACTAAAATGCTCACTACAATTAGGACTAAAGTCTTTACTACAAACTTTCTGAATTACTACTTCATTAATAACTGCACTAATTTTTGAGTTATGGGAAAACCTGTTTGGTTTTCAAAATGTAAAAACATGGGACTAGGATTAGCTTCGAGAAAAACATATTCACCATTGGGTTTTAAACGCCAATCTATGGCTGTCCACTCTAACATCAATACTTTAGCAATATCTAAACATTGTTGCTGAATTGAAGCAGGTAACTCTACTGGGATTAACTCAGCTTCCCTATCTTCCCGAAAATCTAATTGACTAGAACGGATTTCCGCACTGTAAATTGCATCGCCAATTACATAACTACGAATATTAGTACCAGGAATATATTCTTGGATTGTCACTGGAGACAGACGCAAGGCTAATTCTAATCGTTGCGGTTCTAAATGTGCTGGTGTCACAGTCTTAGTATGTGCGCCGCCATAGACTGGTTTAAAAATAGCTTTATCTAAAGAATTAGTAAATTGAATAATTTCGTCTTGATCATTACTAATCAGAGTTTTGGGAATTGTCACTCCGACACTTTTGACCATGCTTAATTGTAGAGGTTTTTCCTTATGCAGCTGGTATGCTTGCCAAGAATTTACCCAGTGAGCCGGACACGCTTGCATGAGCGATCGCAATGCACCCATTGAATCATTAGTAGCAATTCTCTGCTGCTGTTCATCTTGTAAAGATGGCACATTCACACCAGAAAACGTCCGCCAATAAACACTATGTATATCTGTTATTTTTAATAACCGTCCTGAAGGCAGTCGTAATGATCCATTTGTTGTTCCTGGCTGCCAAGATAGTTTTAAATGTGTAGGGAAAAGTGACGTATCTAAATAATATGCTGTTGCACCTGCTTCTGTAATTGCCTGTTTTATAGCAACTGCATGAACATCTTTAGTATTTCCTAAAATTAAAATATTCATTGTTTAATAACAAGTTGAAAATATGCTGCATTCCATCTTTGAAAATGAGGCTGGAATTTGATATTTGGCAAATATGTTTTAATCCGCTTTTCTGGTTTACTGTTAACAATTAACTGTCAACAGTAAACCAAATGACTGTAAAGCGTAATCGCTGATTATTTTGTACAGCCGCCTTCTTCGCCTAAAGCTAGGGTCGTAACATCGCCGCCTTCTTCACCCACCGCTAGGGTAGTAAAATCTCCACCTTCTTCACCTAAAGCTAGAGTTGTGAAGATAGGTTTCAATCCACCTGTCACTTGATTAGCTTCTTCATCAGTTAGTTCTTGAGTCTCCAGATTTAAAGCTTCTAAATCTGCGATTTCTAAATCAAAAGGATGTGTCATAATTCAGTTTTCCTGAGAAATGTACTAGTTGATCGGTATTTAGTGAGGTCATATAACCTCGCTCTTCGCTATTTTTCACTATTAAATACGGAGATTATGCAGAAATTACTTAGACATCTTGAAAAAGTTGGGACATAATTAGCACTGTTATGTCTCTGTATCAGACTTCTGTGAAGAGTAGATGAATGAGATTGACAATCAAGCAATTATATAGTTCATATGTACTGTATATTTCTCACTGTATGAACTTCTAATTTCCGCTTACGTCAACCGGAGAGCAAAATTCATAATGCGATCAAAAGTAGACTTGAGTAGTTTAGTTGCGATCGCTCATACTGATGGATATTTGCAATTATTGCTCGACCGAGGGGATGAGTTGGAGTTTGTAGAATGACCCTAAATCGTGACCTATTTGCTTTTTATAAAGTCAGTTTGGGTTACATTTAGTTTTGATTTTTGTTTAAGTCCCGCTAATTGGGACACAACTAGTTAGGGAACTGGGAACGGGTTTGAATTCTTAATTCGGAGCAAAGCGACATGACCATAATCTTAACTAACGATGACGGCATTGATGCCCCAGGGATCAAAGCTTTGGCTCAAGCTGTCAACGGTAAACATTTTATTATTGCTGCACCCAAGCATCATCAATCTGGTTGTGGTCATCAAGTCACTACCACTCGTCCCATTAACCTGACACGACGTTCTGATTTTGAGTATGCGATCGCTGGTACTCCTGCTGATTGTGTCAGGATCGCTTTAACGCAGTTGTGTCAAGATATCAAATTTGTCTTGTCAGGAATCAATGCTGGCGGTAACTTGGGAGTCGATGCTTACATTTCAGGGACTGTGGCTGCTGTCCGAGAAGCTGCTATGCACGGTATCCCAGGTATTGCTATCTCCCACTATCGTAAAGCCAAGCAAAATTTTGATTGGGAGTTTGCAGCTAAGTTAACGGTTGAAGTTTTGGCTGATTTACTCCACCGTCCTCTAGAAACAGGTTGCTTTTGGAACGTGAATTTACCCCATCTCCAACCAGGAGAACCAAAACCAGAGATAGTATTTTGCCAACCTTGTAATAAACCTTTACCAGTTAACTATCGCATTGATGGTGATGATTTTTATTATGTCGGGGAGTATGGCAAACGCGATCGCACTCCTGGTAGTGATGTTGATGTTTGTTTTGCAGGTAATATTGCAGTTACTCAATTGCAGGTGTAAGGAATAGGTATTGGGATAAAATTCCCAAGATTATTTTCAGTTATTTTTGACTTTTACCTTTTACTTTTACCTTGTTAATTATTTCTATTCTTCTTCCTCTACTCCTTGTATTAATGAAGTCAATTTATCTAAAGTTTGTGTGAGTTGAGTTAATTTTTGTAATGAATCGTCCTGTGATTCTGCAAGACTTTGGACAGCATCACACAACGCAAAAATTTGATATCCTTGCTGCTGTAGCTGTTTGCCTTGTGCCTCAACTTGGCAACTAAGATTTTCTAATCTATCTGCTAGCCTTTCAATTGTTTCAGTCGTAGAAAGTACAGCTTCTCCAATTTGCTCAACAATAGACTCTAGGCGATTAACTTTTACTTCTATCCCAGATGAAATCATATCTTGGACACCCCGATTGTGAGAGAGCATTTTAGTAGTTGAATGACAATAATAATTGGGTAATTTAACTCATGATTTACAGCTTTATATAATTGCTGTTGTAATACTATTTCTACTTTGTTTTTTGCTACTTCTAGCAATTGATAGAAGCATTTTTGTAACTAAACTGATAGTCTCGCTAGTTTTATAGCTCGATCCCTCATGTATTTACATCAAGTGAGGTTTATCATCCGATGTTTAACTTGTGACCTTCCTATACTGGTAAATTTTAATACATTGTAATTTTGGCAGCTAAGTCTTAGCTTTGACACTTAAGTACTCAGCTAGTAGCACTTTTCAATTTGGATAAATTCTTCTCCACATATTAATCTTTACGAACCATCCTCTACGAGATAGATTTAGCTCTCTTTATCTTAAGTTAATAAAAATTAATATACTTAAGAATATAAACGAAGATTCAGTAAATATACCGTAAAATCCTCGGTTTTTAATCAGTTACGGCTCATATTCAAACATGACAAAAGTAATATTGCTGATATGTCCAGAAATATAGCTACAAAATATACTATAAATTAGCACGTGTACACAGGATATCGCTCAGTAATACTTGTTAAAAGTATGGCTGATAATTTACATTGCATCCCTCAGTAATGAAGTTCACCATCTGATTGATAGCTAATTGCTAAAACCTTCTACAGAATTAGAGCGTCTTCAACTAGTCCCATTTAGTGGGCAATTAGCTATATAGTTTTTCACTAGCTAATTGCCCATTAAATGTCACTATAAGTAGATTGTAACTATGGAATTAAACTATACAGAAACACGATACCGATACCGCAAACGGCAAGACCTAGAACCTGAGTCATCCGCAACACAGCATTTTGCATCATTTCTCTATTTATGGAGTTACCTATCTTCTTCGCACTGATCGCAACTGCATATAAAGTTAAAATTGTGCCTAGTACATAAGTCAAAGTTGGCAAGTTCACCACTCCATTTAAAGATGGAGTTGCAGCATAACCTTGAGATGCACCAGCGATCGCTCCTAAGATCACTAAAACTAAGCTATGCCGTTGCTGAGGTATAACCAACATCCCGCCTAAGACAATAGTACTAATTGCGATCGCCATATCTGCACCAAAAAAGTCCATTTCTAATAGATGCAGTAGTATTCCCAAAACTGCTGATGATAAAAGAGACAAAGTAATTAAGGAATCATCAAGCACACTAGCCGAAAGTAAGCCAATCGCTATCACACTCCCCAAACTATCCAACTGCAATACTGGGTCTGCAAGCCCCCACAACAATCCATCCCAAGCATTAGAGATAGTGTGATCAGATGATAATCCACTGAGTGAACTCAACAAACTAATTAACATTAAAGCTGCGATCCCTCCAAGGTAACGATACTGTAAATCCTTGGCAGTTAGAGATTTTGATATAGATAACATATTGATCCAAAGTTATTTTTTGGTAACTTATACTGCCCTAGTAGCCCAAGAAACTAACACGGATGTAGGGATTTAAAGGTATAGAGGGACAAGCCTAAACATTAACGATTATTGAGTTACTTTTGAGTTACTTTCTTGATAACCACACCTAAAAAGACGGACACCACCACCGTCACAAATATTAAAACTAGTTAATATTTCGTTACAATATTCACAACGAGAGGGTAAAAACACAACTCTCGCTGCTGAAATCAAAGGTGAACGACATGAACGGCACAATTCGCGTTGGGAATCTCTTCGGTATCCCTTTCTATATCCATCCGTCATGGTTTCTAGTTCTGGGTTTGGTAACTTGGAGTTATAGCGGCGGACTTATGGCACAATTTCCCCAATTATCAGGGGGGTTGGCTGTAATACTAGGATTGACAACAGCGTTGTTGTTGTTTGCTTCTGTCGTCGCCCACGAATTAGGACATAGCTTTGTAGCGATTCGTCAAGGTATTAATGTTAATTCCATTACATTATTTATCTTTGGAGGTTTGGCAAGTTTAGAAGAAGAATCAAAAACACCTGCTGAAGCATTTTGGGTAGCGATCGCTGGGCCTTTAGTCAGCCTGTTATTATGCGGTATCGTTACAGTAATCGGTATTACTAGTGCTGTCTCTGGCCCTTCAGCAGCAATTCTCGGTGTTTTGGCTTCTGTAAACTTGGCACTAGCTTTGTTTAACCTTATTCCTGGTTTACCTTTAGATGGTGGTAATATCCTCAAAGCAATTGTGTGGAAAATTACAGGTAAACCCTACAGAGGTATTACCTTTGCTAGTCGAGTTGGACAAATCTTCGGTTGGGTAGCGATCGCTTCTGGTTTAATTCCTCTATTCTTGTTTGGTAGCTTCGCCAACTTCTGGAATTTATTAGTCGGGTTTTTCCTAGTGAGAAACGCTGGTAATGCAGCGCAATTTGCCAGAGTGCAAGAAAAACTCACAGGATTGACCGCAGAAGATGCGGTGACACTGGATAGTCCGATTGTTTCTGATTATCTCAGCCTAAGAGAGTTTGCGGATCAGCAAATTGTTCTAGGTAACAACTGGCGACGGTTTTTAGTCACCAACGAAAAAGGACAATTAGTGGGTGCGATCGCCCTAGATGATTTACGCACAGTCAACACAACACTGTGGTCAGAAACCCAAGTCAAAGATGTGATGCGATCGACTCCATCAACCACTATCCCATCAAATCAACCACTACTAGAAGTAGTGCAACTACTTGAACAAAAACAAATATCCGCACTACCCGTAATTCGTGATAACGGCGTGCTAGTCGGAATTTTAGAAAAAGCTGCGATTATACAACTACTACAAAGCAGCACCGAACCCAGTCTTGCGTAGTTTTCTCATCGAAAAAAGCTCCTTCTCTCAATTCCCTCAGAATTTCTGGGGGATTTTTTTCTAGTTTGAAAGTGTCAAAATGTTAAGTGTAAACTTTAATCACCAACGTACTTATGCCGAAAGCTATTTGGAATGGAGCTGTCTTAGCTGAAAGTGATCAAACCATCATCGTGGAAGGAAACCATTATTTCCCGCCTGACGCAATTAACAAACAGTATTTCCAAGAAAGCAACACCCACACAACTTGTCCGTGGAAAGGTGTTGCAAGTTACTACAGTATCGCGGTTGATGGACAAGTCAACAAAGATGCTGCTTGGTACTATCCCAGCACTAAGGAAAAAGCTAAGAATATTGAGGGTTATGTGGCTTTTTGGAGAGGTGTTAAAGTAGAGAATAACTAAAAAATTGCAACAGCACAGCTAAATTGTTGTCAAAAAATATAGGTTGAGTTAACGCAAATAAACCCAACCTATATTTACCATGAATGAGGATGAAACCTAACAACAACACCCTTCTCTTGTAGGGAAGAGGCAGCAAATCTACAACTTTTTGAAAAAACAATAGGTCTTTGAAGCCTTTCTTCGTCTCGCGTAGAGCGATTCTTTATAATCCAATAGAGTTTGGTGTTAGATTTCGTCAAACTCACTTTAATTTAAACTATTACGACAACCTAAACTTTCCCGTGTAGCAACATTGGTGACAGGATTAATACCCGCTGCTCTTTCGCACAGCAAAGACACTTGATAACGGTCAATAATTGCGTCTGAAAAATCAGCCCCAGTAATATCAGCATCATAAAAACGGCTGCGGGTTAAAGTTGCTTCTGTAAAAATCGCATTCTTTAAATTAGCACCGTCTAAAGTCACCCGATCCACCAAAGCACCCGTTAAATTAGCACCTTCTAAATTAGCTTTTAATAAAACACCCTTAGTCAAAATAGCATTGGTGAGATTTGCACCTTGAAAATTTGTACCCCGCATTTCCGCAGCTACAAAAGTTACACCAGCTAAATCAGCATTAGTAAAATCACGATTTTCCAGATTAGTATTGCTGTAGTTAATTGTATTGAGTTGAGCAAAAGCAGGCTTAGGGTTGACGAGAAGCCAAAACCAAGCCAACAGTAGAATCGCCATTAAACCCAATAATCTCAGCAAAAATTTCTTCATAATTTTACAAATTTAATTAATAGTCAACCGTCCAAAGTTCAAAGTAATAAATAATTACTATTGACCCTTACGGGTTAGATAGTTGCTTTCCGACGCAAGGCGACAGGAACGCACTATCTAACTAACTATTGACTACTTCCAATCCTTACCAATGCGGATTGTAATGTCTGATTCTAAATCACCTGCGGATTTAACTTCAACTAAACCCAATCCTATGATTTTTTGTAGGTCAACTCCTGCCGAGCGATTACCCTTCTGCACAATAATTTGAGTTTGGCGTTGGGTATCAGGCCAAGCTGGGATGGTGTAAATATTTGTAAAGCCTTTTTGTTTCAAGTAAGCAATAACTTTTTCAGTTAGCTGGGGTTGATTGGAAGCATTTTGAATAGCAATTTTGAGCTTAGATACTGGTCGTGAATCTGGCTTCAAACCAGGTATATCTACCCCTACATAATTATTCAATAAATTTTGCTGTCCGTTCAGATTCAGCCAATAGCTATTGGGATCTTTACTAAATTTGCTGAATGTACCAGGTAAGGTGGTCATTTGGAAATTATCCCGTTCTAAGTTGACGGAAAAATTCACCAAAGCCATCATTTCTTCTATCTTCAAATTGGTATCAAAATATTTCCGCATCAAGCGAGTTAATTGGGGCAATCTGGGTAAGACGGTAGGACTATTCAGCCTTTGTAACAAAGCAGTTACTAGTGCTTGTTGTCTTTGTACTCTCGATAAATCCCCTAAACCTTCTTCTCGATAACGCGCAAATAGTTCTGCTTGTTCGCCGTTGAGAGTTTGCCAACCACTAACTAAGCTGACAGTCGAGCCATTGTTAGGGTCTTGATATGTCATAGCTTTAGGGACAAAAACTTCAACCCCACCCAACTGATCAACTAATTGCCTTAATCCACTAGTAGAAATGCGAATATAGCGGTCAATCCGGGCGTTATTGAGAGTCCGGCTCACAGTCCTTGCGGCTAAAACTGGCCCACCTTTAGCATTTGCCTCTGAAACTTTAGTTAATCCCTGTTCTGGGATAGCGATCATTGTATCGCTAGGAATTGACAGTACCCGCATGGTTTTACTGCCGGGATTGATTCTGGTCAGCAGCATAGTATCGCTATTGCCAGAAAAACTTTCCGGTGAGCCATCTACAGCACTTTTGACTGGTTCAATTCCCATAATCAGAATATTCATGGGTTTGGATATCTGATACTGGGAGATTTTGCTCCATAGTTCTCCAGGTAATGGGATTTTCTGCTCATCTTGACCAGAAAATCCCAATTCTTCGTCGGTGCGGTCTAGGTTACTCCATAAAGGAGTCCAGAGTGCCAAGGTGGATACCAACAGACCAGACATGATGATCCCCAGCACGGCTGTCAAAATCCACAGTAACCAGCGAGGCATGGTCAACCCCAAACGATCATAAAGCTCGTTGGGAATTGCTCCTACTGACTCGACAACATTGCGGGAACTGTTAGCTGGTTGTGGTGCTATTACTTCTAGCTCTGTTGCTGATGTTGGTTGCGCTAGGACTTGATTATCTATACGTTGTATTTGTCCAGGTTTTACCCCTAATTCTAAATCTGGTATTTGTTGAGGTGTAACCTGATCTTCTGACCATTGAACCTGTTTAATCACAATTATCTCCCCACTCAACCACTCCCTAAAAGTTATGTTAATCCAAGCCACCAAACTTGCCAGTGTCAGACTGCACTGTAAACTTGAAATGTTCTAGCGTAGGTCGTATGACAACATGAGTAGTTCTTTGTTCCCAGTCATCCTGGCAGGTGGTAAAGGTGAGCGTTTTTGGCCTTTGAGTCGGCAAGACCGACCCAAACAATTTTTAAGTCTTGATGGTAGCTCTAGAAGTTTATTACAGGCAACTGCCGAACGACTGCTTAATTTCACAGGCGGTTGGGATGACTTGTGGGTAATTACTTCTAGCCAGCTAGCTACAGGGATACGACAGCAATTACCAGAATTGCCATCTCCAAACTTGCTGGTTGAACCGCAAGGTAGAGACACTGCTGCTGCTGTTGCTTGGACAAGTTTAGAAATTCAAAAACGTTACGGAGATGACGCGATTATTGGCTTTTTCCCCTCCGACCACTGGATTGCTGACCAACAGGCGTTTGAGCGCACATTAGATGCAGCTATCCAATTAGCGGCAAGCACACCAGCGATTGTCACGTTAGGGATTAAGCCTACCTTCCCATCTACTGGTTACGGCTACATTGAACAAGGTGAACATATTGGTAGCTTTAATGAGTTGCCAGCTTATCATGTCAACCGCTTTACTGAAAAGCCTAACCGTGAAACAGCAGAGACTTTTATGTCTACGGGAAGATTTAGCTGGAATAGCGGTATGTTCGTGTTTCGGGCTGGTGTTGTTCTCAAGGAACTATATACCCATGCACCAGAAATTATTGAACAAATAGCACAAAAAGGCGTTGATGTCTATCCCCAATTGCCGAAAAAAAGTATAGACTATGCACTCATGGAAAAAACCAATTTAGCATATGTTTTACCGGCGGAGTTTGGGTGGGATGACTTGGGCGATTGGAATGCGATTGAACGCTTACTGAAAAAACCGGAAAATCCCAATGTTGAGCTTGCTACCCATGTGGGTTTAGATACACAGGGGGCAATTATTTATGCGACTAACCCAGAGGATGTAGTTGTTACTATTGGTTTAGAGGATGTGGTAATTGTGCGCGATCGCAATGTTACCCTCATAGTTAATAAAGAACGCACCCAGGAAATTAAACAAGTCCTCAAAACCCTACAAAGTGATCCCCGATTTACCGACTTACTTTGAAACGGAGATAGGGGCAGGGGGCAGGAGGCAGGGAGCAATGGGGCAGGCAGCAGGGGGAAATTTAACTCAGTCCCCAATGCCCAATGCTCAGTCCCCAGCCCCCAATGCCCAGTACCCAATCCTCAATACCTAATCCCTAAAACAAAATGTTTTTAACATATACTGTTCCGCGCCAAAGAGAAATTATTGAAGTTGTTCTCCGCAATGGCTGGGATTATATGCGGAGGTTGTTGACTGGTGGTAAAGCTGATGAACCCCAACTACCTACACCTGCGGTGTTAAAAAACATTTTGGTGGACTTGGGGCCTGTTTATGTCAAACTCGGTCAGCTACTTTCCACCCGTCCAGATTTATTGAGTGCTGCTTATATTGATGAACTTTCGACGCTGCAAAGCGAAGTTCCGCCTGTACCTTGGGCAGAGGTGGAAATAGTCATTCGTCAACAACTAAAACGCCCTCTAGAAGAAACTTTCAAATACATCAATCCTGTTCCTGTGGCGGCGGGATCAATTGCCCAGACCCATCGTGCTACATTAATTGATGGTCGAGAAGTGGCACTGAAGGTGCAACGACCGGGGATAGATATCACGATTGTGCAAGATATCGCCTTGATTCAAGGGATTGCTGATTTGGTGGCGCGTACAGACTTCGGACAAAACTACGACATCAAATCAATTGCGGAAGAATTTACTAAAGCTCTAGAAGCTGAGTTAGATTTTACACGAGAAGCTGGCTTTACAGACCAACTGCGACGTAATTTATCGCACAGTCGTTGGTTTGATCCCCAAGAAATTGTCGTTGCGGAAATCTATTGGCATCTGACTACAGAAAAATTAATGGTGATGGAGTGGCTAGACGGAGTACCAATACTTTCAGCCAAGTTAAGCAGCGATAACGGGAAAGACCCAGTAAAAGAACGCAACGCTATCACCACACTATTATTTCGAGCTTTTTTTCAACAGTTATATATTGATGGCTTTTTTCATGCTGATCCCCACCCTGGTAATATCTTTTATCTGACTGATGGCCGTGTGGCGTTGTTAGACTGTGGTATGGTAGGCAGACTTGATCCCCGCACTCAGCAAATTTTGACGGAAATGCTGTTGGCAATTGTAGATTTAGATGCGGGGAGATGCGCTCAATTGACTTTGCAATTGGCAGATTCCGCACAGCCAGTGATTGTGGCACGGCTAGAAAGTGATTATGACCGGATGCTGCGGAAGTATTACAACGTCAGCTTGACGGAGATGAATTTTAGCCAAATTTTTTATGAAATTTTGCAAGTTGCCCGCAATAATAAAATTCGCTTACCCGGTAACATGGGTTTGTATGCCAAAACTTTGGCAAATTTAGAAGGCGTAGCCCGTACCTTCAACCCAGAAGTAAATTTATTTGAAGAAATTCAGCCTTTAATTACAGACTTGTTCCGGCGGCAATTATTGGGCGATAATCCAGTGCGATCGCTCCTCAGAACAGCTTTAGATATTAAAAGTCTCTCCTTACAATCTCCTAGGCAAATCGAACTGTTATTAGATCGGGTAACATCTGAAACTCTGCGTTGGAATTTTTCCTTGCATGGTTTAGATGGTGTCCGGCGCACAATGGACGATGCTGCTAACCGTTTATCTTTTAGTATCCTCGTAGGTTCGCTGATTATGGGGGCAGCCATTATTTCTACTAAAGCTCAGACAACGCAACTATCCTTTATTAGTAGCGTGTTATTTGCCGTCGCTAGTTTATTGGGATTGTGGCTAATTATTAGTATCTTGCGATCGGGTCGTTTGAAATGAAATCAAGTGAAGAATTGCGATCGCTATACTAGAAAAATGAATCTCACATATCAAACGCGATGACAATCAAAAAATTGCTATTACAAGAAATTGACAGCACACCTAACGAACTGCTAGAGGATTTACTTAGACTGTTAAAATCACTCAAAGCAGATCCAAAACAGCCACTAGTTACTTATACAGAACTCTTAGAACGTATTGACTACTTAGAAACAATAGTAGGTATTCGTAAAGGATTAGATGAGTTTGAGCAGGGTGAAGGAATTCCTGCCGAGCAAGCCTTGGCTACCCTGCAACAGCAACTTGGCATTCCGCCTCGCCCATGAGTTACCAGATTCTCATTCAGCCTACTGCTTTTCAAGAAATTGAAACATCTTATCGTTGGATGTGTGATAACTTGAGTGCTGAAGTAGCTAATAATTGGTATTACGAACTTCAAGATGCCATTGCTTCGCTTCAAGACTTTCCTCATCGCTGTAGCATAGCACCAGAAGCACCAGTGATTGGTCGTGAAATTCGGCAACTCTGGGTTGGAAAACGAAGAAAATATCGAATTTTGTTTGTCGTTGAAGAAGATGTTGTCGCAATTCTTCATGTTCGCCACAGTCGTCAATCTTATCTAGGTGAAGAATCCGAGTAATTGTTAGAGACACAAGGGTGCGCCAGTGAAATAAAACCTCGCTATACCAAGAAATTACCCATACTGACACACCCTACTAAAAGATGTGATTTGAATTTTGAATTATTTACGTTGTGTACTCAGCATTAATTTTCACGTAGTCGTAACTTAAATCACAACCCCAGGCTTTACCTGTACCATAACCATTGCCGACACTAACAGAGATTAACACTGTATCCTCTTTCAGATAAGCACTGATGGCAGCTTGCTTTAAATATGCACTGGCGGCGGCGCGGTCAAAAGGTAGAGGTTGACCATTTTCAAACAGGAGAAAATCCCCTAATTTAATCTGTAGATTTTCTTGCTCAAAAGGCACACCTGCACGTCCGGCGGCGGCGGCGATACGTCCCCAGTTGGGGTCACGACCGAAAATAGCAGATTTCACTAGAGATGAACCGGCAATGGTTTTAGCGATTTGTCTGGCTGAGAGTTCGTCATGCGCGCCTGTAACTTGCACTTCGATCAGACAGGTTGCACCTTCACCATCACGGGCGATCGCTTTGGCTAAATGCTGGCATACTGCTGTTAACATCGCCTCTAATTTTTCGGCTTCTGCACCCATTTCGGTAATTGCTGGGGTACGAGATTCACCATTCGCTAAGGCAATCAAGCTATCGTTGGTACTGGTATCACCATCGACAGTAATAGAATTAAAGCTTCTATCCGCCGCCCTGCTTAACATTTCTTGCCATAGATGCGGTGATACAGCTGCATCGCAGGTAACAAAGGCCAACATAGTAGCCATATTCGGATGAATCATGCCCGAACCTTTAGCAATGCCACCAATTCGGACTGGACGCTCTCCGATAGTAGTTTCTAAGGCTATGGATTTTGTGACTAAATCTGTGGTGATAATTGCTCCAGCTGCTGTATCTGAACCAGTGTCAGATAGTGCTGCGACTAATTTGGGAATTCCACCCCGCAGGGCTTCCATCTTAATCCGCTGACCGATGACCCCAGTAGAAGCTAAAAGAATCGATTCCGAGACAATATTTAGCTCTTTTGCTAATAAATCAGCACTTTCTTCGGCATCACGCACGCCTTGACTACCTGTAGCGGCGTTAGCTTGTCCGGCGTTACACAGAATCGCCCGTGCAATTGGTTTAGCTTGCAAGCGTTGACGACAATAATCTACACAAGCAGCTTTAACTTGGCTGGTGGTGAATACACCAGCTGCGATCGCTTCTACATCTGATACTATCAAAGCTAAATCAGGCAATCCCGAAGGCTTTAACCCTGCTGTAATACCCGCAGCCCTATAACCTTTCGGTGCTGTAACTCCACCAGTAATTTCTTGCCAGTCTGCCATTTTTTTCACCCTTACAACTAATTAGCAGCTTGACTGGCGATTATACCAATTAGTCATTAGCTATTTTCCTCTGCTCTCCAGTCTCCTTAAATGAAAAAAAGAGAGCTACTTGGGCAGCTCTCCAGATCATCAGGGTGCATCTACTTAGCACAGTATAGCATTTTTGCCATGAGGAGTAACACCCATTATTTCTTTATTTGTATAAAGATTATTAAGAAGTTTTACTGATGGGATTGAACTCAGCAGTATTTAAACAGAATTTGGTAATTTAAATTACAATTTAGCTAAGTAATATTTCAGTACTATTGCTATGGAAAACCAATATAAATTGAATGCTGAAAAGCTTGCTATTTAAATAGCAAACAGTTGATATTGATACCTATTCCAAGTTTTCGCACAAACATTAAAAGTATTATTTTATTCATTTACAATGTTTGCACACATGAAGAAAGTCCTTAAAAGGTTCATCTGAACTTAAAAATATATCAGAAAAAACTTGGTATATTTATTCTCATAAGCAAACTCATAATTTTAACAGCCGTGATGGCTGCGTAAATACCGAATAATACTTAACTACAGTAATTTTTGACATTAGCACTGTGTCATACAAAAACGTAAATTATGGCTCAATTACTAATACACATCACTCATAATTTCTGATGTTTGATATTTCTCAAACCTCATCATAATAGAGTTGTTAGAAATTTTATTATGCTATTGCAATTGATAATCATATAAGCAGCTATTAGCCACATCTTAAAACAACGCTAAATCCATGCTAGTTTTTATCATTCCTCTCAAAAGTGCAAAAGTATCTAAATCATGGGATATAGTCTGCAAACTTTTTGAAAGATCCTTACGCTCAATTTGTAGTCAAACTGACTCGGATTTTCGAGTAGTTGTAGTGTGTCATGAACGACCAAAAATTGAATTTAGCCATCCTCATGTTCATTATCTAGAAGTTAACTTTCCTCTGCCTAATCGCAACCGTAAAGACAAAAATATAGATAAATGCCGAAAAATTATTAAAGGCTTAATCTATGCTAAAGCCTCCTTTTCACCTAATCACATTATGATTGTTGATGCTGATGATTGTATCAGTCGTCATCTAGCCAGTTTTGTGAACCAACATCCAGAATCTAGCGGGTGGGTTGTGGATAAAGGCTATGTATATCAAGAGAGTAGCTCTTTAATCTACTATAGAAAATCACACTTTTATGCTTGGTGTGGAACTTGTAATATACTCAATATCAATTTATGTCCTTTACCTGAACAAGACTATCATTATCCTGATGATTTAGTTGAATTTTATAGATCACATGGACATGTGAAAGAAACTCTCGAAAATAAAGGACACATTCTGGAAAATTTACCTCTGATTGGATCTGTTTATGTCATTGGTAACGGCGAAAATATATATCAAAAAGGTTTTTCAACTATTCACCACGCTAACAGAGGAAGGATTTTATTCTTTTTCAAAGAATTACTAAAATTCCGTCCTTTAACTTCATCAATTAGAAAGGAATTTAATCTTTATCAGTTGGAATAAAATTTAATCAATTAAGCCGTGTGGCTTGAATATTACCCATTGCGATTACGCAAGCATAGTAGATAAGCTGAAGTACATTTTGTTTTCGTTGTCGCTATCGCAAATCTGAACAGATAATTAAGAAAATCCTCTGATAACAGACTGCAAAATTAAAAAATATTTAATAAGTAGGGTGCGTCAGTCTGAGTAGACCTGGAAATACCAAGAAATCACTGATACTTACGCACCCCACCAACTCAAATATTTGCTAGCTAATTAGCCATTCAGTTTCTTTTCGACTAATTCATTGGTAAGTTTGGGGTCAGCACGCTTGTTTGTCTTTTTCAGCACTTGACCCACAAAGAAACCTTTGAGGTTGGTGTTACCATTGCGGTATTTTTCTAGTTCTTTGGGATTGGCGGCAATAACTTCGTCAACGATGGGTTCTAATACAGTAGGGTCTGTAATCAATTCTTGACCAGCAAAAGCTTTTTCAGGAGACAAGCCTGTTAATAAGTCTGGTAACTTTTGTTTAGCTTGAGCGTTACTGATTTTCCCACTTTCAATCAGCTTAATCACATCAGCTAAATTAGCTGGAGTCAAACCAATTTCAGCGATGCTGAGTTTCTGTTTGTTGAGGTAAGCAGCGATATCTTGAGTAATCCAGTTAGCGGCTGTTTTGGGATTTCCACCACTAGCAATTACAGCTTCAAAATAAGCAGAAACAGCACTTTCTTCTGTCAAGACTCTTGTATCGTAAGCAGACAGTCCCAGTTCAGTTTCGTAACGGTGGCGTTTTTGGGCTGGGAGTTCTGGGAGTTCACTACGCCATTGATTGAGTTGTTCATCTGATACTTCAATGGGTGCTAAGTCTGGTTCAGGGAAGTAGCGATAATCGCTAGAGCCTTCCTTAGTCCGCATACTGACAGTGCGTTGTGAACCTTCTTCCCACAGGCGAGTTTCTTGAATAATGCGTTCCCCGGCTTCTACCGCTGCAATTTGGCGTTCAATTTCATATTCAATAGCCCGTTGAATGGCGTTGAAGGAGTTCATATTTTTAATTTCTACCTTCGTACCAAATTCTTTTTGTCCTACGGGACGAACAGAGATATTGACATCACAGCGTAGAGAACCTTCTTGCATATTGCCATCGCTGACACCAAGATAGCGCATAATGCGGCGTAATTCTTGGGCATATTCGGCAGCTTCTTGTCCAGAACGGATATCTGGCTCAGATACAATTTCGACTAATGGCACACCTGCACGGTTGTAGTCTACCAAAGAATAGGTAGAACCAGACAAGCGATCGCTCCCGGCGTGTACTAGTTTCCCTGCGTCTTCCTCCATATGCAAGCGGGTAATCCCAATTCGTTTGCGGCTGGGGTTTCCGTCTCCATCTACTAATTCAATCTCTAACCAACCATGTTCTGCAATGGGCAAGTCATATTGAGAAATTTGATAATTTTTCGGTAAATCAGGATAAAAATACTGTTTACGGTCAAATTTGCTATATCTAGCGATTTGGCAATTTAAAGCCAACCCTGCTTTCACAGCGTATTCCAGAACCTTTTGGTTAAGTACAGGCAAAACCCCTGGTAAACCCATACACACTGGGTCAATGTTAGTATTGGGGTCAGCACCAAACGCTGTAGAGCTAGTAGAGAAAATTTTGGTATTCGTACTTAGCTGACAGTGAGTTTCTAGACCAATAATCGCTTCATACTCAGTTTTTACTCTTGTAGCAGCAGTCATAATATTAAAAGTTCAACAAATTCGCGTAGATTCCTATTTTAGCTCTGAGGGGGACTGGGGACTGGTGATTGGGGATCTGAGGCACAGGAAGAAGCACAGGAGAGAAATCTTGCCTAATGACTATTGACTAATGACTCTTCCCCTAAAGGCAACTCAATTATAAACTCAGTACCTTGTTTTGGTACTGAATTAAAACTGAGTTGACCACCATGTTTATCTACAATAATTTGTTGAGCAATTGATAAGCCTAAACCTGTTCCTTTACTCACTGGTTTAGTTGTAAATAATGGCTGGAAAATTTGCTGTTTTATCTCTTCTGACATTCCTTTGCCATTATCAATAATTCTAATCACAATTCTTTTTTTATCTGGTTGTTCTGTGATAATTTTAATTATAGGTTGAAACTGATTACCCAAGATTTCAAATTTTTCCTCTAAGGCATCTATAGAATTCGCTATCAAATTCATAAATACCTGATTAATTTGCCCTGGAGAGCATTTTACTTCTGGCAATTTACTGTATTCTTGAATAATTTTAATTTCTGGACGGTTGCTAATTGCTTTGAGACGATGACGTAAAATTACTAATGTGCTATCTAGCCCTAAATGCAAATTAGCTAATACTTTAGTGTCAGTATCTAACCGCGAAAAATTTCTCAAAGATATAGAAATATCTTTGATGCGCTGAGTACTTAATTGCATAGAATCTAGAAGTTTTGGTAAATCTTCTAAGACAAATTCGATATCTATTTCTTCTAATTCTTGCTGAATTTCTGGTACTTCGGGACAATATTTTTGATAAAGCTTTAAAGCTGTTGATAAAGATTTTACATATTCTTGCGCCGGAGCTATATTACTAGTAATACAACCAATTGGATTATTAATTTCGTGAGCTACCCCTGCAACTAGTTGTCCAAGCATTGATAATTTTTCTTGCTGTACAAGCTGGATTTGAGCTTTTTGTAAAGCCGCTGTACGTTCGGCAACTTTCTGCTCTAAATCTTCAGTGAGTTCTAATAATCGGGTATTTTTTTCTGCTAGAGATTTGTTAAGTTCTCGTACTTTTAACTGGACGTTAACTCGTGCTAATACTTCTTCTTTTTCAAAAGGTTTTGTAATATAGTCTACTGCTCCTAAAGACAATCCTTTCACTTTGTTGGCTGTGTCTGATAAAGCCGTCATAAAAATAATTGGAATGTCTTGAGTTAAAGGATCTGCTTTTAATAACGTACAAGTTTCAAAGCCATTGATACCAGGCATTTCTACATCTAGCAGGATGAGCATAGGTAGTTCTTGTTTGGCTTGTTTGATGGCACTTTCACCATCAACTGCCAACCTGACGCGCAATCCAATAGTTTTTAATGCTTCTTTTAATATAGATAAATTTGTGGTGTTATCATCCACGATTAAAATAAATTCTGTTGGGGGATTTACATTTGGTTTGTAAGAATTTTCCTGGGCAATAATCATAAAATTGCTACTTAATTATAATACTGTTCAATAAAGTTCTGTACTTGCTTCACCTGACACGCATCTGACATTTGAATCAATTTTTCTGCAAAGGGAATTAATTTTTGATCCTGTTCTTTAATTTGTCTAGCGATCGCAGCTACTTCATCTAAGTCACCTTTTTGGGCTAAATCATGCAAGTGAGTGATAATTTCTGTGGTTGGAGGTATGATTGCATTGATATCAACCTGAGTCTGATCTAGTGAGACAGTACTATGTAAATTGCTGGCTTTGTATTCATAAACCCATTTCAATTGCAGATATTTCTGGATGATTTGCAATAGAATGTCAGCCTGTACTGGCTTATGTAGGAAATCATTAGCACCAGCTTCTAAACTTTTGAATTGGTCTGTATCAAATACACTTGCAGAAGAGGCGATCGCTACTATATTTTTGAGTTCATCACATTGGCGTAATTGTCGCAGCAGATCAAAACCTGACATCACTGGCATTAATAAGTCGGTAATAATTAGGTCTGGTTGATATGTTTTAGCTTGTTCTAAACCCTGTTGTCCATTGACGGCTTCAATGACTTCAAAACCAATAGGATCTAGTAAATTGACAATGATAGATCGATTTTCATAGTTGTCATCAACTACTAATACTCTGCGTTTTTCTCCGTAATAACCAACCACTTGACTGTAGAGGGAAACTTTTGATGTTTCTGCCCATGCTACTGTTGATTGTAATTGTAAATCAAACCAAAATTTACTACCTAAACCAAGTTTGCTTTCTACTTGTAACTCGCTACCCATCAATGAGACAATTCTTTGGCTAATTGCTAACCCCAAACCTGTCCCTTCAACTTGCTTTTTGGTATCACCCACTTGTTCAAAAGGCAGAAAGATTTTCTGCATTTGCTCTTGGCTCATCCCCACACCCGTATCTTTAATTTGAAAGCGAATTAACCAATGAGATGTGGCGGGATTTTCTAACACTTGTACAATAAAAGTTACGTTGCCAGAATCAGTAAATTTAATCGCATTACCGATTAAATTAATTAAAACTTGACGCAATCGTCTTTCATCAGCAGTGACTATTTTTGGTAAATGAGAGTCGGCTTGATAAATAAATGCAATCCTTTTTTGTTCTGCACGTAAGCGACAGATTTCTACAACTCCTGCCAAAAATGCCAGAAAATGAAAATCTTGAGCATGGATTTCCATTTTGCGAGCTTCGATTTTGGAGAGGTCTAAAATATCATTAATTAGGGTTAGAAGATGAGAACCACATTGATAGATGATGTCAATGCCCCGACGGACTTTTTCTGTTAAGGGTTCAGAATTCTGAAGAATTTGAGCGTAGCCTAAAATCCCATTCATGGGAGTACGAAGTTCGTGACTCATACTCGCTAAAAATTCACTTTTAGCATTATTGGCTGCGTCGGCGGCTTCTTTGGCGGCTTTAAGTTCTGTAGTGCGTTGTTCAACACGCCGCTCTAATTCTTGATTGGTTATGGCTAAAGCGTTGAAAGATTCTCGTAACTGCTGCGCCATTTGGTTAAAGGATTTGGCTAATACTCCTAGTTCAGCGATGTTACCCACCGCTACAGTTTGTTCTAATTTACCATTGGCGATCGCCACTGAAGCCTGTTTTAAATCCAAAATCGGGCGGCTAATCCAACGAGAAGTATATAACCCTAAACAGGAAGCTAGGACTAAAGCCCCCAAACATAATAGTATTGTGCTACGAGTATTAGCTTGAATGTGTTCCATGAAGTCTGATTCTGGAACTACTACCACAATCAGCCAATCTATCCCCCGTCCATCTTGTAAGGGCGATATCTGGACAAATTGCCGTTCATCATGAAACTTAAATTCTAGTTTTTGGCTGTGGTTAATGCTGTCAAGTTTACCTAGACGCTGCAAGGAATCGGCTGTAGCTTTAATCAGAGGATTTGTAGATTTAGCCGCGTTAATTGGTTCTACTTGTCTATTTTTAATCACAAATGGCTCTTTGATCACCGAACTAGCCACCAAATTCCCAGCGCGGTCTATAATAAACGTCTGCCCAGTGCGCCCAATCTCCAAGCTACTCAAGAATAAATGAATACGCTCAATTTCAAACATACCAAGAAGTACGCCCGAAAGTGAGCCTGTTTCACTATAAATAGGGTGGACGGGAGAAATCGCCACAGAAGAATAGTTAGAAGAAACACGCGCAAAGAAGGGACTCCAAGTTGGTTTTTCTGCGTTTATCGCCACTTTATACCAAGGTCGATTCCGGGGGTCAAATTGTCGCGTCTCAATCAATTTGACTCTTTGACCTTGATTGTCAAGACTATAAACATTCCAGTTTGGTACTGTGGATTTATTTCTCACCCTGACCACAGTTTCACCATCTTGGCGACGTTCCACCGCAATCAGTTCTCCTTCTGGGGTACTGTATTGAATGAAAATCAATGATTGTTGTTGGATTAGTCGCCAGAAATAAGGCTCTAAAACTGAAATATCATCTGTGTTAATTTTTCTACTCTGAATACTCGCAGCAATGACTTGATTTAGTTGGTGCGGTTCATCTAGATAATTCAGAACTTGCTGTTTGATGCGATCGCTAGTTTCACTCCGCAATTGAGTCGCCACATCATTGACAGCTTCTTGTCCGTTACGTATTGAAAGCCATCCTGTCACACCCACAGCCGCAAATATTTGCAGTACAAACGGTACTACCAACACTAGACGCAGGGAAACTGTTTTGCCAGTATTGGTTGTATAATTACTCACTTTACTGTACGCAAATTCAATAATTTGATTTCTTCAGTCTTCCCTAGTTCAGAGGATACATAACAGTTTACAAAATTAATACCCAAAATTAATGCTTGTGGCAAAATTCATATCCCCGACTTTTTCAAGGAGTCGAGGATGTTGTTTTTCACGCATGATTTACAAGAAAAGCTGATAAAATTAGCCTCTTTCTTGTTTCTTTTACCTTTTACCGCTCTCAGTCTTAAAAATCTTCTAATAAATTCATTAATGCGTGTAACTCCGGCTCTTCTTGTGACTCTGATAACTGATGTCTCAACTCTAACAGCTGACTTTCTATTGCTTCCGCGACATAGTTCATATTGGATTCTTTGGCAATTTTTAGCTGTTTTTCTTTGATTCTAATTTTTCTGATCAGTTCATTCACAAAATCAATTGTATTATAATCTTGAGAAATCATATCCTGATACCTTTTAAAAATCTCCAGAACTAATTGAAATTTGTCGCTTCAGAAAAATCCTGCAAATCAAG
Organism: Trichormus sp. M33_DOE_039; assembly: GCA_015296085.1. GTDB lineage: Bacteria > Cyanobacteriota > Cyanobacteriia > Cyanobacteriales > Nostocaceae > Trichormus. The sequence continues at coordinate 2,823 of DVDT01000044.1, read as the reverse complement.
TCTTGCAGTCGCCAAATGATTGTGGATTTTCAAGTTTGGATGCCAGGATTTATTCCACATACAAAAGGCAGGGCATAAATCGAAATAATATTTAATCTAAAATCTAAAATGGTACGGTCTCAGAAATTGGTTTGGTATTAATTTCGTGACTGTGGAAATATTTTGTAAAAAGCCTACGGTAAAATATTAGACTATGATTCATGGGTAAGGTCCACTACTTCATCTGTTGTTACATTGTTTCCCCTCCCCCCAAATTGTAAATTCTGTGTAGACTCAAGTAGCGTTGAACATGGGACAAAATGTCATCAATACCGACACTTTCTTAGTGTGCGGGTTGGGCAACTTGGGGCAGTATTGTGTATCTGTCCTCAAAGAGTTTGGGGTAAAAGTTAACGCGATTGAGGCTGTAAATCCTCAAAACTGGGAAATTCCTGGTTTACCTGATGTAATTGACAACTTAGTAATTGGTGATTGTTGTCAACCCAAGATATTAGAACAGGCAGAAATTCGCCATTGTCAAGCCATTTTGATGGTAACTAGCGATGAGCGTGTCAACATTGCTGGGGCGTTTGCGGCGCGATCGCTCAATCCCGATGTCCGTCTAGTCATTCGTTCCTCCCAAGAAAACCTGAATGATTTATTGAGTGTCAGTCTAGGCAATTTTGTTGCCTTTGAAGCTACGCAGTTACCAGCCAAAAGCTTTGCTTTAGCCGCTTTGGGGAGCGAAACCGCAGGATTTTTTACTTTAGAAAATCATTTCCTCAAAGTTATGGCAATCGTCATTGATGCTGGACATCACTGGCGCAACCGTTTGCAACTCCACGAAATCAACACCGGTCATCGACGTATCCTCACCCATAATCGAGCCGGAGAAACATTAGCGCAGACATTCTATCAATGGGATGCAGATGTTCCCCTCTTCCCAGGAGATATCATCACCTACATTGAAGTTACAGAAAATCTAGTTTCTCGCTCCCAACGACCGGTCAAAAATATTCAGCAACTATGGCAGACTTTTTTCCAAGCCATCACCCGGACAAATCTGCGTGATCAACTTACTCAGTTTTGGGCAGAGAGTAGCCAAACTCGCCGTGTAGTCTTTATGAGTTGTTTAGTCATGGTGAGTTTATTTTTGTGTGGCGCATTCCTCTATAAACTGCAATATCCCCAACTTAGCTGGCAAGAAGCCCTCAATGTATCTTTAATTCTCAGCCTAGGAGGTTATGGAGACATATTTGGCGGAATAGAACATTCGTTTCCGATTTCCTGGTGGCTACATTTATTTAGCATTAGTCAGACTGTAGCTGGTACGGTGTTTGTTGGTATCCTCTACGCAGTGATGACTGAACGCATTTTAGCCGCTAGATTTCAGTTTTCTGTGCGCCGTTTACCCATCCCAAGATCGGATCATGTAGTGCTGATTGGTTTGGGAAGAGTGGGAAAGTTAGTAGCGCACCTTCTCCAAGAATTGAAACAACCCTTGATAGGAGTTCACGCCCATAATTTAGATCCCAGCTTATTGCTACCCATGCCTTTAATTGTGGGCAATATTAAAAATGTCTTGCAAAAAGTGAATCTTTCTACAGCCAAAAGTGTGGTTGTAGTCACAGATGATGAGGTGACAAACTTAGAAATTGCCTTGATGACCCATGCAGCCAACCCCAAAGCCTGCATAGTTATTCGTACTGTTGACCCCAGATTTAGTCAGAATATCGCTAGATTACTACCTTATGCCAGGGTTTTGGGAGTTTATGAACTAGCAGCAGAGGCATTTGTGGGGGCGGCTTTTGGGGAAAATATTCTCAATTTATTTCGCTTAAATAACCAAACCACATTAGTCACAGAATATCAAATTCAAACCAATGATACTCTTAACGGGCAACTATTAGCGGAAATTGCTTATGGTTATGGAGTAGTGCCGATTCTCCATGCTAGAAATAGCCAACGTACTCCAAAGTTTATGCCCTCTGATGATATCAGGTTGGTTGTAGGCGATCGCTTAGTAGTTTTAGCCACCATTGAAGGATTGCAACGGGTAGAACGGGGAACTATGTTACCTCGTCAATTTTTAGTGCGAGTAGAAAAAGCTGTGTCACAAGAAGCAATATTTGAAGGTGCAGCATTAATTTCGCGGATATCTGGCTGTGATATGTATCTTGCTCGCACGCTGATGAATCAATTACCAGGGACTTTACAATATCCCCTGTACAAGCATCAAGCCCACCGCCTAGTGAATGAGTTAACGAAATGCCAAGTTTTAGCTCATATTCTTGAAGAATAGGGGTATAGGGGTATAAAGAAATAAGTAAAACTAATTACTGATATTCGTTTTAAAAAATTATTAGCACTTGATTAATTTTTGTAAAGCAGTGTAGAGTGTACTCACAGGCAAAAACAAAACCGCCTGATTCATTCATACCAAAACGTAATCATAAAGACATGACAGCAACCTTACAACAGCGCAAAAGCGCAAACGTATGGGAGCAGTTCTGCAACTGGATCACCAGCACCAACAACCGCCTATACATCGGTTGGTTCGGCGTACTGATGATCCCCACCTTGCTAGCTGCAACCACCTGCTTCATCATCGCCTTCATCGCCGCACCTCCAGTAGACATCGACGGTATCCGCGAACCCGTTGCAGGTTCCTTGATTTACGGAAACAACATCATCTCCGGTGCAGTTGTTCCTTCTTCCAACGCTATCGGTTTACACTTCTACCCCATCTGGGAAGCAGCTTCCTTAGACGAGTGGTTGTACAACGGTGGCCCTTACCAACTAGTAGTATTCCACTTCTTGATCGGAGTATTCTGCTACCTAGGT
>DVDT01000037.1 GCA_015296085.1 Trichormus sp. M33_DOE_039 | reverse complement strand
ACCCCGAAACAGTCCATTAGGTTGTCTTCACATTACTTGTAATCAGCCTGTCATCTCACAAAAGTTCTTTGATTGCCTGATTCTTTACTCCTCAAGCTTTTAATTCCGCTTACCACCTCAAAATCAGCGAACGGACAGTTGCTAACTAAAATCCTGGAGCAAGTTCTGTGGGCAGCTATTTTGTGTCATCATCACAAAGAAGGAGATGTCGGGACTCAAAAATAAACTGATGACAGCCATTGCTTCTACTCTTGCATCTATTGTTGGCGCAGAAAATACCGTATACCCAGAAGATCGCCCTCAGATTTTACAGGCTATAGCTGGCAAGCCTCCTAGTTGTATAGTCTATCCCCAAACCCAAGCACAATTAGCCGCAGTTATCGCCGCTGCTTACAGCCATAACTGGCGTGTCCTTCCCTGCGGTAGTGGGAGTAAGCTTAATTGGGGTGGTTTAGCTCAAGATATTGATGTAGTCGTGAGTACGGAACGCCTCAATCAACTCATTGAACACGCTGTGGGTGATTTGACTGTCACCATCGAAGCTGGAATGAAATTTGACCATCTTCAGCAGATTTTGGCAGATTCACGGCAATTTCTCGCCCTTGATCCTTCCACACCAGAGTTAGCAACCGTTGGCGGAATTGTCGCTACTGCTGATACTAATTCCCTGCGACAACGTTATGGTAGTGTGCGTGACCAGCTTTTAGGGATTACTTTTATCCGTGCTGATGGTCAAATTGCCAAAGCTGGCGGACGGGTAGTTAAAAATGTAGCTGGCTATGACTTGATGAAGTTGTTTACTGGTTCATACGGGACATTGGGAATTATTAGCCAAGTTACCTTTCGCGTTTATCCCTTACAAGAAGCATCGGGGACAGTGGTGTTGACTGGTAAGGCTGAAGCAATTTCCCAAGCGGCCAATACTTTACGTGGTTCGGCTTTGACACCTACCCAAGCTGATTTGTTATCTATGCAATTAGTCTCTAGTTTGGGTTTGGGTGGAGGAGTGGGATTAATTGCACGCTTCCAAAGTATTCATGAAAGTGTCAAAGAACAATCCCATCGTATGTTAGAAGTAGGACAAACGTTAGGATTAGAAGGAGCAGTTTATTCGGGTGCAGATGAAGACAGTCTATGGCAGAGATTACAAGAACAAATACATACTCCTGCTGTAGAATCAACAATTACCTGCAAAATAGGAATATTACCGACTGCTGCTGTGGAGGTTTTGGCTAAAGTGGGAATTGGATTGGTTCATCTCAGCAGTGGTTTGGGTGTAGTGCAGGTTCAGGACAAAAATCAGGTTGCAAAAGTGCGATCGCTTTGTCAATCTCGTAATGGTTTTTTAACCATAATCAAAGCACCTGTGGCGGTAAAACAACAACTTGATGTGTGGGGATACGCAGGTAATGCTTTGCCGTTAATGCGCCGGATTAAAGCACAGTTTGATAGCAAAAATATTTTAAGTCCTGGTCGATTTGTCGGTGGAATTTAAAGCAGTTGACCACAAATAGACAAAGGCACAGAGAGGGTAAGCAGAAATATGCAGGTTTCAGAAGATTCTACAAATAATATTGCCAGTTTGAAAAATTTAAAAGGATTTGATACCAATCATCCACCCGACCCGAAGTTAATCGATAGTTGTGTGCATTGTGGATTTTGTCTTTCCACTTGTCCCAGCTATCGAGTAATAGGGAAAGAGATGGATTCACCCAGGGGACGGATCTATTTAATGGATGCGATTAACGAAGGTGAAATTGCTTTAAATACAGCTACAGTTCAACATTTTGATTCTTGTTTGGGGTGTCTTGCTTGTGTCTCCACTTGTCCTTCTGGCGTACAGTATGACAAGTTAATTTCTGCTACTCGCCACCAAGTCGAACGCAATTATCCCCGCAGTTTTTCAGATCAACTAATTCGTCAACTTATCTTCTCTCTATTTCCTAACCCGGATATTTTACGTATTTTACTAATTCCTCTGTTTGTGTATCAAAAGTTAGGTTTGCCTAAACTTATGCGTGCTACAGGGTTACTTAAAAAAATATCCCCTCGCTTGGCAGCAATGGAGTCTATTCTGCCAGAAATCACTATCAAATCATTTCAAGATAATTTATCTACTATTATTCCTGCACAGGGCAAGAAACGTTATCGTGTAGGGGTAATTTTGGGTTGTGTACAACGCTTGTTTTTCTCACCCGTGAATGAAGCAACAGTGAGGGTGCTAACGGCAAATGGTTGTGAAGTCGTCATCCCCAAATCTCAAGGTTGTTGTGCAGCACTCCCCGAACACCAAGGACAAACAGAACAAGCAAAAGCATTAGCTAGACAGATGATAGATAGCTTTGCTGATACTGGAGTAGATTATATTATTATCAATGCTGCTGGTTGCGGTCATACCTTAAAAGAATATGGTCACATCCTAGCAGATGACCCAGAATATCGGGGGAAAGCTCAAGACTTTGCAGCTAAAGTCAAAGATGCTCAAGAATTTTTAGCTAATGTGGGCTTAACAGCAAAACTTTCACCTTTAACAGATAAACCTGTGAATTTAGTTTATCAAGATGCTTGTCATTTATTGCATGGACAAAAGATTAGCGTGCAACCACGACAGTTATTAAGACAAATTCCAGGGGTGAACTTAAAAGAACCTTTAGATGCAGCTTTGTGTTGTGGTAGTGCTGGAGTTTATAATATGCTGCAGCCAGAAGTTGCCGAAGAATTAGGTAAGCAAAAAGTTCAGAATTTATTAAATACTGGTGCTGAATTAATTGCTTCTGCAAATCCTGGCTGTTCATTGCAAATTACTAAATATTTGCAATTGCAAGGTAAGAACATTTCTCTAATGCACCCAATGGAGTTATTAGATTATTCAATTCGAGGTGTGAAGTTGAAATTATAGTGAGCTTTAATTCCATTTGACAGATAATAACCCTGGCTTCTTCAAAAAAACAGGGTTATTAATTTCTTTTGATTCATCTATATTGAATATTCACCCTAAACTAGATTAATTTTTGCATTTGCTCCTATTGCAACTATACATATGTCTCATGCGATCGCTTCCCGTCTCTCTACGAATTTTAACTAGAAATTAACCCTTTCGTTGACCTTCCTTAACCCCTAACAGCATTAATTTCAGTTACCCTTAGTACGGATAGGCATTATTTCCTATAAATAAGCACTACTCCGATCAAACATGGCGAGAATATACCGTCCATTCCTGGCAGCTAGTCTGGTGATGTAGACTCTGCCAGTTTTATTTTTTCTAGCTTCTCCAGCTATTATCACCTGTAGATATGACTAATTTGCTGGAGAATATTTGTAATAATAATTCGAGTAATTATTCTAGAAACATTAGTTATATCCTTGCATTTTTGTATGTTCTCGAATATCCAGCAAATCTAAAGTTGTTGAATTACACAATATCCATTTCAAAGTCTAATTAAATTTTGAATGATGCTGAATTATTCTTATTCATCAAAACTTTAATAATAATCTACACGAAATTATCAAAAATTCATTTTGTTTTTAACATATTAGTCAACAATTTCAACCCTGCGATAACCATTCAGACTTTCTGCGGCTATGAACCTAAACCCTAATATTACCATATGTTTATTACGCGGTTATCATCAGGATTAATCACAAACTCTATTGATTAGCCATGATTCATAAACCATCTTAAAGCTGACTTTATCTATACAATAAAGCCAGCTATATATAAATTTATTTTAAACACATTTTAAATGTGCATTTACCCTTTCTTAACCTAATTTAAAAACAAAAAATGTAGTTTGATGAAGGCTTTGATTCAAGCAGCAAGTATTCCTTAAGTTACGAGGCAATATGGTTTTTTTAACCACCGTTTTTCAGCGTGTATTTAGCACCGCAGTATTAGCATCTGCTGTTGCAGTTACTCCTATTTTGACAGCCACAGCTCAAGCTCAAACTCTTAACGGCGCAGGTGCAACTTTCCCCGCTCCACTATACGAAAGATATGCTCGTGAAGTGAAAAAGAAACATCCAGGTTTGAGTGTTAACTATCAAGCTATTGGTAGTGGTGGCGGTATTCGTCAAACCATTGCTGGAACAGTTGACTTTGGTGGTAGTGATGCTGCAATGAAAGATGATGAAATCGCTAAAGTCAAAAATGGTGTCATCTTAGTTCCCACCGCAGGCGGTGCAGTTTCAGTTGTTTATAATGTTCCCGGAGTGAACAACTTGAGATTGTCCCGTAGTACATTACCAGCAATTTTTTCCGGTCAAATTACTAATTGGAACGACGCAAAAATCAAAGCTGACAACCCTGGAGTCAACTTACCAAATCAACCAATTAGATTTGTCGTCCGTGCTGACGGTAGCGGTACAACTTTCATTTTCACCAACCACTTAAGCAGCATCAGTTCTTATTTCAAAGGCAGAATTGGCGCAAATACTGCACCTAAATGGACTTTACCTAATGTTCTCAAAGGTAAAGGTAATCCTGGTGTGGCGGCTTTAGTTGCTCGGACTCCCGGCTCGATTGGGTATGTTGAGTATTCCTACGCTGTCAAAAATAACATCCGTTCAGCACAAGTACAAAACAGAAGAGGAGAATTTGTTGCTCCCTCCTTACAAACTGCAAACGCCGCCTTATCTTCTGTCAGTTTCCCAGACAACTATCGTGTGTTTGTGGGAGACCCAGGACAAGGTTATCCCATCGTGGGTCTTACTTGGATGATGGTTTACAGACAGTATCCTAATGCTGCTAAAGCTGATGCCATAAAAAAATGGATTAATTGGGTGCTAACAGATGGTCAACAATTCAATGATGACCTCAACTACACCAGAATTCCTGCTGGTGTAGCTAACCGGGTGCTACAAACAGTTAACAGCACTGTCAAATAAATCCTAAGTCTTTTGAAGTCTTTTGTCAGTTTGTCGTGGATGAGAGTGGTCTATTTGTCCACTCTCATATTAATCATATTTATGAACTTGTAATTGGTATGGCAAATTTATCTGATCCTGATAATAATTCGTCAAAGCAAATATCAACTAATAATGAAAGTTTGGCATTAACAGCTACCGACGGCACAAGTTTTTTATTAAACCAAAGTTTCACTTGGCTGATATACATATTTTCTACAATAACGGTTGCTGTATTGTTTGTGATGAGTTGGATCATTTTTCAAGAAGCTAGACCTGCTATTAGTGAATTTGGGATGGGGTTTTTATGGGGTCAAGATTGGGATGTAGGTAATCAAATTTTCGGAGCATTACCTTACATTTATGGAACACTGATTAGTAGTGCGATCGCAATTTTTATTGCCTTTCCTGTGGGCATAGCCGTGGCCTTAGTCACTAGCGAGAACTTCTTACCCGTATCAGTTAAAACCACATTAGCATTTGTGGTGGAATTAATCGCTGCTATCCCTAGTGTGATTATTGGCTTGTGGGGAATTTTTACTTTTATTCCTGTAATCGAACCTTTACAAAAATGGTTATCAGTTAACTTGGCTTGGGTACCAATATTTAAATCAGACTTTCCTATAGGTACAAATATGTTAACCGCAGGCATAATTTTAGCCATTATGATTTTACCCACAATGGCAGCAATTACCCGTGATGTATTAATAGCCGTACCTAAAGAACTACGTACAGCATCTATGGCTTTAGGTAGCACTCGTTGGGAAACTATTTTTCGCGTGTTACTACCTGCGGGATTTTCTGGAATTGTCAGTGCGGCAATGCTAGCTTTAGGACGCGCCTTAGGTGAAACAATGGCCGTAACTATGGTAATTGGTAATTCTGCTCAAATTAGTTTATCTTTGCTTGATCCAGCTTATACAATCCCTTCTGTATTAGCTAATGAATTTGCTGAAGCCGAACCAGGATTACATATTGGTGCGTTAAGTTATTTGGGTTTAATCTTATTTGCTTTGACCTTAATAATTAATATGATTGCTAGATTATTAGTACAGTGGTTTGGCAATAAAAATAAATAGATATTTAAAAGGCAAATAAGTTCTTGTATTTATTAGAAAATATGGAAAATTACCAACCTTCAGAACTAGATAAAGTTTTAGCAGCAGAACTATATAGCCCTCTACCATCTAGACGGCTATTATTTACCTATTTAATGAATTTTATTGCTTTTGCATTTGCAGGTTTAGCACTAATCCCCCTCATCTCGATTTTGTGGGAAATTATCAAACGAGGTGTTGGGGGATTAAACACAGAAATGTTTGTCAAATCAGTCATTGATAATGGATTTGGCAATGCCATTTTAGGCACAATCACAATTGTCTTCATTGCTTCTTTATTAAGTATTCCCATAGGATTATTCACAGGTATATTTTTAGCAGAATTTGCTCAAACCAATACCATTACTCGTTTTGTTCGCTTTATCGCTAGTATTCTCACTGGCGTTCCCTCCATCGTGGTTGGTATATTTGCCTATGGTGTGATAGTTTTATTAACCAAAAGCTTTAGTGCGATCGCAGGTGGTTTTGCTTTAGCAACAATCATGCTACCTATCATCGTTCTGACCACAGAAGAAGCTTTAAAACTTATCCCCATAGATCAACGTCTGGCCTCCGCTGCTTTGGGAGGTACTCACTTTCAAACTACCTTCCGTATCGTAGTCAGAGCCGCCATACCTGCAATCACTACAGGTATTTTACTAGCTGTAGCCCGCGCAGCTGGTGAAACAGCACCGCTAATTTTTACCGCTTTATTCAGCCTTGATTGGTCTGCGGGATTACTCAGTCCCACTGCTTCTCTGCCAGTATTAATCTTTAATCTCTACAACGATCCCGACCCCGAACGCAACCAACTTGTCTGGACAACTTCCATCGTCTTACTCGGCTTAGTTTTGTGTGTTAGCCTCATTTCTCGGTTAGCTACTCGTCAGAAAAAGGTGAAGTAAAAAAATCAATCCCTAAGTTCAAATCTCAAATTGTTTGACACCCCTGACATCATGAATCAGTTAAATCCAGCGATTAAAGTTAAAAGTCTCAGCTTTTACTACAACACCTCCAAGGCAATTGAAGGGGTGTCTATGGATATTTGCCAGAACCACGTAACAGCAATTATCGGCCCTAGTGGTTGTGGTAAGTCCACATTTATCAAAACCCTCAATCGCATTAGCGAATTAGAAGGGCCTGTCAAGGTAGAAGGCAAAGTAGAATTTTTTGGTCAAAACATTTATGACCCTCGCATCAATATCAATAGACTCCGCCGTCAAATTGGCATGGTATTTCAAAGACCAAATCCCTTTCCCATGAGCATCTACGAAAATGTTGCCTACGGTGTGAGAATATCAGGTAGACTACCACAAGCAGAATTAGATGACATTGTTGAATCTGCTCTCAAAGGGGCAGCTCTGTGGAGTGAAGTCAAAGATAAACTGAATCAATCAGCTCTAGGTCTTTCTGGTGGTCAACAGCAACGACTTTGTATTGCTCGTGCTTTAGCTATTAAACCAAAAGTGTTGTTGATGGATGAGCCTTGTTCGGCACTTGACCCCATCGCAACGATGAAAGTTGAAGAACTAATTCACAGTTTGCGTTCTGAACTGACGATCGCAATTGTTACCCACAATATGCAGCAAGCAACCCGCGTCTCTGATTTTACTGCTTTCTTTAGTACCGACGAAAGTCGTATTGGTCAAATGGTGGAATTCGGCACAACAACCCAAATTTTTAGCAATCCCCTCGACCCCCGCACCCGTGACTATGTTTCAGGACGCTTTGGCTAACACTCTATTTCATTAGATAAGACGCAAATCGACAAGCCTGGGCTAATGAGACAGGCTTGACTATCTCATAAAGACGTTTTTTATTGCATCTGCTTGAGAGCGAATAGAGTAATACAAATTTGTATAAAAGTCAGAGTTTGAGAGCCTATTTATAAAGTAAATATTAAGTAGGGGAGGCAAAAAGCGGCGTGGATTTTCCTCCCCACCGAACTTCAGATCGGCGGAAGCCGCCGCTCTGAGTTCTCGCTTTATTGCCGTTGTGTTACGGCATTTTCAAGATTTGAGTATGAGTGACAGTATAAATTGCCGTAACGCACCATGAGTATGCGGTGCGTTACGCGTTACTTTAACCCACCCTACAATTTAAGCTTTACTTTATAAATCATCTCTGAGAGTTATACAATCTCAAAAATATTTGCCAGACTTCAAGAATATATATAGGGGTGCAAGACTTTTTACCCTATTATTTTTACTATTTTCTAGCTACGCAAATCATTTTAGAAATAGAATCAGATTTTTATATTAAAAACTGAAATTTTCAACCTGTAATTTAAATAGAAAGTTCATGTAACCTCAATTAAAAAGTTTTGATGAACTTTTGCAGATAATTAGATGATACTTTACTAATGTTTTTAATTGATATACTCCTATAGTACTCATATTTTTTGTAATATTAGTAATGAAACTCATATCTATTTAATTAGATAGATGGCAGATTGAAACTAGATGAACCATAGATTCTTAATTTCCAAGCCAAGTAAAAAATCTGCTTTAATCATGGGTTATTAGCTGTGAATGCTGCTGTATGTTCTCAACTCAATCAATATGAGATTATTGGCAAGATTGAGTTATTTTCATATTTTTCCAAAAAAAATATAAATTTATACGGTGATATTACTTAGGTAAATTGTCTATGGGTGATAACATTAGTATATTTTCTCATGCCTGCCTACAGAGATAAGATAATTTAGATAATCACTGATAAGCGTAGGTGTAGTGTTATTAGCAATTTAACTCATCAAGGATAATCAGAGATTCAAAAACTTTGTTATCTGCTTGATTTTAACATCATGAAATCGTGTCTCACTTTCTAGATGGAAGAAAATGACTATACTTAAAACTGAATTTATCTGTCTATCAATTCTAATTCCTGTGTTCCAAAGCTATAAAAAATCCCTATCGGCTATACAAAACGTGAAACAGCATCACTTTAACTACTTTTGCTGTGTTGAATTATTATTTATCAAACAAGTTGATCCGCATGAATAAGCTAGTTCCCGCCATCAGAGTTAAAAATTTCAGTTTTTATTACGACACCCAAAAAATCATAGAAGGTGTGTCTATGGATATTTACCAAAGTAAAGTAACTGCGATTATTGGCCCTAGTGGTTGTGGTAAATCTACCTTTTTAAAATCTCTCAATCGGATGAACGAAGTAGATACAGAAATTAGAGTTGAAGGTAGAGTGGAATTTTTTAATCAAAATATTTACGAGCGGCGAGTAAATTTGAATCGCTTACGTCGTCAAGTTAGTATAGTGCTTTCTAAGCCAAACCTCTTCCCTATGAGTGTTTACGATAACGTGGCTTACGGAGTGAAAATTATCGGATGGCGACCGAAAGTAGAGATCGATGGGATTGTAGAATCTGCGCTGAAAGATGCTGATTTGTGGGATGAGTTAAAAAATAAATTACATAAGTCTGCTTTAGATTTGTCTGGTGGTCAACAACAGAGACTTTGTATTGCTCGTGCATTAGCTGTGAAGCCGAAAGTTATATTAATGGATGAGCCTTGTTTCGGGCTTGATCCCATCGCTAGTATGAAAGTGGAGAGCTTGATTCAAAGTTTACGTTTGCGCTCAGAATTGACCATAGTGGTGGTAAGCCATAATTTAGCACAAGTTGCCCGTATCTCTGACTTTACAGCCTTTTTTCATTTGAATGAAAATCGGATTGGTGAATTGGTAGAGTTTGGTATCACTAAAAAGATATTTACCAACCCGCTTCATTCTCGTACCCGTGAATACGTGATTACTCGTATCAATTAAAAAATTTTGAATTTTGTAGTTTGCTTTTTGTTAGGTATTTTTAATCTTGAATTGCTTAGTCAGCCTCCCTCCTCCGAGAGACTGACTGAATCAGTAAGTATCCACCAAATAGTTATTTTAACTAACAAATTGTAGATAGCTGTGTACCTAACCAACCAGCAAAATTCTCTTGTTGTATGGGGTTGGGGTTCTTTATAGGTACTACTTGATACTTTACTGGGCGAGGTTGACCAAGAGTGAGAGATACGGTACGCAGTTCATCTTGATGGAAAATCGTTACCTGAATGGTATCATGTGGCTGATAATCTTTCAGGCGATCGCTCAGTTGATGGGCTGTCACCTTAATACCTGCGATCGCTAGCAACTCATCACCTGCATCAATTCCTGCTAGTTGCGCTGGGGAAGCAGTTTCCACAAACTTAATAATTTCTCTACCGTTTTCAGTATTGACTTTCATTCCCAGATAAGGTTCGTCTTCCTTCTCTGTCACCAAATGTAAACCAAACGGCTCTAAATACTGATCGAATGGTAATTCATCAGTGCCATCAATGTAGCGTTTAAAGAAGTCCGTCAAGTCTAATTCTGCTACAGACTCAATTACTGCTTGCAACTGTTGAGGAGTGTAGCCAATTTCTGGTTCACCAAACTCATGCCACATTTGCCGCATCACATCATCTAGAGAACGCCGATTGTGATGCCGCGCTCTAATCAGTAAATCTAGTAACAAAGATACCATTTCTCCCTTTAAGTAGTAGGAGATTTGAGAATTGCCACTATTAGCATCCGGGCGATACAGTTTAATCCAGGCATCAAAACTGGACTCACTCAGTGATTGTACTTTCCGTCCTGGTGTCGTCAAAAACCTACTAATTTCTTTACTCCAGTAGTTTAAATAGGTTTTGACCTCATATATACCTGCCCGCAAAGGAATAATCAAGTCATAATAACTCGTAGTCCCTTCACAGAACCATAGAGAGGGTGTATAGCTTTCTTGGTCGTAATTAAACACCTCTAAGGCTTTAGGGCGAATGCGTTTGACGTTCCATAAATGAAAGAATTCGTGCGCTACTAATTGGATAAAGCGTTCATATTTATCCTGGGTGCGGAATCCAAACCGTTGATAAATTAACGAACAACAGTTTTTATGCTCCAATCCGCCATAGGCTTGAGCAAATAAATGTACCAAAAACAGATAGCGATCGTAAGGTAGACCGCCAAACATCTGGGCTTCCACTTGGACAATTTTTTGAATGTCGCTAATCAGTGGCTGTACTTGAAAATTTCCTTGTCCCCAAATCGCCAGTTCGTGAGGTTTGCCTAACACCTCAAAGTTATACAACTGATGATCCCCAATTTCAAAAGGGCTATCTACCAGAGTGTCAAAATCACTGGCGTAGAAAGTATTAAACTGTTCCTTAATTTTAGGTAAGGCAGTAGTTACTTGCCATTGCGGATACGGAGGTAAGACAGTAACACTGATAGGTAGATTATCGGTTCCCAGCAGTCTTAAAAACAATGCTGCGCCATTAAAATAGCCGTGAGTAGCATCTAAATGATTGGTTCTTACCGATAACTCATTGGCAAAAATACGATAACTTACAGTTACTTCTGACGACACATCATCTTTATTGATTTGCCAGTGATTCTTACTGACCTTACGCCAACTCAAAGGCTTGTCACCGGCAAAAGCAGTAAAATCTTGTAAATTTTTGGCATATTCCCGCACCAAGTATGATCCTGGTGTCCATACCGGCATTTTTAAGTCAAGAATTGATGATTTATGGTTTACAATTTGTAACCTAACCTCAAATAGATGCGTTTCTGGTTGGGGCATTGCCACCTGATAATGAATCGTCGGCACGGTTTCCTGGACGCTAATATCGATACGAGGTGCTGTTGCTTCAGTCATCTGTAGTTAAAAGTGATAAGTTCTGAGTCAAAAGTCAGTCCATAGTTAATAGTTAATAGTTCATGGTCAATAGTCAATAGTTATCGGCTTTATAGTCAGCATTTATTTATGTAGTAATACTAATTACTACAATAGAACCAACCTGGTAAAAATTAACCAAGTTAGCTCAATTATGCTACCTACGTCGAAACTAACGACTCACTCATCTGACTTCGCTTCAACAAAATGCTGCTGCCTCAGAGGTCATTTATAAATTAAATATTAAATTTACTCTCCTGAAAATCTTAAATAATTAATAAAGAATTAAGATTTACTGAATGAATCAATGCTGTAGGGTCGGTTACGATTCAGACTTTACCAGCTAAGTTGGTTAACTGTTTGAAGTTGATCAGATAAACAATGTTATTAGCATGATCAATTTTTATCCAACCTTTTTCATTGAGTTTTTCCATGATTTTAGTTGTTTCTTCGACACCAATTTCTGTAACTTCGGCTAGATCTTTAAAAGGTATATTTAAAATTTCCTTACCGATTTCTAATTCCTGACCATAGCTTTCCCCTAAACTCACTAAGGTATGAGCTAGTTTGACCGCAGGTGGTGAAGATCTAATTTGTAAACGTTGGTTATTTTGTCGCAATCTCCGCACCATTAATTGCAGCATACGGTGATGTAATTGGGGGTCTTTAAAGAGGATTTGTATAAATCTTTCTCTAGAAATACTGAGCAATTTCACTGTAGAAAGGGCAATCACATCTGTAGACCGGGGAGACTCATCTAAGATAGCCATCTCCCCAAAAAAATCGCCCTTACCCAAAATGGCTAAGGCTACGGAATCATCTCCAGAGGTGCGTCGAACTTTCACCCATCCAGAAACTATAAAGTAAACTGCATTCCCCCAAGCATCTTCCATTAACACTGCTCTTCCTACGGGGTATTCGTGTTCAGTAGCAACGTTGAGCAGCCACTCTAGGGTTTGTGGACTAGCTGTACTCAACAAAGGGAAAATTTCACTAAAAACCTCAGTCTGCATGAAATATCTACTAACTAATAAATTTGGGAATGGAAAATAAAGCTAGCTATTTTGTAAGAATTGAGAATCCAAAGTTTACGAATTAAAATCAAGAAGAATTTAATATTCAAATTCAAAATTTACATTAAACAAGATTTTTATGATTCTTAATCTTGCAAGCAAAACCTGGATTCTGAATTTTGACGTGATCGCTATTTTAAAATTCTAAAACCAAAATCTGACTATAAAATAAGACAGAAACTTTATGATATTTTCAACTTAAACTTCTGAACAAGAGAAGTCTAGGTTGCCATAACAACATAACAATTATGTAGAAAATCGCAATCAGAGGTTTTACTGACAGGATTCATGGAATTTATATTGGCAACTGATTATTTGCTGTCAGTATTTTGATTTGTTTATCCAAGTCTTCTACTAATTGGTTCAAAGCTACTACAGCTTCTGATTGTTCAGCTTTGAGGGTGGGATTAAGCAGCAGTCTTTGGTTTAATTCGTGTAATTTATGGCTGAGTTGTTGAGAAATGCCGATAATATCTCGGCTTAGATGAATTAATTGTTGCTGTTGATAGAATTTTAACGCAGCTCCCCTCAGCACTTGTAATGTGGCCTCTTCCCCATAACTTCCTGGCATTACCCGAATGCGTAATAGTACACGAGTTTGCTGATACAAACATTCTTTCTCCACTTGTCTTGGTTCAGCGTGTCTCGTTACCGGGAGAGCGACAAAACGCTTCAATTCGTTTAATACTCCTTGAAATCCAGATAAGGGTATATTTTCTAAGACAGATTGTAAGACACCGTTATCACTCCAGATAATTCTTCCTTCGTAGGGTTGTCTTTCTAAATAAAGACGGCCAATACCACCACTTAAAACTCGTGCGAGTAACTCTTCTAGTAATTGCTTAGGTGGTAAATTTGTCAGTGCTTCTAGGGAAGTAAATACTTCTGGGGGGTGTAACTGCAAAACAGTCACATCGCTAAAGGCCAAATTTTCTTCTAGCTGGTTGTTGACAGGAGGGACAACTCCTGGAGTTTGAGTAGAGCTATGGGAATAGGTAATTCCTGGAGCATCTGTATTTTGTACTGCTGATTGATGAATTTTGGATGAGAATGAATCTTCTGAGATGGATGGCGTAAAGTCAATTTTCTCAGTGTTTTGCTCCTCTACTAGATAATTGTTGGTCTGTGGAGCTTCTGGCGGTTGATTGTCTGGAGGAGACGTATTTTTATAACTGAGATAGATTGAGAGGATAGCACGGTGGGTTTCAGTGGCAATCTCTTGGGTTGTAATTGTGTAGTTGAGATAGGAGACGATGCGGCTGACGTAATCTAAAGCCCCCCTATCCTGTGAGTGAACCATACCCAATAACAGTTGGCTATCTTCTAATCTTAAAGGCAGAATTTGATGGTACAGACAGGCTTCAAAGGACAATAGGTTATCAATTAGTGTAAATATTGCTTCGCGTTCTGATTCCTGCTCCCAATCGCTGGGAGTTGTATGCAGTGCTTTATTTTTACTTGATCCGGTATCAGCTGGTTGACCCTCTGAAGACCACATAGTTTTGCTTACTTGTTGTTTCTTTCATATTCTATGTTGCTCTCAGCTACTTGGCAGTAAATAAATATACTTCTTAAATTCTTTAACCTCAAATTAACTACTAAGAAGGGTATAGTTTACAGGTTATAGGTTACAGCTTATGGGTAAGGGGCTAGAGGCTAGTGTTTCTACTCAGCACTGGTTCAACCCCCCGCGATCGCTAACAGCACTCACTAGCTACTCTTGAGTCCTGATAGCTTGTGCTGCGAGATAGATTTTTGTCCATTCCCCCATCACTTGATGGGGTTTGAGTTGTAATTGTTCGGCTACAAATTCGTTTGTGTTACCCGCTTTCCGTAAATCTAATATTTGTTTACCGATGGGAGTTAATTTTTCATAAAGTTGTTGCCATTGGTTGGGGGTTAAACCTAAATTATGCTCTTGTAAGGAAATTGATAACCAGCTATCTACAAGTTCTGGTTTACCTTTGAGAGCAAAGACGCGGATGGCGTGATAGCTAATTTTTTCCCGCAACCGATAGATTTCTTTGATGGGTTTGTTAATTTTCTTGGCGATTTCATCTTGAGATTTGCCTTGTAGGTAGAGTTTTAGCCACTCTACGGCTTCACTACCCAAATTTTCTTGTAAATAATTGGCAAATTCTTGTTGGACTGTTTGTCGCAGTGCTTGTTGTTCCTCTAATTGCTGTGCTTCTTGATATTCTGAGATCGCCTGGTTATCTACCAAGTTAACGCGATTATCGCTGTCCTCGGCAAGCATCTCGTCCGAGACAAGCCTGACTAAGTCACTTCCGGGTACTTGGGTTAAACCACCACGTTGAGAACGTCGCAGATAGTTGACGAACCGATACACTAACAATGGTTGGTTACGTACTGGTCTTAAGCAATACTCTTCTGTGGTAGCAAAGAGTAAAGTATCTTTGAGGCGTTTATCTAGAGTAATTTCAGCAATGTAAGCCATTTGTTGCTGCATATAGTTATCGCTTTGCAGCAGTTCTTGCAATACCTCTTGCAAAACATCCATGACACTGCGCTGGCGATCGCGGCTTAGGGAAATCCAGGTTTGAATTTTATTCCGTAATGTCACTAAACTTCCTAAGCGAGTGATCAAGTTGCGATAAGCGCGTTCTCTTCCTAGGCCTAAGTAGCGTTGAATTAAAATTTTCCAGCGATATTCCATCGCTTGTTTAGCAATATCGAGTTCCTTGGGATTGAGCAGATCAAACCGTTGTAGGTCACGACCTAAAAGCCAGAGAACAATACTTTCCCTAGCAGCTACACTTTGTTCTGGACACTCCGCAGCTAGCCGCTTGCGCCAAGATTGCGCTAGTTTTTCTGCTTCCGTTACCATAGCGAGATTGCGCTCCTCGAAACCCTGTTTTAAAGTTTGCATCACAACCCCCTTTAGTCGCCCTCAAATGATTAGCTAGCAGTTAGTTGCCCGTAAGTCCATCATCTGTAATGAAGACTTCTCAGCGATTACATTGTTATTACGTCTTTACTGGCTAACTTTATGCAAGAATTTACTCGAAAATATATTAATTTCTCTAGCCGAACTACCGGAAATCACGGTGTATCAAGCATTTGACTTTATTGAAATGAAGTTAAAGTTTTGTATACTTTCCTGGGAGAAACACAAAAAAAGTAGAGGACGGATCGGAAAGGGAGTTGTTCAAAAATGACATTATGCACTGATGTGGAGGATAAATTGGGATTTACCTCCGTAAGACGCTGTTTTTGTCGTTTAAGTTTCAGCTTACGGACTGGCCGTTATAAATTAAGGAAGTTTGTAATTTTTCTTTTTAGTTCACTGGTTAGTACCTAGGACAATTAATGTGGCTGAAAAATTTGACATAAAAACTTAAAAGTACCCATAAGGGTACTAGAATAACTTGGCGATCGCCAGTGTTTTGGCTTTTACCTTTTCATCTAACGGCCGTTAGATGAACGGATGATGGGGTTTTCTACAGAATCCCGATATTGTTGTACTGCTTCGGTGTAGCCAATTGGCAGAACTGCTTCCACGTTTTCATGGGGACGGGGAATAATCACCCAGGATTCTAGAGTACCACCATGAACATTTTGCGCTGCTTCTACTCCAGCCGCCATTGCCGTTTTAACTTCTGAAACATCTCCCCGAATATTAACTGTAAAGCGTGCGCTACCCACACGGATATAGCCTACAAGGGTAACTCGGCCAGCTTTGACCATTGCGTCTGCTGCGGCTAATACAGCAGGAAAACCCTTTGTTTCTAAAGCTCCAACTGCCTGTAGTGACATTAGTAATCTCCTGTATGAATAAAAGTATGAGGTAGAGGGGATGAAAGTTAATTTTACGTAGCTTCGTTACAAATTTTGATGGTGAAATTGCTTAGAAGATCCGGAAAGGTTCTGAGGTCTGAGTGAAGTGGATTGGTAATATTGTTTCCACGTTTTCCGGGGGATTGGGAACTATGTAATGGGTGATGACTTCACCACCATAAGCTTGTTCACCAGCTTCAATCCCAGCCGCCACCGCTGTTTTAACTTCTGCAACTTGTCCCCTCACAGCAACTAACAAGCGTGCGCTTTCCGCTTGACCATAATACACCAGAGTCACTGCGGCAGATTTTACCATTGCATCTGCTGCGGCCAGTACAGCCGGAAAACCCAAAGTTTCAATTACGCCAACCGCCATCGGCATGGCATCAGCTCCTATAAATGATAAGTAATACTAATTTTACGAGGCTTTGTCCCTATTTTGACAAGGGAAAGATTTTTCTGTGGTTGCAGAAATCAAAGTTCAAGTATCAGATGCAGCTTGATTGCTGCTTTGTCGTCTCAGCCACGCTAATATAACCCAGGTTCAACACCCTTAAAGGTGCTACTAGCATGATGACGGCATTGGCTGGTGTCCACCAAAATGATTGTCGCAGAGTTGGACGCAAAATCAACCATTGAAATAATCCCATGAGCGTACCTGATAGAGTCACTTGGGCGATCGCTCTCCAAGGTGAGGGTAAATACGCGTTAGGAAGCAGGGGAGCAGAGGAAACACGGTAGATTATATTTCTAAGGACTATTGACTATTGACCATGTTTCCCAACTTCTTACCTACCACAGTTGCCCAACTTACAGAACCTAGCTCGATCGCTTTAGCTCAAAGTATTCAAACTCAGGCGATCGCTACGCCTTTAATTAATCAGCTAATTACTACTTCTTATGTACATCAAGGAAGTGGTGGAACACCGATTTTATTAATTCATGGCTTTGATAGTTCCGTCTTAGAATTCCGGCGACTTTTGCCATTATTAGCGCAAGAAAATGAAACCTGGGCAGTGGATTTATTAGGATTTGGATTTACAGATAGACTCGCAGAAATTCAGTTTAGTCCACTGGCGATTAAAACCCATCTATATTATTTCTGGAAAAATTTGATTAAAGAACCAGTGATTTTAGTTGGGGCATCAATGGGAGGTGCAGCCGCAATTGATTTTACTATCACTTATCCAGAAGCTGTGAAAAAATTGGTCTTAATTGACAGTGCTGGGTTGAGGGGTGGCTCACCTTTAGTTAAATTGATGTTTCCGCCTTTGGATGCTTGGGCTACCGGATTTTTGCGGAGTTTGAAAGTGCGCGATCGCGTTGCTCGTGCTGCTTATAAAAATGTGGCTTTAGCTTCTGTTGATGCTCTATATTGTGCAGCATTGCATCTAGAAATGAGCAATTGGTCACAGGCTTTAATTGGTTTTACTAAAAGTGGTGGTTATAGTGCTTTTAGATTTAAGAAACTGGCAGAAATTCAACAACAAACCTTAATTTTATGGGGAGATCATGACAAAATTTTAGGGACTGAAGACGCGAAAAGATTTAAACGCGCTATTTCTCACAGTCAATTAATTTGGATTGCTGATTGTGGTCATGTTCCTCATTTAGAACAGCCTCAAGCTACTGCTCAACATATCCTGAAATTTGGCAGGGAAGAAAATCATACTCATTTCAGCGGTTCTGGCGATCGTGTTTCTATTGCTGACAATGGCGGTATTGTGTGAATGTTTGAAACATCTGGGAATGAGAACTGAAGAAATAGATGAGATAAATCAATTTCAAAGATTTAAATGACTAACGAAGAACTGCTGCATCTTATTGAAAAAGCTGCTCAAGACAACTTGACAGCATTAGACCTTTCTGGAAAAGGCTTAAAGACACTACCACCAGAAATTGGTCAACTTACTAGCCTGCGATCGCTCGATATTAGCGGTAATGAATTGAGAAGTCTGCCTCCAGAAATTGTACAAATCACTTATCTAAGAGTACTGAATATTGCAAAAAATCAGTTTAAAACATTACCATTAGAGGTTTGCTAACTCACCAACATTAATGAGCTTTATCTGAACTTCAACCAACTGCAAACACTACCAGTGGAAATTGGTGAACTCATCAACCTCAATAAATTAAATTTGAGTTACAATAAACTACGAACTTTACCAATAGAAATTAATAAACTTACTCACCTCAGTATACTAGATATAAACAATAATCAAATCACAACACTACCATCTGAAATTGGTGAACTCATCAATCTCAATGAATTAAATCTAAACTCCAACCAACTGCAAATACTACCACCAGAGATTGGCGCACTCGTCCATCTCAATGAATTACATCTAAACTCTAACCAACTACGAATACTACCATCAGAAATTGGCAACCTCTTCAATCTTAATGAATTACGTCTAAATTCTAACCAACTGCGAACACTACCCTCAGAAATTGGCAACCTTTTCAATCTTAGTGTGCTTGGCTTAAGTGCAAACCAGTTAATAAGATTACCATCAGAAATTGGTGAACTTATTAATCTTATTGAATTGTATCTCTATTCCAATCAACTTAGGACGTTACCGAAAGAGATTGGTAAAATTACTAACTTGAACTTGCTTGGACTGAGTGAAAACCAACTCTTGACACTACCCAAAGAGATTGGCAAACTTATCAATCTTAGTGTTCTAAGTCTTAGTGGCAATAAAATAAGAACACTGCCATTAGAGATTGGTCAACTTATTAATCTCACTCAACTTTTTCTCAGCAATAATCAATTAACACAATTGCCAGCAGAGATTGGCAAACTGATAAACCTGGAAACCATTGATATTGAAAAAAATAGGCTGATAAAGCTGCCACTGAGAATGCAGCTACTATCTAAACTCGAAAAATTAGACGTTCGTTCTAATGACGAGTTGCATATTCCTCTTGAAATTTCAGGTGATACATGGGAAAAATTAAGTCATCCTTCCAAAATTATTAATTATTATTTATCTAATCGATTTAAGACGAATAATATTATATTTCCATTAGCATATGAGACAGAAATCTTCATTTCCTATGCTTGGGGTGGAGACAGTGAAACCTATGTTAATAGTCTAGATCAATTATTGCAGTCCCAAGGTATCACTATCGTTCGAGATAAGCGCAACTTGGGTTACAAAGGACTGATTAAAACTTTCATGGAAAAGATTGGACGTGGTAAATGTGTAATTGCTGTGATTAGTGATAAGTATTTAAAGTCTCCTAATTGCATGTTTGAATTGGTACAAATTGCTAAGAATGGTAATTTTTATAACCGGATTTTTCCAATTGTGTTACCAGATGCAAAGATATTTGATCCTAGTGAGCGTGCAGATTATGTTATTCATTGGGAAATAAAAATCCAGGAACTAGAAACTAAAATAAAAACACTATCTTCTTCTGCTAACGTACCTAGTCTACGACGTTCAATCGATGAATATGCAGAAATCAGAGCTACTATTGATGGATTAGTAGATATTATCCAAGACATGAATACGCTCACTCCTGATATTCACAGCGAGTCAGATTTTGAGGACTTATTGCAGGCGATCGCCAAAGGCGTGGCGTAGCCAATCGCACAACGTCTAGATGAGTAAAGACGGGTTTGGAGTTATGTGTTTTATATTACTCATCTTGAAATGAATATATTTTCCTAACCCAAGCCTTATCTCTCCTCTTCTTGCAAGGCTAAAGATGAAGGACGGGAGTAGATTTAACACTGGATTATGCTGTGGTAATAGATTTGACTCGTATCAGGGAACACTAAGCATAGTGAAGTTTGCGAACCTACTATGCAATACCTGCTTTACCCAATCCTGATCAGCTTTTTGCTGGTGTTTATCCAATATTTCATTACCTTCTTACAGCTTTGCAAAACCAGATTTCAATACCCTAAGTACCTAGTTATCAAAACAGAGCAAGTTCCGGCTTACTTCCAAGATTTATTGCAAACGCCTATTCAAGAATTAGAAAAACTTGGTTTTAAGCCATTTAGCTATATAGAATACCAACCAATGGTGCAAGCTAATCAGCAACCCAATTGGGAAATCCTGCTATACAATAAATCTTGCAAAACCTACGCCACAATCGTTACTAATCGTTTAGTTGAACCTGTAAATTTATTTGATATTGAGTTTTACACATTTTTTAAAGATAAAACCTTATTGTTGACTGTAAATTCTAAGAAACATGGGTTTATTGAAGAAAGTCCCCACACTATTATTCAAGATATTTATGCTCATGAAGTTTCAATGCAATGGGTGCATCACCAAAATAAACTCAATCAATTAACTACTGAAAAATTACCATGTGCTTTAACTCCAGAAGCTTTTGCTCAAGCACTACAGATATTTTTGGGTAATTATGTAAAATCTCTTAGTCAAACAAGTAAAATATCGCCGATCAAAGAGACTCAATTATTTCAAATACGTTGGTTAACTGCTCTGAAGATGGTTCATCCAATTGTTCAAGGTAATAACAAAACAGCAAATATAATCCAGCAACGCAGACAACAAGCCAAAACAAATCCCAGTTTGCAAATAAAGATTCCTATAGAACTGGAAGTTGCGGGTTTTAAACATATGCAGCAAATGCAACAGGGTTTGCTCAATAAGAAACTCCGCACTTGGCTATTTTTGGGAAGTATTATAGTGTTTGCAGCTAGTTCTACCAAGTTTTTGACATTGCAAAGTGTGCTGATATTTATTGTTGTGTTGTTGTTCCATGAAGGTGGACACATCCTGGCAATGAAATTGTTTGGTTATCAGGATACTTCGGTTTTATTTGTACCATTTTTAGGAGCTTTAGCTACAGGTCACAAACACGAAGCTACCTTAAGTCAAAAGTTTTGGATATCTTTAGCAGGCCCATTACCAGGGGTAATTGTAGGAGTGGCTTTAGCAATGTTAACATCCCGGACTGGTAGTGATTTGGCTTGGTTACGAGAAACAAGTTGGATCATGATTTTCGTAAATGTATTCAATTTACTCCCAATTTATCCATTAGATGGGGGAAAGATTGCTAATTTACTTTTATTTTCTCGAATACCTTTTGCTGATGTGGGATTTAAGTCTATTGGCTTGGTAATGTTTTTTCTTTTAGGGAAACAAGAACCAGGATTGTTAGTGTTTTTAATGTTGGTAGCTTTGAGTATTCCTGGCGATTTTCGTAATGCTCAAGTGAGTAGCAAATTGCAGAAAGAACTCAAACAAAATCAACCTACTAATCAAGACCATCTTCTCTACACCATTTTCCAATATTTACAGCAATGGGGATACGATAAATTACCTTTTCAAGCTAAATACACCTTAGTCAAAGATTTAATGCAAAGACATTACGAATCTAGTGGTAAGTGGACTACTAGAGTTTCACTGGTTATTTTTTACTGTGTGAGTTTGTTTGGGGGAATGGCCGGTAGTTTACAAGCTACTGTTCCCGGTTGGTTGAATGTCATACCTTACTTTTTTCAAAGTCCGCAGCAACGACATGAGCGTTTTGTGCAGAAAAGAAAAACAGAAATTGCTAATCTCACTGCTACTTTGAGTAAAAATCCTAATGATGTGAATGCTTATCTAGATCGCGCTAAGTTACTGATGTTGTCACGTAATGATGATGAAGCATTGGCAGATTATAACCAAGTGATTCGCTTAACACCTAATGATATTTCAGCTCGCCTAGCTCGCGCTGCGATACTTAGAAGATTGCTAGATTATCAAGGTGCAATTCAAGACTATAACGAAATTTTAAGCTTAGAGCCAAAAAACTTCATGGCTTATCAACAACGCGCTCAACTACGCAACCGCATACAAGACTATAAAGGTGCGATCGCAGATTACAATCAAATTATCAAATTAGACCCCAAAAATCCTTGGATGTATGTTTTGCGCGGAGAAGCAAAGCAAAAACTCAAAGACTACAAAGGCGCGTTAGTTGATGTAGAGTATGTAATCAAGCAATATCCAGACTATGCTGGAGCTTATAAGCTACGCAGTGAAGTCCGGCGAAATTTGGGAGATACGCAAGGAGCGATCGCAGATCAAAAACTAGCAGATCAGCTATTTAATATGATGGAGGAAGAAGATCCTAGCTAATAGCAATTTTGGATTTTAAATTTTTAGGGTTGATGACCTCAAAAATGCCGAAACCAGAATTCAGCAGACTGTAGATCAACATCTACCATCTTTTTGCAGACTATGAATAGCAAAGCTAAATTCTTGACTCTAGCTATTTTTACCCTGACCTTCTCATCCCTGACAGTGGGTGGAGTGATAGCACAAACAAAACTCACACAGCAGTCAAAAGTATTTATCAACGGTATTGGGCCGGTACGTGTGGGGATGACTGTTTCGCAAGCAGCCAAAGCTGCGGGTACTCGCTTAGTGGGGGATAAACCAAATAACAGTTGTTATTATGTCAATCCCAAAGGATATAACAATATAGCCTTCATGGTTACAGAACATCGAATTGCTAGGGTAGATATATATAAAAATAGCCAGATTACGACTGTCAGCGGTGCAAAAATCGGTGACACCGAAGCCAGAATCAAATCTCTTTACTCAGGACAAATCCAAGTCACACCTCATAATTACGTCCCAGGCGGACACTATCTGACATTTGTTCCTCAAGACCGCGCTGACCGCAATTATAGAGTAGTATTTGAAACCGACGGTCAACGAGTTACTGGATATCGTGCAGGTAAACTACCAGAAGTTGAATATGTTGAAGGTTGTAGTTAATTAGCTTTTGCTGTTTTTCACCCAATACGGTTCAGTTAAGCAAATATCTTATAAAGTTGTTACTCGCTATTTACCTGCTAAAACTCATCCTCTACGAAGCTGGTGGGAAGCAGCTTTAAAATAATGTCTTAGATTAAAACCAGCTTCACATAACTTTAAATTCCCACAGCTTGATCGAAACGCAGCATTTCCAAAGAGCGATCGCCATAAACCCCTTCAATTTGTTGGCGACAACACTCTACAGCAAAATCATTCAAATCTTCTGGTTCTATCCCATACATATCCCCAAATATAGCTGGTTCTACACGACAAAAACGCGGGCGAGTGGAGTAAATGCGGCATTCTCTGGTGTCATGGTCAAAGTTAATGCACCAACCGCCTTCGCCTACCATACTGAGGTATAGTTCTAGTTCTTCCGGGGTGAGATAGTCTTCGATTTCGGGACGATCTGCTGGGTTTAGGTTGCAGCACGCTCCACATTGTTTAACACATTGCCATGTTGCCATTTTATGTCTTTTCCTATACTTTTATTAAGTAAATTAAATATCACTGGCGATTCCCAGATATCATTAATTGCGGGTATTGCAACTGAGTAATTAAATTTTTAAGACCATTGGGAGGAATGAAAAAATGTTTGACGCTATAGCTAACATTAATTGGGAAGTGATTTTCCAGCTAACCTCTGTTGCATTAATTGTCCTGGCTGGGCCTGCTGTGATTTTTGTACTCGCATTCCGCAACGGCAACCTGTAGGGGTGCTGTGTAAAGACGCGATTCATCTCTTATGAGCGTCTACGCGTCCACACAAGAGTTCTGAGTAATTGTGAAATTCCAGACTCAGGACTCAGGACTCAATGTTGATAAGGCTTTAATCGCCGCTTGAATAATACAGTCATACTGGGGTAATGATAGGTCAATTTCTAGGGCATCTTCACGACTAGTACCTAGTAAACCGATTTTACTCCCTGGCTGCATCATTAACACTTTACCCTCAGAGTTTTTGATTCTTAACTCTGGGGGTGAAGTATTTTGATATATCCCACAACTATATTGACGCTGATTGTAATGGAAGCTGGTTCTTAAAGGATGAGGAGAAGGTTGATAGAATAGGTCGAATTGGGTATCTTTGGGAAGCCTGACTCCTATTAACTCTATCTCAATGCTAGTTTTGCCATTAAAATTATTTTCTCGCAATTTGTAAGCTATATCTAATCGAGGCGGGAGGGGATAATAATCACGCCACCGCCAAGCGATCGCTTTGATTCTATACTCTCGCTGATCAATATTTTGGCTGAGGGTAAGTTTAATGTGACCCTTACCAACAATTTGTTGTTCGACAACTTTCACGTTAGCTGTCCAAAATACTGGGTCGGGGTTATCAATACCGCAGGGATGAAGAGTATCTAACTGTTGGTAAAGTTCTTGATTGATTTGATTAAAATTAGCCTGAGCATCGATTTGCAGTAACGGTTTGAGGTGTTGTGGTTCGAGACATTGGTTGGCGAACTCACATAAGCGCGATCGCAATTTTT
This sequence comes from Trichormus sp. M33_DOE_039, assembly GCA_015296085.1. GTDB lineage: Bacteria > Cyanobacteriota > Cyanobacteriia > Cyanobacteriales > Nostocaceae > Trichormus. The sequence goes on along the minus strand of DVDT01000037.1, from coordinate 34,760 downwards.
GTAAGTTCTCGGCTGGTAGAGAAAATCCGCCAGCTGCTTTGTGTCCACCAAATTTTCCTAGCAAATCTTGGCAATATTCCAACGCTGTGAATACATGAAATTCAGGAATTCCTCTAGCTGAACCGCGAATATGTGTCTCGTTTTCATAAGTACCGATGAACACGGGTACACCGTAACGTTCTACTAAACGGGAAGCGACAATGCCAATTACACCATGATGCCAATTTGGTTGAACAACAACTAAAACTCGGTCTTGTTGTAGAGATGGGAGAAATTCTGTTTCTACAAAAGCGATCGCTTCTTGTTCGATTTGCTCACATAATTGTTGACGGGTAGTATTTACCTGTTCGCATTGGATAGCTCGCGCCAATGCTAATGACATATCATCTGTAGTGAGTAATTCAATCACCGTCTGCGGATCACCAATGCGTCCAATAGCGTTAATTCTGGGGCCGAGACGAAAGCCAATGTCTTCTGGTTTGAGGGTTTTGGGATTGGGGACTGGGGATTGGGGATTGGGGATTGGGGATTGGGGACTAGGGATTGGGGAAGAAAATATTTCCCCTGCTTCCTTGGCTTGTACTCCCCCTACCTGAATCAAAGCCTGAATTCCTGGTAGTTGGGATTTGGGTAACAGCTTTAACCCCCGCTTCACCCAGCGACGATTAACACCGGTTAAGGGTGCTAAATCTGCGATCGTTCCGAGGGTGAATAGTGCTAGCATCGGCTGAATTAAGCCTTTAGTATTGCCTAGTTGCTGTGCTAGAGACACCGCCAAAATGTAAGCGACACCTACACCAGCAATTCCCCGATAAGGTGAAGATTCAGCGATTAGTTTGGGATTGAGGATGGCGTTAGCTGGAGGTAGTTTTTGGGGGATGTCGTGGTGATCGGTGATAATGACTTTCAGACCCAATTCTCTGGCTCTGGCTATGGGTTCAAAAGCTGAAATTCCATTATCTACAGTCAGGATTAACTCTACACCTTCACTCTTGAATTCTTCAACAATTCTTTGATTAATCCCATAACCTTCGTGCATCCGACTGGGGATGGCGTAATCTACCTGCGCGCCTAAACTGCGGAGACTACGCCACAGTAGGGCGGTGCTAGTCATACCATCAGCATCATAATCGCCACAGATAGCAATTTTACTTTGGCTGGCGATCGCTGTTTGCAATAATTCCACACTCAACGCCAAGTCTGGGAATTCTGTTAACGGAGACGGTAAATCTATAGATTCGGGATTTAAAAAAGCTTGTGCTTGTTCTAGAGTTTTGATACCACGATTAATTAACAATTGACTGACAATTGGCGATAGATTCGTCACCAAGGCCAATTCTTTAGCAAATTCTGGCTTTTGAGGGTAAATTTGCCAACGCTGATTAAGTAAACGTCTAGGATTTTGGGATAGTTTTGGTAAAGGTCGATCTAGCATTTAGCTATTGGCTAGCAGCCATTAAGTATCAACACATAAGTAGAAGGGTGAAGCTTATAGTAGCTTGACCCCCCTGCTTACTCAAAAAATCTTACCAAACCTTTACTTTATTAAAATCGGTTCAAAATGTTCTACCGTGGGAAAGGGATCATAAAAATGGTGCAGGAGTTGTTTCCATTCCTGATATTCAGGAGAATTTCTAAATCCGATGGTATGTGCTTCTAAATTGACCCATTTTACCAGTAATAAATACTTACCTTTTACTTCCAAACATTTATGCAGTTCATGGGAAATGTACCCATTCATTAATGCAATAATGTTTGATGCTTCCTGGAAAGCACTTTCAAAATCCTGCTCCATGCCATGTTTAACATAGAGCATTACTGCTTCCAAAATCATAATCTCAAGTTTAAAACACATTTACGCGGCCATCATTCAGTATATAGAGAGAGCGATCGCCTGGATAACGCCAAGTGGGACGAATCTCTACGCGTAATGTGGCAAAATTTGGTTTAGAAACAACTGCTTGTAGGGGTGAACCTGTTTTATCCCAAAACACAAGGGAAAGATTGGGTTGCTTACCGTCTTCCTGCATAAATTGTAATTTCTGTCCTGGTTGCAGAGGAATAGCCCTAGTACCTTGGATTTTTTCTAGTTCTATTAAATTAGAAGTGTTATTAACTACTTCTAAACGAATACGTTGACCAGGTGTAAACTGAAGGGGACGTGGGCCACAATTGGAGGCACAAGTTCCGGCTAAACTGGTGTGAGAATCACTTATTGATGTTACTAACAGAGTAGCTGCGGCTAATACAACTGGCAATTTTTTAAACATAACTTATCCGATAAATAGTTATGCCACATAGTAGCCTACAGCGATATTCTTCAGCCTCAGCAAATCTTAGGTATTGAGGATTGAGGATTAGGGATTAGGGACTGGGTAATTTTGCAGTTTGAAACTTCAATTGCTTATGACATTTGCAATCCATACCAAATTATCTGATAGCGTTTGGCAACACTGGCAAACAGCAAAAGATTTTGCAAATCAAAAGATGTTATCTTTGACTAATTCAGCACAGAGTTTTGGGCAATCTTTACAAGAAACTGCCACACAAACAACTGATCATACTCTTGATGCAGTGAAACAAACCTTCAATCAAAGTTGGCAAACTGCTGAACAGTTTCAGAGTACGACCTCAAAAGCTGTTCAAACAGTACTATTAAATCCTACAGCTGGTATTAATTCTGCTTTTAATGATTGGTTGATACAGCATCCAATATTATGGCGTTTAGTGCAAATACTAGATTGGTCGGTCAATCATCCCATCATTAGTGTAGTACTATTACTCTTGGTTATAAGTCTCATTTGGAGTGCAGTCAAAGCCGTCATGCGCTTGATTGAGCAAGCGAGTTGGTCAATTCTTCAAGTTCCTATAAAATTAATTGAGACTGTATTTAAATTTGGCTTTTTCTCTTTGGTTAAAACTTTTAATTTAGCTTTTAATAAATCACATAATCATCAAGTCGTAGCAGATGATTCAGCATCACCTCCTCACAATTATCAAAGTATTTATTCAGGAAAACAGCAACGATTGGCAGAAATTGCATTGAGATTGGAAGCTATTCAACAAGAACAAAAAGAGCTTTTACAAGAGGCTTTAAGCTTAATCGCCAAAGGTAATATTGATATTAAAATCCCAGACGTAATTCGTAATTTATGATTTAGATGTGTGTCAATTCAGCATCTCTAATGCTTGATTTAACTGTGTAATCATCTCATCTTCTTGACCATTCACAAACTTAGCAAATCGCTGTGCTAAAGGAGGTACAAGAACTAAAGGATTACTAAAACCTGAGAAAATATGGATACCTTCGTATCCTGGAATCGCACCAATGAGAGGAAGACTATTACTGCTAAATGCTACTAAACAATGATGCCAAGTTCCTGGTAGATTACCCAATTTAGGTAGCACTTTAGTAATACCTTGTCTTAACCAATTTTCGCTGTCCTGGGAGTTGATATTGGCGTAAGGATCTTTCAAAATTCGACTAATTTGACCCAGACGTAAACTACCATCGCAAAGCTGAACCGCACCTGTATCTAATATTGGGGCTATTGATTGATTGCCTGATTCATCCCATAATTGATGATTTTTTGTAGCTGTAGCTTCTAATTTAAATCTTTGCAGATTAGCTGGCATTACTAAAGTTTTTAGCTGTAAATCAACGGGTGGAGTTTCGATAATTTCTGCATGGGTAAAATACAGTTTAAGAGGAATTTTGACTGCTTTTAATAGATGACGGCTAATCCCTCCCGCACAGACAACTACATTTGCACAGGAGTAATTTTCTGTAGTTGTTTTGACACCACCTGGGAGGATTTGCAATACTTCAGTGATTTGCATTTTGCCACCACAGCGTAAAAAAGCTTGAATATAGGCTTGCGCTGTTTTTTGGGGGTGGATGTGTCCATGTTTGACAGTTAAAGCACCGGAAACTGCATCTTGGTTAAGCAAAGGTTCTAATTCACAAGCGGCTTGGACGCTAATTAAACGCGGTGGTGTAGCACAATTAGCATAAGAAGCAGTTGTTGCTTGGGGGTCACTATCGGTATCAATAGTTAGTAGTAAATCTAATTCTCTCAACTCAATATCAGCGTCTAACTCTGAAGACAAAATTTGATAACGTGCGATCGCTTCTTGGCATAATTGACGAGTTAGCGGTGTACTCCCAGACCAATAAGCCAATCCACCATAACTATAACGGGTAGCGTTTTGTGGGATTGCGTCTTTTTCTAATAGCAGTACACTCAAGCCTAGTTTGACTAATTCGTAAGCGAGTGTAGCACCCGTAATTCCACCACCAACAACAATCCAGTCGTAGGTTTTCATTTCGTGTATTGCTTGTAAACTACCTACAACATATTCTCGCGTAAGGATGGGAGGATAAATCGCTTGGTAATTTTAATCAATTACTGCTAATACAGACTTCGGCAATAATTTATCTTTAAACCAAACAATTCTCGCTGGTACATTATCTAATTTAATGCCGGCTTTTTCCAAATTCAATCTTTCCGAAATAGCCAAAATTAAATTATCGCAACCCGAACGCCGCACCTGAGAAAACTTCTTCTGTAAATATTCTGGTCGCCAATAACCGACAATTTCTAATAAAAATTCCCGTCCATCGGGATGTACTAAGCGAAAATCGGGAATCATCACACTCCCAGGAATGGGAATTAAATCTACTTCTCGTTCTAATACCCAATCAGTTTTCATCGCATCCCATTTATCAGCAAAGGATGCTTCTAGCATACTATCGTAGGGTTTACCTTTAGAGTAATGAGAAACTAAACCACATTCGGAATTGAGAGTAAATCTGCCAGTTTTCCAAGTATCTGTATAAACATCACGGGTTTGTAATGTGGCAGCAAGACTCCATTTGGTAACATGAAGTAAAGCAGGAATTAGCTTAGCGATCGCTAATCCATAACGTGTGCTAGGAGTGAATAAACTCGTCGGCCCATCGACGGTAATTGTGAATCCGTGGTCAGCATCACCTTCAATATAAGCCATTAATTGAAACAATTTGAGATAGCGAAATAACAGCTTATATTCACCAGGAACATTGCGATGGGCATTTAATACTAATTTACTAGCTTTATAAAATATGCCCTGCACCTGAGATAAGTTATATCTATTGATTAAATCTACCCCTGTAGGCGCATCAAAGTTAGTGAGGATTTTATTCTCAGATAAGTCAGCATAGATACCATCATGCACTTGTTGCGGCAAAATTTCTCGTTCTAATTCCTGAGTTAATTCATCTGCAAGTTTCGCCAATGTCAGTTGGGTTGATTCTCGACTCGGTGCAGATTTGGCTGCTAAAGCAAACACCCTTTCCCTTAACATTGGTGGTTCTAGAGGACTCACTACTTCAAAAGTACAAAAATTGCTTTTAATAATGTAGGCTAAACCTCGCTTGACTCGATAATCTGTAGCATCACCTTCTAAATCTAAAAGTTGACGTTCAAGTTCACCCTGTGTTTTACCCATTGCTGACTGAAAACAATTAATTAACTCGTTGGCTAACTCTAAGTTCTTAGTATCAATTTTCAGTCTCTTGGGAATTATTTCTTCGCCGTTTAGACGATGGCTTAGTAGTTCTGTAGGTAACATTTCCCTGGTTATGATGATCTGGTGATTTATCGACTACATAATTAATTTCTAATTGTTCGGCAGCTTTAGCAACTTCTCCTTTACCACTACCATAAACTACTTGTAAATTCGCTTTTTTATCTTCCCCGCGTCGCCGCGCGGAAGTATTTTCCTCGCTGGTATCTTCTGCTATGACTTCGTAGAGAATTGCTTGTTTATCTTGAATATTTCCCTTCCGTAAAACTCTCCCTAAACGTTGAATATATTCTCTAGTTGAACCAGTCCCAGATAAAATAATTGCTACAGAAGCAGCCGGCACATCCACACCTTCGTTCAATACATGAGAAGCCACCAAAGTATTATATTCACCTTCCCGAAATTTAGTTAAGATCTCATGGCGTTCTTTGACTGCCGTTTGATGGGTAATGGCGGGAATTAATAAGTCTTGGGAAATTTTGTAAACTGTGGCATTGTCAGCAGTAAAAATTAAGATTCGTTCTGGATAATGTTTGGCAAGTAAATTAGCTAAGATGCGTAACTTGCCATCAGTTCCGAGAGCGATTTCTTTAGCTTCACGGTGTGCTAACATAGCTCTACGTCCAGATTGCGATCGCGCACTCATCTGCACGAACATTTGCCACCCTTGAATACTCCCCAAGGAAATCTTTGATTGGCGTAAAAAATCATTACGAATTTGAATTAAATTGTTGTATCTTTCCCGCTCATGTTGTGATAATTTCACCTTAATTTGAACTATTTCATGTTCAGCTAAGGCCTTTCCCGCCAAATCTTCTGCACGTTTGCGATAGACTTCTGATCCAATCAAAATGTTTAAATCTGCGTGCTTCCCATCAGTGCGTTCCGGTGTCGCCGATAGTCCTAAACGGTAGGGGGCGATCGCATATTCAGCAATGACGCGGTTAAAATCGGTGGGTAAGTGATGACACTCATCAAACACTAGCAAAGCATACTTATTTCCCAAGGCTTCGGCGTGAATGGCGGCACTGTCGTAGGTGGCTACCAGAATTGGGGTTTTATCTCGCGAACCACCCCCCAATAAACCCACCTCCGCATCTGGAAACGCCGATACCAAATGAGCATACCACTGGTGCATTAAATCTAAGGTCGGCACAACAATTAAAGTGGTGCGTGGCGTTGCTTGCATCGCCATCTGCGCTAAATAAGTCTTACCAGCTGCCGTAGGTAAGACGACTACTCCCTGTCTCCCCGCTAGCTTCCAAGCAGCTAAGGCTTCACTTTGATGCGGATATGGTTGCATTTCTAAACTCGCCACCAAATCCACTGGATAAAATTCTTTCGCTTCGTCGGCGAAATCAACGTCTTCCGCTTGCAGTGCTTCTACCACAGCACGATATTTCATCCCTGGAATACGGAATTTTTCCACTCTATCATCCCAAGTTGCATAGTCCATCCAAGCTTTACCGCGTGGTGGTGGATGTAAAATTAATGTGCCGCGATCAAACGTTAAGGTGGGAATACGAGCCATTACAAATTGGGGATGAGAAACTGAGGACTGGAAAAATTTTACATTAATAAATAGGCAGAAGGCAGAAAGCAGAGGGAAGGGCTTTTCAGCTATCTTGACCTAAATTCATATAGTTAAGTTTATTTGTGTCCCCCTATTGAGTCACTGAGGAAGCTTGTATAAAATAAATTTCATTAGCTTCTAAAAATTAAATATAGTTAATGAATATATTATGAAATTAGCTGGCAATTTACATGCTTATCAGCTTTTATCAGCTATGCTAAACCATGCCGACAAAATGTTTATTAAATTACTAAATTAGGCAATACTACTAAATTAATCTAAAAATTTTGTAGATAATAATACTGCATTCTGCTCAGAATTTAGTTTAAATTAAGTTGGTATGAATATTTAGCCTTGGGTTCCCTATGGGATTTGCGCGTAGCTAACTCCCCAGACAATGCAAGAAAAACTTAAAGTTGCATGAGCTTCAACTGAACTGGAAGAAGAAAATAAATTATTAATCTTACACCAATAAAATAGTAAGATTTAATTTATTAATAACATGGGAATAGTTGATAATTGTTCACAAAATTATCAGAATAATTTAATTATTCAGCCTGTAGATAGATTTACAAATATAGATTGTTAAGTTCAGATTTAACCCATGCAAAATATTTATGGAGCGATCGCATTTTCTCACTAATTTTGGGAATAATGCTCTAGCTAGAGGCATAAAGGAGAAGCCACCTTGAAAGGAATACGTTCTAGGTTTTCATCCTACGCGGTAGCATTTTTTGCTGTCGGTAGTGCTTTACTACTGACGCTATTATTCAAACAACTATTAACACCAACTATTTTCCTACTCTTTTTTGCTGCCGTGGCTATTAGTTCCTGGTATGGTGGCTTTAAACCAGGACTGCTGGCAACGTTCTTGTCTACGTTTGCAATCAGCTTCTTTTTCCTCAAACCAAAATTTTCGCTGTATGTTGTTCAGTTCGATAGCCAATTACGTTTAATCGTATTTATATCAGTTTCAGCACTAATTAGCTGGTTGAATTCAGAACTAGCTACTTCTAAACAGAAACTAGAAATCACTAATCAACAGCTACGGAAAAGTGAAGCAAAGTTTAGAAGGTTAGCAGACTCTAATATCATTGGGGTGATTGTTGCTGATATAAACGGGGTAATTCTGGAGGCTAATGATGCTTTTTTAAGCATAGTAGGCTATACACAAGAGGATCTACTGAGGGGGCAAGTTAATTGGCAACAGATGACACCACCAGAATATTTGACAGCAAGCGATCGCGCTGTAGAAGAACTCAAAACGACCGGTGTGTGTCAAAATTTAGAGAAAGAATACATCCGTAAAGATGGTAGTTGCGTTTCTGTTGTGATAGGTTTTGCCTTGTTAGAAAGCAATCATAACCAACTAGTTGGATTTGTATTAGATATCAGCGAACGCGTCTTAGCCAAACAAGCACTCCAAGAAAGCGAAGCAAGATTAAGAACTATCACCGAAAAAGTCAGGATAATTCCTTGGGAAGTAGATGTTACCCAAGGTAAGTTTACTTATGTAGGGCCACAAAGCGTAGAAATTTTAGGCTATCCCGCAACGGAGTGGTACTCAGACGATTTTTGGGATAAACACATTCACCCAGAGGATCGAGAGTGGGTAATCAAACATTGTCATCAATCATCGCTGTCCCTAGATAACTACGAATTTGAATATAGAATGTTGGCAGCTGATGGCAGAGTTGTTTGGCTTTATGACATCGTGAATGTCGTGCGTTCCGGTACAGAGCCACGACTACTGCACGGGTTTATGATTGACATTAGCGAACGCAAACAAGCAGAACAAGAACGCCAACAGCTTTTAGAACGAGAAAAAGCTGCACGTACCGCCGCCGAAGTTGCCAACCGCATTAAAGACGAATTTCTCGCCACCCTCTCCCATGAATTGCGTACCCCTCTGAATGCCGTGTTGGGTTGGACACAACTCCTCAGAACTCGTCAATTTGACAAAACTACAACTGAGCGCGCCTTAGAGACAATTGAGCGCAACACTAGAGCCTTAGCCCAACTAATTCAAGATATTTTAGATGTCTCTCAGATTATTCGCGGTCAACTCCGGCTCAACATCCAGCCTCTAGATCTGACATCTATTGTCAACAACGCCATTGATACGATCCAGCCAGCCGCCGACGCTAAAGAAATTACTCTCAAATACGAATCAGAACCCAGTATTGGGGTAGTTATGGGCGATGCTAACCGCTTACAGCAGATTATCTGGAATTTATTGACCAATGCCGTCAAATTTACACCCAAAGGTGGTAGAGTCACGGTCAAAGTTAGGCGTGTAGATTCTTCCGTAGAAATTCAAGTGAGTGACACAGGCTCAGGAATAGCCCCCGAATTTTTACCTTACATATTTGAACGTTTCCGACAAGCCGATAGCTCCACAACGCGATCGCATGGAGGGTTAGGATTAGGATTAGCCATTGTCCGCCATCTTGTAGAACTGCATGGTGGTAAAGTCTACGCCATCAGCCCAGGACTTGAGCAAGGGACAACTTTTGTGGTAAACCTGCCCATGAAAGCTATTACTGAACCAGTGAGCAGCTACCAACCATTGTCCACCCTTACCAGGGTAGAACATTTAAATAACTCCTCCATACTGAATGGTTTGCGTGTGTTAGTCGTCGATGATGAGCCAGACGCTCAAAAATTAATCAGCACAATTTTAGGTCAGTATGGCGCGCAAGTAATGACAGTCTCATCCGCTCCCGAAGCTCTAGATGCACTGCCACAATTTCACCCGGAAATACTCATTAGTGATATCGGCATGCCTCAAACTGATGGTTACACACTCATTCGCCAACTGCGATCGCTCTCCCAAGAACAAGGCGGTACAATCCCAGCCGTAGCACTGACAGCATACGCTAGAGCAGAAGACCGCAATAAAGCCCTGTTAGCAGGCTTTCAGCTACATCTTCCCAAACCAGTCAATGCTACTGAGTTAGCATCTGTAGTTGCTAATCTGGCAGGTAGAACTTGAACCCCTATTCACGTAATGTCTTGTACCCCTTCCCTCCGAAATGCTCCGCGAACGAGGAAGCAAGCCACGTGGTAGCGTTGTGTAGCAAAGGGAAGGGGTTGACTAATGACTAACCAATACATCTACTTACACGGTTTTGCTTCCAGTCCGAAATCTGCTAAAGCCCAAGATATCCGCGATCGCTTTGCTCAATTGCAAATCCCCCTGAGTATTCCCGATCTCAATGGTGATGACTTCTCAGAGTTAACAATCTCACGTCAAATCAAACAAGCCGCAGTCGCATTTGTCGATGACTCCGCACCTGTTACTTTGATTGGTTCTAGTTTAGGGGGTTTGACTGCTGCTCACATAGCACAGCAATATTTACAGGTAGAACGCCTAGTGCTGTTAGCACCAGCTTTCGGTTTCTTATCTCATTGGTTGCCCAAGTTAGGAGAAGAAACAATACAGCGTTGGCAACAAGAAAAGTACCTCATGGTTCACCATTACGGTGAAGGGCGATCGCTCCCTTTAAGTTACAATTTTGTAACTGATGCAACCAAATACTCCGAAAACCAATTGCAACGCCCCATTCCCACATTAATTCTGCACGGCAAACAAGATGAAGTCATTCCTATTCAAGCCAGTCGCGATTTTCTGCAATTACGTCCTTGGGTAGAGTTAATAGAACTCGACAGCGATCACGCCCTAAATAATGTTAAAGACGAAATTTGGCAAGCAATTCAACAATTCTGCCAGTTATCTAGGGGTTAGGGACTGACAAACCCCGTTCGCGTTAGCCTCTCTGAAAGAGGAGGGGGGACTGGGAAAGCAGTGGAAGAAAAATCCAATGCCAAATTCTCAATGCCCCATACCCAATTCCCTAATGACTAACAACTAATGACTATTGACTAAAACCATGCTTCCTTTTATTCGTTCAGATTTAGCTCAACTCAACGCTTACAAACCACACCCTGGTAGTGATACAACCGCAGCAGTCCCAACTCAGTTAGATCGCTTAGATACAAATGAAAGTCCCTATGATTTACCATCTGAGTTAAAACAAAAGCTAGCTTGGACTTATCAAGAGGTGATCGAAACCAACCGATACCCTGATGGTGGACATGAGGCTCTCAAAAATGCGATCGCTCAATATGTTAATGAATCAGCTGGCCTTTCCACGTCGCTATGCACTGCTGATAATATTTCTGTCGGTAATGGTTCAGATGAACTGATCCGTTCCTTATTAATTGCTACCTGTCTACAGGGAGAAGGGTCAATTCTGGTGGCTAATCCCACCTTTTCCATGTATGGGATTTTAGCCAAAACTTTAGGTATACCCGTAGTAACGGTTTCTCGAAATCCTAGTAATTTTGAAATTGATTTAAACGCCGCCCAATCAGCTATAGAAAACACTCAACACCCTCCCATTCGCGTAGTTTTTGTTGTCCATCCCAATTCCCCCACCGCTAACCCTTTAACTTCTAGTGAATTGGCTTGGATAAAAAGTCTAAGTGAACAGGTTTTGGTGGTAATTGATGAAGCGTATTTTGAATTTAGTCAAACAACTTTGGTGAATGAATTAGCGCAGCGTCCCAACTGGATAATTTTACGTACCTTTTCTAAGGCTTTTCGGCTAGCGGCTATGCGTGTTGGTTATTGCATAGCTCATCCAGAAGCGATCGCTATTCTAGAAAAAGTCCGCTTACCTTACAATCTACCTAGTTTTTCCATTGCGGCCGCCCTCATAGCCTTGCAAAATCGCCAAATCTTGCTAGATTCTATTCCCCAAACTCTTAATGAACGCACCAAACTGATTGCAGCTTTATCTCAACAACCAGCATTACAAGTTATAGACAGTGCTGCTAACTTCATTTTCGTGCGTCTAAAACCAGAGATTGCTGACTCACAAAATATATCTTTAAAACATCTTCATCAACATCTGAAAAATCAAGGTACTCTAATACGTGAAATTAGCGGCGGATTGAGAATTACTATCGGTACACCTGAAGAGAACTTACGTACGCTAAACCGGATTCAAGCGTATTTGGTCAATAGTCACACCAATTCTCTATGAAGTTTCACCAAATAAATGATGTAGAGACGTTGCATGCAACGTCTCTAAAGTGCATCTTCATTAAAAAACGGTATCACTAATTATTATTTATTAGGGAACGGAGCATTGGGTATTGAATTTTTCTTCCCCATTTCCTATTCCCTATTCCCCCAACGACGTACCATTCCCACCGTTTGGGGTAGCACTCCCACTAACAAAGCAAAAGCCCCATCTGGTAAATTAGCAACCATTTCCTGGGGAAAATATTGTTCAAACTGATCAAGAATTTTTTGCACTCGCTGCTGAGGTAGTGGATTTTCTGTAATTTGTTTGATTAGTCTAATCCACTGTCGCCGGATTAAGTAAGCTTTTTGGCGATCTTCATAAGACTCTGGTGTCAGCAAAGAGAGATTTCCTATAGGAATAACCATTTGGCAATCAGCATCATATTCACCCCCAACTGCTGCCCCTGGGCCGGCAAATTCCGCATGATAGCGTTTAATCAGGATTAACCCATTCCGCCTACGACTGTTGACGATAAAAACTTGCCCACTGTGCAAAAACGTCAGAATATCCGAACTGTAGATTTGCTCAGTTCCATCTGGCATGACAAGACTGTCAAGGCAACTTGTGTCGGAGTAGTAAGTTGATACCATAGTAACCTGATAGCGGCGGTTTTTTTCGCTATCCATGCTTGCTCAAACTTTTGTATGGTGTAAATTTGGGAATTCAGCGTGGGATTTTTTGATGATATTCAAAACCTTGTTTTTGATATTTCTTTATTAAAAGAATTTTTGGTTTACTTTTAATCAAGATTTCAAGAAATAGAGATGATTGCGCCATTGAGTGATCACATTTTATGTGATCTAATTAGATTTGTCTGCCAATTAAACTCAAAAAGTTTAAAGTTTCCATGAAGTTAAATATCTTTATTGCTAAGTTATTGTAAGGAAATTAATTAAAATCAAGCGTAATTTTACTGACATTACAATTATAGTTAAAGTGTTATGTTTTGACATAATTTAAATTTGAAAGTTGATATGCAATAGATTTAACATATCATGATTAAATAGACATATTTTTTCTATGAATCTTTCTTAAGACTGCATAAAAATAACTTTATTAAATATTTTAGATAAATTTTGCTGCATCGCAAAATAAATAGGAAATCTGCCCAATATTCAGTCTATGACTCAAAATTCTAGGCTCACTCAGCATTGAGCTCGGATTGAATTTAGCAAGATGTTGTGCAGCTATTTTACACCCATATGTTTTAGCCAAAACTTTAAGGCATTATCGAAATTTTCTATAAAAAACTCAAAATACAGTCTTAGTTATTGGAAATATAAATTAATTTTTACAAGCTACCACAAATTTTGAATTACTAGAATCTGGCTTTTTGCTAATCGAATCTTATCAACTTTTTTGATCAAACATGTTCTCCCCAACCAATTTACATACCATCAAAGAATACTTAGCTTAAGGATTTAGGTGCAGATGTTTATGTAATAAAATCTGGCGTGATTGCCTAAATAAGAATACATTGAAGTCAGATTCTACCCTATGTACCTGATATCCCTGTTTGAAATAAAGCTGCCGTGCTTGATAATTATTTTCCAAAACATGGAGATATAGATCCTGGAATCCCCACTCTCGTGACACTTGTTCGCAGCTAATGAGTAATTTGGAGGCTACGCCATGCCTGCGGTATTCTGGGTGAACAGCTAAGTTAGACAGATACAGAAACCTTCTATCAGTCTGTGTCCAAATGTCACTAACACGCACACCCATTTCTACGGTACCCAATAATTGATGAGTGCCATCAACAAGTGTATTAACAGCGACTAAACAGATATGATGAGGTGAAGATGAGAGTAGACGATGCTTGAGATCCTCGTAAATACCCAAACGTAGCAGTGGAAAAGCCCATCCCCATAAACCATTTTGGGAGTGAAAGCTTTCTGCAATAATTTGAGCAACACCCTTTAAATCAGCAGAGATAGCAGCACGAATCTGGAAGTGCTGAGAACTGTTTTCTGCAGGAGATGTGACTTGTTTTTGGTGGTATGGATCAAAAAACCAGTATGCCAAGGCTAGTTTAGTATGAATGTTTTTCAACGAAAATCTTCTCAAATATCCTAGAACACTGTAAGTAAGTCGGCTGAAATAATCTCAGAAGAGTAGTGTAAACTTTACAAATGAGCCAGCCATAGATCTTATATCAATTAGAAAAAAGAATGCTGTAGCATGGATTGGCTGGGGGCGCAAGACTTTGTCCCCTAACGATACTTGATGTGTTGCAAAGTTTTTTGAACTGGTATAACTTCGTTGTGGGGTTAAGGCTGCTCGAATGGAAAAATTGTAGAGCAGGCTCACGCCGCTATGCAAACAAGATAGGATGAGTAACACTTACTACGGTAAGAATATAGTAGCCTAGCATATTGACATGGCAGCAAACATTATAACTAACACATAAACCTTCTAGGGACTGGAGACTGGTATTTTTACTTAGCACACTGCTCAACACCTCCCTTCACTAACCGCACTCTCAGCCTCATTTTTCTCAAAGCTATAAGAGACGCGATATATTAGTCTAACGGTATACTTATTTCGACTAATAACACTAGTAATATTACTGGTTGTAACATGATTGGTATAAATAAAATTTACTTAAAAGTGTTAGTGCAACTGCAACAACGGGAAAACTTAAGATGTAGTTTAATCGAGATCATAAAACCAAGCTAGATTGCTACATATACTATTCTGATGGTGATTACTGGAGGTGAGGCAATATTTGACTAGTCAGTATAAAATCTGTAACAAAATCACTAATAATGAGACTAACTGCACTGCGCTAGCTTCAATGGTAGTCTTTAGCAGCCATTGAAGTTGATGAATGTGAATAGTTCCATCTCCACCAGTCATTTAGCCACATAGCTTTATTGGTTACAATGTTCTGTTCCCAACTGACTCAGAAACATTATCACCTGATCAGATTATCCTTTATCCGACTGCCGTTACAGCAGGAAAGCGGTGCATGAAATCCCAAGTAAACAGTAAGCCTAAAATTTTGGTTGTTGATGATGAACCAGACAACCTTGACTTGCTTTACCGCACCTTCTATCGCGAGTACAAGGTGCTAAGGGCAACATCTGGCCCTGCGGCACTGGATCTGCTGGCACAAGAAGGAGAGGTTGCAGTAATTATCTCGGATCAGCGTATGCCGATCATGAGTGGAACAGAATTTTTAAGCCTCACGGCAACTCAATATCCAGATATTATTAGGATTATTTTAACTGGCTACACTGATGTCGAAGACTTAGTGGAAGCAATTAATGCTGGTAAAGTATTCAAATATGTTACTAAACCCTGGGAAGCAGAAGAACTCAAGGCAGTAGTTCGTCAAGCCCTGGATACTCATAACGTTCTCAAAGCACGCACCCGTGAATTGACTCGCACACTGCGTCAAGAATCGCTGCTTAATACCATTACCAACACTATTCGCAGTGCCTTAGATTACCGACAGATTTTACAAGCCATTGTCGATACAGTTGGCCAGATGTTGGAAGTGGATGTATGTCTATTGCGTCCGTTTCAAGATGAACAATTAGTAGATGAAGGATTCATTTATCAAAAAGCGGCTTTAGAGCAGGTTAATCAAGAGAACACCACTACGCAAACGAATCATCTCACCCCCACCCCACTTTTAGCCCAGACGCTTTGGGAAACCCGTGAGGTGCAGGTAATTCATGATGTAGTAGGTGATGAGCGGATTTATGGGGATACCCCTGAACTGCAAAACAGAGCTAAGGCTTTTGAAACTGCGAAGATCTCCTCTAGCTTAGTTGTACCTCTCCTGTGGCAACAGCAATTGATGGCAGTACTAGCACTGCACCAGTGTCACCAAGGGCGGATTTGGGGAGAAGAGGAGGTGCAGCTGGTGTTGATGGTAGCGGATCAAGCAGCTCTTGCCTTATCACAATCTTACGCCTATGAGCAAGTACGAGCTTTAGCTAAACGGGAAGCTTTAATTAATACTATTACTACAGCAATTCGTTCTAGTTTAAATCCTCAAGATATTTTTGCAGCGATCACTCAACAACTAGGACAAGCTTTACAAGTAGATGGCTGCGTTTTGTCCTTGTGGGCAGAAGAAGATGAGTATGTGCAGTATGTGGGACTTTATGATAGTTCTCAACCTTTAGAGAATTATTTTTCAGATGTCCCAGGCAAAGAATATAGTGGCAATTATGAATTAACTATCCCTGGATTACCTGAATCTCAAGCACCAATTCGGGAAAACCCGATTCTGCAAGAAATAATTCGGACACATGAACCTGTAGTTATTGATGACTTGAATAATTATGCTTTAGCGGTTCAAGGGTTTGATTTACCAGGAAAACAGCCAGCCCGATCACTGATGGTAGTGCCTTTGGTCGCTGATGGTAAATGTATTGGTAGTATCACACTGCGAGAAGGTAGCAAAGCTAGACGCTGGCTATCATCAGATATTGAGTTAGCGAAAACCGTAGCCGCGCAAGCTGCGATCGCTGTGCAGCAGTCACGCCTTTACCAAAAAACCCGTGAGCAAGCTGAACGGCTCATAGAGCTAGATAAACAAAAAACTGAGTTTTTCCAGAATATTTCCCACGAATTTCGCACACCGATTACCTTGATTCAAGGGCCATTGGAGTCTGCTGTGAGTACGGGAGAGGGATTATCCTATGATCAAAGTGCGATCGCTTTGCGTAACTCTCGCCGATTACTCAGACTAGTTAATCAACTACTAGATTTACAACGCTTAGACGCTGGGAGGATGCAGCCGAGTTTTCGTCCTAGCGACTTAGTGGAGTTTGTCAGCCAAATCGTTGAATCATTTCGTCCCTACTGTGAGAAAAAGTCACTACAGCTTGTTACTAACTTAAGTGAATGTCCTACCGTTTATTTAGATATGGAAAAATTTGACAAGGTAGTTTATAACCTGCTGTCAAATGCCATGAAGTTTACTCCAGAAGGTGGTACTATTACTGTCAAGCTCAAAACTGTAGAAAATCACTGTTTACTACAGGTACAAGATACAGGTATTGGTATTGTTCAGGAACAAATTCCTCATTTATTTGAGCGTTTCCGGCAAGCTGAGGGTTCAGAAAATCGCTCCTATGAAGGCAGTGGACTCGGTTTAGCTTTAGTGAAAGAATTAGTAGAACTGCATGGTGGTCAAGTCACAGTTGAATCAGTTTATGGTCAAGGTACTACATTTAACCTTTGGCTTGTCGCTGGCAATGCTCACTTGCCTACACAGCAGATATCGGAAATGCGTGTAGAAGTTAATACCAGTCGTGCTAGCGTGGAGTTAGCAGACTTAGAACTGGTAGAAACAACTAGTGATAACACTGAAGGTATAGATTTATCACTATACATTGAGTCGCAAAATAACCAACGGGAAAACACGCAAGCAACTTCCAGCGATCGCTCTGTACACTCTATCTTAGTAGTAGATGACAATGCGGATCTGCGAACCTACGTGTCTGATATCCTACGACGGAGTGGCTATCAAGTTCAAACGGCGCGTAACGGTTATGAAGGCTTTGGCAAAGCCCAAGCAATTGCTCCTAACTTAATTGTCACCGACTTGATGATGCCAATGGTGACAGGACTGGAGATGATTCGGATGATTCGGACTGAGGAAAAACTCAAAGGGACACCAATTATATTACTGACAGCCAAAGTGGACGAAGAAACCCGCATCGAAGGTACAGAACATGGAGCAGATGCTTACCTAGCAAAACCATTTAATGACCGGGAACTTCTAGCCGAGGTTCGCAATCTTCTAGCTTTGAAAGCAAACGAGCGTCGGGTTTTGGAGCTAAATACTTATCTGACAGAATCGGTTTTGAAACGTTTTTTACCGCCTACTTTGGTGTCCAAAGCTGCTGCGGGTTCTTTAAGCCTAGATTTGCGACCAGAACCACGCTTAATTACAGTTTTATTTAGTGACATTGTAGGTTTTACGCAGTTAGCCAATACCCTCAGATCCCGACGCGTCGCAGAATTGCTGAATGAATATTTAGAAGCAATGACGAAGGGGGTGTTTGATAACGGTGGCACAGTTGATAAATTTATGGGAGACGCGATTTTAGCTTTATATGGTGCGCCAGAAGAACTGACACCCAATGAACAGGTGCGTCGAGCTGTAAATACAGCCAGAGCAATGCAAAAATCATTGGTGCAGTTAAACAAAAAATGGCAAAGCCAAGGCATATTTGATGCTGATAGCCAGAATGGGGTGCAGTTTCGCTGCGGTATTCACCAAGGTACGGCGGTTGTGGGCATGTTTGGCAGTGCGGAAAGAGCTGATTACACAGCGATCGGGCCGAGTGTGAATATTGCCGCTAGATTACAAGCAGCAGCAGTCCCTGGTACTATTCTGGTTTCTGCGGCTGTTGCTGATTATTTACAGGACGAAGAAATCACTAAAGGTAGTCCGTTAAAACTCAAAGGAGTTGATGAAACAGTTTTGACTTTTATGGTGACACCAGAAGTAACAGTCAATCGTTAGAATATAACAATTCGACTTGACAGTATGAGTGTGAATCACAGCGCGGAGTCCTATTTAGTTTCAGATGCAACATGACACCATCAGTTGCAGATAAAACCCCACTTTCAGACAAAGTCTGGCGGCGACATCAAGATCCGCCAGGTTTGTGGATAGCTGTAGTTATAGGTTCATTGTCCCTGCATTTGTTGGCTTTTTGGTTGATGCGATCGTCTGGTGCATTTCGACCTTGGTTTCCCCAACAAAGCCAAGCGATCACTCCCATTGAGTTGATAGAAATTTCGCCTCAGACATCAGTAGCAGAAACCCAACCACAAGCACCAAAAACCACAACAGAAGCAGCACCAGCAACGTCTACAAATCAAGATGAGCAGAGTGTAAGTTTTGGTGATGATGTTCAGCCAGATAACAGCAGGGATGCGTCCCAAACTGATACACAAGTATTGGTGGAAAGAACTCCTCCCCAACCAAAACCAACTCCGACACCAACCCCAGAAGCCACACAGCCAACTCCGACTCCAACTCCAACAGCTACACAGCCAACTCCGACTCCAACTCCAACAGCTACACAGCCAACACCTACAGTTCCATTGAGCGATCGCCCTTGGGAACGTCGTCAAGATATCGAATTGGGTAAGGGAACGCCATTACCATCAGATGCTCCACCTGTTACACCAGAACAAATTGCTGAGTCAGAAGCGGTAGAAGATAAAACGCCACGCACTCAAGACGAAGAACCTGCAAATACTTCCAATCAAGAACCTTCGTCCACTTCCAATGGAGAAATTGTTAGTAATTCTAGTAGTCAAAATTCTAGTACTACTGAAGACCCCGCCAGTAATTCTAATGTAGACGCTCCATCCACTTTGAATGGAGAAACCGCCGGTAGTTCTAGTGATAATAGTTTATCTAATCCTGAAACTACCAATAGTCCATCTGCGGAAAATTCACCTACTGCTAATGCTGGCGGATTTATAGCCAATGTGTTTGCCATAGGAGACAATGAAGCGCGCCAACTTGTACAGCAAGGTACAATTAGAAATAGAGATATTCCTGGTGTTTTTGCTTCATACCAAGGAAGCACTAAAAAAACTCTAGACGATAGCTCCAGCTATCTTCCAAGTAACTCTACACTCCAGCCTGCAAAACTATTAGTTAGTCTAATAATTGATCAAAATGGCAAGTTCCAACAAGCTCAAGTGTTAGAACTTCCATCTGACTTACAAGCTGAAAAAAGTTTATACGAACAACTTATCAACGACCTGTTCAAAAACGACAGCTGCACCCCAGCGAAAAACCAGGATGGTACGCCTATCGATTTAAGCAATTGTTATATATGGATTGATATCAAGCCTCAAACTGCTAATTGAATACTTGAATCATTTATAAAAGTGTGCTAAAGTAACAGAGTTGCAATTTCGCGGGCGTAGTTTAGTGGTAAAACTATAGCCTTCCAAGCTATTAATGCGGGTTCGATTCCCGCCGCCCGCTTAAACACTAAAACCCTTGTGAGTCAAGACTTACAAGGGTTTTTTGTTTTTATTGAATAGTTATTTTAATAGTACATATGCACCATAAATCGATAATGATTTGGGGTAGTTTAGGTTATTTTGGGTGTAAATTGGGTGTAAATTGGGTGTAACGAACATATGTACTAAAATAGACGAAAAACAATTAAATATGTACAGTAAGACACCTAAAGGTAAAGTACCCAAGGGAAACGTTTCCATTCTTAGTTCCAATGGACGTTTACAACTACGGTTGCGCTATGGAGGGGAAAGGCTTTATCTATCGCTGGGTTTACCCGATAACAAAATAAGCCGTAAAGCAGCAGAAGTACAGAAAAATCAGATTGAATTGGATATTGTTTCAGGAAATTTTGATTCAACTCTGGCCAAGTACAAACCCCAATCAGCACTTAGAATCGCCAAACCTGACATTACACCCAAGGTTATACCCAAAATTACAGAACTTTGGGAAAGTTACAGAAATTACAAATCATCAAGTCTTAAGGAAACAACCAAGGCATACCACAATAGCTTTACTAAACTTTTTCAACGTTTGGGAGATATACCATTACTGGATGCCCTGAAAGTGAAAGCAGAATTAGAGAAGCTAACTACAGTAAGCCAAACCAAACGGGCATTGACTCAACTGAATGCAGCTTGCAACTGGGCTGTCAAACATAAGTTGATTGACTCTAATCCTTATATGGGTATGGCTAACGAGATGCCAAAGTACCGTTATCAATTAGAACCTAAACCCAATGCTTTTACAGAAGAAGAGAGAGAAAAAATTATCGCAGCATTTGAACAACACCGGGGAAATTGGAACGGTAGGGGCTATACGGGTATAAATTACAGACATTATGCTTCATTCGTTGAATTCTTATTCTTGACTGGTTGCCGTCCATCAGAAGCAATAGGGCTTCAATGGAAGCACATAAGAGAAGATTGTGGTTGTATCCGGTTTGAAGAATCAGTGACAACATCGGGAAATGGTATTCCTACAAGAGTCCAGGGTTCTAAAAATAACAGAAAACGGCAATTTCCTTGCTCTGAAAGATTGAGAAAGTTGCTGATATCTATAAAACCTGAAAATCTCGATTTCGATGCGTTGGTTTTTCCTAGTCCCAAGGGTAAAGTAATCAACTACAACAATTTTTGTAATAATGCCTGGGATCGAATTGTTGACCCCATTAAGCCCGACACTACACCTTATAGCTGTAGAGATACCTTCATCACTCTTCAGATTATGAAAGGCGTTTCCGAATCAGTCATAGCCAAGTGGTGTGATACCAGTGTTTCAATGATTGAAAAGCATTATGCCGATCATCTAAAAATGCTTAATTTACGCCCTATTGACTAATTGCCGTGATTGTCTTTGATTCACAGACAGTAATTAATTAAATTACAAGAACTCAAGTTATGATTACAAACACCTTAATATTACCCAGCCCGTATCTAATTCTTCCTTCATTTCCTTCATTAGTTAACTGTAATTCAAAGCTAGTTATGGCTTTTGTTTTAAATGAGCTTACATCTGAAGAAAAAAACCAAGACCTCATACAAATAGTGACAGGAAAGGTATTAATCAGGTATCACAAGTTAGTGGTGGGAGAATTCTGTAGACAAACTATTGATTCTAATTTTTCCTATTGGAAGCCTAATACAAAATTAATGCCTATTATCCAATTAGAGGTGAATTTATGGCAATCTGTGTTTAAAATGCTCGAAAATATGTTTTACCGCACTTCTTTTATTGATATTCCTGAATTTTCTCTATATGGTTTGATAAGAGAAAGAGAACTTATGGTTTTTATTGCTAGTTATATTGGAGGGAAACTGAGAGTTAAGGATTATCTAGCTATTAGACAACACCAAAATAGAGAACTACAAGGATGTGAGAATCCTTTTGAACGAGAAAAAAGTCCTTATACTTGGGGAATTATGAATTCTGCAATCAGAATAGCAGAGCATGATGACGAATTTAGGAAGAATTTTTATATGCCTGTTATTCGTGATAGACAGAAATTTACTGCTTTTATAAAAAGTGAAAAATTTAGAGCTTTCTTGGAAGGAAAAATACGGAGGCAAGGTAGAAGAAAAGAATTGTGATTAATTATTTAATTTTTAGAATGCTTCCATCTGTTTATATAACACCTATCCCTCACAGAACAGAAAGATTTCAGTGATACTACAGAGTTGCAGCATTTGAGTAATAGATATTACACATTTTTTGATGTTCCACTTAGTATCTAATATCAATCACAAATAACTTGATAGACATCAAACCCTTGCAGAAACGGCAAGGGTTTTTTATGCAGCTTCTGCTCAAGTAGAAATGTAACAAAAACAAGCTCAACGGAATTTATTTCTTCTCCAACAAGCAGAGAAGGGTTGTCTGCTAGGCAATGTCAATAAAAGCTTGATGCCATCTGTAATCTAATTGAAAAATTTATATTATTTGCTGAGATGCTTATCTGGCAAGGGTTACAAAAGAAAAGTCGCTTTCGCGTTACAGAGGAAAATTTCATTCATATTGGAGTAGTTACGTTAAAAGTTCTTCCAAGATGAACAATTTTGTTAATAAAAGGCAACTGTCAGAACAAATAGGGTTATCACCTGAAACCTTCAAGCGATATCGACTGCAAGGTATCTGGCAAGAAGGAATCCATTGGCAAAAAGTAAATTGTAGAGTGACGCTTTACAACCTTTCTCTTATCCTCGACTGGATTGCTAATAGGGATAATCCACAAGCCCATCAAAGAGCGATTGAGAACTATCTTTACTCCCTTCCATCTAATCAACCTCAGAAAAGAGGAAGGAAGAATAACTTATGCCAGAAGATTACCAACAACAAGATATAAGCGGCATTCAAACCAAATATATGACATGGGTTTGGAAAAAGAGGTGAAGTAAGCAAATGCTTTTGAACACTACCAACAATAATTTCTTATTAGAGCGGAACAAAACAATTCAGTGGCTGAATAAAAATGGATTCCCTTCACTACCAGTTGCTCCCCAGCAAGACCCATATAAGTATCCTAGAAAAGATAAAAACGGAAAGATTGAGTGTGAATCTGATTGTAAAACACCTAAGCCACTATACACAGGAAAAAATCCGAGTTACCTAGATAAAAAGGGAATTCCACACTTAATTCAACACCGAAAATATCAGGATAAATTACCAACATCACAAGAAATAAAAACTTGGTTTGCTCATCCTGATAATGGAGTTGGAACATTAGGCGGATGGAATAAAACTGTATGGCTTGATTTTGATGTTAAGCATTTTAACTCACCACAAGATTGCAAACATACAATTTTACAGTGGTTAGAACATAACCCACCTTTGCAGAAGACATTTTTTGAACTAACTCATTCAGGAGGGTTCAGATTAGGCATAAAAGTTACAAATCAGCCTGATTTCACAAACTTTGCATTATCTCCTGGAGGAAAGCACGTAGGAGAAGTTTTAAGTGGTGGCAGATTTACAGTTCTCAGCCCAACTATTGGCCCATCTGGAAATGCTTATAAATCTATAAGACGAGGTGAATTAATAGAAGTGGAAAATTTAGAATCTATCGGTATTTATCCATCCAGCAAAAGAAACTATTTAGCTCCTGTATTACCACTGCAAACTGACTTTGTACAAGCTGGTATTCCTCTAGAGAAGTTGCTTGCAAACAAAGCTAAAAATATTTTGGATGGAGATAATCCAACAGGCGATCGCAGTGAAGCATTAACTGCACTAGCTCACGAAGCTTTTGGTTGGCAGAACTGGTGTAATAGAAACAAAATATTACTAAATGGTAATGCACAAGATATTGTTTTACAGGGGGGTAATATTTTAAACATTGATGATGATCGAGTACACCGTATCATAAATAGTATTGATTTAGAATCTAGCCAACCATCTGCACAGTTTCAAGTAGGAGAGGAGAAATGCTGGTTAAAAATTCGTCAATTAGACAAAGGAATCTATGATATTCAATGCCCATCACACATTAAGTTAATTCTATCTGATATCAATAACCAACATTCAAGTAACCCTAATTACTCTAATATTAAAAGCACAAATAATAATAAAACTACCGAAGTTAAGTTAACTCAAAATGAAGCTATCGAAAGAGCAAAAACCGTTATTAATAAAGGTTTAGATGAACTAGAAGAAAACCTCCAACTTGAAAAAATCCGCCAACAAGCAGGATTTAGTGATTATTTTTGGGAGCGAAAAATTGTAGCTCCTCTGCGCCGAAATTCTCTTTCAAGCAGATTAAAGCTTGAAATTATAGCTTACTTGCGTGAGACAGATCCCCAGAGACAGATCACAGAACGTAATAGAATTCTTAGCCGATATCACATAACAATTAAGGAATTTGAGCAGCAGTGTCAAGCTATTCGTTTTGCCGAAAAGCAAAACCAACAAAAACCGCAACCTCTAACACTCAAGGAAGTATTCGCTCTTGAGAATGAAGGTTTAAGTTGGCTAGCAGAAGGAATTATACCAAAGGGTGTCAGTGGTATTCTTTCTGGCTTGCCAGGAGCCGCAAAAACCCTATTGACTACTGACCTAGCTTATTCAATTGTTACTGGTAATCCATTTCTAGGAGAAAACACTAGAAAGGGTAAAGTGTTAATGATAAATAGTGATCAGCCTCTCAACATCACTGCTAATTACCTCTCAAACCGAGGTTTTGATAATGAGCCGAATATTCGGGTCATTGGTGAAACTCGTAATATGGCAGCTTGGACTATTAAAGATTTAGAAAGCTTGGAGTTATGGTTAGAAGAATTTCAACCTGATTTAGTTATTATCGATAGCATTCGAGCAACTATTATCAATCCTTTAGGAATTGAGGAGAAGTCTGAGTATATTGGTCACTGGTTAAAAGAGGTTGAACGACTGGTTATTCGCTATGGAGCTACTCTACTCTGGGTTCACCACGATAATAAAAATAAGGATGATACAGGAGTCAGCAGAGCATCTGGATCAACTGCGATCGCTGGTAGTGTGAGTTTCCACTACCGAATAGAAAAGGCAAGTAAAGACCAATCTGACCCTCACCGAATTTTTTCAATGGCGAAAACTAGAGGTTATGAGCCTGTAACTTTGAAACTTATGTATGACGCTACTACAGGTGTTTTTCAAAACTTAGGACATATTGGTGAATCTCTAGATAATGCCCAACAAAGCCAATCCTTAAGACAACGCATCTTAGAATTTTTAGATCAGCATCCAGGGGTAGGATACGAACCAGAAGAAATTCAGAATGCAGTGGGTGGAAACAATATAGGTGTTGAATTATGCAAAATGTATCAACGAGGAATGGTCAGTAAACGTAAATCCCCAAATAATCCCCGGCGCAAAGTCTACCTTAGAAACACCACACAGTCCCCCCTCCCTAATGTTTCTGTTCCACTTGCTAATCAAAACTCTGAAATTATTCCAGAACAAGAATTACAGACTTTTAACTCTACTTTTAACTCAGTTTTAATTAAGAAATCTGAAGGAGAGGAGTTAAAAGTCCAAAATCAAGAAGCTGTGGTCATTTCACCAGTTTTAACTACCACTCTTAACTCACCCCAGGGGAGCGATGAGAGTTATAACAGTTCAGCCCCAAAAATTGCTCAAGGGATGCGGGTAGTATTCAGATGTCTCGGTTCAAAAAGGGACGGCAAGGTTGCTGTGGTTAATTCCCTCACAGCTAATGGTGAAGCTAGTATTACTTTTGAAGATACGACTTTACCTCAACATTTACGTGATCATGAGTGTCTTGAATCTTTTCTTGAGCCATTAGAAGCCAAGACTAACGACGATAGCTAATAATAACTTGGTAAGGTGATCGCCATTCGATGATTTCATATACTGTATCTTCGTATGAGCGATCGCAACAGTAATTATTGTGTGCCATTCCAGTTAGCAAAATCATTTCAATAGTTATCGTGAAACAAAGCTATGGTTGCTAATCCAGAAATTTGCCGAGCCAATGGAAAAAAATCTCGTGGGCCAGTTACACAAAAGGGCAAGTATATTGCTTCTCAAAATTCTACACAGCATGGTTTACTTTCTGTTAATCCACCGCTAGTTCAGGGTGAAGATTTAGAGGTATTTCAAAGCTTTGTGGCATCTTTGGTTGAGGAATACCAACCGACGACTGCTACTGAAAAATTACTAGTGCAACAAGTCGCAATGGGTTGGCTCAAGCTGAATCGTCTTTGGCAAGCGGAAGCGGCGATCGCTAATCTCGCCATCTTACGGGCAGAAATGAATTTTAAGTTTCCCGATGCTCTGCAATCGCTTATTGATTCAGGAAGCGAAAGAAGCGGTGGAGCAGAAATGAAAAGTTTGCAGGCGAAAATCAGGCAAGAAGAACAAAAATCACTGGCTTTGCCTCCAGATACAGATAAATTGGCCCGATATGAGCGGCACATTTTAAAAGGGCTAAACCAAGCATTAGAGCATCTAGCAACAATCCGCCAGCAACGGCAAAATCAGGATTCTATGGGTTCGTCTGGTTATAAAACAGTTGAGCTAGTTAAATAGAAACTTCAGCAGTTCAGTTTGAATGAGTCTATCTGTGCAGTTTCAAGGACTGTACTGAGATGGCTAATCACAAAGATTGACTGGCAGACAAAAGATTACGCTGGAATCAAGTGGGCGATCGCCAAATTCTATAGGTGGCATCGTGATCAAAAAATTACTCCTTTTGCGTAAAACTCAAAGCTACGGGAAGATAACCAGATAGAGGATGAACTACTGGTGCGATCGGAGTGTGAGATGACGAATGATTTCCCCCTAAGAGACGACGCTCTCAACCAAGAATTACAACAGCTAGTAAATGAAGCCAACCGATATCCGGCTGATAGTCAAAACCCCACAGATAGAGCAAAGCGACGCATAGCTTTAAATAAGTTGATCAATGCAATTCGGGGTTCTGGAAAATTGAGTAAGCAAGCTCAGTGGATGGAATCACCCAACTATGAAGATTATTATCATGAAGCATTACAAATTACATTCGTAGAAATTTGTCAAAAAATTGAACAATATAATCCTGAACATCCTGTGATGGCATGGGTAAATATCATTTTTTCCCGGCGAATTTCTGATGTAGCAAAAAAAGACCAAAAAAGGGGAATAACTCAGCTTCCTAAGCATCAAAAAGTTGCTCCCGTACTGGCATTAGATGAAATCAACAAAGATTTGCCCATAGAAAATGAGATATCTTCTGAGCAACAACAGTTAAAAGAAATCATTGAGAATGATCCCGAAAAAATCTTAAAAAATGACTATATTCAGGATTATCCGCAAGCAAATTTACAAGTTATTTTGCTTTTAGTTTTGGAAGGAAAGCGGTGGAAAGATATTTCTGAAGAATTGGGTGTACCAATTTCGACAGCTTCTAGCTTTTACCAGCGACGGATGCGTAAAATTATTACTTACTTAAAGAAATATATATAGAAATTGAATTAACTAATAATGAAACTTTGGGAGAATTACTTATGAATAGCATAACTGAGCAACTAACTTTTAGCGTGACTCTATCAACTAAAGCTCATGCGATCGCACAGGAATATAGCCAAGGGATTGCTAACCCTGAAAAGCGACAACAGATTTATCTCAATACCTTAGCTGTGTATGCTGTAGATTATTATCTCCAGTGTATGGGATTTGAGACTGATTGGCTCTCTAGTGATAGCCGCGATCGCCTGACAATTCAATTGATGAATGTGGCTGATTTAGAAGTAAAGAATCTCGGTAAATTAGAATGCCGTCCAGTTTTACAAAAAGCAGAAATTTGTGAAATACCGCCGGAAGTTTGGGAGGATAGAATCGGTTATGTTGCTGTACAATTCAATGCTGAATTAAAAGAGGCTACAATTTTAGGTTTTACAACCCAAGCTCAAGCCGAAATCCCTCTGAATCAGTTGCAAACATTAGAAGATTTTCTACTTTATTTGAGTGAACTAGAAATAACTAAATTTCCCCAGCATCAAGAATCATCAAATCTCGTAAAAATTGGGCAATGGTTAGATGGATTTGTCGATGCAAGTTGGCAAACTATTGAGCATATATTAAACTCGCAACAATTGGGATTATCTTTTAAGAGTGCTGTCAGTATAACGCGGGGACAGAAAATTGATTTAGGAATGCAACTAGAGCAGATTTCTTTAGCATTAGTAGTCAAAATTGCGGCGGCTTCTGAAGGAGAAGTTGATATTTTAACTCAAGTCTATCCCGTAGGAAATCATGTTTTACCTCAAGGAGTGAAATTAAATATTCATGATGAATCAGGAGAAAACGTTTTAGAAGTGATATCGAGAGAAGAAGATAACTGGATTCAATTAGAGTTTAGTGCCGAATTAGGAGAAAAATTTCAAATTATCGTAACTCATTACGATGCCCAACAAACCAGAGTATTTGAAGTTTAATATTAACCTCCTCTCTGCGCCTCTGTTTCTCTGCGTGAAATTTATCAACTCTCTTGTCACAACAAATAATATGAAAAAAACCATTATTCTAATTACCTCCTTACTTTTCCTCCCCTTCCCCAGTTTTGCTATTAAAACCTCCTCTTATACCGTTGCTAAAGCAGATAACTCTACTTGTGAAATCACAGCAGAAAATGGAGAAACTGGAGAATATTCAGAACAACAACTAAAAACCCTCGCTAGTCGCATTACAGTTAGGGTGAGAGGAGATAACAACGGCGGTTCAGGAACATTACTAGGTAAACAGGGAAATAACTATCTAGTTCTGACAAACTCTCATGTAATTCGCGGAGTTAAGAACGTTAGTCTACAAACATCTGATGGTAAAACACATCCCGCACAAATAGTCACCAACACCAACTTTGAAAAATTTGATTTAGCCTTATTACAATTCCAAACAAATCAAAACTATTGTCTACAAGAAGTAGCAAATTTCCTTCCCAATACAGATACACAAGTCATGGCGGCGGGATATTCTGCTGCTAAAGGCGAAATAGTATTCCGCACAGGTACAGTGCAACAAATCTGGGATAGACCACTCAAAGAAGGTTATCAAATCGGTTACACCAGCGACATCGAACAGGGAATGAGTGGCGGTGTAATTCTCAATTCTGTAGGACAAATAATCGGAGTAAATGGTAAAAGCGCGTACCCAATATTAAATACAGGTTATGTCTATCCTGACGGTTCGCGTCCCAGTGATGAAGAAATTCAGCAAATGCGTCAACTCAGTTGGGGAATACCTATTTCTACCTTCTTAGCACAGGTGAAACCAGATATTCTGACAGCTTATTCTCTACCTGTACCAATTATTTCTGATGATTTATCTCAACCAAATTTAACAGGATGGTTAGGTGAATTAGAACAAAAAGCTAAACAAATTACCGTCAGAATTGATAGTAGTAATAATGGTAATGGTTCAGGGGTAATTATTGCTAAAGAAGGAGATATTTATACTGTTTTAACTGCAGCTCATGTGTTTTCTAAAAATGAAGATGACCAGAAATTATGTGAAGAATGTACTTATACAATCACTGCGCCTGATGGTAAACGATATCCTGTAGATAAGAGCAACATTAAACTAGAAACAGGTGTAGATTTAGCAGTAGTGAAATTTACAAGTACAGTAGAATATGAAGTCGCTACTTTGGCAAAGTATAATTATAACCAGGATGATTATGTATTAACTGCCGGTTATCCCAGATTAAGAGGAAAATCACCTTGGCGGTTAACAATGGGTCGGATTTATGATAAGGAATCAGGATTAATATCGGTTAGATCAGCCGATTATCAAAATCTTCAAAGTAGTGGGTTAAGCCAATTAAAACTTCCATTTTCTTTAACAGGAGGATATGAATTAGTCTATAGTAGTATCACCTTTGGTGGAATGAGTGGAGGGCCAGTTTTAGATACCCAAGGAAGAGTAATTGGTATTCATGGACGTGCTGAGGGAGAAGTTGCTATTGATGAAAAAAAAGGAGATTTTGGTAGTAGTGGAGGTATGGTACAGCTAGGTAATAGTTTAGGTATTCCTGTGAGTACATTTTTAGCAATGGCAACTCGACTAAATACGCAACCACAAAAAGTAGAAACTACCAGACCGCAAGAATTAAATCAACAAAAAGTTGACATTATTCAATCAACAATATTATCAGTAGTTGTTTCTAAAGGAAATGCTACGGCAAGTCAATGGATAGAAAGAGGAAATCAATTGAGACGGTTACGCCGTTATCAAGAAGCAGTACAAGCTTTTGATGAAGCTATAAAATTGCAGCCAGTATTTATTCATTTAGCTTACTATGGCAAAGGTTTAAGTTTATATACGCTGAAAAAATATCCAGAGGCAGTGTTGGCGATGGAACAATCCGTGAAGTCTCAACCTAATTTTGCTTCAGCTTGGCGATATTTAAGTTGGTATTACCAAGAAATTAAACAACTGGATAAAGCATTAGGAGCGATTAATAAAGCTATTCGACTCCAGCCAAAAAATTCAGTTATGTATGGTATAAAATCTATATTATTAGTTCAATTGAAAAAATATGCAGAAGCAGAAATAGCTATAAATGAAGCAATTAAACTTACTCCTCTGGGTATAGGTTACTCTGTAAGAGCAGCTATTTATATTGAGCAGAAAAAATTCAATTTAGCATTAGCTGATTTAAAGCAATCTATTACTATACATCCTCAGTCAGTTCTTGCTTACCTTCTGAGAGGGTCTATTTATATTGTTCAACAAAAATTTGATTTGGCACTTACTGATTTAAACCAAGCTATTAAAATTGATCCTCAATTAGCTAATGCTTATGCTTTGAGAGCGTCAGTCTTCGTTGTTCAACAAAAATTTGATTTGGCACTTAGTGATTCAAACAAAGCTATCGAAATTGATCATAAAATTGCTATAGCTTATGTCAATCGTGGTATTGTTTACGCTAATCAGAAAAAATGGGATTTAGCACTTTCTGAGTATAGTCAAGCTATTAAGATTAATCCTGATTATGATAATGCTTACTACAGTCGGGGCATTCTTTACTATGAGCAGAATAAATGGGAATTAGCTCTCGCTGATTTTAACCAAGCTATTAAGATTAATCCTGATTTTACTGAAGCTTATAACAGTCGGGGTGTTATTTACTATAAGCAGAAAAAATGGGATGTAGCACTGGCTGATTTTAGTAATGCTATTAAAATTAATCCTCAGTCTGCTCAAGCTTATGGAATGCGAGGAGTAGTTTACACTCTCAAAGGTGATAAACCAAAAGCTATTCAAGATTTACAGCAAGCAGCCCAACTTTTCCAAGCTCAAGGTAATACTGCTGGTTACGAAGTTGTTATAAATCTCTTAAAACAGTTACAAAAATAATACCGCATCAAACCTAAAAAAGACCAAATTACTAATATCGGATTTCAATCTCTGAAAACCGAATGTCACACTCAAGCAGACATTCTCAAACAGCAATTTCTTAATTGGTTACAAGCAGATTCCTTTCGGACTCATGGCGATTCCCAACAAACCAGAATATTTGAAGTGTAATAGTAACCTCCTCTCTGCGCCTCTGCGTGAAATTCATCAACTCTCTTTTCACAACAAATAATATGAAAAAAACCATTATCTTAATTACCTCCTTAATTTTCCTACCCTTACCCAGTTTTGCTATTAAAACTTCTTCTTATACTGTTGCTAAAGCAGATAATTCTACTTGTGAAATTAAAGCAGAAAACGGAGAGACTGGAGAATATTCAAACCAACAACTTAAAACCCTAGCTAGTCGCATTACAGTTAGGGTAATAGGAGATAACAACGGGGGTTCAGGAACATTACTAGGTAAACAGGGAAATAACTACCTAGTGCTGACAAACTCTCATGTAATCCGTGGAGTTAAAAGTATTAGCTTGCAAACATCTGATGGTAAAACACATTCTGCACAAATAGTCACCAATACCAACTTTGAAAAATTTGATTTAGCCTTATTACAATTCCAAACCAATCAAAATTATTGTTTACAAGAAGTAGCAAATTTCCTTCCTGATACCGATACACAAGTCATGGCAGTGGGATATTCTGCTGCAAAAGGAGAGATAGTATTTCGCATAGGTACAGTGCAAAAAATTTGGGATAGACCACTCAAAGAAGGCTATCAAATCGGGTACAATAGCGACATCGAACAGGGAATGAGTGGCGGTGCAATTATTAACTCCCAGGGACAAATAATTGGAATAAATGGTAGAAGTGCTTACCCGATTTTAAATACAGGTTATGTCTATCCCGATGGTTCACGTCCCAGCGATGAACAAATTCAACAAATGCGGAAACTCAGTTGGGGAATACCTATTTCTACTTTCTTAGCGCAGGTAAAACCAGAGATTCTGACTGCTTATTCCTTACCTTTACCAAAGCAACCTTACACAATACCCACAACACAATTAACCGGATGGTTGGAAGAAATAGAACAGAAAGCTAAACAAATTACTGTCAGAATTGATAGTAGTAGTAATGCTAATGGTTCGGGAATAATTATTGCTAAAGATGGAGATACATACACAGTATTAACAGCAGCGCACGTTGTCTGTGAACGAGAAGATGCAACTAAGCCATGCGGTAACTTTAGCTACCAAATTCTTGCACCAGATGGCAAACAATATCCTGTAGATAAAAACACGATTAAAACAGAAGAAGGGGTTGACTTAGGGATTGTTAAATTTACTGCACCTAATCAGAACTATCAAGTCGCAACTCTAGCAAACTATAACCCCAAAAATTTTGACTATATGTTTACTGCTGGCTATCCCAGACTAGGGAATAATTCACCTTGGCGGCTGACAATGGGGATAATTTTTGACAAAGAACAGGGACTAATAGAATCTAGGCAATCAGATTTTCAAACTAACAGTTCTGGTGCATTACAAACAGTGAGTTCCTTAACCGGAGGATATGAGTTAGTTTACACCAGCATAACTTATGGTGGTATGAGTGGCGGGGCTGTATTAGATTCCCAAGGAAGAGTGATTGGGATACATGGACGAGCAGAAGGAGAACAAGCCTTTGATGAGAAAACAGGAGATAGTGGTAGTAGTAGAGGTCAAGTACAACTAGGCTATAGTTTAGGCATTCCAACCAGTACCTTTTTAGGGTTAGCAACAAGATTGGGAGTACAAGTGCAAAAAGTAGAAAATACTGCTCCACCTCAACTTAACGCACAACAGATCAAGTCGATTCAAGAAGCGATATTATCAACAGATATCTCTAAAGGAAATGCAACAGCCAGTCAATGGTTAGAAAGAGGAAATCAACTGTGGCGTTTATTGAGATTTGAAGAAGCAATTAAAGCATTTGAGGCAGCGATAAAACTGAAACCATCATTTGTTTATTTAGCGTATTATGGCAAGGGTTTAGCATTAAGTTACAACGGAAAAGATCAAGAAGCGATCGCTGCATTTGAGTCAGCAACTAAACTCAAACCAGACTTTACTGCTGCTTGGCGATCGCTCGGACTGATTTATCGTGATTTAAAACAACCAGAAAAGGCGTTATTAGCTATAGAAAAAGCAATTGAACTCCAGCCAAAAAATCCAAACTTGTATAACGAAAAATTTGGATTTTTAGAAAGTTTAAAACAGTATATAGAAGCAGAAACAGCAATCAATAAAGCAATTGAAATCAATCCTCGGGCTGCGTTTTACAACAATCGAGGTGTTCTTTACTATAAACAGAAAAAATGGGAATTAGCCCTAGCTGATTACACCCAAGCTCTGAAAATTAATCCCCAGTATGTTGATGCTTACTACAATCGGGGTCTTGTTTACTCTAAGCAGGAGAAATGGGAATTAGCCCTAGCTGATTACACCCAAGCTCTGAAAATTAATCCTCAGTATGCCGATGCTTACATCAATCGAGGTAGTTTTTACTATGAACAGAAAAAATGGGAATTAGCCCTAGCTAATTTCAACCAAGCTCTGAAAATTAATCCCCAGTATGTTGATGCTTACTACAATCGGGGTCTTGTTTACTCTAAGCAGGAGAAATGGGAATTAGCCCTAGCTGATTTCAACCAAGCTCTGAAAATTAATCCTCAGTATGCTGATGCTTACTACAGTCGGGGTCTTGTTTACTATAAGCAGGAGAAATGGGAATTAGCCCTGGCTGATTTAAACCAAGCTCTGAAAATTAATCCTCAGTATGTTGATGCTTACATAGGTCGGGGTGTTCTTTACTATGAACAGAAAAAACAGGAATTAGCCCTGGCTGATTTTAACCAAGCTCTGAAAATTAATCCCCAGTTGGCTGATGCTTACTACAATCGGGGTGTTCTTTACTATAAACAGAAAAAAGGGGAATTAGCCCTGGCTGATTTAAACCAAGCTCTGAAAATTAATCCCCAGTATGCTGATGCTTACTACAATCGGGGTCTTGTTTACTATGAACAGAAAAAAGGGGAATTAGCCCTAGCTGATTTCAACCAAGCTCTGAAAATTAATCCTCAGTATGCTGATGCTTACTACAGTCGGGGTCTTGTTTACTATAAGCAGGAGAAATGGGAATT